>JBPPMS010000195.1:0-2378 GCA_051306175.1 Mycobacterium sp. | reverse complement strand
TCGCCGGTGTGCTGAACGAACTCGACCGCGAGAAGGCCGGATGCGCGCCGAGACGCTGAAACCCATCGGCGCACTGGTCACCGGTGTGCCCGTGCGGGCGCTTGATCTTCGACAGGTCGCCTGGCTGCGACAGCAGCTCGCCGAACACGGTGTGGTCATCATGCGCGGCCAGGACGTCGGCGACGAGGATATGGTGGCGTTCCTCCGAAGTTTCGGAGACGTTCGGTTCACCCGGGGTGAAACTCCGGTACCGGGCTGCCCTGACCTGAACGTCATCACCAATGTGGGACGTGACCGCCCGCCCCGCTCCACCTTTCACGTCGACACCACCTATGTGCCGATGCCGCCGTCCTACACCGCGTTGCGTGCTGTCGTCGTTCCCGAACACGGCGGGCAGACCTTGTTCAGCAACCAGTACCGCGCGTACGACACCCTGCCCGACGAGGTGCGCCGCAACCTGTTCGGGCGCGTCATCACCCATGTGGCAAGCGGAGTGGACGATGATTCCTCGGCGACCCATCCGGTGTTACAAACGCACCCCTTGAGTGGACGTACCGCGCTGTATCTGACCACTCCGCAACGGTGTGCGTCCATCAGTGGCCTCACCGAAGACGAGTCAACGGCGATGGTGAGCTATCTGTTCGAGCACTCCACGGTGGAGGAGAACGTCCTTCGGCACTCATGGGCGTCGGGTGACGTGGTGATGTGGGATAACCGCGTGGTGATGCATCGTGCCGATCACTCCGGCGTCGTGGGGGATCGGGTGATGCACCGCGGCATGGCGACGGACGCGGATGCCCCCCGGGGGACCGTCAGAGCATATTGATGAGGCGTTGCACGGGGCTGTCGGCAAGGTGCGCGCAGAGGTCGAGGGCATTGTCGAACACCATGGCGGCACCGGCCTGCTCGAGCTCGCTGCGTGAGTAGCCGCCGCTGAGAAGCCCGATGCACGTCACCCCGGCAGTGACGCTGGCCTTGACGTCCCATACGGCATCGCCGATGAAAACGGCGCGCTCCGAGGTGACTTCAGCTCGTGCCAAAGCGATCTCGACGATATCGGGCTCGGGCTTGGCGGTCTCCACATCTTCTGCCGAGGTGACGGTGGAGACCAGATCGTCACGGTCGAGCACAGCGCGCAGCGTGGCGAGTTCATCTTCGGGAGCGGAGGTGGCCAGCACGACTTGGAGTCCCAGCGAGTCGATACGGTCCAGGATGTCCCGTGCGCCCGGCAACGGAGACAGCAGCGATGTCGTCTCCTGGTAGTACTTCGTGTGGAGATCTTTGAGTTGGCCGCGGGTATCTTCGTCGGCTGTAGGGGCCAAGGTTTCGAGCAGCTTCTTGCCGTCCATGCCGATGGAACGGTGAATCTGCCAACTCTGCACTGGGATTCGCAGCTCGCTGAACGCGCGGTACCAGGCGTGGACGTGCAGGTAGTTCGAATCGACCAAGGTGCCGTCGATATCGAACAGAACGGCAGGTGGATTCTCGTTGACGGGCACGGTGTACGGCATGCCCGTTCGGCGCACTCTCAAACCTCGGGCCCGGACGCTCTAAGTGATGGACCAGAACTCGAGCAGGGTTCGGATGGTCGCCACCAAGGGGAGTGGTTGGTCCAGCATCGGGTGGTGTCCGGCCTCGGCGAGCTCGACGAACGGGCCGCGCAGCTGCAGCAGGGAGAGGATCTGATCGGCCATCGGCGCGGGGACCAGACCGTTCTCGCACCGCAGATACCCGATCCGGCAGGGAATTCGGGCAAAGACGTTCTCCAGGATCTCGTCGTCGGCCGGCGTCTCTTCCAGCCGCAAACCACCGAAGATCTCCGGGTCGAACTTCCACACCCATCCGCTGTCGGCCTTGCGCACGGACTGCGACGCGATATGGCGTTCGATGAACGGCAGGGTCACTGCTTGTGTCGGCACCGCTCGGAAGCGGGCCACGATCTCTGCCTCGGTGCGGTATCCGGGAGTGTCCCGGCGACGATTGGCCAACCGTGACTCTTCGGGAACGCGGTCGCGCAGCGGTGAATCGATGATCAGAACGCTGTCGATCTGCTTGCCGTATCGGGTGGCGGCCGCCGCTGCCACCCATCCGCCCATGCTGTGGCCCACGACGGCGGGCCGGTCCGACGACCCGGACGCTTCGGCGGCGGCGAGAACCTCGCGAGCCCACATCGACATCGAGTACTGCGGGCGCGTGCCGCTGTCGCCGTGCCCGCTCAGGTCGAGAGCGACGACCCGGTGTGTGGTGGTGAACAGGGGAGCGATGTGATCCCACCACCCGGAGTGCGCGGCACCGCCATGGACGAATACCAGCGGCGGCTTGTCCGCATCACCCCATAGCCGTAGATGGATGCGGCACCCGCGGACGTCGATCTCGGA
>JBPPMS010000194.1:0-3203 GCA_051306175.1 Mycobacterium sp. | reverse complement strand
CGCATATTTCTCTTGGAAGGCGCGCGCGCTGGGTTTTAGGCTTGGCGTTGTACCTTCCGCTCGCCTCTGGCACCATATAGGGGCCTCGTCGGGTTCTGGCCTAAGCTCGACCTATTACTATTGGGCTACGCGTAATCGCTTTACGTTTGCACGCGATGTTGGAGTGGCCCGGCGTCACCTGATCGTCGGCCGCGGAGGTCTCGAATCGCTCCGTCCCGTCGCCAAGGCATTACTTTTCGAACGCGAGGGGCGTTGGTCAAAGGTGAATGCCGCCATCCGCGGAACAATGCGGGGTCTTAGGCTTAGATCCCACGCCAGGGTCCCGGAATAGTCGCGTTTCATGAGGTCAGCACCATCGCGAGGGCGTGATCTGGGTGTCTGGCGTGGTGGCGTAGGCCGGCGGCGATGTTGTCCCACCCGTCGATGCGAAGGATGCTGATCGCGACGTTGCGGCAGGTGGCCATCACTCGTGGCGCCTGCCCGGTACGTACCTGCGAGCCGTCCTCACCGAAGGTCACGTCCCGAATCCAGTGGAGGCGGTTTTCTATGCCCCAGGACTCCTGACACCAGGACTCCGGACATGGCTCAAGAATTGGTGTGCGGTCGTCGGTGGGATTTCATGCTGTAGCGCAGGGTGAGTGTGGTGCCGGGGTAGACGGTGTTGGTGTCGTTGAGGGCTTGGCAGAGTTCGTCGATGGCGGCGGTGTGACGTGGTGCGGGTAGTGGATCGAGGCGGATGTGCAGGGTGTTTGTGTCGTGGTCGGGGATGATGTCGCCGGAGCCGGCCAGGGCGGTGCGGATCAGGGTGTGGGCTTCGTCGTCGCCGCGGGTGTAGCCGGTGTCGGTGAGGATCGCCCGGGCCAGGGATTGCGCGGTGTTGAACGCGGCGATGCGGATGGCGTGGTGGATCAGTTTGGTCTCGGTGTCCAACACCTGCTGGCCGGGGTGGACCTGAGCCAGCGGGAGGCGGGCGGGGAGCGCCTGGTGCGCGGCCAGGGCCGCCTCAAGCGCGGCGTGGGCGGTGTGGACGTCGGCGGTGATGGTGTTGATCATCGCGTTGGTCAGCAGCACCGAGGTGCCGGGTTGCGGGCAGTGGGCGGCCAGTAGCGCGGCATCGCTGGCGGTTTCGGCCGAATGTAGTGCGCGGCGGGCTTTTTCGACCTGTTGGTAGGCGGACTTCTTGGCCGGGTTGGGCACCATCCGGTCCGGGTCGTCGTCGCCGGCGCGGTAGCTGTCGTGGGAGTCGAGGTCGAAATGCATGCGGGCGTAGCGGTAGTGGTTCTCCTGGCGCCAGCGTGACCCCATCCGGTAGCGGATCTCGGCGGCGGGCAGATCGCGGCGGGTGGTCAGGATGTGCATCTGGCGGGTTCGAGCGGTGTCGTGCAGGCTGATCTGGCGCATCGGGAACACCTCGCCCTTGCCTGGCCCGTCGGCGATGGGCAACTCGACCTCGGTGTCGGCCAGTGCCCAGGTGTGGGTGCGGCCGTGTTCGTCGATATGGGTGTGTTCGGCGAACAGGGTCTCGTCGAGGTCGGCGATGGCGCCCTTGCGCCAGGTCAAGGTGTCGAACCCGGCGGCGTGCAGGTCGGCGAACAACGCCGGCGACCAGCCGCCCCGGTCGAACCCGACCAGCACCCGGCGCTGGTCGCCGACCATGGCGCGCAGGTCGGGGATCAGTCGGCGCAGCTCGGCGGCCAGCGAGGCGCCCGGTTGGGCCATCACCACCAGCAGCGGATCCCCGGCGGCGTCGGCGACCCAGGTTTCCACCGTGGCCGGGGCGGGGAACTTCAGCCGCGGCACATGGGTTTTCGCGATCTTTCGGGTGCCCTGATAGGCGCGGACATGCCCGTCGACATACAGGACTGCGGCTTGCTCGGGACGGTCCTGCACGTGCCGGGCGGCCATCGCGGCGATCCAGTCGCCGGCCTTGCCCGCCTCGGCGAGGCACCGGATCTTGCGGCGGATCGTCTTGACCTCCGGGGCCCGGTCCAACCCCAGCACCCGGCCCAGCGCGGCCGGGTCGATCCGGGCCGCGCCTTCGGCGCGGGCCTCACCGAGCAGGGCGCGGAACACGCTCTCGCACAACATCGCATCCAGCGAGTAGAACCCGTTGGGCAACCCGCCGTAGACGGTGTGCGCGCACTCGAGCAGCCCCGTCGCGGCCAGCGCGGGCAACCCCAGCAGCAGTCCCGCCAGCGGGGCCCGCCCGCACGGCGTGAACACCGGTGGCGCGTACGGGATCAACCCGAACCGCGCCAACGCGCGCTCGCCGGCACGGTCGACCGGATCGGCCAACACCGGCACCTCGGTGTTGCCCGCAGCAGCGCCAGTGTCGGTGACCGGCGCAGCCGACATCGTTGCCGGGCAATCCTGCTCGGCTTCCACCTCGATCTCGACCTCGGGTTCGACCGCGATCTGCGGTTCCGACGGCAGGTGAGCATCCGAACCCGTTGGGGCGCCAGGCTCTTCGGTGTCGGTGTCGGTGTCGGTGTCGGTGTCGGTGAGCGCGTTGCGGACGCTACCCGCCGACACCCCGGTCGCCGCGGCGATGGCGCGGTAGGACGCCCCACCGTCGCGTAACCGGCGGATCGCGGCGACGGTGTCGGCGGTCAGTTTCGACTTGCGTTTGGGGCCCTTGCGTTCGCCGAGCAGCCCGGCCATACCGCCGTCGGTGAGCCGGGCCTCCCAGCGCCGCACCGTGCCCGGCCCCACCGCGAACGCCTCGGCGACCTGCAGCTGGGTGGCCGCCTTGATCCGCATCAGCGACACCGCCGCGAACCGGCGCCCCGCGGCGTCACCGGCGTCCCACGCGTAGGCCAGATTGCCGTGCACGAACACCCGGCCACCGTCGTCGTCCTCGACGATCGCCGCGGCCGTGCCGACCGGGCGCGCATCCTCGGGCACCAGCGGCAGGGGCGGCTGCACGGTCATCACGGTCACCGTCCACCCACCCCCCGTAATCGCGCGAAATAGCTATTTCTATTATTAATCATCGAGGCCAAAGTCGTGCGACGACACACCGAGAAATCCGCAGATCAGAGTACTAAATTACCGACCGGACACAGGCCCTATGTCAGACATCCCAGGAGCTTGAATGTCAAGCAGCGGCCTTTTCGGTGCGATGAGACCAGGCGGTTGCTTCGTTGTAGAGCGTGCGGGTTTTGAGGCATCCGTGCAGGATGCCGACGAGCCGGTTGGCGAGC
>JBPPMS010000193.1:0-43256 GCA_051306175.1 Mycobacterium sp. | reverse complement strand
GTAAATCCCTGTGCCCCGAAGAATTTAACGCCGCTCAGATCAACGATCATCTGCGAGGACGCGGTGGTGTGTCGCTCGACGTAGCGCCCAAGCGCACGGCCGTTGGTGGCGTCGATTTCACCGCTGATGGTGACGACGACGAGCGACGGGGATAGCGGCAGCGTGGTGAAGGAAGCTGGCCCGCACAGTTGAGTCTGCTCGGTCTGGGACGGATCTGGTCGGTAGACCCGGATGGTTCCCATACCTGACATGGCTCACCCCATCACTGTCCGATTTGTATGCCCGATCTCCGAAGGCTGCAGGCCGCCTGTGAGCTCAGCCTGATTAGGTACGGTACTACGGATTCAGTAGATCGGGGAATGCTTCGCAGCATGAGAAAAATACTTAGTGAACTGCGAACATTGACGTAGTTGCCTGCCGGGCGATGACGAAGTCTGGCGCAAAGACCGGTCTGGACGACGAAATGAGTAGGACACAATAAGAGGTGCTGGTGCGGACGCCGCAGGGCATCCGACATTCCGCTCTCCGCATCCCGTGATTCCGCCCTCATCGAACGTTGGTAGGCCCAATAATTGTGCCATCGCCGTCGGTCTGATCAGTGGAGGGTTACGCGATGCGTACACGGAACAATAGGGGACTGTGGTTGACGGTGTGCTGCGCCGCCGTCGCTGTGGTGGTGTCTGCCTGCGGCGGTTCCGATTCATCCTCGGAATCCCCGACTGCCGAGGCGAGTAGCTCCGCTGCGGCCACCACGGGTTCTGCGGCTCCGACGGACAGTTCTGCGGCGAGCACCGAGAGCCCCGCAGCCAGCGGTCCGACGATCACGATCGAGAGTTTCGCCTTCGGCGACCCCCTCACCGTCGAGCCGGGCGCGACGATCCAAATTGTCAACAACGACTCGGCTGAACATTCGGTCACCTCGGATACTGAGGGGCTGTTCGACGTCCACGTCGACGGCGGCCAGACCGGCACCATGACCGCCCCCACCGAGCCGGGCGAGTACACGTACTACTGCGTCTATCACCCGGATATGAAGGGCACGCTCATCGTTCAGTGATCGTCGACGTGAATCGCCCCGGGTTTCGTGCGCACCAGCCGACCCGCGTCGCGTGCCGAGTAGTCCTCGCGCTCATGGAACGCGAGGCCGACGTCATCATCGTGGGGGCCGGGCTATCGGGCTTGTATGCCGCACGAGAACGGAAAAAAGCGGGCCTCGAGCCGCTTATCCTCGAAGCGAACAACCGGACCGGCGGCAGGATCCTGACCGAGACCCCCGTCCCGGGAATCCCTCTCGAACTCGGCGCCCAGTGGATCGGCGACACCCACCGGCGCATCGTCGCCCTCGCCGAAGAACTCGGCGTCGATACCTCCTGGCAGTACGACCACGGGGAGACCACATAGGAGCTGGGTGGGGCGGGGGTGCTGGGAGGCGCCCCGTTCCACTCGTAGTTCGGTGCCGACGTCGAGGCGGTCGACCACGTCCTGGCCACGCTCGACGCACTGGCCGCCACTGTCCCGCCTGAGGCACCTTGGCAGGCCCGCCCGCGCCACGGAGTGGGACTCGATCACCGCTGGAGCCTGGTACGACGCGCAGGGGCTGAGCCCGATCGCGCGCACTCCTGGAGATCTGCACCGTCGGGATTCTCGCGGCACGGACGGTCGAGGTGTCATTCCTGCACCCTTCACGATTCAGACCTGCGGTGTCGGCGCGGCGCTCTTCTCCGAGGCCGAGGGCGGGGCTCAGACCACCCGGTTCGTCGGCGGGACAGCGCAACTGCCCGACCGGTTGACGGCGCAGTTGACCGATCACCTGATCCTCGACGCGCAGGTGCAGACCATCGAGTACTCCGACGACCACGTCACCGTGAGTTGCCGTGGCGGCGGCAGCTTCGGTGCCCGATGGGTGATCGTGGCGATCGCGCCCGCGTTGGCCGGCCGCATCCTGTACGACCCGCCGCGAATGTCCAACGACGCCTGCATTCCAGGCCAGGATGCGGTCGTGCTGCTGGCGTTCCTGGAAGGCGAGCAGGCCCGCGTCGTCAACACCTGGTCCGCGACCGACCGGCGGGAAGCGCTCACCGCCGAGCTGGTGCGCATCTTCGGGCCGCAAGCCGCCCATCCAGTCGCCTACATCGATGGCGAGTGGTCCGAACGGCCGTGGACTATGGGCTGCTACAACGCCAACAAGGGGCCGCTGGTGTGGACCACCCTACGGTCGGGCGCTGACACCGCCCATCGGCCCCATCCACTGGGCGTCGACCGACACCGGCACCCACTGGAGCGCCTACCTGGTAGGTGCCGTCGATGCCGCGGAACGCGCTGTGGCCGAAGTGTGTTCGCTACCCGGTAGCGATCCGGGGCGCACCGTCGGGTGATGCGGTGTCGAGCACCAGCTCGGCGATGCGCGCCCGGTGCTGTTCGGCGCTGCCCAGCAGTTGCGCATCGGTGAACGCCCGCTTGTAGTACAGCTGAGCCTGGTACTCCCAGGTGAACCCGATGCCGCCGTGCAGCTGGATGGTGTCGGTCGCGATCCGGGTGAATGCCGCCGAACACGTCGCCTGCGCGATGCTGGTGGCCAGCGCGGGATCGTCGGAGCCGTCCGTCAGCGCCCACACCGCGTGATATGCCGTAGACCGCGCATGCTCGACGTCGACGAGCATGTCGGCCAGCCGGTGCTTGACCGCCTGGAACGACCCGATGGGCCTACCGAACTGCAGCCGGCTCTTGGCGTAGTCGACCGTCAGGTTCAGCAGGTGCTGCGAGGCGCCCACCTGCTCGACGGCCAGCAGTGCCGAGCCGACCTGCAATGCGTGCTCGATCACCCGCTGCGCCTCGTCCGTCCCCGCGATCAGTTTCGCTGGTGCAGAAGAGAACACGAAATCCGCCTGGGGACGCGTCAGATCCAACGTCACCAGCGGCCTGCGCTCCACACCAGCCGCTCCCGTGTCGACCGCGAGTAGCAGGACACCGTTGGGGCCGTTGGCGGCGATCAGCAGCACATCCGCGGCGGCGCCGTCGACCACGCGCCCGGCACTTCCCGTCACCGTCCACTCGTCACCGTCGGGTGTCGCCGCCACCGACACCCGGGCCGGATCAAACGCTCCTGCTGCGTCCGCGAACGCGACAGCGGCGGTGCGACTACCCTCGACCAGATCCGAAAGCAGTCCTGCCCCGGTGCCTTCCGATGCGGCAACCAGGGCGGGGATGGTGAGATAGACGGTGCCGAACAGCGGCCCGCAGGCCAGCGCCGCACCGAACTCCTCCACCGCGACCGCCAGGTCAACCAGCGTGCCGTCACTGCCGCCGCGCGACTCGGGGACGGCCAAACCCAGCACCCCGAGTTCAGCGCCCAGCCGGTTCCAGGTCATGGAATCGTAGGTGGGAGCGGATTCCATCAGTTTGCGCACGGTCTGCTCGTCGAAGTGGTCGCTGCAGAACCGGCGGACAGCGGAGCGCAGGGCGCCCTGCTCCTCACTGAACACGTACTCAACCCGATTGTGGGGTTGATCCGCAAGCTCCTCAACCACGGGGGATCTCCTTCCAGGGCATGCCTGCATCGGCACGTAGGTCACCCGGCAGGCCGAGCACGCGCTCGCCGAGAATGTTGCGCATCACTTCCGAGGTACCGCCCTCGATGGTGTTCGCCCTGCTGCGCAGGAAGCGCTGTTGGATGGGACCGCGCCAGTCCGAGACGCGTTCCTCGCTCCTGGGCATGCTGTAGTCGTGGTACAGAATTCCCTCGGGCCCAAGGAAATCCATACAGAACCAATAGATCTGCTGGTTGAGCTCGGCGCCGACCATCTTGCCGATCGACCCTTCGGGACCTGGGCCACCCACCGTCGCCGACGCGCGGGACCGTTCCGAGGTGAGGCGCTGCGCTTCGGCACGCAACCACAGCTGGGAGAGCCGATCGCGCAAGACGGGAGTCTGCAGATCAGGCCGCGACGCCCACAGCGCGACGGCCTCGGCGATGGTGCCCGCGCCGCGCCTGCTACCACTGGCCCCGAGGGCGCTGCGCTCGTTCATCAGGGTGGTCATGGCGACACGCCAACCGTCGCCTACGGCGCCGAGCCGGTGGCCGTCCGGGATGCGTGCGTCGGTGAAGTACACCTCGTTGAACTCGGCATGGCCGGTCATCTGACGAAGTGGCCGCGTCTCGACGCCCTGTTGCCGCATGTCGATGACGAAATAGGTCAACCCTTTGTGTTTGGGCGCATCCGGGTCGGTGCGCGCCAGCAGCAGCCCCCACTGGGCGCGGTGAGCCAGCGAGGTCCACACTTTCTGCCCGTTGACCACCCATTCGTCGCCGTCGCGGACCGCCGCGGTGGCCAGACCGGCGACGTCGGATCCGGCGCCGGGCTCGGAGAACAGTTGGCACCAGAGCTCCTCGGTGCTGGCCAGCGGGCGCAGCAGGCGCTTCGTGAACTCCTCCGACTGGGAGTGTTCGCGCACCGTCGGCGCCGCCATGCCGTAGCCCATCGGGTTCAGCGACAGGGGGACGGGACCACCTGCCTCCTGCAGGATGCGGTCGGCGATCAGCTGGAGGCCGCGGGATACGCCCAAGCCGCCCAGGCCTTTGGGGAATTGCACCCAGGACAGCCCGGCGTCGTAGCACGCGCCGAGGAATTCCTGGGTACCGACCTTGCGGGGATTGTGTTCGCTGACGACCTTGTGCGCGGCGTCAGCGACCAGGTCCGTATCGGTGGTGGTGCTCATAGTCGAACGATAACGAATCTGGAAACGCGTGTTGTCGATTGGCCGGAATCCGAGGCCTGCGGTGGCGTGCACCAAGTGCGTGCCGCCCGCCTGAGATCGCTGGTGCCGCCCACGGAATGTGGTGGCGCCTACAGCAGAATGGCTGTATGACCTATCCGAGTGTCCCGCAGTCGCCCGCGGCGGCGGCGCCGACGTGTTACCGGCATCCCGATCGGCAGACCTATATGCGGTGCACTCGGTGCCAGCGCTACATCTGTCCTGAGTGCATGCGTGACGCCGCAGTGGGCCATCAGTGCGTCGATTGCGTGAACGAGGGCGCCAAGACGATCCGTCCGGTGCGTACCCGGTTGGGCGGACGGCAGCGCACGGGTGCTAGACCCGCGGTCAGCTACGCCCTGATCGCGCTCAACGCGCTCGTCTTCGTCGCGATACCCGCCATCGCGGCGATGCAGAACATCCCGTCCTGGGACATCACATCGGATTTCGTGCTGTGGCCCAACGGGATTGCTGTCAACGACGAGTACCACCGCCTGCTCACTTCGGCGTTCCTGCACGACGGTCCGGTGCACCTGCTGTTCAACGTATGGGCGCTGTTCATCCTCGGTCCGCCGCTGGAAAGATGTTTGGGGTCATTGCGTTTCGTCGCTCTGTACCTGGTCAGCGCACTGGGCGGATCGGTCGTCGTGTACCTGCTTGCCGACGCGGGATCGGCCACGGTTGGCGCATCCGGTGCGGTGTTCGGGCTGTTCGGAGCCACATTCGTAGTGGCCAAGCGGCTTAATCTCGATGTGCGGTGGGTAGTGATGCTGATCGGGATCAACGTGGTGATCACATTCACCGTTCCCGGGATCAGCTGGCAGGGGCATCTCGGCGGTCTCCTGACCGGCGCGCTGCTAGCAGCGGCGTACGGGTATGCGCCCCGCGAACGTCAGACGTTGATCCAGGTCGGGGCCACCGTGGCCATGCTGCTGGTGTTTGTGGTGTTGATCTGGTGGCGCACCACATCGTTACTTTCGCCGCTCGTGTCCTAGCGCCGACCCAACACGGGTATTGCTGAACTGGGCCCGTGAACATCTCTCGAATGACGGCTTGCGTCGTGGGTGCAGGCGTTGTGCTGGCTTGCTCCCAGGCGTCCGCATCGGCGGACCCTGGTGGACCGTTAATTGAGACGGCGTGCAGTTATCGACAGATCGTCGCGGCGCTGCGGGTCGAGGCGCCGATCGTGGCGGACCTCCTCGACGATAACCCTGCCGCGCAGGCCCGGCTGCAGAACTTGCTCGCGTTGCCGATCGAGCAACGCAGGCAGCGCCTGCAGCAGAAGCTCGACGAGAATCCGCAGTGGCGCACCAGGATCGAGGAGCACCGCAACACTGCAGCGGGGCAGGACGTGATCGCCAGAGTTCAGCGCATCGCCGACACCTGTAGTGACTACTGAGCGAGCCGAAGTCGCACGGTGACGTCCAGCCCTCCGCCGCTTCGTGCGGCCGCCGCGACGTGACCGCCGTGGGCGGTGACGATTGACCGCACGATCGAAAGCCCCAGGCCCGCACCGCGGCTGGCCGTCGGACTGGCGGCGGTGCGGCCCGTCGAGCCCAACCGGCAGAAGGGCTCGAAGACGCTTTCCAGATCGGCCGGTGCCACCGGCGGACCGCTGTTGGAGACCACCAGCGAGGCCTCGCCGCCGTCAGCGCGCACGGTTACGTGCACCCAGCCGTGTTCGGCGACGTTGTAGCGCACCGCGTTGTCGACGAGATTGTCCACGAGGCGCTCGAGCAGCGCGGGGTCACCCCATGTTGTCGCGGGCGCCAGATCCGAGGTGACCTGTACACCCGATCGACGTGCGGTGTCGTCGGCGACGCCGAGCACGTGCGTCGCGACCGTGGCGAGATCGATCCGCTCACGTTTGTCGAGGTGCTCGCTTCTGGCCAGTCCCAGCAGCCCGTCGATCAGGCTCTCGTGGCGCCGGTTCACATCCAGCAGGGTGACGCCAAGCCTGCGCAGCGGTTCAGGCGCTTCCGGGTCGTCGAGCGCGACCTCGATCAGGGTTCTGTTGATGGCCAGCGGAGTCCGCAGTTCGTGAGACGCGTTGGCGACGAAGCGGCGCTGGCCGTCGAAGGCGCGGTCGAGGCGTTCCAGCATGGCGTCGAATGTGTCAGCCAGATCCTTGATCTCGTCCTGGGGGCCGGTGAAGGCGATGCGCTCGTGCAGATTTCGCTCGGCGACGCGTCGCGCCGTGGCGGTGATGTCGTTGAGCGGCTGCAGTGCGCGCCCGGCGAGCAGCCAGCCGAACGCGCCCGCCGCCACTCCCACCACTACCAGTGACACCAGCGACCGGGCCAGCATGGCGCGCAACGTGGTCCGTCGCTCCCGGTCGACCTGGTCGGCGATGGCTGTGAACAGATTGTCGGCCAGTGGTCGATTGCGCAGCGGGCCGTCTTCGAGGAATTGCCGCACGATGCCTTGCGCGCCGGCACCGGGGTGCGACGTCAACGACTGGCGCAGGAAGAGATACATCAGGACGATCAGGATGGCGCCTCCGACGAAGAACACGCCCGCATACAGCAGTGTGAGTCGAAGCCGGATAGTCGATCGCCCCGTCATGGGAGGCGGTATCCGACGCCGGGTTCGGTCTCGATCACCGCTGGCTCACCAAGTTTGCGGCGCACCATCATGATCGTGTACCGCACCACTCCGGTGAACGGATCGATGTGCTCGTCCCAGGCTTTCTCCAGGAGATGTTCCGCGGACACGACGCCCCCTTCGGCGAGCATCAACTCCTCGAGTACGGCGAACTCCTTGCGGGTCAGCGGAATCGGTGTGTCGTTCCGGGTGACGCTGCGCCGATGCGGATCGAGCCTGATGCTGTTGCGTTCCAGCACAGGAGGTGCGGCCGGCCGTGCCCGCCTGCTGAGGGCTTGGATGCGCGCTACCAGTTCGGCGAAAGCGAACGGCTTCGGAAGGTAGTCGTCGGCGCCGAGCCCCAGACCGGTCACCCGGTCGTTGATCGCCGTAGCGGCCGTCAGCATCAAGATCCGCACAGTATTACCTGACTCGGCGAGCTGCGTGCAGACCATGTCACCGGAGAGGATGGGCAGGTCGCGGTCGAGTAGCACGACGTCATAGTCATTGACGGTGACGCGCTCCATCGCCGCGGCACCGTCGTAGACCACGTCGACGGCCATGGCATGACGACGCAAGCCCGCGGCGATGGAGTCGGCTAAGAGGTGTTCGTCTTCGACCACGAGAACTCGCACATGGTCCATCGTGCCTGGGATGGCCGTTGGGTCGCCGTTTGGACGGGCGAACCCGCCGCGCCCCCGATTGGCGCGGCGAGCCCACTCGTCAGATCAGCCCGGGCCCCGGGAGGCCGAAACCTGCCCCTGGCAGGACTCCGAGGCCGGAGGCGGGTCCGCCGACACCTCCGAGCCCCGGACCCGGCAGAATCCCCAACCCGGGCGCCCCCAGTCCGATGCCGGGCAGCACGCCGAGCCCGGACAGGGGTCCGCCGACACCTCCGACTCCGGGACCGGGGATGATCCCAGGTCCCGGTGCGCCCGGGTCCGCGCTCGCGGTGGCACCTGCGAATGTCGACGCGAGTGCTGCGACGGCCACCGCGCCGGCCAAAGTGGTGGCGGTCCTGGTCAGTACAGACTTCTTCATGGTTGTCCCATCTCTTCGCCGATTGCGCTCCACGCTGAGTGCACCAACGCGGTAATCGTGACGCTGTGGGTGTTTGGAGGGCGTGAGGAACCTGTGTGCGACCGGCTGCCCCGAGGGCGCGTGGCGTTGGTGGAAACGCTCTCGGTGGAGGTACCTGAACGCGCGCTCGCGGCGAGAAACTGGGCCGCCAGCAACGTGCCACCATCTCGCAACAGCCCGGTGTCGTCCGGCTCGACGCACTGATCTCAATCGCCGGCAGGCACAGCTCCACGGCGCCGCAGGTACACCCGCGCCGCGGTGAGAAGCACCGGGATGCACGACAACACGGCGATCATCAGCATCATCAGCTCGAGGTGGCGCCCGACGAAGCCGACGTTGCCCAGAAAGTATCCGACCAGCGTCAGCCCGACGCCCCACGCGATGCTGCCGAGGGCGCTGAAGATCGCGAAGGTGCGATACCGCATCGCTGATATGCCCGCGACGACAGGGGTGTACGTGCGCACCACGCCGATGAACTGGGTGACCAGAAGTGCCTTCGCGCCGTGCTTTCCGAAGAATTCCTCCGCTGCCCTCACATAGCGCTGCTTGAACACCCGTGAATCCGGTTTGTTGAACAGGCGAGGGCCAACGCCGCGACCGATGAGATGGCCGGTCTGGCTACCGGCCCAAGCGGCCAACGCGGCGCACGCGCAGAGCGCCTGAATGGTTGCGGGCGAGTCGGGTTGGGCGGCGATGAGCCCCGCGGAGAACAGCAGGGTGTCGCCAGGCAGGAAGGGGAACAGCAATCCCGTTTCGATGTAGATGATCACCATGACGCCCAATAACACCGAGCCGGCAAACAAGCCGCCGTCGCCGACCCAGTACATTGCGTCCATGAAAGCGGGCATCGCCACTTCGGTGCTCACGCGGCCAGGATAGAACCGAGACGTTGCGCGCCGGCAAACGGCAGGAGAAGCGTCGTGCGCTGCTGAAACCCGCTAGTGATCACCGCATTCGAGCAGGGTAGACGGTCGAGGCGACGAAACGTTGCGCCGACAAGACCAAGTTCCCCTATGAGGCGCAGGGTTCGTGGAGAAGGCGACGCACACCCACAAGCGAACCGTGTCGCACTGGTCTGGGTCGGGTCAGGACTTCGTCACGTCCACCACCAGAGGGCGGTGGTCGGAGATGACCATCGACGGCGTCGCGAATCCGGTGCCCCGCATCCTCGGATCGTCGGTGAGGACGTGATCGAGTTGGCGCTCGGGACAATCGGCCGGGAATGTGGGCGCCGTGGCCAGCGAGCGCAACCGCGACCAGCGGGCCACCGAGGCAGGCGTCATGTTCAGATCGCCGGTCAGTAAGTGGGGTCCTGGTAACCCGCGCAGGTCGCGCACCACCCGGCGCAGCTGGCGATGGTTCCATCCCGGCACGAACGACAGATGGGTATTGGCAACGGTGATTTGGCCCAGCGGGGTGTGGAAGACTCCGACGACTGCGGCGCGCGGCTCTTCGTGGACCACCAGCACCTTGTTTGGGCCGGGCAGGTAGATCGGGAACTTCGTCGGGATGCGGGGCAGCCGGATCACCTGCCAGCTCGACGCGGGGTACCGCGAGAGCAGCGCGATGCCGTAACCGGCTGTTCCGGGCAGCTCCTCGCCGGTGGCCGCCATCCACCTCGCCCCAGGAGTGCCGGAGATGGCTGCGACGAACCGGTGACTCACCGCGCCCATCGACTCGGCGGCCAGAGCGGTGAGGTCGGTCATGCCCGATCGTTCCTGGTCGATATCGACTTCCTGCAAGGCCAGGATGTCGGCGTCGAGCTCTCGGACGCAGCGCCACAGATTGGCAGGATCGACGCCCAGATCGACGCCGTCTTCGACGGAACGTCCGTGCAGGATGTTGAAAGTCGCCACGCGCATGGGTACTACCTACCCACCGTGGCACCTACTCAAAGTCATTCCTGCTCGTGGTGCTGGATCGCAACGAGCGGTTACGGGACGCACAGGTTTCTTCGAGCACACCGTGGGCGTGCAAACTCGCCGCACCTTCGACTGCATGGGCGCGTTTTCATGGGCGCGTTGACGCCTGTCGGCGCATGGGCCGCCTGCCCATCGCCAAGCCCGATCCAGAAGCTCGCACAGCGCAGCTGGCCAACGCGTGACCTGAGCGCCCGCGGGTTCGCGCTGCGCGAATACATCCACCGCACACCCCGAGCACCGCTCGGCGCCGGAAAGCACGCCAACATCGTGAAGAAGCCCGAAAGGCGTTGCAGAAAGCCGACCGTGAGCTGGCCGCAGCCGAATCCTCTTACGAGACAGCGCAGGCCCTACACAGGCGGCAGCGGTTGCGCGCCTGCAGGGTTCAGCGCATCGAGCATCAGGCTTAGATATCGACGCCGCAGCGCGGGCGGCTGATCCAGCGCCACCGACGCCGTAGTGACCATGGCGACGAAGGTCGGGACATCGTCGACGGTGAGATCAGGGCGGAGTTCACCGTTTTCCTGGCGTCGCCGGATCATCTCGCCGGCCAGATCGGGATCGCTGGTGAAAAGGCGCGCCGTGAGATCGGCGAACTGGTCGAGCGACGGCAACAGACGCCGCTGGGTGTGCATGACCTCGACCATCCGTTCGATCACATCGAGAAACGACTCCCGCGGCGCATCGTCGTCGACGAGCGACCTGAGCACCGGTTCCACCTCGGTGAGGAAGATGTCTTCGTACACCGCGGCGGCGAGCGACTGCCGGTTGGCGAAGTGGCGGTACAGCGTCGCGTTACCGACGCCCGCTCGCTCGGCCACCTGCGTCAACGTCGCCGATTCGCCTCGTTCGGCGAAGACTTCCCTGGCTGCGGCCACGATCTTGTTGACGTTCGCGCATGCGTCGGCTCGTCGTCGATGTGTCGCATTGGTATTCTCCCGACGCTCAGAGTGGCCCACGTCATTGGCCACCGCGCCAGGTGTGCTTCGCAACAAGTACGAGCTCACTCCCATATCGGGAGCTTACTCTCACTTCTATGTCCACCTATCTGCACCGTCTTGGGCGGCTGGCGTTCCACCGGCCGTGGCCGGTCATCGGGGTGTGGCTGGCGCTCATCGGTGTCATCGCCACATTCCTGGTGCTCAGCCCGCCGAAGGTCTCCAACGAGATGCGCATCGACGGCACTCCTGCCCAGCAGGTGATCGACCAGCTCACTGAGCAAATGCCGGAATCGTCTGGCGGCCAAGGCATGATCGCGTTCGCCGCCCCTGACGGCTCCCGCGTTGACGAAGGCGCAAATCGCGCTGCGCTGCTCGATGCCGCCGACGCTGTGTGGCGCTCGGACCACGTCCTCGACGCGCGCCAACTCGCGCAGCAGGAGATGGCCAAGGGTTCGAGTCCGACGCTGAGTGCCTCTGCCGCCATCGCGCAGGCCCAGCCCAACGCGCCTCCGGCGGACTCGCCGCGACCACTCCTTGTCGACGGACAGCCGGTGCCAGGGGTCGCGATCTCCGCTGACGGCCGGGTGGCGCTGCTGCAGTTCCAGTTCGACGAGCAGACCCAAGAGCTGCCAACAGGAACCGTCGAGCACACTGTCGACGCTGCGCGAAATGCCTTGGGCGACAGCGACGTCGCTCTATTGCCGTCGGCCAGCATGGCGCAGCTCCCCGAGATCTTCGGCGTCGGCGAAGTGCTCGGCGTCGTCCTCGCTGCTGTCGTGTTGATCGTCACCCTGGGTTCGCTGGTGGCCGCTGGACTCCCGCTGGCGACCGCGCTGATGTCCGTCGCCGTCGGTGTGGGCGGCACCTTCACCCTGTCGCATGTGTTCAACATGCAATCCATGACCGCAGTGCTGGCCATCATGCTGGGGCTCGCGGTAGGCATCGACTACGCGATGTTCATCGTGAACAGACAGCGCCGCCTGATCCTCGACCAATGCCTGTCCGCAGGTGATGCGGCCGCGCGGTCGGTCGGAACCGCAGGCAGCGCCGTTGTTTTCGCAGGCACCACCGTGGTGATCGCACTGGTCGCCCTGTCGGTGGTTCGGATCGATCTGTTGACGACGATGGCGCTAGCGGCAGCGGCGACGGTCGTCGTCGCCGTGCTGTCGGCCTTGACGCTGCTGCCCGCGCTGCTCGGGCTGGTGGGTGAGCGGATCTGTTCGGGGAAGGCCAGATCTACCTCCACAGAAGCTGAGCGCAACGCTCACCCACTGGCGAGTGCCTGGGTGGCGCGGGTGTTGCGGCACCGCGTACCCGTGGCTTTGGCAGGCATTGCGGTCGCAGCGCTGCTGGCGCTGCCGGCCCTGTCGATGTCGCTAGGCCTGCCAGCGGGTGGCAGCTACAGCCAGGGCACCCCGCAGCGTGACAGCTACGACCTCGTCGAATCGCACTACGGAGCTGGCTACAACGGACCCCTCGTCGTGGTCGCTGAGCCGACCGATGACAGTGCGCGCCTGACGAACCCCGAGCTCGCCGACACCGTCAACGACCTGGGCCGCCTGGCCGGTGTGGAATCGGTGAGCCTCAGCAATGTCGACGAAGCCGCAACCACCGCCGTGTTCTCGGTAGTGCCCGAGAGTGGGCCGAACGACGAAGCGACCGCACAATTGGTCCGCGATATCCGAGCGCACGCCGGGCCGCTGAGCGAGCTGCGTACCGTCAACCTCGGTGTCACCGGCTTTACCGCGTTGGGTATCGACATGTCCGAACGACTCTCGGCTGCGGTTCCGCTGTATATCGCGGTGGTGGTGGGTCTTTCACTGGTGATCCTCACCGTGGTGTTCCGCTCGATCGCCGTGCCCGTCAAGGCCACCGCGGGCTTCCTACTCAGCGTGCTGGCCACGTTCGGTGCGACCACCGCGCTGTTCCAGTGGGGTTGGTTTCAGCAACTCATCGGGCTGAGCGCGACCGGGCCGGTCTTGAACATGCTGCCGATCATGGTGACGGGCGTGTTGTACGGCTTGGCAATGGATTACGAAGTGTTCCTGGTGTCGTCGATGAAGGAGGCATACGTGCACGGCCACCGCGGCGACGACGCCTTCGCGCACGGCTTCGGCCAGGCCAGTCGGGTGGTAGTGGCTGCCGCCGTGATTATGACGGCCGTCTTCGCCGGATTCGTGTTCAACACCGACCCGGCGGTCAAACAGATCGGTTTCGCACTGGCCTTCGGTGTGCTGATCGACGCGTTCGTGGTCCGCCTGACGGTCGTGCCCGCGGTGATGTCCATGCTCGGCGACCGGGCGTGGTGGCTGCCGAAGGGACTCGAAAAGTTCGTACCTGACCTGGACATCGAGGGCGACAAGCTCAACCGGAAGCTCTCTTTTTCTCGCGCCACGCCCGCTCGAACGGCAACCGCCACGCGTTCGGCGCGATAAGCTGATGAATTGCATTAGGCCCCCAGGTGCCCGGCGGGTAGCTCTTGACCGGTGGCGGATCGTCCAGCAGCGATTGCGAACGTTCCCACAGTGATTCGATGCCCTCGGCGGTGGTGAACAGGGTGTGGTCGCCGCGCATGGCGTCCAGGATCAGGCGTTCGTAGGCTTCCAGCACGTCGCCAACCGAGTCGGTCTCCTGCGTCGAGAACTGCATGGACAACTTGTCGAGCTTCATGCCGGGGCCCGGTCGCTTGCCGTAGAACGACAGCGACACCTTCGAGCTGTCAGCGAGGTCGAAGGTGAGGTGGTCGGGGCCTTGCGAACCGACGCCCGAGCCAGCGGGGAACATCGTGCGCGGTGCCTCCTTGAAAGCGATCGAAATGATGCGCATCCCGTCGGCCATCTTCTTGCCGGTGCGCAGGTAGATCGGCACCCCGGCCCAGCGCCAGTTGTCGATACCGACCTTGAGCGCGATAAACGTCTCGGTGTCGGAATCTCTTGCCACGCCGGACTCGTCGCGGTAGCCGCCGTACTGACCGCGGACCACCTGGTCGCAGTGGATCGGCAGCATTGAGCGGAAGACCTTATTCTTTTCTTCGCTGATCGCCCGGGGCTCCAGTGCGGTCGGCGGTTCCATCACCACGAACGCCATCACCTGGAACAGGTGCGTCACCACCATGTCCTTGTACGCGCCGGTGCTTTCGTAGAAATTGGCGCGCTGGTCGAGGCCGAGCGTCTCCGGGATGTCGATCTGGATGTGGTCGATGAAGTTGCGATTCCAGATCGGCTCGAACAGACCGTTGGCGAACCGGAACGCCAGGATATTCTGGGCTGCTTCCTTGCCGAGGAAGTGGTCGATGCGGAAGATCTGCCGCTCGCGGAACGTCTCGTGCACGAAGTCGTTGAGTTCGATCGCGCTCTGCAGGTCAGTGCCGAACGGCTTCTCCATCACCACCCGGGACTTCTCGACGAGGTTCGCGTCCTTGAGCATCGTGATGACAGCCCGGGCAGCCTTCGGGGGTACCGACAGGTAGTGCAGCCTACGGACGTCGGGGCCCAGTTCTTCCTCCGCTGTTGCGACGGCGGCGGCCAGCGCTTCGGGACCCGCGCCCTGCGGGACGTACGTTATCCGGCCGGCGAAGTTCTCCCACTGCTCCTTGGTGAGCTTGTGCGTACCGAACGATTCGACCGCCTGCTTGGTGAGTTCGCGGAACTGCTCGACGGTGACGTCTTCCAGTGACGTACCGACCACCCGGATCTTCGGCGCCAGCGAGGACAGCACCAGATAGGCCATTCCCGGCAGCAGCTTGCGTTTCGCCAGGTCGCCCGTTGCGCCGAACAGCACGATCACATGGGGTGCAAGCACGTCTGCGGCGCGGCCGCTGGGGCGTGCGCCCGCCGCGGGGTAGGCAATGGTCTGCGGTGTTTCGGTGGTCACCGACCGGATGATTCCACCCGGCCACTGGTGATGCACCCCGGAGCGCAATTTGTTCAGCACGCGGCGGAGCGGTGTTTGTGCACGCGGGTGTTCCGCGGGCGACGCTTGCGCGTCAGGTTTGGATGACGATGGGGTCGCCCACCTGGACCATGTCGAAGTACCACCCGGCGTTGTACGGGCTGAGGTTGATGCAGCCGTGACTCACGTTCGCGTTGCCCTGCGAGCCCACCGACCACGGTGCCGAATGGACGTACACACCGCCCCACGTGACGCGGACGGCGTACTCCGCCTCGATGAGGTAGCCCTCGGCGGATTCGAGCGGGATGCCGATGGTGCGTGAATCCATCGTCACGGTGCGCTGCTTCTCCAACGCGGCGAACGTGCCGACGGGGGTGGCGAACCCCGGTTTGCCCATGGAGGCCGGCATCGACCTCAGGACCTGGTTGTCGACGGTGATGGTGAAGGTGTGGTCGGAGATGTCGGCGACACCGAGCACGGCGGCCCCTGCCTGGAAGAACGTCGAGAGTCCGGTCGCCGTCACCGTCACACGACTGTGCGCGGGCCAGAAGCTGTCCGGAGTCCACTCCACCGTGTCGCTGGACAGCCAGGTGAAGTGACCGGTGACGTCCGACGATGTCGCGATGCCGATGCTCTGCTCCGCGGCCTGCCGATCGGCGACCGCGCCCGCGAACGTCACCTGCACCGGATGGCCGACGCCGACGACCGCGCCTTCGGGCGGGCTGACGGCCGCGACCGCGAAGTCGGGATCGTCGGTCGGGACCGCGGCGGCACCGACCGCGGCCGAACCTGCGATTGCGGACAGCACGAGGCCCGCGACTACGACGAGATGGTGAGCTGCACGGCGCACGATCGTCCTCCCTCTTCGATCACTCGAAGTGTAGTTGGGGGAGCCGACTCAAGGATCGATCGACGTCGTTGGCGTCGTCACGGATACCGTTCGCTCGGAGCGGAATGGCGCTGTCCGTCAAACTCGGACTCGATGGGTGTCGATGATCCCGCGGCCGTATCGAGGTGCACGGGCGCCAGGGCGGGCCGCTTCGGATCGCGACCGTCGCCGCCGGACTTGCCGCGCATGTGCCGCCACAGCCACGGCAGCAGCAGGTTCTGAATCCACCGCACCTGGGCGCCCTGACGTTGCCAGCACGTCGTATGGGTGTCCTCATCCCTGGCCTGAGCCCAATCATGGCTGCTGCCAGGGAGTTCGAGAGCTTCTGCCGCAGCCTCGGCGAACAGCATGTGACCCGTGCTCGACGCATGCATGCGGTCGTGACTCCAGGTCTGGGGCTGACGCATCGACGGTGCGTCGTACAGGTCGACGAGGCCGAAACCGTGTCGGTGGGCGGCAGTACGGATCACGTCGTTGATCTGGATGATCCGGGCCGCCAGCAGCCTGCCGACCGGCAGAATCTGCTTGATGTCGGGGAACGTGGTGGTCACCACCATGGCGCCCGAATCCGCCATGTGCCCATACATTGCGTCGAGGTCGGCCAGAGCGCGGTCGAACGCTCGGCCGGGGCGCGTGGCGTCGTTCATCCCGATACACACCGTGAGCAGGTCCGGCTGCATCGACAACGCCTGTGGCAGTTGCATTTCGATGACATCGCGGATGCGCTTGCCCCGAATCGCCAGGTTGGCGTAGAGCAGGTCTGGGTTGTGGGACGCCAGGATGGCGGCCAACCGGTCGGCGAAGCCCACCACACCGTCGGCGTCATCGCCGTCCCACAGACCCTCTGTCTGACTGTCTCCGAGCGCCACAAACCGGCTGTATCCGCCGCGAACCACGCTCCGACTGTAAACCGAGACAGCGCCCCTGCGCAGACCGACATCGCCGAATCCCACCAATCGAGCCCATCGGGTGGTTACCGTTTCGCCCATACCCGCCGGTGGGGACACGAAATGCAGGGGAGACTGTGGGGGAGGCACCAAGACATGGGTAAGCGCTCGAGGGGTAGCTCAGTACTAGTTGCGCTGAGTGCCATTCTGGCCCTCGCGTGCGCGTTGACGTCGTGCACGGAATCCGAGCCGCCCGAAGCCGGTGTCGGGGTCAACGCGGGACCCGACGGACGCCCCGCGTCGTTCGCCGAGCCGGTCCGGCTCTCCAGCCAGGACGGTGTGCTGGAAGTGCGGATATCCGCTCACCAGGGCACCGTGAACCTCGATACCGTTGCAGGACCCGTATCGGACTTCCTGATCTTCGGCTACGACCTTATCAAGGGCACGAGTTCGGACGGATCGACCAGCGGCGACAACGTGTACCCGGCTCCCACACTGCGGGTGAACCCCGGCGAACGGCTGATCGTCCACTACGACAACGACCTTCAGAACCTCACCATCACCGACTTCTACAATCCGGCGTTCACACCGGTGGGTGGCGAAGTCCCGCTGTATCCGTCCCCATTGGACTCGGCCCCGCTGAATCTGCACACCCACGGACTGCATGTCAGCCCCTCGGGCAACGCCGACAACGTGCTGCTCGACATTCCGGCAGGGATGGGTAACACCTACACCTACGACATACCTGCCGGCATGCCGAACGGGATGTACTGGTACCACAGCCACCGTCACACGTTGACCGCCCAGCAGACGGCCGCCGGCCTGGCGGGTCTCCTCGAGATCGGCAGGCCCGACGGCAACATCCCGCTCGTCACCGAGCACGACCTGCCCATCCGAAACATGGCGCTGCAGTACAACTTCGTCTTCGACCGGGTTGGTGCTGGTCGCCAGCTGAACAACCCGAACTGGTCGCAGTGGGTCAGCACGCTCACTCCGCCGGAAGGCACCGAACTGGCCGACGGAACGTACCGGCCGCTGCTGGCTCCGGTGAACTTCACCGAGACATCGCAGGGGGCTCAGTACTTCACGAACTGGTACCAGGGCCCACTCTCGCCGCAGAACCATCGTGGCGCAGCGCAATTCATCCCGATGAACCTGCAGAGCTTCACCAGCGACACCGCGGACGTTTCTGCCGATCCGTCGCTTCCCGAGAACCAGCGCGATATCCAGTTCACCGTCAACGGTCAGTTCCAGCCGGAGCTGCGCCTGTCGCCCGGGCAGACGGAGATCTGGGTGGTCGCCAACATCAGCGACCTCGCCTACCTGCGGCTGCAGTTGACCGAGACCGCGACGGGCAACCACCCGAAGTTCGCGATCGTCGGACAGGACGGCAATCCGTATACGACGGTGGGAGCACCGGTCGACGGCGACGGAACCGAGCTGGTTATTCCGCCCGGTTCGCGGTACGCGATCGCGGTGACGATGCCCGCCGACGGGGACCTGGTACTGGAGATGCCACCGGTGGAAGGCGCGAAGCCCAGGACCGAGCCCGGCATCCTTTACCACAACAACGGCACCGAGAATCCGCCTGCGGTGCTGGGCCAGGTGACCGTCGATCCCGCCTACATCAGCTACGAAGACGGTTTCTTCATCTTCCCCACCCAGACCCTGATCCGGGCGACCCCGGCCGAAGGGCAAGGGGAGACAGTCGAATTCGCCCAAGGCCAGCAACTCGGCGCGTACACGTCGTTCGTCGACACGGCGGCGTTGACGCCGGACGTGACGCGCCAACTCCTCATCACCGGTGGCTTCGACAACAACCTGGCCAGCACCAACGACCCCAAGGCGTTCACATACTCGTTCTCCGGCAGTACCTTCCCCAACATTCCGCTGATCCAACCGCGACTCAACACCGTCGAGGAGTGGCAGATCACCAACACCAACAATGACGAACACCCGATGCACATCCACGTCAACGACTTTCAAGTCATGGAAGTCGTCAGCCCGATCATCGGAACCACCACCGGTGTGCAGCCGTGGGGTCTGGACAACGCCAACGTGCCCGCCCCGACCATCGACGCCAACGAGGCCGCCATCGAACCGGCATCGCTGACCCTGAGGATGGACTTCCTCGATTACGTCGGCACCTTCGTGATCCACTGTCACCGCCTCAATCACGAGGACAACGGTCTGATGGCGACGATCAACGTGATACCGGAGGTGTCGACCTACGCCGCCGCCATCGCGGGCACACCGGCCAAGCCCGCGGCGGTGAACATCTACGACGGTGCGGGGGACCGTCTATTGACCAGCGTCGTCCCGTTCCCGACGTTCGACGGCGCACCGTCGGTGGCGATGTCCGACGTCGACGGTGACATGGTGCTCGACCTGATCGCGGGCACCGGGCCGGGGGTGGCGCCGGAGGTCGTCGTGTTCAGCGGTGCGGGTGGGAAGTTCACCGAGGAGTTGGCGCGTTTCGCGCCGTTCGACAGCGGCTTCCGCGGTGGCGTGCACGTCGCCGGTGCCGATATCGATGGAAACGCGTTGTCCGACAACATCATCGTGAGTTCCGGTCCTGGCATCGAGTCGCAGGTGGTGATCTTCGATTCCGAACTGCCCGCCGACGTCGGAACGAAGCCTGAGATCTTCTCCAGCTTCAACCCGTACCCCGGATCGCAGGCGGGTGTCACGATCGCGACCGGTTTGGTGGACATCGGATCGGGTCGGATGAGTATCGTGACCGCGCCCGGTCCAGGAGAAGCCGCCTTGATCAAGACATTGCGCTACGACCTGTTCACCCCGACCGCACTGGCCCAGCAGAACGGAGCGCCCGCACCGGGCGAGGGCCCCGGTGAGCCGGTGGTGACGTCGGAGTTCCTCGCCTACCCCGAGACCTACCTCGATGGTGTCTCGCTGGCGACCGGCTGGGTGGCGGGTGCCGAAGGCGGTGCGATGAGCGTGGTGACCGGCCAGCTCGGCGATCAAGGCACGGTGCGCGTGTGGTCCAGCGGGTCGCTACTGGACGGCGGCCCGCTGATGTACACCGAGAGCCCCGACCACCACGCAGGGCAGGTGATGTTCACTCAGATCGCGTCATTCGAACCCTTCACCTCTGGTGGCGTCCAGGTGGCCACCACGAGTAACACCGTTGGCGCCGACCTGTTGGTGAGCGGGATGGGACCCGACGGACCGGTCGTGCAGAAGTTGGAGTTGGCACGGCCCGATCCGGAGGCGACGACGGTGTCCCCGACGCAGATCGGGACGGTGCCGGAGCTTCCGGGTGGCGACGCGCCGGTGACGTTGGCGGGTCAGTAGATCATCGGGCGCGTTCGGGCTCGAGCGCGCCATCGACCCCACGCTCGGCGGGCGTCGCTGCCCCGTGCCGGACGTAGATCCGCTCGTAGATCCGCTCCGGCGAGAACGGAAGGTCGCGGAAGCGCACACCGGTGGCGTCCTCCAGCGCGTTGGCGAGTGCGGGTGCGATGGGGTTGATACAGCATTCGGCCATGCCCTTGGCCTTCATCGGACCGACGGAGTCCGACGACTTCACCCACAGAATCTCGGTCCGCGGCACGTCGGCGAAGGTGGGGATGCGGTAGTTGCGCAGGTTCGGATTGACCATCACGCCCGCGGCGTCGACGTGGAAGTTCTCGGTCAGCGCGAAGCCGAGTCCCATCGCCACCCCGCCTTCGACCTGCCCGTGCGCCTGCGCGTGGTTGATGACCACACCGGCGTCGGCGGCATGGACGCTGTAGAGGACGCGAATCTCGCCGGTGACCCGATGAACCGCGATCCGGAAGCCGTGCGTGTTGGACGTAACACTGCGGGGTGAGCCGAATGCCTTGCGCGCCTCGGCGAACCGGACACCGCGGGCCCGTCCGGCCTCGAGGAGTTCCGCGAGGGTCAGGCGGGTGTCGGCGCACACGATGCCGTCGTCGTCCATCGAGCAGTCGGCGACGTCGACGCCCACGTGGGCGGCCGCAAACCCCAGCATGCGCTTGCGCAGAGCGGACGACGCGTAGTTCACCGCGTTGCCCGCCACGAACATGCCCGCACTGGCGAATGCACCGGTGTCGAAACCCGTCCTGTCCGTGTCGGACTGCACCAGACGGATCCGCGACGGTGTGGTGCCCAGGTTGGTGGCCGCGATCTGCACGTGCACAGTCGAGGTGCCTTCGCCGAACTCGACTGTGCCCACTGCGATCTCGTAGGTACCATCGTCTCCGAGTGTGGCCCACGCGTCGGAGATGTGGTCAGTGGGTGGTGCGGTCTCGTGCAGCGACGTCGCCGCGCCCGCGCCGACCAGCCAGTCGTCGCCGAGGTCGCCGCCGCTGTTGTCGCACCGCAGCGCCTCGTCCACCAGGTCGATGCATTCGGTGATGCCGTCTTCGGTGAATTCGACGTCGTCGGCGTGGTCACCGATCGCCAGCAGACGGTCGCCGGGCCGCACCACGTTGTGCCGCCGCAGTGCGGCGGGATCCATCCCGAGCTTGACCGCGAGCTCGTGGATCGCGCACTCCACCGCGTAGCCGGGCTGGGTCATGCCGTAGCCGCGCAGTGCGCCGCTGGGCACGGTGTTGGTGTACACCGACCAGCCGTCGAATTTCTTGGTGGGGCAACGATAGAGCGCGATCGCGGCCGCCGCGGCGAACAGGGTCTCACCGCCGTGATTGCCGTAGGCGCCGGTGTTGGACACGTTGCGGTACTGGAATGCGGTGAGCGTCCCATCGGCCTTGGCGCCCAGCTTGACCGTCACCTTCATCGGATGACGCGGTGACGCGGTGGTGAACTCCTCGGTTCTGCTGAACTCCCAGGACACCGGGCGTCCGGTGTCGAGGGTGGCGAGGGCAGGCAGGTCCTCGGAGATCAACTCCTGTTTGCCCCCGAAACCACCTCCCACTCGCTTGCAGAACACCCGCAGCTGGTCGGGGCGCAGGCTGAAGAGGTGCGCCAGTTTGAGTTTGGCGATCGAAGGCGACTGCGAGGCGGTCCTGACGTTGAGCCTGCCGTTCTCCATCCAAGCGATCGAACCGTGGGTCTCCAGGTGCGCGTGTTGCACTCGCGGTGAGAAGTAGGTGGCCTGGTGGATCACGTCGGCCTCCGCGAAACCCGCTTCCACGTCGCCGATTTCGCCGTGCAGCTCCAGCAGGATGTTGCGCTTCTTGTCATGGGCGAAGGGGTCGTCGTAGGTGTGCAGCTGGGGGGCGCCGTCGGTCATCGCCTCCTCGGGATCGAAGACCGCGGGCAGCATCTCGTACTCCACGACCACAGCCCTGCAGCCCTCTTCGGCGGCGCTGATCGACTCGGCAAGGACTGCCACCACCCGCTGGCCGACGAAGCGGACCACGTTGTCAAGCATGTAGGTGTCATCGGGGTCGACGAGATGATCGGTGTGAATGGCTGTGCTGTAACGCTTCTTCGGCACGTCCTCGAAGGTGTATACGCGGACCACGGCGGGCACAGCGAGGGCCGCCGACTTGTCGATGGCCACGATGCGGGCGTGCGCGTGCGGAGAGTGCAGGACCTTGAGATGCAGCATGCCCTCCATCTCGGTGTCCATGGTGAACTCGACGGTCCCCGTGACGACACCGGTGGCCGCCGGCGCGCCAACGCTGGTGCCGACCGCCTCGCCCGGCTTGGCGGCTTCGATGCCGACGACGCCGTTGACCGCATCCTCGATTGCGCGGTAACCAGTGCAGCGACAAAGATTTCCCTTGAATGCGCGCGGAAGGTCCTGCTTCTGATCGTCGGTGAACGTCGCCGCCGTCATGATCATGCCCGCGGTGCAGAAGCCGCACTGAAAGCCAGGAGCGTCGCGGAACTGCCGCTGCATCGGATGCAGGTTGTCGGGCGTGCCCAGGCCTTCGATCGTCGTGACCTCGTGCCCCTGCGCGCGGATGGCCGGCGTGATGCAACTGTGCACGGGCAAGCCGTCGAGCCATACGGTGCACGCGCCGCAATCACCTGCGTCGCAACCCTTCTTGACTCCGTGGAATCCAAGCGCGCGCACAAACGTCCGCAAGCACTGACCGGGACGAGGTTCGGAGTCGAATTCTGCGCCGTTGACGGTGTAGCTCACGACTGGTCTCCGACGCTGAGTTCGGTGCGGATCTCTTCGGCGAAATGTTTCGCCAGGTGCCGGCGGTGATCAGGTGAGCCGTTCGGGTCGGCGAACCAGATGGCCGCGGGTAACGCGTCGATAGCGCCACGCAGGGCAGCCACGTCGGGGATGACCGTATAGGACAGCACGACCGGACGGGTGGTACCCGCGGTGATCGTCAGGGCGAAGTCGTCGCTGCCGGGAGTCTGGGTGCCGATCATGTAGATCGTCGACCGCCCCATCTTGGTCAACGTGAAGCGGCGGTGCGCGTGACGCTTCCGCAGTGCGCTGGCGGGAATGTCGATGCTGCGTAGTACCTCTCCGGGTGCGAGGATGTTGCGGTTGTTACCGGTGACGAATTCGGCCGCTTCGACGCCGCGCTCGGCGCCGTCGGCCGCCCGCACGGTGTAGGTGGCGTCCAGCGCCACGGTCAGGGTGATCATCGGACCCGCGGGCAGCGACATGCAGATGTTGCCGCCGACGGTCGCCGAGTTCCAGATCTTGAACGACGCGAGGAACGCCTCACAACTCGTGGTGAACAGCGGGCTGGCGCCACAGTCGACGGTCTTGGCGTACTCGTACAGATCGCAGATGGTGCACATGGCCCCGATCTGTAGACCGAATTCGTTCGACGCCAACGTGTTCCAGCCCAGACCTGCGAGATCGCGCAGCCGCCGCAGCTGCGCCTGCGGCTCGGAGAACAACCACGTCCCACCGGCCAGCCACGCGTCTCCCGTACGCCAGTCGAGCACCCCGTCCGAAGGTTGCCGGATCACTTCGGTCACAGTGTTGAGATCCAATTTCCCGCTCCCCACGCAAGTGGCGCACCGCCGCGGCCCCAGCTCAGACGATCCGACTCTAGAGCAAGGAGCAACGGCTCGAAACCGTTTCTTCGCAAACCTAGAAGGGGCACCAACAACGGGTGCGCCCTCTTTGCTGAGCTGAGCGTTCTGCGGAGCTGAGCGGGGTTTCCGGACGGGCAACTGACGTACACGGTGGACTAGGACTAGGTGAACGTCGAGGGCGCCGGGCAAACGCTAGCATGCCAATCAAGAAGACCAGGTGGCCCACCGCGAGACCGTCACGGCGATGACGGGACCCTCCAGCGTGACGGTCTCGTACTGCCGGTACTTCGCCCGCAGCGCCGAGTGCCCCGCAGTTAATCCTGGTCCGTCGCCGTGAATCTCGGCCTGGCCGTCCGCGCGTACCCACCAGAGCAGTGACCAGTCGTCGTCGTAGTGGTCGACGAGCACGCTGACGTGCGGGTGCGCCTCGATGTTGGCGAGCCGACGGAGCCTGCGGGTGGACTTGGGCTTGCCGTCCACCGCGGTGTAGATGGTGTCGCCGACCAGCGCGAATACGATGGGTACGAGATGCGGCAGGCCGTCTGGTGTCACCGTGGCCAGCCGCGCCAGCGGTGCCCGGGCGAAACGTGCGGCGCTGTCCGGGCCTGCCATGGGTCAATCGTAGGAGTCGGGGCGCGTTGAGCAGCGCGGCCGGACCGCGGTTGAGCAGCTGGCGCGTGCGGTGCAGCACCCGGACCGCGTCCGGAGTGCAGGTGCACTGCACACTGTCGCCCACCTGGTGGGTGACCGAGCGTGGGCCTGCTAGCGCTAGCCGCCAGCGCCGCCCGTGAGAGTGAATCCGTATGAGACGGCACGCTGGCCGGTCAGCTCAGCTCGACGGCTGCTTCGCGGGCTCGCCGCGTCAATTCGACGGTGGTCGCGCGGAGTTGGTCGTAGGAATCGATCGGTGCCTGGTAGCCGATCCGGGTGTAGGCGATGCCGCGTGGCGTCGTCACGCGGAGGTCGAGGCCGTAACGGTCAGCGGCCGTGCACGTGGCCTGCGTGGTGTCGGGGTAACCGCCGAGACCTTGTGCCATGACCCGCAGCGAGTCGGCATGGTCGGCGTTGAGGTGGTCGATGGCGCCTGCCGATTGTGGTGTGACGGGATCTGGTGCGGCCGTGAGGTAGTCGTCGCCGGTCGCGGTGTCCATCCGGCCGTAGCCGCCGACCCAGCGCACGCGTTGCACGCGCAAGATCCAGAGGGCGAAATCGCTATAGTCGATGTAGTACTTCGCCGAGGGCACGGCTTCCAGGTGGGCGGCGCGGGCAGCTACGCGTTCGTCACCCTGCGGAATCTCGACCACTCCGGCGAGTGTGATGCGCGAATTGGCGAGCGGGTCAGGGTCGTTGCTGGCGCCGACGATCGACACACTGGCGCGCGGATCGTGCGCAAGGTTGCGGCCGTGCTCGGCCATGTGTGAGACGCACAGAACGGGTTGGCCCTCATGTAAGCCGTAGGTGACGAGCGACGCCCACGGGTCGCCGGTTCTGGTGAGGCTCGCCAGCGTGGCCGTGATGGTGGACGCGGCGATGGTGCGGGCCTCTTCGGCCGCTCTCGGGCGCGCCGGGCTGACGATCTCGGTGAGCGGTGGGGGGACCGACGGGGCGTCGCCGGGGTCGCCGTGGTCGCGGTTAGGCATGTTGGGACCCTACTGCGTTACGTCATCAGGTGGTTGATGCGTCGCGCGGGTGGGGACGACAGCCATAAAACTATCCCGAAGACCAATAAGAAATCGGCCGAACGTATGTCGTATCGATTGGTGCAGGTCTATCGGGCGGCGGAATACAGCTCGCAGGTGGAGGTGTCCAGGCCGGCGCCTGTCGCGTCGCCGGAAAGGCTCGGGGCGACATGTAGGCATAGTCCTCGGTGTCGAGCAGGATGTTGGACGGTTTCACATCGCGGCGCCCGCCACACCTCACCCATGCCGCCACGGCCGAGCACCTCCAGCAACCGATAACGGCCGGACTCAGCGCCTCCTGGGGCCCTTCCATCGTGTAACCTAACCCGCAGGTGCGTCTTTGTACGCCTTCACCGGAGTGTCGGTCGGCGGCGCGAAGAGCTGACCACGGATCCCTCCCCGCGCGGTCCGCACCGCAACCAGTACCCAGGTGCTGAGCAACGCGACGTAGGCGATGACGGCGGCCACCCGGAAGAGATTCAATCCCGTGTGCACGGCCAGCTGCGACGTGCCGGTGACGAACGTGCCGACCGGAAACGTCAGGCTCCACCACGTCAACGCGAACTGCATGCCGCGGCGCAGGGTGCGGACCGTCAGCGAGGTAGCCAATACGATCCACAACACCGCGAAACCCCATGTGGGAACGCCGAATAGCACGGCGAAGATGCTCATGCCGCCGGCCAGCACCGGCTCGACCGCCAGCGCGGCGTTCGTGCCCAGAAGACCGGCGACGGTGATCGACTGGCCGAGGGGGCCCAGCACGATCCAGAGTGTGGGCACCCGTGCGCTTCCCGACGTCCCGTAGTAGGCCAGCCGGCTCCAGATCAGCGTGATGATGATGATCGAGGCGAACAACGACAGCCCGAACATCGCGAAGCAGCCGTAGAACATCGTCTCGCGCCACTGGCCTTCCGGCACATGCGGAATCAGCAAGGCACCGCCCGCAGCCGAGACCATCGGGGGCACCACCGGCATCAGCCAGCCACCGAATGCCGCGTCCGGTTCGACGGACAGCTGGGTGAACATCAGGTACGGGATCGACGTCGCCGTGAACAGCCCGCCGACGGTGCCCGCACTCCACAGCACCCACGCGAGCGTCACCGCCGCGGGTTCGCTGATCAAATCGTGGCCGATGAGCAGCGCGCCGGAGCCCACGGTCACCAGCGCCATCGGTGCCGCCCCGAAGAAGTGGGCCATCTGCGGGTTGCGGGCATGTTTGCGGGCGACGGTGGGGTGTCGCACCCAGTGCGCGCCGATCACCACGGTCAGGACGGCGAGCAACAACGCCGCGAGCACCCACACCGCGAGAGCGAAGGCGCGCAATCCGACGACGTGGACAGGCAATGACGCCGCCGCGGTCGCGACGATGCCCGTGCCCATCACCGATGCGAACCAGTTCGGGCCGAGATGGCCGCGTACTGAGGGCGCAGGCTCTACCGCGTCTGCCGTCCCATTTCTGCCCCCAGCGCCTATGGTCACGCGGTGAGTATGCCTTGGCGTGCGACGCCGGTGTGATGTTTGCCGCCCCGCTTGGAGTCACAACCGTCGCCGGTCGAGAGTGCGGTAACGGATTACGACGGTGCGGCTGGGCGAAGTGTGAGTGCGGGTGTGCCTAGGTGGGCAATTCGACGGCGACTCTGCGACAGCGACGCGTGTGACTGATGTGACCAACGGGACAGTAACTCCGATACCGGAGTCCCCGGTGAGCCTACGGATCGACCCAGGTCGGATTCCGCGACAGTGGTGCCGTCCCCAACGACGTCGAATGCGTCCTTGCGTTGTTGTGCCGATCCGCCGTGTTCATGTGCTACCTCCGACTTTCGACTGTGACCGCCCGCAATCACCGGCAGTATCGCCCAGCGCATGCGACGCTGCGGTTGAAATTCGTCGTTTGCAGACCGCGTACTACAGTTTCGGTGATCAAGGAACAGGAAGGCGAACCGAGCGATGACGACAACAGACACCGTCCTGCCTAGCGGACAGGACCTCGATACCGCGATCGCCGAGGGCAAACACGCCTACGAACTCGACCGCCAACATGTCTTCCACTCCTGGTCGGCCCAGGCCAATCTGAAGCCGATGACGATCCTCGCGTCGCAGGGCTCCTACATCTGGGACGGCGACGGCAACCGTCTGCTCGACTTCAGCTCCCAGATGGTGAACACCAACATCGGCCACCAGCACCCGAAAGTCGTTGCCGCCATTGCTGATCAGGCCGCCAAGCTGTGCACCGTCGCGCCCGCGCACGTCAACGCCGCGCGATCCGAGGCCGCCAGGCTGATCGCCGAACGCACTCCCGGCGACCTCGACTGGGTGTTTTTCACCAACGCAGGCGCCGACGCGGTCGAGCACGCGGTGCGGATGGCCCGTCTGCACACCGGACGCTACAAGGTGCTGTCCCGCTACCGCTCCTACCACGGTGGCACCGACACCGCCGTCAACCTCACCGGCGATCCGCGGCGCTGGGCCAACGACTACGCCAGTAGCGGCGTCGTCCACTTCAACGGGCCGTTCCTGTACCGGTCGGTGTTCCACGCCGACAACGAGGAGCAGGAGTGCCAACGCGCGCTGGAACATCTCGACCGGTTGATCCAGATGGAGGGTCCGACGTCGTTCGCTGCGATCATCCTCGAGTCCGTGCCGGGCACGGCGGGCATCATGGTGCCCCCGCCGGGCTATATGGCGGGCGTGCGCGAAATCTGTGATCGCTACGGCATCGTGTTCATCGCCGACGAGGTGATGGCCGGCTTCGGACGCACCGGAAAGTGGTTCGCCATCCAGAACTTTGACGTGGTGCCCGACTTGATCACTTTCGCCAAGGGCGTCACGTCCGGCTACGTGCCGCTCGGGGGTGTCGCGATCAGCGACTCGATCGCCAAGACCTTCGCCGACCGCGCGTACCCCGGCGGCCTCACCTACTCCGGGCACCCGCTGGCCACCGCGTGCGCAGTGGCGACGATCAACGCCATGGAAGACGAAGGCATGGTGGACAACGCTGCCCGCATCGGCTCCGACGTGCTGGGCCCCGGCCTGCGTGAGATCGCCGAGCGGCACCCCTCGGTGGGCGAGGTGCGCGGTCTCGGGGTGTTCCATGCCGTCGAACTGGTGGCCGATCCGATCACCCGTGAACCGCTGGCACCCTACGGCGGCACCAGTGCGGCGATGAACGCCGTCGTCGGTGCGTGCAAGGCAGGCGGAATGCTGCCGTTCGTCAACTACAACCGCATCCACACCGCGCCTGCATGCAACGCCACCGACGACGAGGTGCGCGAGGGTCTGCGCATTCTCGACGCCGCGTTGGACGTGGCCGACTCTTACGTCACCGGCTGAACCTCCGACGCCGGCACGATTCACGCTGGGCCGCTGTGGGTAGTTGATTCGGTAATGGACATCGGAGGACACCGAATGAGCTTGCCCTTTTCCGACTGGCTGACCGATCGGCGCTGGTACGCCGGACGTTCCCGTCAGCTGGTGTCGGCGGAGCCGGAGTTGGTGGTCCCGCTGCGCGACGACCTCGATCTGATGCTGCTGGCCGTCGTCTACGCCGACGGCGGAGCGGAGACATATCAGGTGATCGTGCGGTGGGTTGCCGAGCCTGAGGCCGACCTCGACGCCGCCGCGAGGATCGGTCGCTGCGGTGACCGCATCGGCTACGACGCGCTCTACGACCCAGGCGCAGCCTCCTATCTGCTGTCCCTGATTGCCGATTCCGCCGACACAGGTGACGTGCGATTCGTCCGCGAGCCGGATGTCGCGCTGCCCACCGAGGCAACGCCCCGGGTGTTCGGTGCCGAGCAGAGCAATACCAGCGTGATCTTCGACAAGGACGCGATCCTGAAGTTCTTCCGGCGCGTCTCCGCCGGCATCAACCCCGACATCGAGCTCAACCGCGTGCTCGGCCGCGCGGGCAACCGGCACGTCGCGCGGCTGCTCGGCGCGGTGGAGCTGGGTGTCGGCGACGACGCATCGTCGCTCGGAATGATGACCGCATTCGCCGCGGGCTCCCGGGAGGGCTGGGACATGGCGACCGTGAGTGCGCGGGGTGAGGGCGATGATTTCGTCGACGAGTCCTACCGACTGGGCGCGGCCGTCGCGTCGGTCCACGCGACGCTCGCCGACGCGCTGGGGACCACGACTCAGGTGTTTCCCGTGGAGACGGTGCTGGAACGGCTGGCGGCGGTGGTCGCCGTGGTGCCCGAGGTGAAGCCGTTCGCCGCGGCAGCCGAGCAGGCGTTCCGCAAGCTCGACGGCGAGCCGATCTCCGTCCAGCGCGTACACGGCGACCTGCATCTGGGACAGGTGCTGCGCACCGAAAAGGACTGGCTGCTCATCGACTTCGAGGGCGAACCGGGCCAGCCGTCAGCCGAACGCCGCAGGCCCGATTCACCGCTGCGCGACGTCGCGGGCGTGCTGCGGTCCTACGAATATGCCAGCTACCAACTGCTGGTGGACCGGCCGGACGATCGGCCGCTCGCGGATCGGGCGGGGGAGTGGGTCACGCGCAATCAGGCGTCGTTCTGCGACGGCTACGCGTCGATCTCGGGTACCGATCCTCGCGACGTCGGGACGGTGCTGCAGGCCTATGAGCTGGACAAAGCGATCTACGAAGCCGGCTATGAAGCACGCCAACGCCCGACCTGGCTGCCCATTCCGATGCGGTCCGTCGAACGCCTCGTCGGCTGACGGCCCGTGAGCGGACAAAAACGGCGGCCCAGACCTCGTCGTCTGGACCGACGCTTGAGTCGGAGAGCTCGATCACACCCCAGGGATCAGACCGCGGGCGCGGCCCCGTTGAGCACGCGCTGCAGATCCGGAATCATCATCTGCAGTTGCTGGCCCCAGTAGCCCCAGCTGTGGGTGCCGCTGGCCGGGAAGTTGAACACTCCGTTGGTGCCGCCCGCCGCGACGTAGGTGTCCTTGAAACCGACGTTGGTGCGCAACGTGAAGCCCTCGAGGAATTGTGCCGCCGCGAGGTTTCCGCCGGTGGCGCCCGAGTCCAGATCGGTGGGATTGCCTGTGCCGCAGTAGATCCAGATGCGAGTGTTGTTGGCGACCAGGGTGGGGATGTTGACCATCGGGTCGTTGCGCTTCCAGGCAGGATCGCTGGACGGACCCCACATGTCGGCGGCGCTGAAGCCGCCCGCGTCACTCATTGCCATGCCGATCAGCGTCGGCCACCAACCCTCGGACGGGTTGAGGAATCCCGACAGCGACGCCGCGTAGGTGAACTTCTGCGGATACCACGTGGCCAGGTTCAACGACGCGCTGCCTGCCATGGACAGGCCCACTGCCGCATTGCCGGTCGGCGACACACCGCGGTTGGCGGCCAGCCAGGCCGGCAGTTCCTGGGTCAGGAACGTTTCCCAGTTGTAGGTCCAGGTGCCGTTCTTGCCTTCTGCCGGCTTGTACCAGTTGGTGTAGAAGCTGGACTGCCCGCCGACGGGCATGATCACCGAAAGGCCGGAGCCGTCGAACCACTCGAAGGCGGGCGTGTTGATGTCCCAGCCGTTGAAATCGTCCTGTGCTCGCAGGCCGTCGAGCAGGTACACCGCATGTGTCCCGCCGCCCTGGAACTGGATCTTGATGTCACGGCCCATCGACGCTGACGGAACCTCCAGATACTCGACCGGCAGGCCGGGTCGCGAAAATGCGCCTGCCGTTGCCGAGCCGCCGGCGAGACCGATCAATCCGGGCAGTACTGCCACCGCGACCGCAGCGGCTCCCAGTCGCCGCAGCCACGAAAAGCTGTGATTCTCAAGGAACTTCACGCCGGTCCATCCCATCTGTCGTCAGCCCCGACGCATGCCGGGGCTAGGTGCAGATGAAGTGAATCACGCTAGTTACTTCTGTCCCTGTCGCCACATGCGTAACTCTGGTCGCGGTTGGCTAACGATTGCGAGACGCGGGTGTTATGTATCAGCGGACCAGGCGGCGCACCAGTGCGGACGCCGTCGCGACGCCGACGACCGCGGCCACCGCAAGCACGCCGACGTCCAGCAGCATGTTGGACGGCGTGCCGATGAGGAGTCCGCGCAGGGCGTTCACCTCGTAGCTCAGTGGATTGACCGCGCTGAGCCACCGCAGCCACGTCGGCATGATGTCGACCGGATAGAGCGCGTTGGAGGCGAAGAACAGCGGCATCGTGATGGCCTGACCGATCCCCATGAGACGATCCCGGTTGCGCACCAGGCCTGCCAACGACATCGACAGGCAGGCGAAGAACGCCGAGCCGAGGACGACCACGCCCATCGCGGCCAGGATGCGCAGCGGATTGACGGTCATGGCCACCCCGAGGATGTACGCCAGCGCCAACACGCCCACCACCTGGGCCACCGAGCGGATCCCGGCCGCGAACGCCTTCCCGGTGATCAGCGCCGAGGCGGGCGCTGGTGTGACCATCAGCTTGGCCAGGATGCCCGCGTCCCGGTCCCACACGATCTGGATGCCGTAGAAGATCGAGATGAACAGCGCAGACTGCGCGATGATGCCCGGCGCCAGGAACGCCAGATACGACACCGAACCGGTGTCGATCACATTGAGCCTGCTGAACGTGGTTCCGAAGATGAGCAGCCACAACGCCGGCTGCACCATCCTGGTGAACAGCTCGCTGCGGTCGTGGCGAAGCTTCTGCAACTCGACAAGCGCGAACGTGCCCATCCGCAGGAACAAGCCGCGCGCCCGGCGCCACCCGCGGGGCGCGCGGATGAGGCCGGGGGCCGGGGCCTGTTCAACCGACACGTCGCGCAGCCTTTCTGCTGGACCGGATCTCGCGCAAATTCACCGTCGCGGCCTCGGTGCCGTCGAGGTCGGAGCCAGCATAGTGACGGAACACGTCCTCCAGCGAGGCGTGATCGGACACCGTGGCCTTGAGTTCGGTGGGCGAGCCAACCGCGCGCAGGGTGCCGTGGTGCATCAGCGCGACCCGATCGCACAGCGCGTCAGCTTCCTCCATGTAGTGGGTGGTCAGCAGCACCGTCATCCCGAAGATCTCCTGCATTCGGGCCACTTCGTTCCAAACCCCATCGCGCGCAATGGGATCCAGGCCGACGGTCGGTTCGTCCAAAATGAGCAGCGACGGCCGGTTCACCAGGGCCTGCGCGAGCTCGAGTCGGCGCACCATGCCGCCCGAATACGTGCCTGCCAACCGATCGGCGACGTCAAGTAACTGCATGGCCTCCAACGCCTCGTCGACCCGCTGGTTGCGTTGCTTGCGTGGCACGTCGTACAGACGGGCGAACCATTGCACGTTCTGCCTGCCCGTCAGCGCCGACTCGATCGAGAGTTGTTGGGGGACATAGCCGATGTTGCTGCGGATGTCCATGGTGTCCTTGCGGGCGTCGAGGCCGAAGATGGCGACGGTACCCGCCTGCACCGGAGTCAGCGTGGTCAGCACCCGCACCACGGTGGTCTTGCCCGCGCCGTTGGGTCCGAGCAGGCCGAGCGTCTCGCCGGTGCGCACGCTCAGCGTCAGTCCGTCGACCGCGGTGAACCGGCCGTAGCGGTGGGTCAGATCGTGGCAGTCGATCGCCAGTTCGCCGATGTCCGTCACCGTTGGCGCTCCCTGAGCAGACGTGTCATCTCGGACAGGACCTCCAAACCTTTGGTCAGTGAGTCGATCTGCTGCTCGTCGAGCCGATCGAGAATTTCGGACACCGCTGTGCGCCGCGCCGCTCGTGACGCGTCGATCATCTGCTGGGCGGGCGCGGTGAGCCGCAGACGGCCGACTCGGCGGTCGCCTGCGTCGGTTTCCCGCACCAGCAGATCGGCGGCGACCAACTTGGACACCAACGTAGACGCGGAGTTGGGGGCCAGCGCGAGGTCCGCAGCCGCCTCGTTCACCGAGATGCAGGGCTGTCGACCGACGAGCCGCAGCAGCTCAGCCTGCGATTCGGGAAGGCCGATGGATTCCACGCCCGGTCCGGTGGCCCGGCGGAGCTGCCTGCGGAACCGACCCACGACGCCGAACAGGCCGTTGACCAGTTCGGTATGGGGATGCATCCCGCCAAGAATACCTCTGTTACAGAGATATTGTTATTGCGGTCGCACGGTGGGTGAGCCCGGGTTGAGCAGGCGTGCGATCCCTTCGTTGCCGTCGCCACCGACTACCCACGGAGGATCGCGCTGAAAACACCGCTGCTACCGTTCGACCGTGAGTGTGCTGGCCCGACTGCTGGATGTTATCCCCGACGGTGACGACACCTGGACCGGCAGGGGCATGGGGCCCGAGGGCAAGCGGGCCTTCGGTGGCCAACTGGCAGCGCAGGCCTTCGCCGCGGCGTGCCGAACCGTTTCCGAGGACAAGGCCCAGACGAGTCTGCACGTGCAGTTCCTTCGTCCCGCCGACGCCGAGGAACCGCTGAGCTATCGCGTCGAGCGCGTGACCGACGGGCGCACCACGTCGTCGCGTCGGGTCACCGGCTGGCAGGCCGAGCGGCTGATGGTGGCCGTCACCGCGTCGTTCGCTCTGACCGCCTCCGGGCCGGAGCACGGCAGCCGGATCTCGGTGTCTATCGACCCAGATTCGTTGCCGCGCACCGGCCCTGCGGGTCCGGCGCCCGCGCTACCGCTCGACGAACTCGACATCCGGATCGACGACGACGGCACGGGCGCGGATTTCACACGTCGGATGTGGTGGCGTGTCACGTCGCCGCTGGCACGCGATCCCCGCGTGCACGCGTGCGCGACGGTCTACGTCACCGATGTGTACGGCATCGATCCTGCGTTGCGCGTGCACGGCCATTCGATGCGCGAGCGCACCCATCGCAGCGGAACCACCGACTCCTCCATGTGGTTTCACCACGATGTGCAGGCCGATCAGTGGAATCTGCTGGAGTCGACGTCGCCTGCCGCCTCGCGCGGTCGCGGTCTGGTGACCTCCAGCGTGATCAGCGCGGACGGGACGATCGCTGCGACGATGGTGCAGGAGGGGATCGTCGCCACGCGCTGATGGCAGTGCCGCTTTCGCGGCATCCGTGGTCGCCCGACGACCCTGCGCCAACCACGTTTTCTACCGACGTGTAGCGCGGGGGTGCGCCCGCTCGCGTGTTGGGGAGGTCTTGCGGATGAGGCGCCGGGTCTCGTCGGACAGCGGCGCCGACAGCAACGCGGTGACCATGTCGACCAGGTGGCTGGTGAACAGGCGGTCGTCGGGGTGCGGCCCGGTCTCGGCGTGACGCGCCAGTTCCATTGCCGCATAGTGCAATACGGTGAAACGGCGATGTAGCGCCGCAGCGTCGCTGTCGAGTACCGGCCGCAGCAGTGCCCGCCAGCGCAGCATGCTGCTGTAGCGGGCGTTGTGCGCCAGCTCCAACGCCGGGGTGGGGTGGTTGAGCAGGTCGGCGTACACGCGGAGGAACGCCCGCCCGCCATCGTTGTCGCCGAGTTTGGCGGCCAACGGCTTGACCAGGGCACCGGCCATTGCAGGCATAGACAGTGCCGCTTCGCTTTTGGCGGCGTCGAGCAGGGCGTGCCGGCTCGCATCCACAGCGGGTAGGTGCTTGTCGAGGATCGCCGCCAGAACCCCGTCACGATCGGTGAAGTGGTACTGCACCGCGATGACGTTCTTCGCCCCTGCGCTGCGGGCGATTTCGCGCAGGCTCACCGACTCGATCCCCCGCTCGGCGAACAGCTGCTCGGCGGCGGCGACCAGCCTGCCTCGGGTTTCGATAGCCATGGTCGCGACTACAGTTGGGCCGCTTCGTGTTCCAGGATCAGAGCCAGCTTCTCCTGGGCTGCCTCGCGACGGGTGGGAATGTGCGCCGACGGGAACGGCGTGCTCACCGGCTGGTACTCGCGCAGTGTCCGGCGAGCCACCGTCAGTTTGTGTACCTCGGTGGGACCGTCTGCGATGGCCAGGGATTCGGCGGCCATCAGCATCTTGGCGAACGGCATCTCATTGGACACCCCGAGTGCGCCGTGCAGATGCATGGCGCGTCGTACGACGTCGTGCAGCACCGCGGGCATCGCGACCTTCACCGCGGCGATATCACGGCGGACCAACTGGTAGTCGTGATGCTTGTCGATCAGCCAGGCTGTGCGCAAGACCAGGAGTCGGAACTGCTCGATCTCGATCCAGCTGTCAGCGATCTTCTCCTGCGTCAACTGGAATTCCGAGAGCGGACCGAAACGGGTCTGACGCGACACCGCCCGCTCGCACATCATGTCGAATGCGCGCCTGGCCAGGGCAATCGTCCTCATGGCGTGATGGACGCGGCCACCTCCCAGCCGCGTCTGCGCGATTGCGAAGGCCTGTCCCTCGCCACCCAGCACGTGGTCGAACGGCACCCGCACGTCGGTGTAACGCACATACCCGTGCGAGGCGTGCTCCGAGGACTCGCCGCCGACCCCGACGTTGCGCACGATCTCGATCCCGGGCGCCTCCGCTGGGACGATGAACAATGACATCTTGTCCCGGGTCCGCGCATCGGGATTGGTCACCGCCATGACGATGAAGAAGCTGGCGTACCGGGCATTCGACGAGAACCACTTCTCGCCGTTGAGCACCCATGAGTCGCCGTCCCGTTCGGCACGGGTGACGAACAAGCCCGGGTCGGAACCGCCGTGCGGCTCGGTCATCGAGTAGCACGACGTGATCGTTCCCTCGAGCAGCGGGTGCAGATAGCGCTGTTTCTGCTCATCAGTGCCGAACAGCGCCAGGATCTCGGCGTTTCCTGAGTCAGGTGCCTGAGATCCGAAAACGCAAGGTGCCCAACGGGACCGTCCGACGATCTCGTTCAGCAGCGCCAGCTTCACCTGTCCGTAGCCCTGGCCGCCAAGGTCTGGTCCGAGGTGGGCTGCCCACAGGCCCTCGTCTTTGACCGCCTGCTGCAACGGCCGCAGCGCCGCGAGCACGGCTGGGTCGGCTCGGTCGTACGGGTCAAGGCGGGTGAGCTCAAGGGGCTCGACCTCGTCGCGCATGAACTCGTCGACCCAGTCGAGCTTGGTCTGATATTCGGGATCAGTTTCGAAGTCCCACACCGTGCGAGCATATTTTCATTCACGTGCATTACACAAGCATCTGCACGCCCCCGGCTAACACACGTCTCGCGAGCGTTCTACTCTCGATGTGATCGTCGCTGCCCGACATGAGGAGAACCGCGATGAAGACGCACCTGAATTGCCCGTGTGGAGAATCCATCGTCGGCACCGACGAGGACGACCTCGTCAAGAAGACGCAGAAGCACCTCGCCGACAATCACCCGGGCCACGAGTACTCGCGCGACGAGATCCTGTTCATCGCCTTCTGATCGGGCAAGGAATATCTAGCCCGAGAACCTCAGCAGCGGACGACGAGATCCGGGCTGGGTGCCGTCGCCTCGATGAAGTCGTCGAGGATCGCCACCACCTCGTCAGGTGACTCCACGTGTGGGAAGTGGCCGACGCCGGGGAGTATTTCCAGCCGGCTGCCCGGCAGGGCTTCGTGCGCTGCGTAGCCGTGTGACACCGGGATGATGCTGTCGGCTTCCCCCCAGATCAGCAGGGTGGGTAGCTCCGCGCTGAGGTGGAGGCGATTGAGTGCGCTGACGGCCTGCCCGCGGTAGTCCACCACCGACCTCAGGGTGCGCAGAAACGCGTGTCTGGTGCGGGGATCCGACAACGAGGTGTAGGCACTCCACATCTCGGCGGCGCGCGGTGACCTGATGCCTGCGGACGTCAGCCAGTTTCCCAGGGTCTTGCCTGCGTCGAGGACGGGCTGGGGGGTCACGACGGGCAGCACCAGCTCGGCGCCCGGTGCGGACAGCACGCGCAGCGTCCAGCTCAGTTCGGGGCCGAGGCCACCGCTGCCGATCAGCACGACGCGCTCGCAGTAGTCGCGATGTTGGTAGGCGAACTGCATGGCAATACCGCCACCGAGCGACTGACCGATTATCGTGGCCCTGGCAACGCCGAGCTGGTCGAGCACGTCGCGCAGGAAAACCGCGAACGCGCCCAGCGAGTAGTCGCCGCGCGGCTTGTCCGACTCGCCGTGCCCGAGGAGGTCCGGCGCGATGACCCGGTAGTGGCGTGAGAGGCGGGGAATCAGTTCACGCCAAGTGCTCGAGCTGCCTGCCATGCCGTGGATCAGCAGAAGCGCGGGGCCGTCGCCGACGTCGTGGTAAGCGACACGGTCGCCGTGCAGCTCCAAGAATAAGGTGTCGTCCATTTCGAAAGATCTACCTTCTGTTGTCCTTCCGAAAACCTACGGTTACGTAGGTTACCGGAAGTAGGTTACTTGCTAGTAAACCTCGCGAGGCGCGCCGGGATTCCCCCGTGCGCCCGCTTTGTGTCGACATCGTCGTCGCGTCGAACGGCGCTGTTCGGTGTCTCGATCCGGCGGATATCGCGACAGTAGCGCCGCGGCTGAGGGTGCGGCGACCCAATATCGCCGGCGAACGGGTTTTTGCCCGAGTGGCACCGCCCGCGGCGTGCGGTTATCACGATCTGGTCACGCTATGGACTCGAGCGGGAATCGGCGATGCCCACCAGGACTTCACCACCGTTTTCGGCGCCTAGACACTTTGCCGGACGGCCGAGAATCTGCGGCACGTGGTACCGACTTAACACCCGAAGTGAGGCCCAGATCACAAAAACCAGCTGCCACCAGCAGGTTAGTTACCCTGATAAAAAAGCATGTGGTCAGCGAGGGATTGCTGGTTGCTACACGGCGAACGCGACGGAAATGCGGACAGCCACATTCGCGGATGTGCCAAATCCAGATGCCGATTAGCGGAGTAGTCATACGCTGATGCGTACCGGTCCACGCGGCAGGTAGCGAACTCGGCGAATTTGCGGCCGCGACTGTTTCCTGCTCGAGTCACCCAACTTCGACCGGCACGGTGGGCTGACGCGCACCCGCGCGTGCCGCGCCGACACCGGCGGCCACCACGAAGCCGATCCCCAGCACTGCGGCAGGCCCGGGAACCTGGGCCAGTAGCACCAGCCCGATCAGCATCGCGAGGGCGGGTTCCAGACTCATCAGGGTCCCGAAGGCTGCGGCGGTGAGCTTGCGCAGCGCGAGCAGTTCGAGGGTGAATGGCACCACCGGAAGCAGAATCGCCAAGCCGATGCCGAGCACCAGGATCTCGGGCGTCATCTGACCGAGGACGGATGGGCCCACCGTCGCCGTGGCGACCAACCCCGCCACCGGCATCGACACAGCCAGGCCACTGACACCTGCCACCTCGTCGCCGACGCGCTGCGTCAGCAGGATGTAGCCCGCCCAGCTCAGTGCGGCCGCGAGCGCGAACGCCACTCCGATGGGGTCGACGGTGCCCAACCACGGCTGGGTGAGCACCCCACTGGTGGAGCCGGACGGACGGCGCCTCGCCAGCGCTCGACGGCCGCCTCCAGAGATTCACGGCGTGACCGCGTCCTGGGATTCGGGCAGTGTCTGTCCGCCGTCGACAGCGATGGCCTGGCCGGTGATGTAACCGGCCTCCGCGCTGGCCAGAAACGCCGCCAGATAGCCGATGTCCTCGGGCTTACCGAGGGCACCCGCGGGGATCGCGCGCGTCATCCCTGCCAGGTAGTCCTCGCCCATGTCGGCCAGTCCCTCGGTGCGGACGTTGCCCGGCATGATCGCGTTCACGGTGATCTTGTGCGGTGCCAGCTCGATGGCCGCGGTGCGCATGAAACCTAGCTGCGCGGCTTTGGACGCCCCGTAGTGCGACCAGCCGGGAAACCCGGTGATGGGTCCGGTGATCGACGACGTCAACACCACGCGGCCGCGACCGGAGGCGATCAACGCGTCCAGGCAGGCCTGGACGCTGAACAGGGTGCCCTTGACGTTGACGTCGAACACGTCGTTGTACTGCTCGGGAGTCATCGTGGCCAGCGGCGCTTCGGGGAAGACGCCTGCGTTGGCGCACAACACATCCAGGCCGCCGAACGCCTCGACCACCGCGGCGGCCATCGCCTTGCAGGATTCGACATCGGTGACGTCGGCGGTCACCGGCAACACAGTGCCGTCTCCCTTGTCGGACAACTCGGCGACCACGGCGTCGAGACCGGCGCTCGAGCGCGCCGCGATCGCGACGTTGGCTCCCGCGGCGGCGAACACCGTCGCGATGCCTTTGCCGATCCCCCTACTACCGCCTGTGACCAGCACCGAGGAGCCGCGCAGCGAAAACATCAGACGATCATCACAGGTACCGATGTCTAGCGCGCGCTGGAACGCCCTACAGATCGGAGGGGTCGACCGGCCGCGGTTTCGGTTCCGTCGTGTCCTGCAGCGTTGCTTGGAACTGCATCACCTTGTAGGGCCAGTGGTCGTTCGTGTGCCACTGGGACACCAGCAGCCCGACGCCGCCAGCCACGTCGAGCCGCGAGCCGGGAAGCACGTAGCCCCCGTATAGCTGGGCCACCTTGCTGTTGCTGTGATCTTCGGTGTGCCAATGCGTTCCACGCACCGGAAGCTGGATGGGCGCTTTGTGCACGTTGGCCACCGGTGAGTCGATCGTGCGGTAACCCAACGCGTATTCCGACGCCAGGAATCCGCCCAGAATCCACTTGCGCCTGCCCAGGCGGCGCAGCGTGAGCTCACCCCACTTCTCGCCCTCGGGTGTGATCGGAGTCGGCTGGTTGCCCGAATCCACGGGCGCCCAGGTCCAGTTGCCGTCCGTGAAGCACCACCCGAAATACTCGTCCCTGTCGCCGATGTCTTCGGGACGGACGCGCCGCAGGATGATCCCCTTGTCGCGCTGAAAGCCCGTCGACACCACGTAGACCCAGCTGTCGTCCGGGTCGTAATCCCAGGCCCAGCACTGCGCGAAGCCGTTGTGCAGGGTGCCTGCGAACTTCGCTTTCTCGCCCATGTGCTGCCACGAGACGCCACTGTCGGTCGAGCGCCAGATCTCGGTCCACACCACGTTGCCGAATCCGCGATTCACCATCGCGTGCAGGTACAGGGTGTCCTCGACCCGGAGCAGATCCGACGGAAGTACGGTGCTGATCCCCCCTTTGGAGCCGTCCGGGGTGAGGTCGTGGACGTAGTGCCAGAGTTGGCGCGCGAATTGGCGATCGGGCCCGCCTGGGCCTTCCCACGTGATCAGGTTCGACGCGTCCCCGGTGCCGATCAGCACTACCGGCGAACGCCAATCGCCTTGCAGCGCTTTGGCGCCCGCGAAGGTGTCGCCGAACACCGCCACCAGCTTTCCGTTGGGTGCCAGTACGGCGGCACCCAGATCGGTGCAGGGCATGCCCCAGCGGCCGGTGATCGCCGGGCCGGTGACGTCATCCAGTTTGCCGGGACGCCCTGACGGCGGTTGCTGGGGTGGAGCCTGCTGTCGTTGCGCTTCTTGGGGCGGGCTCGCGACAGCGCGCTTGTGCTCTGCGCGCAGTCGGCTGCCACCGCCGCGGTGCTCGCCGTCGCCGGCAGCCGGATCCTCGGGCATGGTCGCGCCCCCCTTTCCCTCACCGCCACTAAACCGTGGCGGTGGCGGTGTGACAAGAGGGGATGAATCGGTGTGTCAGGCCAGGCTTGGGTGGAGCGGCCTGCACATACTGCGTGGCCGGCTGCGGGTGTCCTGCAGCGTCCGTTTGCCAGTGGCGAATCTGTCTACTGCGATGTGAGCTAGCTCGGCTGGTCTGCTCGCAGCACCACCATCGACCGGGCGTCCACCTTTACGGTCGCGGCGGGGGTGACCGGCCCAGGGTCGAGGTCGTCGATGTCGGCGGTGTTCAGCACCAAAGTCCATGATGCCCCGAATTCCTTCGGCGGCAGGGTGAATTCGATCGGCTCGCTGTAGGCGTTGAAGCACATCACGAACGAGTCATCGGTGACGCGCTGGCCGCGCGAATCCATATCGGGGATCCCCAGGCCGTTGAGATAGACCGCGATCGACTTTCCGAAGCCCGAACCCCAGTCCTCGTCGCTCATCTCCGAACCGTCGGGGGCGAACCACGAGATGTCGGGCACGCCCTTCGATCCGCGCATGCGGACCGGCAGCCCGTTGAAGAACCGCCTGCGACGGAACACCGGATGGGCGGCGCGCACCCCGGCGACCTTGTGGGTGAAGTCGAGCAGCGCCGAGTCGGCGGAATCCCAGTCGATCCAGGTGATCGCGTTGTCCTGGCAATAGCCGTTGTTATTGCCGCCCTGGGTGCGGCCGAGTTCGTCGCCGTGGCAGATCATCGGCACGCCCTGCGACAGCAGATTGGTGGCCAGGAAGTTGCGTTCCTGCTTGGCGCGCAGAGCCAGTACGTCGGGGTCCTTCGACGGGCCCTCTTCGCCGCAGTTCCACGAGCGGTTGTGACTCTCGCCGTCGTTGTTGTCCTCGCCATTGGCTTCGTTGTGTTTGTCGTTGTAGGACACCAGGTCGCGCAGCGTGAAGCCGTCGTGACAGGTGACGAAGTTGATTGACGCGACCGGCCTGCGCGCGGTGTGCTCGTAGAGATCGGCAGATCCGGTGAGGCGCGACGCGAACTCCCCGAGGCTCGCGTCCTCACCACGCCAGAAATCGCGGACGGTGTCGCGGTACTTGCCGTTCCACTCCGTCCACTGCGGCGGGAAGTTGCCCACCTGGTATCCGCCGGGGCCGACGTCCCACGGCTCGGCGATGAGCTTGACCTGGCTGACCGTCGGATCCTGTTGCACGAGTTCGAAGAACGCACTCAGGCGGTCGACGTCGTAGAACTCGCGGGCCAACGTCGACGCGAGGTCGAACCGGAACCCGTCGACGTGCATCTCGGTCACCCAGTAGCGCAGCGAGTCCATGATGAGCTGCAACGTGTGCGGGTGCCCGACGTGCAGGCTGTTGCCGGTCCCGGTGTAGTCCATGTAGTACTTCTTGTCGTCGTCGACGAGGCGGTAGTAGGCCGCGTTGTCGATCCCCCGCATGCAGACGGTGGGCCCCATGTGGTTGCCCTCTGCGGTGTGGTTGTAGACGACGTCGAGGATCACCTCGATATCGGCCTCGTGCAGTGCGCGGACCATCGCCTTGAACTCCTGCACCTGCCCGCCGGGGGTCGAACTGCTGGCGTACTTGGGATCGGGCGCGAAGAACCCGATGGTGTTGTAACCCCAGTAATTGGAGAGACCCTTGTCGATCAGGGTCGAATCGTTGGCGAAGTGGTGGACCGGCATCAGTTCGATGGCGGTGGCGCCGACGGCCTTGAGGTGGTCGATGATCACCGGATGCGCGATCGCCGCGTAGGTACCGCGGATCTGCTCGGGAATCGCCGGGTGGGTCCGGGTGAGCCCCTTGACGTGGGCCTCGTAGATGACCGTGTCGGCGTACTCGCGTCGCGGTGAGCGGTCCATGCCCCAGTCAAAGAACGGGTTGATCACCACCGACTTGGGCATGTAGGCCGCCGAGTCGTCGTCGTTGCGGCTGTCGGGGTCGCCGAAGTTGTACCCGAAGAGCGACTGATCCCAGTCGAAGATGCCGTCGATGGCCTTCGAGTAGGGGTCCAGCAGCAGCTTATTGGGGTTGCACCGCCGGCCTGCGGCCGGATCGTTGGGTCCATGGACGCGGTAGCCGTAGCGCTGGCCCGGCTCGACCTGTGGCAGGAAGCCGTGCCAGACGAAGCCGTCGACCTCGGGCAGGATCACCCGCGTCTCGGTACCATCAGCCTCGAACAGGCACAGTTCGATCTGGTCCGCGACCTCGCTGAATACCGCGAAGTTGGTGCCGGATCCGTCGTAGGTGGCGCCCAGGGGATAGGCCTTTCCCGGCCACAGCTCGCTACTCACTGCGGCGACGGGCTGGGCG
>JBPPMS010000192.1:0-3008 GCA_051306175.1 Mycobacterium sp. | reverse complement strand
GTTGGGCTCATGCAGGTGACTTCACTGCCTTCATCGAGGTGGGCGTACATCGATGAGACGTGGGCGTGCAGTTCGGCGACGAGGTCGGCGGACTCAGATTCGGTGGTGGTGCGCACGCCGCCGGGAATCTCTTCGACGCTGCGTCGAAGCTCCCGATGCCGCATGAACATGTTCAGGTAGGCGCGCATGTCCGTACCCGTCGCGCCACCCATTCCGGGTTGGGCACGGCTGACCGGTATGTCGATAATCTTGCGCAAGACATACCCCAGCCCCACGGCGGCCGCCCCACCGGTGGCGAGCATTCTCAGCGCCGCCCGTCTGCTCATTCCGTTCATATCCGATGATCCGTCCTCGTTCTCGACACGCGTCGTGGGAATCGCGTTGTCGGCGAACGCAGGGTGCGAGTTACTTCCTTCTTGGGCATTGGCCGCTTCCGACGATGGTCGACTCGACGAGACAGTCTGAAATCGCGCCCGTGCAGCGTGAATCGGTTCGTGCGCGCTACGGCCGCGGGGTGATCGGCATGGTTATGGGCGGCTGCGACTGGCCGGGACCCCACGGGCCAGAAGGCCCGATGCTCCCCCTGAGGATCGAGCCGCCTCATCCCCAACCGCCCCTCATGCAGCCGTCTGTGCCGTACATCATGGTTGTGAAACCCTTTCACTTGACTGGCCGGGAAATGTCTCACCTGACACCACGATGTATTGACGGGGTGCCCCGACGGTAGGGCCGATGTGCCTCGAAATGCCCGCAAGCCGTGCGGAAACCAGTGAAGTGCCTGTCTCCGTGGAGCGGTATGGCCCGACGATCATTTTCCGGCTCTTGTGATGTTGTCGTGGGTCCGCTGACCTGCATTGTTAGGCACAGCGCAAGCGGCCGACGAGCAACGAGGTGCTGCTGTTTTTGGTGCGCCCACCGGCTTCGCAGGCGTGCCGGTGCTTGCGCTGCCGGGCTATGACGGCGGCGGCGGGACACCCGTCGGTGGCGCACCCTGGACGTGGGTACGACGAAGGTCTAGCTAGCTAGAACGGGAGGGCCGATGACCGAACATCCGTTCCGGCACGCTATAGGCACCCTCACCGGTGGTGAAAGCCCTGAGGATGCTCAGATCAGGCATGCCGCCTGGGTGGCCCGGTGTCGGTCGTGGTGCCGACGCTCCCCTGCCTGCCACGGATGTGGTCGCCCTCGCCGAAGGTCTCGGCGCCAAGGCCGGGTAGCTACCGCCGCAGGAGCAGAAGGTGACGCACCGATGGACGTTGAGATACTCGTCGTGCCGGACTGCCCCAACGAACAGCCCGCGATAGAACTGCTGGGCCGGGCGCTCGCCGATGCAGGACATCCGAGCGAGATCCGCATCTCGGTGATCCGCACCGCAAAGGAAGCCGAGCGGCGGGGATTCCGTGGCTCTCCCAGCTTCATCGTCAACGGAACCGACCTCTTTCCTGCGGGCGATCTCGGTTCGGCGATGGCCTGCCGTATCTATCCGACGCGAACCGGCCTGCACGGGCTGCCTTCTCGTGACGATCTGATGAACGCTATAACGAAGGTGCTGGCTCACTGCGAGGGCCAGCAGAGGGCTATGCAGGGCGACAACCGCTTTCGAGAAGATTGAAAAGGTCACCTGAGCGCGGCCACAGTCAGGGTCTGGCTGACATCATCGAGCGGCTGTACGGATGCTCGGGGATACTCAATGACGCCGGGCAGTACGCCTACTACGGTCGCATCGGTGCAGGAGGCGTGGATCGGCCAGCGCCGACCAGACGGCCACAAGATCGTGGTCGAGATCGACCAATGATGACCGCCTCCGCTTCTGGATCATGGCTGTCCTGCAAGGCAATTCATCAAGAAGGGCCAACTGATCAGGCCGCGGCCGCGTTCCTCAAAGCGGTGGCCTCCACACGCTTCGGACCGCCGTTGCGAAGTCCAGGGTGGCCTGTGCGAGCTCGGGGATCAGGCACCCCGATGCCATTCGGAGATGGCCTCGGCGACTAAGGCTGGATTGTCCGATTGCGGGAAGTGGAGGCCCCACGGCACGGTCAGGTCAGTCATGGTTGGGCGAATGCGACGCCAGCCGCGGCGGAAGGAGAAGTAGTCGCCGAACTGCCCGAAGACCGTCATCGTGGGGCGGTCGGCCAGCGCCGTGATTCCGCGTTCCGCGGCCTGCGATGTGGCGCGGTCTTTGGCGGCGTCGGTGAACATGTGATGCAGGAACCGACGTCTGGCGTGCGGGCGCAGACAGCGTCGCCAGGCCCGCTTGGTGGCCCGGTCGAAGTGTCGGCCGACTCCGAACCGGGTGGCGCTGGCCCAGGCCAAAAACCCTGTCCACACCGTGAACTCACGTATCGCGGCCGAGCCCATGAACAACAGGGCCAGCCGCAACACGCCGCGCGGTCGCCAGCCGAAAGTGTTGACGGCGACCACCCGTGACACGCGGTCGCCGCGTGACTGGTTGGCCCCGACGGCGGCCATGGTCGCCCAGCCGCCGGTGTCGTGCACCACCAGAGTGACGTCGTGCAGATCGAGATGATCGATGAAGCCTCCGATCGCGTCCGACGCGGCGGCCAGCGCGGCCGGTGCGGTATCGGACAGACCGGAACCGGGCACGTCGAGGGTGAGGCAACGGAACCGAGGCGCCAATTCTGCGATAAGACCCTTCCACAGCAGCGACCACAATCCCACGTGCACCATCACCACGACCGGGCCGTCGCCGCCGGTGTCGGTGTACACCATGCGCCGGCCTTCCACGTCGAGGTCGTGCAGGGGAAATGGCCAGACGGTGTCGGGAAGCCAATCCGGACGTGCCGGGGTGTGGGGGACTGTGTTGCGAGGATGGTTGATGTGAATGTTCATGCTCTCCAGGACGTTCGGCGCGTCCGCGATGTGACGGTCACACTTTCGGGTCCCGGCCCGTCCTGGATGACATGACCGATTCGACCGTGGAAGCCCTCTGGCACGAGCACCGCAAACGCGTCCTGGATGTCAGCTACCGCATGCTGGGTACGCTGACC
>JBPPMS010000196.1:0-514 GCA_051306175.1 Mycobacterium sp. | reverse complement strand
GCGATCACCGGGGTCGTCCCCCTGGGCGGCGACGCACTGGTGGCCGCGTTCCATCCTGCCGGTCGGAGCGACATTCCAGGCACGCGGCCCTCGACGCTGAGCGTCGGACGGTCTACTACCCGTTTGCGCAGCGCCCGCGACGACTGACGGTGATTGCGCGAACAGCGGGCGATCCCGCGGCGACCCTGTCTGCGGTTCGAATCGCGGTCACGGCGATCGACGCCACCGCCAAGGTCGATGTCAGTACGCTTCGCGAGGCGGCGAGCACTGAGCTGAACATGCGGGGCGTCGGGACGCGCATGACCGGCGCCATCGGGATCGTCGGCGTCCTGCTCGCCGCCATCGGGCTCTACGGCATCGTCTCCTATCTGGTCGTCTCGCAGACCGCTGAACTTGCCATCCGACTCGCCTTGGGGGCCACGTCAGGGCATCTGCTCCACCACGTGCTGCGCCGCGCGATCTACGTGGTCGGCGCCGGTATCGCCGTTGGAGCGGTGCTCTCGCTGCTGACCCC
>JBPPMS010000191.1:0-7509 GCA_051306175.1 Mycobacterium sp. | reverse complement strand
CGACGGAGAGAGTGTAGATCTCGTGCAGCTCGGCGGCCTCGGTCTGCGCCGTGCCGGTCATGCCCGCCAGCTTGTCGTAGAGCCGGAAGTAGTTCTGCAGCGTGATCGTGGCGAGCGTCTGGTTCTCGGCCTTGATCTCGACGTGTTCCTTGGCCTCGATCGCCTGGTGCATGCCCTCGTTGTAGCGGCGACCGGTCAGCACGCGGCCGGTGAACTCGTCGACGATGACGACCTCGCCGTTGCGCACGATGTAGTCCTTGTCGCGATTGAACAGCTCTTTGGCCTTGATCGCGTTGTTCAGGTAACTGACGAGCGGCGAGTTGGCCGCCTCGTACAGATTCTCGATGCCCAACTGGTCCTCGACGAATTCCACGCCCACCTCGTGCACGCCGATGGTGCGCTTGCGGATGTCGACCTCGTAGTGGACGTCCTTGTCCATCAGCGGCGCGAGCCGCGCAAACTCGGGATACCAGGTGGATGCGCCGTCGGCCGGGCCCGAGATGATCAGCGGGGTGCGGGCCTCGTCGATCAGGATCGAGTCCACCTCGTCGACGACCGCGAAGTTGTGGCCACGCTGCACCAGATCTTCCAGCGAATGCGCCATGTTGTCGCGCAGGTAGTCGAACCCGAACTCGTTGTTGGTGCCGTAGGTGATATCGGCCGCGTACGCCTTACGCCGCTGCTCAGGCGTCATCCCGCTCAGGATCACGCCCACCTCCAGCCCGAGGAAGCGATGCACCCGACCCATCCACTCGCTGTCGCGCTTGGCCAGGTAGTCGTTGACGGTCACCAGATGAACACCGTCGCCGCCGAGCGCGTTGAGATAGGCGGGCAGCACGCCGGTCAGCGTCTTGCCCTCACCGGTCTTCATCTCGGCGACGTTGCCGAAGTGCAGCGCGGCGCCGCCCATCAGCTGGACGTCGAACGGACGCTGGCTCAGTACGCGCCACGCGGCCTCGCGGGCGACGGCGAACGCCTCCGGCAGAAGGTCGTCGAGATCCACTGGGTTCTTCGGGTCGGAAACCCGCTTTCTGAACTCGTCGGTCTTGGCCCGAAGTTCGGCGTCGGTGAGCTTCTCGACATCGTCGGACAGGGTGCCGACGTAATCGGCGACCCCCTTGAGGCGCTTGACCATGCGGCCTTCACCGAGACGGAGCAACTTGGACAGCACAGATGTCCCCTGTGAGGTAGATGAACGTGGCTATGGGTAATAGCGACGCCCATCCTATGTGACGCGCTGTGGTCGCCCCCCAAAGATGCGCCCTGAGCACCGCCTCGGCAAGGCCTCGAAGGCACCTAGGTCAGGCCAGCCGGATCACACCGTAGTCATAGGCGTGCCTGCGGTAGACCACCGTGGGGCGGTCGGTCTCCTTGTCGTGGAAGAGGAAGAAGTCGTGTCCGACTAGTTCCATCTCGTAGAGCGCGTCGTCCACGGTCATCGGCGTGGCCGGGTGTTCTTTCGTGCGCACGATGTGGCCGGGCTCGTGTGGGTCGGCGGCAGCCTCGGAGTCGGTGGGCTGGCCCTGGGCTCCGTTGGACGGCGGAATCTGCCAATCACCCGGCGGCAGCATGGCGGTGGCTTCGGCGAGCGACACCGGGGTCTTGTCGCCGTAGTGGATCTTGCGGCGGTCCTTGCTGCGGCGCAGGCGGCTCTCCAGCTTGCCGACCGCCGACTCCAGAGCGGCATAGAAGCTGTCGGCGCAGGCCTCGCCTCGCACCACAGGTCCGCGACCCTTCGCGGTGATCTCCACGTGCTGGCAGTTCTTGCGCTGACGGCGGTTGCGCTCATGATCGAGCTCGACATCGAACAGGTAGATGGTGCGGTCGAACCGCTCCAATCGGGCCAGCTTCTCAGCGACGTAGACGCGGAAGTGATCGGGAACTTCGACATTGCGGCCCTTGACCACAACTTCGGCGTTCGCGGCTGAATCGGGGGTGTCGGGGGTGTCGGGGTCTTCGCTGTCGGCGATGAGAACTTGGCTGGATTTCACGGAGTGGGTTGACATGCTCGGCAACTCGTTTCTCTCGACGAAGTCGCACGCCTGCGCGTGCGCGGCCTGGTGCACAGGCGCAGCGAGCTTGCGTCAGCCCGCGGCGCAAGGTGTCGAAAAGCTCACCTCCTACCGCTGTAGGGCGAATCGCGGCTCCAGCAAGAGAGTCGCCGCCGTGGTGTTCACGGGTGGTTGGCCCCAACGTAGTCCGTGTTCACCCCGACGTGCCACCCTTTTCGCCCACCTGTTGCGACTTCTTTCATTCGCCGTCATCTGCGTCTGAATCAGGGCGCGTCCCTCAGGCGTGGGCCACCGCGAGGACGGCCGCCACCTGTGAACCATGTGTTCGCAGGGTGCGCACCGATTCGGTGGCTGTCGCCCCGGTGGTGACGACGTCGTCGACGAGCACCACCGGCCCGCGCACTGAGCGTGACTGGCGGACGCGGCCCGAGACGTTGCGCTGGCGCTGCGCACCCGCCAGGCCGACCGAGTCGCGCACGAACGCGCGCATCCGGAGCACGGTGGCGATCGTGACGCCGTCCGGCAGAGCCGCCGCGGCGACGGTGGCCATCCGCGCCACCGGGTCGCCGCCACGCCTGCGCGCCGCGGACCAGCGGGTGGGGGCGGGGACCAGTGTCAGCGTCGGATCGAGCAGGCCCCAGTCGAGAAGTCGCGTGATGCCGGCGATCAGCCCGACTGCCAGCGGGGTGATCAGATCGGCGCGACCCTGCTCCTTGACGGCGATGATCGCCCTACGGCGTACCCCTGCGTAGCGGCCGAGCGCGAACACCGGAACACCCGGGTCGACACGCGGACTGACGAGCTGCGGGTGGTCGGCTTTGAGCCGTAGCTCCCGATCGCAGCGGGTACACCATGCGGTGCCCTGCGCGCGACAGCCGCCGCACTGCAACGGTAGGACGAGGTCGAGCATGCGCACAGTGTGGCCACCGGGTGCGACAGGCCACCGCTGCTCAGCCCGGCAGCACCGGTGTGGCGCCTGCCACCATGAAGGCCCTGATCTCAGACCAGCTCAGCCCCTCCTCGGCCGCGGCGCCCGAAAGTTGAAGCACGCCACGCTGATCCGCGACGTAGACCGTCGACGGGTTGGCCGACACCGTGGCGACGGGAGCCAGCAGGTTGCCGCTCGGGCCGTCGGAGTTGACGCCGTCGAGATTGACGTAGGAGACCGGGTGCTGCGCGTCGGTGCGGGTGACGACGATGTCGTCGCCGGTGCGCCAGGCCAGCGACACCACCGAGGAGCCGAGCCCGAAGCCCAGCCGCCTAGGGTACGTCAGCGCGTAGACGCCGCCCGGCGCCTGCTCGACGGTGGCGAGGATGACCCGCCCCTCGATCACCATCGCCGCCCGGGTGCCGTCACGGGACAACTGCAGTTCGCCGATCTCCCCCGGGAAGCTGGCGGCGACGGCGGCCGAATCCACCGGGATCCGGGCCGGCTGACCCGAGGCGTCCTGGATCACCCGCACCACTCCGGCGCCGTCGACCACCACCCAGATGGCATCGTCGAGCGACCACGACGGACGCGACAGAGTGCGCCCGGCGGCCGCCTGTGCGGCACCACCGCCCGCTGGTCCGACCCACAGCGACATCGTCGGCGGTTCGGGGATGGGATCCTCGCCCGGCGGGGTTTCGCTCGGCCCCCGGCTGATCTCGACCACGGAGGCGACGTCCTGGCCGGTGCGCGAAACTGTCGCGAACCGCTGGCCACCCATGTCGCCGAACGCCCCTGGCACGCGGGCGGCCTGGTCTCCGTCCAACGCGAACAGCGATCCGTCGACGAGGGCGTGCACGCCCGCCGACGCGCCGTCGTAGGCGCCGGGGTCGGTGGCAGCGACGTCGGAGGTGGTCCAGCCGTCGGGGAACCTGTCGTCCAGCGACGCCCCATCGACATTGATCACGTAGGGACCCTTGATGCCTGCCCGGTCCAGCGTCCAGATGATCTGCGCGGTGAGCAGTTGCCTGCTGTGCGAGTCGGTGGTTGCCAGGTTCTCCAGATCGACCCGCACTCCGCCGTAACCGCGTCCGATACCCGTCTTGCCGCCGTCGGCGCGCGTCACGGGTCCGACCAGGCGCATCGGCGAAGCCAGCAGGTTGCGCACGGAATCGTCCATCTCGGGGCGCGCCCCTGTGATCAACTTGGACAACAGCTCGGTGGCCAGCAGGTCCGGATCGGAGACCGCCACGTACCGTGGGTCGGGCACCACGGTCTTGCCGGTGGGATCGGCGAAGTAGAGGGTGTTGCGTTTGTAGGTGGACTGAAACTGCTGCCAGTCCAGGAAGACTCCGTTGGGCAGTGTGTCGATTCGCCAGCCGTCAGGCGTCTTGACCAGCTCTATCGACCCGGGGTCGGGCAGTGCGCCCTCGGCCGTCTCGAAGACACCGATGTCCGACAGCGACCCGAGGATGTCGGCGCGCATGCTCACCGAGACACGGTCCGACGCGCGGGTCTCGACGAACACCACGCGGTCGATCAGCAGCGCGCTGCCCGCGTCGTCCCAGGTGGCTGACGCCGCCTCGGTGAGAAACTGGCGGGCCGCCAGGTGTCGCCCTGACGGATCGGCTGTGGCCTTGAGGAATTCGCGCAGCAGCACGTCGGGATCCATGCCGGGAGTGGGCTTGGGCAAACTGGGTGGTGCGGGCCTGGCGACCGTTCCAATGGCTTGTGGCGCAGACGAACTCGGCACCCCGGCACAGCCTGCTGACGTCAGCGCGATGACCACGGCCAGCAGTATGGCCGTCAGACGCCTCACACGCTTTCCCCCGCCGGTTCGCGATCACGCATCTGACGACGTTGGTTACGCTCGGGCGCAATAGGTTTCATGGGTAGCGGGCTTGTGGTGACCTTATGGCCACGGACCAGGGGAAGCGTCAACCGGAAGCAGGCGCCCTTGCCGGGCTCGCCCCAGGCCTCCAACCTACCCTGGTGTAGCCGGGCGTCTTCGATACTGATGGCCAGGCCAAGCCCGGTGCCGCCCGATCGCCGTACTCGCGAGGGGTCGGACCGCCAGAACCGGCTGAACACCAGCTTCTCCTCGCCGGGGCGTAGCCCGACACCGTAATCGCGGACGGTCACCGCGACGGAGTCGTCGTCGGCGCCCATCCGAATTCGGACCGGCTTGTGTTCGGCGTGATCGATGGCGTTGGCGATGAGGTTGCGCAGGATCCGTTCGACGCGGCGGGGATCCACTTCGGCGATGACGTCGCCCGCGGGTAGATCGACCATCAGCTCGACGTCGGCGTCGGCAGCCAGATGGCCGACGTTGTCGAGCGCGCTGTTGACGGTCGAGCGTAGATCGACCGCCTCGACCGACAGTTCGGCAACGCCCGCGTCGTGCCGCGAGATCTCCAGCAGGTCGGCCAGCAGCGTCTCGAAGCGATCGAGCTCGCTGACCATCAATTCCGTCGAACGACGCAGCGCCGGGGCCAGAACTTCACCCGAATCGTGCATGTGGTCGTAGATCAGGTCGGCGGCCATCCGCACCGTGGTCAGCGGCGTCCGCAGTTCGTGGCTGACATCAGATGTGAAGCGCCGCTGCAGGTTTCCGAACTCCTCGAGCTGGGCGATCTGGCGCTGCAGACTCTCGGCCATGTCGTTGAACGACACGGCCAGGCGGGCCATGTCGTCCTCGCCGCGCACCGGCATGCGTTCGGCCAGATGCCCTTCGGCGAAACGTTCGGCGATCCGCGACGCCGATCGCACCGGCAGCACCACCTGCCGCGAGACCAGCAGCGCGATGCCGGCCAGGAGCAGCAGCAGAACCACGCCGCCGGTGGCCATGGTGCCGCGCACCAGCGCGACGGTGCGCGCCTCGCTGCTTAACGGAAAGATCAGGTACAGCTCAAGATTGGTGACCGACGAGGTGGTCGGCGTTCCGACTATCAACGCGGGCCCGGCGAATCCCTCGGTGCGCACGGCGGCGTACTGGTAGCTGACTTGGCCTGCCTTCACGAAATCGCGCAGCGCCGCGGGAATCTGACCAATTGGGCCTGCCGCAGTAGCGGCTCGCGGGCCGTCGCCGGGAACCACCAGCACGGCATCGAACTGGCCGGCCAACCCCGCGTTCATCGTCGGATCGGCCTTGCTGATCAACGTGTTGCGCGCCAGTTGGAGGCTGCTGTCCAGCGACCGCGCCTCTTCCCCGCCGACGATGCCGCTGACGGTGTTGCGGGCACGTTCGATCTCTTCGATCGCGCCACGCACCTTGACGTCCAGCACGCGGTCGGTGATCTGGCTGGTCAGCACGAAGCCGAGCACCAGGATCACTGCCAACGACAGACCCAGCGTCAGCACCACTACGCGCAACTGCAGCGAGCGCCGCCAGATCACCGCCATGGCATGACTGAGCACGCTGATGCCCCGCAATATCGGGGCAGAGCCCCGCCAACGGCTTCGGATCCGCCGCCTCGTGGAGAAGATCACGGCGACCGCCTAGCGGTGACGGTCACGGCCAGCGCCCGGCGCTGAACGTCACGGGGGTCCGGCCTTGTACCCCACGCCTCGAACGGTCAGCACCACCTGCGGGTTCTCCGGGTCCTTCTCGATCTTGGCCCGCAACCGCTGGACGTGCACGTTCACCAACCGGGTGTCGGCGGGGTGCCGGTAGCCCCACACCTGTTCGAGCAGCACATCACGAGTAAACACCTGACGTGGTTTGCGTGCCAGCGCCACCAGGAGGTCGAACTCCAGCGGTGTCAACGAAATCTGCTCGCCCAGGCGGGTCACCTTGTGCGCAGGCACGTCGATGTCGACGTCGGCGATGGACAGCAGTTCAGCCGGCTCGTCCTCGTTGCGACGCAAGCGGGCCCGCACCCGCGCCACGAGCTCCTTGGGCTTGAACGGCTTCATGACGTAGTCATCGGCACCGGACTCCAGGCCCAGCACGACGTCGACGGTGTCGGTCTTGGCAGTCAGCATCACGATGGGCACCCCGGAGTCGGCGCGCAGCACACGGCACACGTCGATCCCGTTCATGCCGGGCAGCATCAGGTCGAGCAGCACCAGGTCGGGGCGAAGCTCACGCACCGCGGTGAGCGCCTGGGTACCGTCACCGACAACCGCGGTGTCGAATCCCTCCCCGCGTAAGACGATGGTGAGCATCTCGGCCAGCGAAGCGTCGTCATCGACGACCAGAATCCTTTGCCTCATAGAGACCATGGTGTCACCGATCCGCGACAAAACGCCTTTACCACACGCGTGTCGTGCCGCGCGAAGAAGTGAAAGCTGCGATCCCCGAATGGTGCCATGATTGCAATGATCTCCAATGGCGATGCCGAACCGGCTCACGGTCGACACCGCACAGGTGCGCGTCAGCGGTGACTGTCATCCGAGGTTTTGACCGTCGCGGACAGGCCCGAGGTCGTGCCTGGAACGCTCCTGATCCCGCCGCCGGAATTGGTGATCGCTCAAACCAACAGCGGCACAATATCTTCAGCTGACATCTGCGGTCCGACCACCAGCCACCGTCCGCACCATTGCGCGGCGGCCAGAGCGGCATACACC
>JBPPMS010000190.1:0-65305 GCA_051306175.1 Mycobacterium sp. | reverse complement strand
GGAGCGCAGGAGTTCGTGTGCCGCGGCGTGATCGACCGTCACCGGGCTGACCCGGCCCCGCAGCACCGCGTGCCCCTTGGCGCGGACCTCCTCGTAGCAGGGGATCGGGTTCTGCCGAACCGCCGGATCGGCCAGCAGCCGTGCCTGCAGATCGCCTCGCCGGGCGCCCATCGCCGCACCCACCCGGATTACTTTGTGCATGACGAGCCAGCGCGCCCACTGCTTGGTCCGGTCGATCATAGGTGCCAACCTCTCTCGTTCACCACGCCACTGGACGGCGTTTGAGGCCGTGGACGAAAAGCGGCACGTCGGGCGGGGGCCGTTCACGCGGCTGGTCAGTCCCATGCGCACCCCGAACCGTCGAAGCCGTCTCTGATGAGAGTAGGCGCGCTTATGCGGCGGGCGCAGAAAACCGCGACGTTTGGTGTTTGCGTCGTGGTTGTGGCGGCTGTTTCGCAGCATTCCCGGCATGTTGGCTTACCCAACGCAAACACCGGCAGGTCGAAGTCGAACGCATCCGCGAAGAAGCGCGCGAACACGAGCAGCACGTGAACCGCCGTGAGGCACTGGATCACGAGACCGAAGCGCGCGCTAGAGCGGCGCAGCCCAAGCCGAGGCGTCGGTGGGGCTGTCACCGTCACTGGCGCCGTTTACCGGGCCATGTCGATGAGCATGCGCACGGTCAACAGATTGCGCCCGGTGCCCTGTGCGCCGAGACCCTTGGCGATGACGGCCGACGTGAGGTCCGATCTGCCCGCACCGTTGTGGTAGCGGATATGCAGAATATCGCCGATCACCCGGAACTCGTCGGCGCCGAACTGGCGGGCATGAAACTCCTTAACCGCGTTCGCGTTCGGTGTGGATACCAGGGGATACAGATATGAGTACTTGGGTTCGGCGATGGCGAACGGATGCGCCTGTAGCGCGGTGCTCAGCGCGGCTGGTGTGCGACTGATCACCTCGCGGAAGTAGCCGTAGCGCTGTTCGATCGCCTTTTCCAGCTCCCGGTCGAAGGCGGCGGCCGTGCCCGCAACGGTGCACACCAGGTTGCCTGAGGCGATGTAGGTTTTGACGTCGTTGGCTCCCAATTCGCCGGCCATCTGTCGAAGTTCCGCCATGGGCAGTTTCGCACCGCCCACATTCACTGCCCGGATCAGCACCACCCGTCTTCCCACATCGTGCAGTACATCAAGACTTTCCTTGTCCCGTGAGCACAATCATGAGCATGGCGCGTACGTCGACGACTCTGCGGTTCGCACTTCTCATCACCACAGCGTGCGGATTCCTGGACTCCTACACCTATCTGGCGCGCGGCGGTGTGTTCGCGAACGCGCAGACCGGCAACGTCATCCTCTTCGCGGTGGACGTCACGTCGCCAAATCTCGCCGACGCGATGGCACATCTATGGCCTCTGCTGCGTTTCTGGTGGGGGTGACGCTCCCGGTACATCTCACGTCGGGGAGGTGCAACGCAGCGGGTTCTTCCACCCATCCGCCGGACGACGGGATCATGGCGGTGATCCTCGCCGTCGTCGGCTTCATACCGGCATTCCGTGCCGCCGACCGTCGCGACCGTGCCGATCTCGTTCGTGACCGCGATGCTGATTGGGTTGTTCCGAAACATCGGCGATCTGAGTTACACCGCGGTGGCCACCACCGGCAACCTGATGCGCACGGTGGAATCGGGCTACCGGGCGCGCTGGTGGACCGCAAAGCCGAATCGCGCGACGCGTTTCGCATCTACGCGGCAGTGGCGGGCGGTGCGATCATCGGAGGCGTCGCGACCACCCTCCTCGGGGTCATGGCTGCCTGGCTGCGCTCAGCTTTCCTGGCGGTAATCTCGGCGTTCTTTATCATCGACTCGGGGGCAGGTGATGCGACATGATTCATGCTCACGTCGAAGCGATACCCGCGTGGATGGACTGTGCCACCATGACGCTAAGACGTGGATCGTTCTCTGAGGGGGCGGATGTGGCTGAACGGGTAGGCGTAGTGGGGGTCTCAGAAACCGTCAATAGTCGCTCACGATCGTTGATGCCATGAGGTCGTGGAGGTTCGGGGCGGCCACCGACACTGGCAAGGTCCGCGATCAGAACGAGGATCGTTGGCGAGCTGATCCCATCCTCGGGTTGTTCATCGTCTCCGACGGCATGGGCGGAGCTGCCCACGGCGAGATCGCCGCGCAATACATTGTCGACGAGCTGCCTGGCCACATCGAGAAGACCTACCGTTCACCGGTCGTGCTGCCGACCAAGGGCGACGCACTCAACACCGCGGTCGCGGCCGCTTCCGACGAGTTGCACCTGCAACGAAATGCATCTCAGGTCGGCGGGGCCACCGCTACCGTCGTCGCCGCATGGATCTACGGAAACACATGCGCCATATCGTATTTGGGAGACAGTCGCGCTTATCTGCTCAGACACGACCGGGTCGATCAACTCACTGTCGATCACTCGCTGGCGCAATTGCTGGTCGATGCAGGAGAGTTGGGCAAGGACAGGGTCGCCGAGCATCCCGGTCGAAACAAGCTGATGCGCTTTGCAGGGATGCCTCCACCCGCGCAGCCTGGTGCAGTCCGCGTCGACCTCCAACCGCTGGACCGGATCTTGTTGTGCTCCGACGGCATCAGCGGCGCGTTGAACACCGAGACGCTTCGGCTCATCATCGGTAGGGACGAACCACCTCAGGTGGTCTGCAATCTGTTGATCGATGCCGCCAACCAGGCCGGTGGACATGACAACATGACCGCTCTGTTGATCGACATCGACGGGTGAGTAACCGCTTCCTCCGATGAGTCCTGCCACCGACGCGGGTCGGTACCAGCAGAGACTAGTGGCTACCGTTTTCGCGACATCACCGCGCGAACGATCCAAGCGAAAGTCACGTGTGCTGACGCGCTTTCAGGAATCGACCAATCGGTTGCCGTTTCTGGGCTGTCAGCAACCGGCGGGATGGGTCTGGCAGTACGGCGTCGTCCCGGGGAAGCGATAGCGGTGCGTCGCGACCCAGTGGTAGATCCGCTCCTGGATGAAGCGCATCCCGGGCAGCCGGTAGATCGACAGCGGCAGCCGGGTACCCAGTGCGGCTGACACCGCCGCGTTGCACGCTTCGGCGGCCGAGCTCACCTGGCCGGTGGCGTCCAGCCACCAGACCGACTCGGGCAGTCGGTCATCCGCGATACCGAGCCGCTCGGCGGTTCCGTCGTGCTGGTAAGGCTCGGTAACGACGTACCCGGTGCGGTTCATCCGCTCCAGCAGGTTGCGCGAACGCGTGCACATTTCGCATTCACCGTCGAAGAAGAGAGTGCCTTGCATGCTGTGATTCTCCTCTTGGCGGCACACGATGGACATGAGACGTTGACGACAGGTTGCTAGCATCCAGCGAGTCGCGACAATCGAGCGCAAGGGAGTGCGGCATGGTCTGCAAAACGCTACTCCATCGAATGTAAGCCCAACTGCGCCGAGGGCCCACTGCTGGTGAACCCGATCGTGGTGCACGCGTGGAACCCCAAGCCAGCGGAAGCCGCCGGATGCCCGGCAGGCGTGCAGTTCTACTCGGGCATCACCATCGCTTACCCCGAGGGGGTGCCGCCGTGGATCCAGCCCGGCACCACCTGGGACACCGGCACCGACTTCGTCACAGTCGACGACATGCCTGCGGCGCACTTCTCCGACGTACAGCCTTTCAGTTGCATGCCGCTGGGGTGAACGGCCTTCAGAGCCAGTCGCGCCGCTTGAACATCACGTAGAGGATGACGATCGCCAGCACTATGACGACGGTGCTGGCGACGAACCCTGACATCGACTCGAACCCCGGGTACGGGACGTTCTGGCCGTAAAAGCCGGTGACGGCGGTGGGGACGGCGATGATGCCCGCCCAACCGGTGAGCTTCTTCATCACCGTGTTGAGCCTGGCGTCTTGCAGCGACAGGTTGGTTTCGAAGATCGTTGCCACCATGTCGCGAAGCGAGTCGGTCCACTCCGATGCACGCAGCACGTGGTCGTAGAGGTCGTTGAACAACGGGTCGAGCTCGGGCGACGTTTTGGAGTCCAGGCGCCGGTGCTGGATGGCGCCGACCACCTCGCGCACGGGTAGGACGCACCGCCGCAGCATCACGAGGTCCTTGCGCAGCTGAAACGTCCGGCGCTGTACCTGCGCTTTGCGGGGATCGTCGTCGAAAAGCGCATCCTCTAGGTCCTCAATGCAGTCGTCGAGCGCCTGCACCGCCTCGAAATGGCCGTCGACGACCACGTCGAGCAGGCCGTGCACCAGAGCGCCGACGCCGTAGCCCTGCTCGTCGATCTCGTCCCACCGCTGAGTCACCTGATCCACGTCGAAAGTCGCATCCAACCGCACGGTGATCAACCCCCGTGGCAGGACGAACGCGGAGATTCGGTGCTTGCTCAACAGCTTCGCCGGGTCGCGGTCCTCGTCGATAAGCACCGCGTAGACGGTGAGAAAGGTGTGGGTGGGGTAGACCGAGGCCTTGGTCCGTTCGGCGTCAGCCACGGCGTCTTCGACGGCCCACGCGTTGAGGTCCAACTCCTGCTCGAGAGCCCTGAGCGCGTCGTGATTGGGATCGCAGAGGTCAACCCATACCAGCGTGCCGTCCGTGGCGAGGTAGTCCGAGATCTTGTCGAACTCGAAATCGTCCTGTGGTTCGCCGCCGCGCCACACTCTGCCCCGTACCGTCGATCCTGGTGGCACATTCGATCCTGGTTGCACACCGCCATAGTTCCAGCCGCGCCATAAACCCCGTCGTGACAACACGTTAGGCATAGCGGGAAGGACGCGCAGGCACCGTTGTGACCGGCCGGGCGGGCGATCCTCGTGCGACTGCGCCCCAGCTGGCGTCGGGTGGCTTCACCGTCGCCGTCATCGAGTTCGTTTGTTGATCAACATGATTGACCGTACGGGAACTGAAAGGGGCCGGACCGGCGTTTCGTTCAAGATGATAGAACCCGTCTTGGCCCCCGTGCGGCCGACCCTGGCCACGGCGCTGAGGGTGGCGATCGTCGTGGCGGTGGTGTCCGCGATGCTGGTGGTGGAGGCGACGTCACGCTCCGGTGTCACGTGGCGTCTGATCACGTTCACCTACCAGGCCAACATCCTCGCGGCGGCGTACTACCTGTGGACGATGACATCGCCTCGCGCCGAAGCGCGCTCGGGTCTGCGCGGTGCGGTGGTGCTCTATGTCGTGGTGGCGGGCGTCATCTGGAACCTGTTCCTGACCGAGATGAGTATGGGTTACACCGTCGCGAACACGCTGCTGCACGTCGTGGTGCCGGTGCTGGCGTTGATCGACTGGCTGGTGGTCGGCCGCAGCCAGGGGCAGGTGCGCTGGTGGCAGCCGTTCGCGTGGTTGGTGTATCCGGCGGCTTACCTGCTGCTGGCGCTGGCGATCCTCAACAGCGCCGGCAGGCGTCCGCCGTACTACTTCCTCGATTACGGCAGCGTAGGCATGGCCGGCCTGGCGCAGAATGTCGCGATCCTGACCGGGGGTTTTCTGATGCTCGGCTTTCTGCTCGCGGTCACCGGGAAGGCGACAGCACGGCTCAACAGCCGCGCCTAACCGGGTTCTTGGCGGTGGGTGACGTCGCGACATCCGCGCTTGCCGGGTAGCTGCCGAGCACCCGATCGGCCGTGCCCGTGCTGGTGACGGTGCACCGGTGGTGCTCGACTGGACGTGGGCCCCGAATCGGGGAAAACTGACTGCGGACGTTCACCCCAGTGTTGCGGTGCACCGAATCCATGGCATGTGTTGAAGCACGAGTCTCAACGAAACCGCGCGCCGCGCGTCAGCGTGGGTCGCCGCAGTCGCAGGAAGGTCTCTTCAGATGAGGTTCGACAACCGGATCACGGCGTGGACGCTGCCTGTCTGCATGGCGGGTGCCGCAGCCGCGATGATCCTCGCAGCGCCTACGGCGTCGGCGGAACCGATCCAGCCAGAGCCCATCGTGCCCGGCGAGCCCTTACCAGCACCCGGCGCACCGGTTTCTGTCGACGCACCCGTTGAGATCGTCGCGGCGCCGCCGGTCGAAACTCCCCACCTGACCAGCCCAGAAAACCTCCCGCCCGGAACCTCTGCGGTGCCCGTCGGGCCGCCCGAGGGCCAGGGGCTGTCCTACCTGCGCGAACTCTGGCACGCCGTGCAGACCCAGGACGTCAGCGGCGGCGACGCTCTGCTGCTGCTCACCCAGCGTCCGCTGGACCCCAATGCGCCGGTGCCTGCGGGTGCCCTCCCCGAAGCCGTTCCGCCAGGCCAGGTCGTCGACCCGGCCGCCGTGCCTGCGCCGCTGCCTATACCCGGGGCACCCGTCGAGCCCGCCCCACCGCTGCCGTAAAAGCGCGGGTACGCTTACCCAGGGCGGGTCGAAGCAGACCGCGCCGTCCCGATCTGTCCCGGTGTTTCCACTTACGGGCGCCGCTGGCCACGATTGCCACGGCCGCCGCACCGCGGTCGGGAAGAAAGGGGTGCAGAACCGTGGACACCGTGCTGGGATTGTCCATCACGTCCAGCGCAGTAGGACTGGTACTCGTCGAAGGACGACTGGCTGACGGCGACATCGTCGACCGCGAGGCTATCGGAGTTCCCGCCGACGGCACCGCCACATCCACCCGCGCCGCGATTCAGGTCGAGGCCGCCGTGTCGCGCGCCAAGCAGATCGAAGCCGCGCATCGCGTCCACAGCATCGGACTCACCTGGAGCGACGATGCGGCAACCGATGCGTCGCTACTTCTGGAATCGCTGGCACAGGCCGGGTTCGACATCGTCGTCCCGGTAAGACTGCCGCAGGCCAGCGAGGCGTTCGCGCAGGGTATCGGCGTTGTCCTCGGGTACACCAGAACCGCCGTGTGCGTCGTCCAGCATGACGAGGCTATCGCGTCGATGGTCGACTCCCGCAGCGCGCAGATCCGCGCGTCGTCCTGCGAGGACGTCTCCGCCGAAGGCTTGATCACCTGGCTGAGTGAGCTGCTTCTCCGGGAGTCGTGGCAGCCCGAAGCTCTGGTGATGGTCGGCACCGACATGGACCTGTCTGCCGTCAGCGCAGATCTGGAAGAGGCCCTGGAAACCCCGGTGTTCGCGCCAGCCGAGGCTGAGCTGGCCCTGGCCCGCGGCGCCGCATTGGCGGCGGTGCAGGCTCCGGGCGCCGATATCGCCGTTTTAGACGATTACACGTGGGAGCCGCCTGCCCGCAGCGCACCAGTGCGCAACCGGGTACAGCTGATCGGCATCACCGCTCTGGCGGCAGGCGCTGTCACTTTCGTGGCGTCGATGGCGGTGGTCGCGGGGCTGCAGCTCACCCCAGAGCGAGATGTCGAGGCAGCGGCCAACCGCACCGTCGCTGGAGAACGTGCCGCGCCTGCACCTGAGATCGCGCGGGTGCCTGCCTCGGTGGCGGAGATTCCCGAGGTGGCCCCGGTTCCCGGGGAGCCCGAAGTGCTTCCAGAGCCCGCACCCGTCGAAATTCCCGAGGAGCCGGCGTACGTACCGCAAGAGGCCGCCGTCGCCGTGCCCGAACCGGCGTATGTGCCAGAGCCTGCCATCGTGCCGGCGGCGCCCGTCGTGGCCGCACCGCCGGTCGTCGTCCAGCAGGTGCCCCCGGTGGAGCAGGAGCGGCCCGGCCTGCTGGGCAGGATCAGGGACCGGATCGAGGACCTCGGGCAACCGGATCCACCGCCGGCGCAGGTCGTGCCGCAGCCGGTGGTGCCCGCGCCGGGCGTGCTTCCCCCGCCCTGACCGACGTCGGTTGGTCAGCCGACCGGTTCGAAGGTCTCCGGCGCCGGAGTGGACGGCGGCGGAGTGGACGGCGGCGGAGACGATTCCGCGGCCAACTGTGGCTCGTGGTACTCCAGCCACGGCTCTTCCCGCAGCAGCTCGGATCCCGACATCAGATAGAACATCTGGGATGACACGACGTAGGTGATGCCGTCGACCCGGGCGACGAACTCGCCGTCCGCCTGCGCTTCGACGTCGGCGGTGAGCGAGGCGTCGTCACTCAACCGGGTTCCGTGATAGGAGTACGTCCCGTCCGGGGCGAGGCAGATCGCCACGATCGAGCGCTCGGTCCGCCCGAAGGCCACCGCATAATCGGCGGCGTCGCAGCGTGCCGCGGTACCGACGAAGCCGTCGTCGTCGGTGGCGAACGGCGACGGAGAACCTTCGGTGGTGGTAGCGAGCGGTGCGGCGGGCGCGGTGGTACTCGACGTGACCTGTTGGTCGATAGCCGACAGGCTCGGTGGGCTGTCGGGCGTAGCCGTCGCCCCGATGAACAGCGAAACGGCACCAACCGCCGCGCCGATTCCTATGTAAGACAACAACTTCCGAGACGAGAGAGGTGCTCTCGCTGACGGTAGCACAGCGGCGCGTCCTTCCTGCCGGCGAGTGGAGTTCGTCTGTGTATTGTCCTGCGAGCAACGGTGCGAACCGCGCGTTTGCCGCGGCGTGTCGCGCGGCGGAATACGGTTTCGGCCCGGCGGCGAAGCGGTGCCGTTAGGGTGAACTCGGGTTGGGGACGACAGTGATCAGAGGTGGACCAATGCTTCGACTACTCGGGATCGCCGCCGTGATCGCCGCCGCCGTGATCGGCGCCGCGCCATCGGCTGCAGCCGACGACGGGCCGCCGTGGGACGGCGACGTTCCCGGCATCGTCTACGACGCCCCCGGCCGGGGTGCGCCGTGTTACCAGTGGGAGCGGTTCATCTTCGGCCGTGACAGCCGTGGGCAGGCACTGCAGTGTCACTACATCCCCAACCAGTGGCCACCGATCTACACGGGTTTCTGGCAGTACTCATTCCCGCTGCACGGCGTGCAGGACATCGGGGCTGACTGCCCTGACTGGCGCGGGGCATCAGCGCAGACGCCCGACGGCATCGCCCTATTCTGCAAGTACGGCGAGGGCTGGCAACCGGCTTACATCGGGCCGTAGATCTGCGTCGTCTAGACCGACGCTGCGGCGTTGAGTTCCCGATCGGCGAGCCTGTCAGCGCATGCCCTGCGATGCTGTGTGGGTGAACGAGGACCAGGGTGACGTTGTCGTGGTGGCCAGTCCCGCTACGAGTGATAGTGCCGCAGTGGCGGGGTCGGTCGCGACCACGGCCAGTGTCGGGGTAGCGGGTTCGGTTGCCACGACGGCCAGTGTCGGGGTAGCGGGATCCGTTGCAACACTCGCCAGCGCCGCGGTCGCGGGCTCGCTGATGACCGTCGGCAGCGGTGGGGTGGCGGGCAGCCTGCTCACGTTCTTCTCGGCTGGGCTTGCTGGCTGCCTGCTGTGCCTGGCTTGCCTCGGATGCAAGAAGTGCCGCGCGTGCGTGGCGTGCATCGCGTGTGAGGACTGTTTCGGGTGTATGGGGTGTATCGACTGCTCGGGCCTGCGGAACGCGGTGGGTCTGCGCGGCGTGCACCTGAACTAGTGGCGGGCGCTTCAATGAGAACGTGCTCCAATAATATCGGCCTGGGGTAGCCGTCGCCCCACGGGCCTAGGTGTGCGTGCGCACCTGGCAGGATGGCGAAGCGTGAGCGCATTCATGGACATCGATGACGGTCTAGCGATTCTGAACCTCGGGGATGACGAGAATCGCTTCTCGCCGCAGTGGCTGGAGGACGTGTCCGGCTTCCTCGACCGGGTAGACGTCGGCGAGGCGACGGCGCTGCTGACGATCGGCGACGGGAAGTTCTACTCCAACGGCCTCGATCTGGAGTGGTTGGGCGCCAACGGGTCTCGAATGCAGTGGTACCTGGATCGGGTGCACGCGCTGTTCGCCCGGGTGCTCACCGCGCCGGTGCCGACCGTCGCTGCGGTCAACGGCCACGCTTTCGGGGCGGGCGCGATGCTGGCGATCGCCCACGATCACCGGGTGATGCGCGAGGACCGTGGCTATTTCTGTTTCCCCGAGATCGACATCCAGATCCCGTTCACCCCGGGAATGGCCGCGCTGATCCAGGCCAGGCTCACTCCTGCGGCCGCCCTCGAGGCGATGACCACCGGCCGTCGCTATGGCGGGGCTGACGCCCTGCTGGCAGGCCTGGTGACGGGGATCGCCCCCGAGGACGAGGTCCGCTCGACCGCCGTCGACCGTATCGCCCCCCTGCGCGGCAAGTCACCCGGCACGCTGCGGGCTATCAAGTCGACGATGTTCGCTGCCGTCACCGCCACGCTGCACCCGGAGCCGTGACCTGTGCAGAATGAATCAAAGTTCGCCGCCGCCTGACCAAGGAGCGAGTCATCGCGAAGCACGGGCGGACCGTCATCCAGCTGCTGGTGGCGATGTCCGTGCTCCTGTACGCCGCTGATCTCCCGACGTTCGCACCGCCGGAGCCGGCACCGGTCACCGTCGAGTTGGCGCAAGGCTGGACGCTCGAATCGGCGTTTGAGGTGGAAGCCGACGGCGCACAGTTGTCCCAACCGGGCTACGACGACCGGAGCTGGCATGTCGTCGACCGAATGCCTGCGACCGTCCTCGGTATCCTGCAGGCCGACGGCACCTATCCGAACCTCTACGACGGCACGAATCTGCGTGACGTGCCGCAGGACCTCTATTTGCAGGATTGGTGGTATCGCACAGCGTTCACGGCCCCGGCAGGCCACACGGCATACACCTTGGAGTTTCCCGGTATCAACTATCGGGCCGAGTTGTGGCTCAACGGAACTCGAATCGCGGATGCCGATCAGGTGGTCGGTATGCACACCGCCCACGAACTGAACGTCACCCCCTGGATCAACCAGGACGGCGCCAACGTGCTTGCGGTAAAAGTGATTCCCGAGCGCGCGCGCCAAGACGTGGACGGCGTCGAGCTGGCCGACAGCTGGTGGGACTGGATCAACTGGCGCTACTTGGGTTATCACGGGCCGGACAGCAATCCCGGCCAGGGCACCTCGTTCGTGCCCGACCGCAACGCGGGCATCTGGAAGCCCGTTCTGCTGCGCGCCTCGGGCGCAGTGGCGATCGGATCTGCGATGGTCACCTCCGATATCGAGATGCAGAACTACGATTCGGCTCGGCTGACCGTTCGCGCCCAACTGTCCAATCTGACCAAGATTCCGGTCAAAGGCGTTCTTCGAGTGATCATCTCGCGGCCGGGCCGTCCCACTCGGACGGTCGAGCAGCCGGTCAGCCTCGCGGCAGGCGAGCAGCGTGATGTCGCCGTCGAACCCGACACGCATCCGCAGCTCGAACTCGATCATCCCGACCTGTGGTGGCCGTACACGATGGGCGAGCCCAGCCTGTATGACCTAAAACTGGAGTTCACCCAGTCCGGCCGGGTGCTCGACGCGTCCTCCAAACGGTTCGGCATCCGCACGGTCGCGCAGCACCGCGACGACAGCAGAGAGTTCCCCGAGCTCGGCGACGGGGGCAACTTCTATCTCACCGTCAACGGCAGAGAACTCCTGGTTCGGGGCGCGGCATACACGCCAGATCTGTTGTTTCAGTACAGCCCCGCGCGGGATGCGGCCGCCCTGCGCTACACCAGGGACCTGGGGCTGAACATGCTGCGGATGGAGGGCAAGTTCCCCGACGAGCGGATGATCGAGCTCGCTGACGAGCTGGGCATTCCGATCATGTACGGCTGGATGTGCTGCAACCAGTGGGAGAGGTGGTCGCAATGGGACGCCGAGGATCGGCGCGTGGCGACCGACAGCCTCCGCACGCAGATCCTGATGCTGCGCCAACATCCATCGGCGTTCCTGTGGTCCAACGGCAGCGACGGGATCCCGCCGCCGCCGGTGCGGCAGGCCTACCATCGGATTCTCGACGAACTGCACTGGCCGAACGCCGTCGTCGACACCGTCTCGTCTTTCGCCAGGAACTCCGAGGGCGAGCGGGTCTGGGACGGGATTCACATGGCCGGGCCGTACAGCTGGCGCCCGCCGACCTACTGGTTCAGCGGACGTTACCGGGCGGCCAGGGGGGCTAACGCCGAGCAGGGCGACAACGAACACATTCCGCCGTTCGCCAGCCTGCGGCGGTTCATCCCGCCCGACGACTTGTGGCCGATCAACGAGACGTGGTACCTGCACGCAGGCTCCAACGCGCAGAACTCGACGCTGACCAGCACCCGGCGTGCGGTCGATCGCAGGTACGGGCCCTCCGGCAGCGCCGAGGAGTTCGCCCGCAAAGCGCAACTGGCGCACTATGAATCGACGCGTGCTCAATTCGAAGCGTATGCGGCACTCGATCCCGGCGATCGTCGGATGACGATCTACTGGATGCTCAACAGCCACTGGCCGTCGTTCTTCGGGCACCTCTTCGATTACTACCTGCGCCCCGGTGGCGCGTACTACGGCGCAAAGGCGGGCCTGCGCCCGTTGTCGGTGGTGTTCGACTCGTATGCGACCGGCGATCACAGCAAGGCGTACGTCACCGTTGTCAACCAGACTCCGGAGAACCGTCGCGACCTCCGTGCGCGGGTGCGCGTCTACGACCTCAGTGGCAGCGTGCGCTTCGATCGCACCACCGATGATATCGCCGTGGCCGCCGGTGCTGCTGCGCCCGCGCTGACGTTGCCGCGCGTGACCAGAGATTCCAGCGTCTTCTTCATCAGGTGCGAACTGGTGGACTCCTCGGGCGCCGTCATCGCCAACAACCTCTACTGGCAGTCGCAGCAACGCGACGATCTCGGTCCACCGGACAACGACTACGCCTTCGAGCTGAGGCAGGTCAGCTGGGCCGACATGACCGCGTTGAACTACCTACCCCGTGTCGCGCTCGACATCACCGCGAGGCAGTCCGCCCACGGCGACGCCGTGACCATCCGGCTGCACAATCCGACCCGGCGTGTCGCATTCTTCGCCAGGGCTGAACTGCTGTCGGAGCGCGACGGTGACGAAATACTTCCGATCGAATACTCGGACAATTACGTCACAGTTTTCCCGGGTGAGACCGTCACGATCGACGGCGTGGTGCCGACGCCGAACGTCGAGGCAGCCTGGGTGCGCGTAGCGGGCTACAACTCGGCGCCCGCAGTGGTGCCGATTCAGCAAGTCCGGTGACGGCGCGCGGCAGGCTGGACCGGACGCATCCGCACACCTGAGCTAGCCTATGACGTTGTGTCGGCGTGCTCGACTGCCATGGGCGGACGGACGAACCGACGAACCCTTGCCAGGTTCAGAACACAGCCTCGCGAGGCGTGACGCAGTCGTTGGTGCCACCAGCGATACCACGTACAGTGAGGTGAACCATGCAAGAACAGTCGAAACTCACAAGTGACCCACCGTCTCCCTCCGGCTGTGTCGTCGGCGAAGAATGGGTTGGACGAGTGGTAGTGGTATCGGTATCCGGCGTTGTCGACATGCTGACCGCACCGAAGTTGGACGACAGCATCGCGACGTCGCTCGCGAAGAGCCCCAGCGCGCTCGTCGTGGACCTCACCGAGGTGGAATTCCTCGCCTCCGCCGGAATGGGAGTGTTAGTGGCCGCACATGACAAGGCCACACCCGAGATTGCCTTCGGGGTAGTGGCAGACGGGCCGGTGACCAGCCGACCGCTGAAACTGGTCGGTATCGCCGACATCGTGGGTCTGTATCCGACTCTCGACGAGGCACTGGCCAAGCTGGGCGCGTAAGGATCGGCAGAGCGGGTACCCCGCCTGCAGCGAACGCTGCTGGCGGTTTTGTACGTGGGTGTGCTGGGGTGACGTTCGGCCGCCGGAACTTTGCCTAATGGCGCCCTTGTGGTCATCTTCGAGACGACCACGATTGAGCTGGATGGTATTCGATGACCGCTATGCCGGAATCCACGAGCTCGCCCACTCCAGACGTCGCAACCACGGACACCCCCGTTGCCGAGGCACCAGTCGCCGACCAACGGTCGGACGCGCTCGACACGAGCGTGGACAGCGTCGACGACGTGGTCAACGAGATCGGGGACGTGGTCGAGGGCGTCGAGGAGGCGGCCGACGGGGTCGCCGAGGACGTGGCGCGATCGGTGTTCGTCCTCCGTGAGGTCATCGGACGGCAGGTCGTCGCAGGTCAGGGTCTGGCCAATGACCTGATCGACCTCGCCACCGACGTGGGTGAGGTTCTGGTGCACGCGCCGGCGGTGGTCGTCGCCGCCATCCGCGGGGGCGCGACGCTGCCCGCCGCGGTGTCGCAGAGTGGATCGGTGGTGTCCGAGGCCGTCGTCAACGCTGGAGACAGGCTGCGCACCGCCGTCGGCGGATACGTCGAACGCCAGGCCACGCTGCCCAACGCCCTACTCAGCGGCGCCGCCGGAGTCGCCAGCACGGTGGTGCGGGCGCAAGGCACAGTGGGCGGGTCCGCGGTGAACGCAGTGTTCGCAGTCGCCGCTGTGGCGACCAACGGGGGCGACGTGCGCGACGTGTTCGACCGCGAACTAGATGAGGTCAACGCCAAAGCCGAGAGCGCACGCGGTCAGATCAGCGAATCACTGAAAACGGCCAGGCGTGAGATCGTCGATGCGGTGATCGTCGACGAGGAGTCCAGCGTCCCGGCTTGATGTGGCTGCTTCGCGGCGTTCCTCGCTGAGGTGCTCGGGCACCGACTGAGCCGCACCCCAGGCTTGCGTAGGCTTCGTGCGGTGAGTGTGCGCGCAGGCATCGTCGTCACCGGCACCGAGGTTCTGACGGGCCGGATCCAGGATCGCAACGGCCCTTTCCTCGCCGACCGGTTGCTGGAACTGGGCGTCGAGCTGGCCCACATCACGCTGTGTGGTGACCGCGCCGCCGACATCGAGTCCCAGCTGCGTTTCCTCGCCGACGACGGCGTCGACCTCATCATCACCAGCGGCGGTCTCGGCCCAACGGCCGACGATATGACCGTGGCCACCGTCGCGCGGTTCTGCGACCGCGCACTCGTTCTCGACCCCGCGCTGGAAGCGAGGATCGCCGAGATCCTGCGTGCGCTGATGGCCGCCCGGGGTAATGCCGGTGCCGATTTCGACGCGGTGCTCGCGGCGAACCGCAAACAGGCGCTCGTGCCCGCTGGGGCGACCATCCTGGACCCGGTCGGCACCGCCCCCGGCGTGGTGGTGCCCGGGTCTCCAACGGTCGTCGTGCTGCCCGGCCCGCCCCGTGAGCTGCAACCGATGTGGTACACGGCCGTCGGCACATCAGAAGTGCAGCGGGCGATCTCCGGGCGCACCGTCTACCAGCAGCAGACCGTCCGGATCTACGGGCTGCCCGAATCCGGTCTCGCGGACACCCTGCGACACGCCGAGGCGCAGGTGCCCGGGTTCGACCGGCTGGAGATCACCACCTGCCTGCGTCGCGGCGAGATCGAGATGGTCACCCGCTACGAACCTACCGCGGTCGAGTCCTACACCCAGCTGGTGGATCTGTTACGCCAGCTTCATGGACGCGACGTCTTCTCCACTGACGGTGCGACCGTCGACGACCAGGTCGCCGCGATGCTCAACGGCCGCACGATCGCAACGGCCGAGTCGTGCACTTCCGGGCTGGTGGCGGCGCGCCTGACCGAGCTGGCGGGCTCGTCGGCGTACGTGGCAGGCGGGGTGGTGTCCTACTCCAACGCTGCCAAAGTGGACCTGCTCGGCGTAGATCCCGCTGTGATCGACGCCCACGGCGCCGTGTCGGAACCTGTCGCGCGGGAGATGGCTGCCGGGGCACTGCGCCGGTTCGGGGCGGACACCGCGGTGGCGATCACCGGCATCGCGGGACCGGGCGGCGGCAGTGACGAGAAGCCGGTCGGCACCGTGTGTTTCAGCGTCCGGCTGGCCGGGGGAGCAGAACTGACCCGCACCCTGCGGCTACCGGGCAACCGCAGTGATGTCCGTGACCGGTCGACGACGGTTGCGATGCACCTGCTGCGTGCCGTGCTGACCGATCAGTCCACCACATCCTCGTAGCGGAATTCCGTGGCGATCGGTTCGCCAGACCGATGTGCTGCGTCCTCGCGCATGCGCAGTTCCACCCGCCGGATCTTGCCCGAGATCGTCTTCGGTAGTTCGAAGAACTCGACCCTACGCACCTTGAGATACGGCGCGAGATGGTCGCGCGCATAAGACATGATCGCGCCCGCGGTCGCGGCGTCGGGCGGCCAGCCCGCCGCCAGTGCGACGTAGGCCTTCGGCACCGACAACCGGGTGGCGTCGGGCTGCGGCACCACTGCCGCTTCCACCACCGCGGGATGTTCGATCAGCACACTTTCCAGCTCGAACGGGGACACCTTGTAATCCGAGGACTTGAAGACGTCGTCGGTGCGGCCGATGTAGGTGATGTAACCTTCGCCGTCGCGGCTCGCGACGTCGCCGGTGTGGTAGTAGCCGCCCGCCGTGGCGTCGGCATTGCGCGCGGGATCGTCGAGGTAGCCGGACATGAGGTTCAGCGGCTCGGCGGCCAGATCGAGACAGAGCTCGCCCTCATCCGAAAGCTCGCCGCTCACCGGATCGACCAGCACGACGGGAACTCCGGGCATCGGCCGTCCCATCGATCCCGGCTTTACCGTCGCCCCCGGGGTGTTGCCCACCTGCAAGGTGGTTTCGGTCTGCCCGAAGCCGTCGCGGATCGTCAGACCCCACGCCCGTTCGATCTGGGCGATGACGTCAGGATTCAATGGCTCACCAGCGCCGAGGATCTCGCGGAGCCGGTCGGGTCGGGCACCCAACTCGCTCTGGATCAGCATGCGCCACACCGTCGGCGGCGCGCAGAAGGTGTTGACACCGGCCTGGCGCAGCTGCGCCAGCAACGCGGCGGCATCGAACTTCGCGTAGTTGTAGACGAAGATGGTCGCCTCGGCGATCCACGGCGCGAAGAAGCAACTCCACGCGTGTTTGGCCCAACCGGGGGAGCTGATCGCCAGGTGCACGTCCCCGGGCCGCACGCCGATCCACGCCATCGTCGACAAGTGGCCGACGGGATAGCTCACCTGGGAGTGCTCGACAAGCTTCGGTCTGCTGGTGGTGCCCGAAGTGAAGTACACGAGCAGGGTGTCGTCAACCTCGGTGTGCGCTTCCAGCGGTTCGGATGACACGGCGTCGGCGTCGGCGTACGACAGCCAGCTGGCGGTGGGTGAGCCGACCACGATCTTCGCGTAATCGCCTGCGACGTCGTCGAACTTGGCGGTGTCCGCACTGTTGGCGATCACGAATCGGGCCGCGCCCCGATCGATGCGGTCGGCCAGGTCGGCGGCGCCCAGTGCGGATGTCGTCGGCATGATCACGGCGCCCAGCTTGCCGATGGCCAGCATCGCCTCCCACAGTTCGACCTGGTTGCCGAGCATCAAGAGCACCCGGTCACCCTTGGCGATGCCCTGTGCGCTCAGCCAGTGCGCCACCCGGTTGGACCGCTCGGCCATCTGCCGAAACGTCACCTTCCGCTCGCTGCCGTCCTCCTCGACGATCCACAGTGCGAGCCGGTCCGGCGCACCGTGGGCGATCGTGTCGAACCAGTCGACGGCCCAGTTGAACGTGCCTGTCAGCCGCGGGAACGCGAACGTCGAGGCCGCTTTGTCGTAGTCACCGATGTGCTCGACCAGCTGGTCGCGCGCGGTGCGGTAGATGTCGATGTTGTTGCGCACAGTGACCAGGATCTACGTCGATGTGGCCCTTCGCTACCTCCGAAGGGATGCTCCTGCGATGAGCGCGCTTGATCAACCTGTGATGGCGTCGCGCAGCCACCCCCGGTCGTGCAGGTAGCGGTCGGCCAATTCGACCGTTCCCGCGGTGAACGCCCCACCCAGCGCGAGTGCCGCGTCGGCGTCGTGATGTGTGCCGATCCACGCGCTGAGCATGATCCTGCGGAGCATCACAAAAGTAGGGATCAGGGCCATGTGGTCGGGTGCGAGCTCGCGTGCCTGACGATAACCGCGGAGCCAATCGGCCACGATGCGCTCGCACGCCGGGGTGTCCTCGATGAACGACACCACAGCGCCGAGGTCTGCCAGGTACCACGACCAGCCGCAGTCGTCGAAATCGATGACGGTGATCGGTGAACCGGGCCCGTCGACCATCAAGTTCGCCATCCGAAGGTCGGCGTGAACGAGCCCGAAACAGTCTGGACCGCTGCCGAATTCGGTGAGCCGACTGGCGACGGCAGCGGCCGCGGTGGCGATCACCTCGGCGCCGGTGTCCGTCAGGCCAGGGGCGCCCCGCCAGTCGCCCCACCGCGCCTGCGGGCTCAGCGTCGTCTCGAGGTCCCACCGGAACCGCGTGAAAAAATCCGGCGCCTGCCAGCGTTGGACGTGGTCGTGCATGAGAGCCGTCAGCCTGCCCAACTCGTCGAACCCGACCACCTCCGGTGCCTCCTCGGCAGTGCAGCCCGGAATGTAGGTCACTGCGTCGACGTGCAGGGTGGTGTCGCCGACCGTCGCCGTCACGACGTCACGCGCGTCGTCGGTGAGGATCAGTTCCGGTGTCCGCACCCCCGTCTCGTCCCGCAGCGCCGCCATCCAGGCCAGCTCGGAGCGGATCGCGGGCAGGGAGTGGTAACCGGGCCGGTGCACTCGAAGCACCAGCGGATCGCCGTCGTCGGCCAGGTAGGTCGCGTTCTCAGACAGGCTCAGCAGTTTCAGTGTGCTGTCCGCGGAGCGCCCGTATTCGGGCAGCACCGCGCGGGCGAACTGTTCGTGGTGGGCAGGCAGGCCTGGCATTGACACAGTCTGACCCAGCGCGCCGCGCGTGGCATCGTGTGACGGCGGGGATGACGTGAGGAGACCGGTGACATTCTCGAACATCATGGACTCCAACAGCTACTCGGGCGACGAGGCAGGCGTGACGGCCGAACCGCTGATCACCGCGCGCGAGCAGATGTTGGGCCCGGCCTACCGCCTGTTCTACGAACGTCCGGTGCACCTGGTCCGCGGTGCGGGTAGCCACCTGTTCGACGCCGACGGCGCGCGCTACCTGGACGCCTACAACAACGTCGCCAGCGTCGGGCATTGCCACCCCCACATTGTGGACGCGGTGAGCAGCCAACTTGCCCTCCTGAACACCCACACCCGCTATTTGCACGCAGGCATCATCGACTACTCGCGGCGCCTGCTGGCTACCATGCCGGGCGCCGTGGATCAGGTGATGTATGCCTGCACCGGATCAGAGGCCAACGACCTCGCGCTGCGGGTGGCCGAAATGCATACTCGCGCAACAGGTGTGATCATCACCCGCGACGCCTATCACGGCAACACCGCTGCCGTCACCGCCATCTCGCCCTCGTTGGGCGGAGCGACGAGGGTCGGCCCAGGCGTTCGCGTGGTGGCCGCGCCGGATACCTACCGCGCCGAGTCCACCGCCCTGGCAACCCGGTTCGCCGCCGACGTTGCCGCAGCGGCTGACGAACTGTGCGCCGCCGGTCACGGTGTGAGCTGCCTGATCGTGGACACGGTGTTCTCCTCGGACGGGATCTATCCCGATCCGTCGGTGTTGGGCCCGGCGGTCGACGAGGTGCGGCGGAGGGGCGGGGTGTTCGTCGCCGACGAAGTGCAGCCCGGATTCGCGCGGACCGGCGAGGCGATGTGGGGCTTCGACCGGCATGGTGTGGTGCCCGACATTGTGACCATGGGAAAGCCGATGGGCAATGGCATGCCCGTGGCGGCGATGGCCGCCCGAGCCGACGTGCTCGACGCCTTCGCCACCGGGGTGCCGTACTTCAACACCTTCGGCGGCACACCGGTCGCAATGGCAGCGGCGGCAGCTGTGCTCGACGTCATCGCCGAGGAAAACCTGATGGCCAACGCCGCCGCAGTCGGAACGGCGCTGCGCGACGGCATCGACCAGGCCGCTGGCGGCAGCCCGATCATCGGCGATGTCCGGGGTGTCGGTCTGTACCTCGGGGTCGAGGTGGTCACCGACCGGGACAGCGCCACCCCCGATCGCGACGGAGCACGACGGTTGGTCAACGCCCTGCGTGAGCGGAGGGTCCTGGTCTCGGTGTGCGGCCGCGAGGGACATGTGCTCAAGGTCCGTCCGCCGCTGGTGTTCTCACATAGCGACGTGGACTGGTTCTGCACGGAGTTCGTGGCCGCCCTGGCCGAGCTCTGACCCTCGTCGTCAGCTCTGTCCGACGGCGGCGGGCGCCACTGCGCGCGGCGGTCATGATGGACCGATGTCCATGAAGTCGGTCACCGTCTCGGCGTGGAAGTCAGCAGGCGGCAGGAAACCTGCCGAAGCTCCCGCAGCGGGGCATCGAGAGGCCCGCTGAAAGCGGTGTCCGTGACCTCGGCGAACGCTTGAGTTTTGGGATCGGTAGCCGATCCAACGACGTCTGCTGTTCGCATGACGACGCCAGAGCGGCGCCGCATGACGAAGGGAAGAAACCAGTGAAGCGAGCATTGACAATCGCCATCGGTTCGTTGGGCTGCGCCATGTTGCTGATGGCCTGCTCGGATGACACGAGTGGTGACACCGCGGCTCCCGAAGCTCCCTCAGAGATCTCCGCGGTGGGCACCGGCGGCGACACCGAGGTCACGGTCGACGGCAGCGACCTGCCCGGCCTCGATCTGAACTCCGTGAGCTGCGTGAAGGCTGGCGGCACGATCACCATTGCCAGTGGCGCCATCGGCGGTCGGCAGGGACTCGGCGTGGTGATGACGGACGCGGCGCCGCCCGTCGTCGAATCGCTGGCCATGGTGGTCGACGGAAACGCGCTGTCGGTCGCCAACGCCATGGGCGCACAGGTCGGGTCAGCGGACGTCGCGGTGGACGGCGACACCTACACCATCACAGGGGAGGCGCAGGGCGCTGATCTGCAGAACCCGATGGCCGGACAGATCACCAAGCAGTTCTCGATCACGGTGACCTGCACCTGACCTGAGAATCGGCACCGGCGGCGGACGTCCGTTGCACGTCCGCCGTCTCGGCGCTTGCCGTCGGGCCGGCGAAACTATGCTCTGGCTGTGACGATCGTCGCCCAGCTCGAGCGCGCGCACACGTTGGCGTTCGCCGACGACGAGGCTGCCGCACGCGACCTGCTGGTGTCGCTGATGCCCGAGATCGAGAGGGCCGGCCGTGACGACCTCATGCTGCAGGTGTTCGCTCAACTGGGCGAGATCTACCTAACCCGCGGGGCGCACGATGGTGTCGCCGAATGCATTCGACGCATCCGGGAGTGTATCGGCAGCTACGAGACCATCCTCTCGGGCAGCGCGCCCAGCCAGATCGCCGCGCAGGTGACGATGTCGACCGCCGACGTGACCGCGATGGTGGGACGATATTCGGTACGGGCCCACTTCCTCGATATCGGTCTGTTCGCGGCACGTGGTGAACACGACGAAGCCGACGATGCGTTGACAGCGCTGACGAGGGCGGGTGAGGATCAGCACCTCGAACGGGACGCCGAATACAACTACTGCGTCACGCTCGCGACCGTGACCTGTGCGACGGCGCTGTGCGACGACGACCTGCACGTCCGTTCGGCGCCGCTGTGGGAGACCGCATTGCGTCGCGTCTCCGAGCTCGGAGCCGACGACGCGGCGGCTGACCGACTCCGGGTGCTCGCCGGGCTGGCGTACGGGCGGTTCTGCGTCGAGACCGGGCGGCTGGTGGCGGCCGAAAAGGCACTGCGCAGAGCGGGTGCCCGAGCCGAACTGCGCGGATGGCAATTGGCCTCTGCTCGGGCATCTTTGGAGCGCGGCGCCGCCAGCTGGACGGTAGGTGACCAGAAAACGACGGAACGGCTGATCACGCAGGCCTACCCCGTGATCGCCCACTACGCGCGCGCCCACGACGTCGCACGGTGCTGGCTGTACCTCGGTCTCGTCAGGTTGGCCGTCGGCGCACTGGAACAGGCCGACGAGTGCTGGGGCCATGCCGAGCGGCATTGGCGTGAGCTCGGAAAGCCGTTGTACGTCCATCGAATTCTGCTGCAGCGCAGTTGGATTTCCATCTTCCGGGGAAGATTCGCCGACGCGGTCGAGCTCGTCACGCAGGCTAGAGAGCACCTCGACGCCGCCGCGGGACGCAGTTGGCTGGCGTATGCGCGGCTCGACTATCACCTCGGGACCATCTGGCGCGCGGACGCGCTGACCGACCTCGGGTTCGACGGGGCGGGCGATCCCGAGGCCTCCATAGCCGAAGTGGAGGCCAGGCACGCGGCGGCCCTGGGTGTGACCACTGCGGCGACAGACACTCCCGAGTTTCGACGGGCCATGGCCAAACTCGAGCAGGCCGCCGAACTCAAGGTGCCCGCCGCACTCGCGGTCGACTCCGTGCGCTACCTGATCGACGACGTCGCTGCGAGGCAGCGGTGGGCGGCGATCGTGTCCGCGCCGCTGCTCGCTGGTGCCTTCGCCACTGCCTGGGAGTGGGAGAACTCGTCGCTGATCGGCGAACTCGTCGAATACCACAGTGCACGTGGAGCTTTCGATGCACAGACATTGGCCGCCGCCGATACCGATTGGACTTCGACCGCGACGGCGGCGACCCCGGCCGAGGATGTAGGCCAACTGGCTACCGCCGCGGCGGGTCACCCACTGCAGGCGCGGCGTGCTCTGACCCGACTGGGCCCGCTACCGCCGCTGCTGATGAACCCAGGCGGCGCCCCGATCCTGCGCCACTACCGCGAACTGGCGTCGCAACGGTACGGCCGGAACCTCACCGCTACCGAAAAGCCATGGGCGACATGGCCGTAGACCCTTCGACGCTGGTGCTGCGCTACGCTGATGTCGGAGTGGCGACGTACGGGACCCTGCGGGTGGTCGGGGAGCCCGGCAAGACTGTTACGTGGGTGGTCAGCCAGCCTATCCTGTTGGCGGCGCTGGAGACGTTGACCGACGCCGTGCCCGACCCGACGATCGGGGAAGCTCCACTCGACGCCGTCGAACGCGCGGTGTCCAAAGGCCCGTTCTCGTCGCCCAACACCGAGTTGATGGCCGCCTACAAGCTGGGCGTCTTGTTGATCTCGACGGACGGGTGGCGCCTGCTCGTGCAGTGTGTGTCCGATCCACGGGCCACGTTGTTCGTCGCGCCCAGTGCGAAGCTCGCGGGTGTTCCGTGGGGGCTGCTGGCGCTGCCGACGACCGGGCCGACCCAGGAGGAGCTGGTGCGGGCGCAGGCAGCGGCAGCCAAGCGTACGGGGTTCGTGGCAGCCCGAATCCCCTGGCAGCTCGGCGATATGGCGGCCTGTACCGACGGCTACCGATTGATCGAGCTCGTGGACGTGCTGTGGGCAGTGCCTCCGAACATCGCCAGGGCGCCGCGGACGCCCGCAGCGTGGTCGGACCGGGAGCAGCGGCCCGCAGTGCTGATTCTCGATCCTCGTGTTCCCGGCCAACGGCCCGACTCTTCGTTGGGTTCGGTGCTGGGCCGGCCCTCGCCCGAGACCTCGTTGTCGCGGCATTACGCGGGGGTGCTCGAAGCCCGCGCCGTGCTGCCGCGCGTCGACAGCGCCGTCGAACTGTTCCGCCGCGCCGACGCCGACCGCGTGCTGCTGGCGGAGATGTTGGCCGCAGAACCCAGTCGCATGTTGTACGTGGGTCATGCCAGCGCAGCGGACGGTGATTTGGGCTACGCGGACCGGGCGGCCCTTCATCTCGCCTGCAGCGCTGCGCTGCCGGGGGACGCCGAGCCGGTGGGTGACCATCGCCCGCTGACCGCGTCGGACGTGGTGTCGCAACGGCTGCCGTTACCGCCGAGGGTCGCGCTGCTGGCGTGCGCATCCGGCGGGGACTACCGATTCGACGAGGCCACCGGACTGGTGGGTGCGATGGTGCTGGGCGGGGCCCAGCTGGTGACCGCCACGCTGTGGTCGTTGCCGACGACGGCTGGATATCGTCGCTTCGCCCCGCCCGACAACGTGGCGACCCAACCGGCCTGCGATCCGATGTCTGACGTCGTGGTGGCGGTGGACCGTGCCCATGAGGAGAGCGACGCCGCGCTTGCGGTGAATCGTTGGCAGCGTAGACAAATGCGTCGCTGGCGCGACGGCGACGTGACCGCTAGCCCGTTGTACTGGGCCGCCCTCGCCACGTTCACCGTCGACGGGATGCGTTGAATCAGGCTGGTGGGACGCTCGCCACGAAGGCGGTCTCGTCGGCGAGCCGAGTTGTTCGCGCGCTTGGGGATCAAAGGTCACCAGCAGCGCCGAGCCGGGGCGTAGCGCCGCCGACTTCTGCACTCGAGATCCGACGGTGCGTCCGTATTCTGGGCCGATGAGTACGGACGCAGAGGTGGTGATCCCCGTCGCTGTGGCCCAGCCGCGGCGCGCGGTCATCGATGCTGCGTGGCGCGCGTTGGGACCCGGTGTGGAGGTGCTCAGCGCCGACGGCGGGGGACCGCTGAAACGGACGGTCAAGCGGATCATCGATCCGTTGGTGCTGCGCCTGCGCGTCAACACCCATTTCTCGGCTCCGGTCGTCGGACCCGCCGTGGCAGCGGCGATGGCCGGGCTCATCGCGTCGCACGGTCCCCAGTTGCATGCCACCGCGGCCTGGTTTGCCCTGTTCAAGCAGCAACGTCGGCGGATGCGTCTGACCACGGGCAACGCGCAGGAGATGTACTTCCCGGTCTGTTTCGAGTTCGCGGTCACCAGAGGTGCTCCAATCGAGGGTGATCACGAGTTCGCGGCCGCGGCGCTGAGCGACCTGCACGGCGATCGGGATCGAAACGCGATCGAGGTGCTGAAGACCTATGTCGGCAACCCGCGCACCGTCGACGAGCTCGCCGCGCTGCTGAGGCGCAGCTGGAACGACGTGCGCGCGACCGCGGCCATCACCGAACCGTTCCTGGCGGGGCTGACCACAGTCCTCGGTGCTGCAGGCACTCACACCGCTGAGGCCGCGCGACAACGGGTTTGGACAGAGATGATCGCCGATGCGACGCCGTTCAACCTCGGTGCGCGGGCACGGTCCGACGGGACGGTGCTGCCGTGGTCGATCGTCGACATCGGGCTCAGTTCGGCTGCACCGCAGCGATCACCGTCCATCCTCGGAGACGGCGGGCGCGATCGTCCCCTGGACCGCTCGGTGATCGACCGCGTGCGCGCCACCTTGCAGCGGGCGCTCGACCGGGACGAACTGCCCGACATCCCGCTGCTGTGCGCCCAAGAAGTCGACCGGGCGTGCGCGCCGTGGGGCCTGCTCGGAGAGGACAAGCAGGCCAGCCTCGTGGCAGGCATCGAAGTGGCCGTCGAGTTGGCCCCGCTGCGCGAGGGAATCACTCCGCGCTTCGCACTCGCCGCCGCCATCCAGGCCAGGCTGCGCAAAGAGGCTTATGTGCTATACGCCCGTCGCTACCTAGCTCGCGGCGAGGTGCTGCATCCGCGTCAGCAACAGGTGGTCGATGAGTTGGACAACTTCGCCGGGCCCTACCTCAATCGCCTGTGGGCGCGACTGCACGGACGTGATGTGTGGCAGGAGCCGTGTGACGACGTCGACGAAGTCCGCGCACTGCTCGAAGGGGTGGCACGGTCGGTGAGCCTCGACCATCGTCAGCGCATCAAGGCGATGCTCGAAATGCAGGTAGGCGGATGAAACTCGAAGCCGTAGCAGGGTTGTGGACTACGGGCCGGCTCGCCGCCGCCGCGCCCCTGCTCGCCGCGCTCGAACTGGAGGGCGCTGTGTTGTCCTGGGCGATCGATCAGCCGTCGACCGCCCCCGACCTCACGTTCACCGACGTGCGCAGAGCCGATTGGCTATACCGGCTGGTGGGCGATAACGGCCATGTCGCGGTGCTGTCCGCCGTGGCAGCCGAGCACCCGTCCACGGGCGCCGCGTTCGACTTGGTCGGTGTACAGATGATCGCGGGTTCGCTCGAACCGCTGCATCGGCTCGCGGTGGGACACTGGCTGCGGCGGTGGTGGCCTGCCAGCACCCGGGACGGCATCGCGACGCTGGACCGCGCACTGCTGGACGCAGAGGTGGCGCTGCTGACGGTGGACGCCCAGGGCTTTCTGAGCGACGAGTTGGTGGACGCCGAGGTGGCCGAACTGCTCGGACCGCAGGCGTCGGCGCTGCTTGACCACCTGCACCAGGGCGACCCGCGGGCGGTCGGGCTCGTGTCGGCGGCCGTCGACGTGGCCGATGACTGCGGCGTCGCGGGTCCGGGATGGGAGGACGTCTACGCCGCCCGCGACCAGGACATCGCCGTAGCGGCACAACAACTCGTGCGTGACGACTTCGCGCTCGCTGCGGGGCGCGCGGGCGTCCGTACCGTTGTACCGATCGCCGCAGGGACGGCGACGGTGGCATGGTGCGCGGTTCCTCCCCACATCTTCGACGCCGCGGACAACACGGTGAGCTGGACTGTCGAACAGTCCGGCGGCGACGCGATCGCCGTCGTGTCGGCGGCGCTGCTGGGCAGCGGATCGCCTGCGGGCGTCGAGGTCAGGTTCACCGCAGGCCGGATCGCAGGCGCAGGCGTCTTCGATGCCCGCGGCGCTGTGGTGCTCTCGCTGTCCGACGGTGACAGCCCGCTGACGGAAGCGGCGCTGTGGGGCCGCGATTGGTCGACCGCCGCGGTCACCATCGGCGCTGCTGCGCAGGATTCCCCCGAATCGCGGCAGCGGGTGCGTGCGTTGGCGCGACGCCGGCTGGCGACGCCGGGCGCCGATGCCTTCCTGGCCGAGATCCTGGCCGCCGAAGCGGACTACTGAGTTTTCTCGTCGTCGGCGGTCATCGCGTTGTACTGATCGGTGAGATCGGCCTCGAACGCCACCCTGTCGCCCCGATATAGCGCACGCACGGTTTCGATCGGGACGCCGTCGACGTCGAGCGTGCGCCTGTTCAGCAGCAGCATCGGCATCGCGGTCGTCGACTCCAGCAGTTCAGCCTCCCGGGGTGACGGCAGAGCCGTCTCGATGCGCTCGACGGCGGAACCGAAAGTCACGCCGCCGGCGCGGATGGCCGCGTACAACGACGTGGCCGGATCGAAGGTGGCGCGGAGGTGGCCGAAGCGCGCAATCGCCAGATAGGTGCTCTCCAGACCGATCCGCTGCCCGTCCGCCAGCAGCACGCGTTCCAGATGGGTCACGCCGTCGCCGGTCGAGATGTCCAGTGCCGCAGCAAGTTCAGGGGTGGCAGTAAAGTCCTCCCACGTGACGAGGATGCGTCCTGGCTCACGCCCCATCCGTTCGGCGCCTTCGGTGTAGGACTGCAGCGACAGCGGCTGGGTGAGTTTGGGCCGCGCGACCACGGTCCCGCGTCCGCGGCGTTCGACGCGTCCCTCGATCAGCAGTTCATGCAGCGCCTGCCGGACCGTCTCCCGCGACACCCCGAAGCGCACCGCCAGCTCCCGCTCGGCGGGCACGGGGTCGTCGACATCGAGGTCGGCGAGGATCTCGTCGAGACCGGTCCGCACCAGGTATGGCTTGGGCAGTCGGTCGCGTCTCCCGCCGCGCAGGTCCCGGCGTTCCTCGCTCATGTCATGGAGTCTGCCGCACGGGTCGGGTGCTCAGCGCTGCTGCGCGACGCGTCGCGCAATCTGCAGAATCTGGTCGACCGTCGCGGCGGGAGCGGCGGGGTCCTTGGCCGCATCGTCGTAGCGGCGCAGCCGCAGCGCGTCAGGCCACCAGCGGTGCTCGACGAAGTCGGCCTCGACCGACGGGCCACCTTGTGCACGCAGGGTGGCTGTGGACACGTCGGACAGCAGCGAGCCGTAGCCCGGTTCGGTGGCCACCAGGTAGCGCTTGGCCGCGACGTGCGCACCCGCCAGCCATCCCACGCGCGCACCGAACCGCGGGGTGAGCCAATCACGGGCCACCCTGTCGTGGCGCCGGTCGGCGTCCGGATCGTCGATCAAGGGACTGCGCCCAAGGTCGTGCAGGGCGGTGGCGAGCACCAGGTCGTCGTCGGCGCCGTCGGCGATGGCCCGGGCGGCGGCCTGCAGGGCATGGTCGAGCTCGTCGACAGCGTCTTCGTCCCAGACGCCGCGCAGCGAACGCAGCAGTTCAGCGGTTTCGGTCACGACATCCACACCGGCTATCGTACCAATATTGGTCTATACCAATTCTTAACCTGGTGTTAGCGGACGCACCACCCGCAGGTCGGGTCGCCGTCGCCGTCCATGGAAAGGGTCGAGGTATGCGGGTGACCATTATCGGCGGAGGCATCCTAGGCACCGCGCACGCATTTCATGCTGTGCGCCGAGGCCACCACGTCGTGCAGTTGGAGCGGGAAGCCGAGGCGCGCGGTGCCACAGTGCGCAATTTCGGGCTGGTCTGGGTTTCCGGTCGGGCTCCGTTTGAACTCGACGCCGCGCTCAGGGCGCGCGAACTGTGGGAGCAGATCGGCGCTGAGGTGCCCGGCGTCGGGTTCCGTCCGGCCGGGTCGCTGACGCTACTTCGGACACCGGCGGAGGTCGCGGTGGCCGACGATGTGGTGGGGCGAACCGATTCCGCCGCAAGGGGATTCGCGTTGCTTGCGCCCGATCAGGTGCGTGCGCTCAACCCCGCCCTGCGCGGGAAGTACCTCGCCGCGCTGCACTGTAGCACCGACGGTGCCGTCGAGTCGCGCGTCGCGTTGCCTGCCATCCGGGCCTATCTGGCTGCTACCGGACGCTATGCGTTCGAACCCGAGGCCGAGGCGAGGAGCATCGAGACCGGTCGGGTGCGCGATGACCGCGGCCGGGCCTTCGAGTGCGACGTGGTGGTGGTGTGCGCAGGGGCGGCACACGGTGGCCTGGTGCGCGAGATCGCGGGCGAGTTGCCGGTGCGTCGCGTCCGCCTGCAGATGATGCAGACAGCACCGCTGGGCGAGCCGTTGACCACTGCCATCGCCGACGGCGACAGCTTCCGTTACTACCCCGCATTCGCTGGCGGTGCGTTGGACCGGCTGCGGGACGACGAATCCCAGACACCGATCGCGGAGCGCCAGCACATGCAGCTGCTGTGCGTGCAACGAGCCCATGGCGGGTTGACCATCGGGGACACCCACGAGTACGGCCAACCCTTCGACTTCGATGTCGACGAGGACCCGTACGAGTATCTGGCCGCCACGGTCGCGGAGTTCCTCGGCAGGCCACTGCCGAAGATTCAGCGTCGCTGGGCCGGGGTGTACAGCCAGTGCACCGAACCCGGTCAACTGGTGTGCCGGGTGAACCCGTCCGACGGCGTGTGGGTGGTCACCGGACCCGGTGGGCGCGGCATGACGCTCGGGCCCGCATTAGCGGAGGAAACCGCCGATCTCATTGGCTTGTGATTGGTATAGACCAAAATGCAAGACCCAATTCACTCGGAGTTCGGTTCGGTGGCACCCCACGGATGCCACCGGCGCTCAGGGTGTCTCTGTGCAGAGACCGAATTCGACGATCGCACTCGCAGTGCTCGACATGGCAGGCACGACCGTCGCGGACGACGGCCTGGTGATCCAGGCCTTTGAGGCGGCCGCCACAGCGGTCGGTGTCCCGGCCGAGGGGGCGGAGCGTGACAAGGCGCGCCGCTACGTGCTCGACACGATGGGCCAGTCCAAGATCGAGGTCTTCCGCGCGCTCTTCGGCACCGAGGAGCGTGCGCAGGACGCCAACCGTTCCTTCGAGAAGGCGTACGAAGCGTCGGTAGATGGCAGCGTGCGTGCCATTCCTGGTGCGGTGGAGGCGATTTCGCAACTGCGCGCCGCAGGTGTGAAGGTCGCGCTGACCACCGGGTTCAGCGGCACCACCCAGGCGCGACTGCTCGAGGCGCTGGGCTGGTCCGATGTCGCCGATCTGGTCCTGGCTCCCGGCGACGGCATGCGCGGACGACCCTACCCCGACCTGGTTCTCACAGCGCTGCTGCGCGCACGCGTCGACGACGTGGCGAAAGTCGCGGTGCTCGGTGACACCTCCAGCGACATCCTGTCCGGTCGACGCGCAGGTGCGTCGGTCGTCGCAGGCACCTTGACCGGCGCGCACGACGAAGCCGCGCTACGGGCTGCGGGCGCCACCCATGTGGTGGCTTCGGTGGCCGAATTCCCCCGACTTGTGCTTTCCGACTAACCCTACGCCCACGAAAAGGCTCTACGCCCACGAAAAGGATTGTCAGATATGAGAATTGGTTTCCGTCGTCGCACCATGGCAGTAGTAGCTGCGGCCGCCGGCGTCGCGCTGGTCCTCGCGTCGTGCTCCGGGTCGGACAGCGACTCCGCGGCGGTCAACGATACAGGTTTCCCCGAAACGATCACGCTGGCTGCCGTGCCGGCGGAAAACTCGGCCGATCTGCGGGCGACCTACGATCCGATCATCGCCCTGCTGGAGAAGGAGACCGGCTCCACGGTCGAGTTCGTCCAGGCCTCCGACTACGCGGGCGTGGTCGAAGGCATGATCGCAGGCAACGTCGATCTGGCGTTCTTCGGACCGTTCGCGTACGTCGTCGCAGGCATCAACGGCGCCAAGGTCACTCCGCTGGCCGCCGTGATCGGCGAGGAGGGTGAGGAGCCCGGCTACCAGTCGTACGGCCTGGCCCGCTCCGACAACAACGCGATCAACTCACTGACCGATTTCGCGGGCAAGAAGGTGTGCTTCGTCGACCCGAGCTCGACGTCGGGCTTCCTGTACCCGACGGCGGGTCTGATCGAGGCCGGTGTTATCAAATCCGGTTCCGAAGCCGACATCTCGGCCGCGATGACCCCCATTTACGCGGGCGGCCACGACGCATCGGCGCTGTCGATCAAGTCCGGTGACTGCGACGCGGGCTTCGCCTACGACACGATGGTCGACGAGACCATGATCGAAAAGGGTGACTTGGCCCCCGGTGAGCTCAAGACGGTCTGGAAGTCGGAGATGATCGCGGGCTCGGTGTTCGCCGCCAACGACTCGCTGGGCGCCGAGGCCATCGAAAAGCTCAAGACCATCTTCACCGAGCAGGCGAACATCGTGAGCTTGGAGGCGGCGGGATTCTGCTCGGGTGACGCGTGCCGCTTCACCGACGAGCGCTCGTGGGGCGTTGTCGCCGCCCAGGACTCCGATTACGACGGCGTCCGCAAGGTTTGTGAGGTCACCGGATCCGACAAGTGCCAGGGCTGACCACCATGACTGACGCCGCCTCCGGCGAACCGAATGAGCATGCGGTGGCCGGCGACGACATCGTCGTCTCCGTCCGCGACGTCACCAAGAAGTTCGGCAATAGCACGGCTCTGGAGGACGTCTCGCTCGATGTCCATCGCAGCGAATTGTTGGTCCTCCTCGGTTTGAGCGGATCCGGCAAGTCCACGCTGCTGCGTTGCCTCAACGGCCTGCACCCGGTGACGTCGGGGACCGTCGAGGTCGGCGGTGTGCGGGTGGACCAGGCGTCCAAAGCTCAGCTCCGGGGGCTGCGACGCAACGTCGGTTTCGTCTTCCAGCACTTCAATCTCGTCGGCCGCCTCAGCTGCCTGGAGAACGTGCTGATCGGCGGTCTCGGTCAGCTGTCGTTCCCCAGGTATGGCGCCCTGACCTATCCCAAGCGGATGCGGACCGAGGCGATGGGGCATCTGGATCGGGTCGGCCTGGCCGATTTCGCCGAACGTCGCGCCGACACCCTGTCGGGCGGCCAGCAGCAGCGGGTGGCAATCGCGCGCACGCTCATGCAGAAGCCCGGCCTGCTGCTGGCCGACGAGCCGGTGGCCTCGCTGGATCCCGAGAACGCCGGCGTGGTGATGGATCTGCTGTTCCGGGTGTGCATCGAGGAGAAGCTCACCGTCGTGTGCACTCTGCACCAGGTCGATCTGGCGCTGGGATGGGCCCACCGCCTGGTGGGTCTGCGCAACGGCCGCAAGGTCCTCGACCGGCCCGCCGTCGGCATGTCCCGCGACGAGGTGATGGCCATCTACCAGCGCGTCGATCCCACCATCGACGCGGCTGCCAGCAAGACCTCGGCTACGTGAGCGCCACGCTAGAACGGCCGCCCGCCGAACCGGGCCGTGGGCCCAAGCGGCGGGGCGCGCCGCCGGTACCCGGCCTGCTGCCGCTGGTGGCGGTGGGCGCGGTGGTCGCCACCGTCGTGTCGGCGTGGTACATCGACTTCGCGCCTGCCACCCTGATCGACGGGCTCGACGAAGTCGGATCGCTGCTGGAGCGGATGCTTCCGCCGCGGCTCGACGATCCAGGCCGGATCGGGATGCTGGCGTTCGAGACGTTGCTGATGGCGGTCCTGGGTACCGTGCTGGCGGCGGTGGCGTCGGTGCCATTGGCGTTCCTGGCGGCGCGTAACACGACGCCGCATCCGTTGGTCTATGCAGTTGCCCGCGCCTTCATCACGTTCTGCCGGGCGATGCCCGATCTGCTGTTCGCGGTGCTATTCGTGCGGGCACTCGGGATCGGAGTCCTGCCGGGCATTCTCGCGCTCGCGCTGCATTCGATCGGCATGCTCGGCAAACTGTTCGCCGACGCGATCGAACAGACTGACGCAGGCCCCCGGGAAGCCGTCCGCAGCACCGGTGTCGGCTACTTCCGTGAAATGATCAATGCCGTCGTGCCGCAAGTTGTTCCGTCCTGGATTGGGACGTTCATCTACCGGATCGACATCAACCTGCGGATGTCGGTGGTATTGGGATTCGTCGGCGCGGGCGGAATCGGATTCGCGCTGCAGGATGCGCTGCGCGGCCTGATCTATCCTCGCGCGCTGGGCATCGTCCTGGTGATCCTGGTGATCATCACCGCGATGGAACTGTTGGCCATCGTCGTGCGGCGGATCCTGCTGACTCCGGCGGCATCCGATCCGCGACGAGACCGCATCGCCCGGTTCGGATTCTCCAGCCTGCTGATCGTTACCGTCGTGCTGTCGTTCTTCGTGTTGACGATCAATCCGATCTCGCTGGTGACGTGGATGGGCCCCTCGATCGAGGTGTTCTTCCGCATGATCCCGCCGGACTTCGGCTCCCTGGGCGAAACGTTGTGGACGGCGGCCCTGCAGACTGTCGCGATCGGCGTGGTGTCCACGGCGATCGGAATAGTGCTGTCCATCCCGGTCGGCATTCTGGCGGCACAGAACGTCAGCCCGAATCCCGTCGTGTACTGGTTCGCCCGCGGGTGGATCCTGCTGGTCCGGGCGGTGCCTGAACTGATCCTGGCGGTGGTGTTCGTCGCGGCGCTCGGGTTGGGTCCGGTCGCAGGCACCTGCGCGCTGGCCATCGGATCGATCGGGTTCCTGGCCAAACTCGTGGCCGACGCGGTCGAGGAGATCGATCCAGGGCCGATGGAAGCCGTCCGCTCGGTGGGCGGCGATTGGTGGAAGACATTGTTCTCGGCGGTCATCCCGCAGGCCATGCCCGCGATGGTGGGATCGAGCCTGTACATGTTCGATGTCAACGTCCGAACCTCGACCATCCTGGGAATCGTCGGCGCGGGTGGGATTGGCTACCTGCTGTTCGAGTCGATACGGACCTTGAACTTCGAGGTTGCGGGGGCGATCGTCATCGTCATCTTCGTCGTCGTCTACGCCATCGAGAGGCTGTCCGGGTGGATCCGGTCCCGCCTGGTGTGACGAGGGCTGCGGTGTGGACCGGCGACGGCATCGACGTCCGTCGCGTCGACGTGCCGCCGCTGCGTGACGGCGAGACGGTGGTACGCATCGCAATGGCGACGGTATGTGGCAGCGACCTGCACACCGTGACCGGACGGCGGTCCGCGCCGTGCCCGTCGGTGCTGGGCCATGAGGCGGTGGGGGCGGTGGTTGCCACCGGCGCCGGTGCGCCGGTGGCGCTCGGTGATCGTGTGGTGTGGGGTGTGACAGTGGCGTGCGGGCGGTGCAGCCGTTGCCTGTCCGGTCGAACGGCGAAATGCTGCTCGGTCCGCAAAGTCGGGCACGAGCCGTTCAACGGCGATTGGCCACTGTCCGGCGGATACGCCGAGCACATCGTGCTGCCCGCCGGCGCCACGTTCGCTGTCGTTCCGTCGCGGCTGCCGGACGCGGTCGCGGCACCTGCCGCGTGCGCGACGGCCACCGTGATGGCCGCGCTGGAGGCCGCAGGCGCAATCGCGGGACGTCGGGTGCTGGTCTGCGGGGCCGGAATGCTGGGTGTCACGGCGGTCGCCGCGTGCGTGGACGCCGGGGCCACCGTGAGCGTCGTCGACCTCGACGACGCGCGGATGGGATTGGCGACGAGCTTCGGCGGCAGGTCCGCCACGCGGGAGTCCGTCGATGTCGCGTTCGACTTCACCGGCGCGGCGCAGGCGATCCAGGACGCGCTCGCCAGCCTGGACGTCGGGGGCACGCTGGTCCTGGCCGGTTCGGTGTTGCCTGGTCCGGCCGTATCCCTCGATCCGGAATCCATTGTGCGCCAGTGGCTGACGATCACCGGGGTACACAACTACGAACCTCGCCACTTGATCAGGGCGATCGATTTCCTCGACGCCACCCTCGAGGTGTTCCCGTGGGCTGATCTGGTCGCCGAGCCCGTGGCGTTGCCGGACGTCGCCGACGCGTTCTCACCACTCGCGCCGGGAAAGCTACGCGCGGCGATAGCGCCGCAGACCTAGCGTCATGACTATCACGCACGTCCTGGCTGTCGCGCTCGTCTCCGACCAGGCCGAAGGTATCGACTGGTACACCAAGCTGCTGGGGCGCAGACCCGATTCGCAGGCCATGCCAACCCTTGCCGGTAGGCATGTCACCGAGACCGCCTGGATTCAGGTATTCCACGATCCGCAGCGTGCGGGTAGCAGCGTATTCAACCTCCCAGTCGATGTGCTCGTTGCACATCCGATCTCGATCCGGGGGTTGGGTAGCACCGTCGGAGACGTCGTGATCAACGCGAAGGGTTCCAGGCTGGACGCTGTCGTGGACCCCGACGGCAATACCATCACTCTGATTCAGGATCCGGTGACCTAAGCCCTGACGCCTACAGTGATCAGGTCGGACACAGCCCTCGTCCACAACGGTCGACGCACCCGGTGTTGTTCGGTGACGATGAAGCCGGCGTCGTCGAACAGCGTGTGCAGCTCCGACGCCGAGGGATTGTGCGCAGGATTGCGGATGTTGCGAGACAGCCGATCCAATGGCGGCGGGCATGGCGGGCTGATTGTCGCCACTGCCACCAATCCACCCGGTGCCAGGACCCGTCGGAACTCGCGCAACGCCGCAGGCTGGTCGAAGAAGTGAAACGCCGACGTCGTCACCACGGCGTCCAGCGCCGCGTCGTCGAACGGCAACTGCTCAGCCGGGCCGGTGAGCCATCCGACCTCGGGAGACCTCGCCTTGGCCTGGGCGAGCATCCCTGTGGACATGTCGACTCCGAAGACCTCGTCGACGTCCAGCTCATCGTGAATTCGTGCAGCGAGGATGCCGGTGCCACAAGCGATGTCGGCGATCCGACGTGATCGGTGGACGCGCAGGAGGGTGACCATTTCGTCCTGGGCTGGGCGGTACACCCAGCGTTGCAGTGGCGCCAGGTCGTAGCCCGATGCGGCCACACTCCAGAAGCCGGTGACCAGGGAGTTGAACCCCCTTCGCGGAATGTCGGTCACCGCGGAGCGCCGGGAAGAAGGTTGTGGTGATACGGATGAGGCGCGCCATGATGCCACTGACTGAGGCCACGAGGTAGACGTTGGCGATCAACCGCGATCGAGGATCGGTGCGCAGGATCAGCAGCGCCCGAACGCCATACCCGAGCGGGTAGATGAGGGTGCCGCACAGCACGACCCAGTACGAGCTGACGCAGAAGTCGGTGGGCACGGTGAAGAAGTCGGCGCGGTAGTTCGCGGAGCCGTTGCCCAGCGAGATCGTGGCCAACAACAGCGGGATGACGATCGTCGTAGGCCGCTCCGCCCACTGCTTGAACGATGCGTGCAGGGCGTCGTCCTCGTGAAGGCGGCCCAGCAGGTTGTATGGCGACCTCCCACCGGCAGGTCCAGGTGACACGACGAATCCACAAACTCCACGCGATGACTGTGATCGTGATCACGATGAGAACTTCGATGGCCATCTGCAAATGCCTTTGAGAGAAGTGCTGTCAGCGCATTCTATAGTTTAAAGGGGAGAGGCGTCTTGTCTCGGAGACAATCCGGACGGCCGTTTATCGCAAGTTCGGGTCTCGGTCCCCGTGTCGACCGTTTTACTGACGTTTGCGACAATAACCGGTGAGGACTCCAGGCGACTCCACACCTCATGCTGACTCGTTAGCCTGAAGCGGATCTGCAGGTCGGGGGTAACTGAGCGTGAACCTGAGTTGCTCGGGAGTTGCTCAACGTCGGCTTTCCCGGCAGCTTCGACGTCGCGGAGAGTCGGTAGGCTGGTACGAGGTCACCTGCCCGCAGTAGACCGAACAACGCCGATCCCACCGCCAGCCTCGCATTGGCCCGTGCCAGGCTCGCGCCCGAGAGTGTGTCCACGGCGAGTGCGTCGAAGAGCACGCCGGTGTAGCGCCAGATTGCCGGGAGAGTCGGCGCGGTGTATAGCGCCGCATTGCGGTCGATCTCACTGTCCTGCGAGGCGGAGATGCCCAGTGCCGAGCGGCTGGCGTCACGGTCGGCGGACAGGGTCACCAGCTCGTCTGCCAAGGCGGTCCGCACCGGTGTGAGAGCCGGGGTGGCCAGCGCGCCGAGGCATAGTGCCGGTCCGTCGCCGCCGGTGCGTTTGGTCTCCGACGGAGGCAGCAGCACGATCACATCCGAGACACTAATGGCGCTGCGCTGAACTCCAAACCCTGTGAGTCAGCCCTGGGGGAGGCGAACCACCTGTACGAAGAACTCGTCGATCTGGCGTACTGCCCCCATGAACTGGTCCAAATCGACCGGTTTGGTGACGTAGGCGTTCGCATGAAGTTTGTAGCTGCGCAGAATGTCTTCCTCGGCGCCCGACGTGGTCAGCACGACCACGGGGATATGGCAGAGATCGGGGTCGGACTTGATCTGTTCCAACAGCTGTCTGCCGTCGTACTTGGGCAAGTTCAGGTCCAGCAGCACGAGATCAGGTCGCGGAGCATCGGCGAACGCGCCGCGCTGGTAGAGGAAGTCCAGACCTTCCTGGCCGTCGTGCGCGACATGCAACGTGTTGTTGATCTTGTTGTGCTCGAACGCCTCTCGCGTGATGAGCTCGTCCCCGGGATCGTCCTCGACCAGGAGGACGTCGATCGGTCCGGCGGCAGTCATTCGGGTGTTCCTTCCGAAAAGGCCGCTGGATGGTGGTCCGGTACGGCAACGGGCACGGCTTCGACGGTGGGCAGCGTGAACTGAAAGCGTGTTCCGTTCACGTAAGAGGTGTCGATCCAGATGGAGCCGCCGTGGTACTCAACGATCTTCTTGCATAATGCCAGGCCGATCCCGGTCCCACTGTATGTGTCGCGGGCGTGCAGGCGCTGGAAGATGACGAACACCTTGTCGGCGAACTGCTCGCCGATGCCGATGCCGTTGTCGGACAACGTGAATAGCCATTGTCCGTCGCGCTCTCCTGTTCCTGCTCGGCAGTCGACCTCGATGACTGGGGTTTCCCCGTCCCGCCGGAACTTAATCGCATTGCCGATCAGGTTCTGCCACATCATCGACAGCAAGGTGGGGTCGCCAGCGACCTCGGGCAGCGGGTTGGCCGGCCGCAGCACCTTGGCGTCTGATTCCTCGATCGCGGTGGACAGGTTTTCAAGCGCACGGTCGAGAGCGGCATTGAGGTCGACCGCGTCGTAGGTCGCGTTGAGCCTACCGACCCTGGAGAACGTGAGCAGATCGTTGATAAGTACCTGCATACGTTTGGCGCCGTCGACGGCAAAGGCGATGTACTCGACACCACGTTCGTCAAGCTTGTCGCCGTAACGCTTCTCCAGCAGCTGGCAGAACGCCGTTACCTTGCGTAACGGCTCCTGGAGGTCGTGAGACGCGACATAGGCGAACTGTTCCAACTCGGCGTTGGAACGACGCAGTTCGATCGCCTGGACGTCGAGCTCATCGGCCTGCGCCGCCAACTGAGAGCGGGCCGACCTCGATGCCTCTAGTTCGTCGACGATGCGCTGCCGCATGTTCTCCACATCGACGGCGATCGCCTGGATGTCTTTCGGACCCCTCGGGATGATGCGCTCGCCGAAGTTGCCTTCGGTGATCCGTCTGCACGACGCGGCCAGCGCCTCTAGCGGTCGGGTGACCGCGCTGTTCACCAGCCACGCGAGGATGATTGCGGTGACGAAGAAGGTGATGAGCATTGCGGCGAGCACTCGGTCTCGCCAGCTTTTGACCCGGTTCAGTTCATCGCCCGCCGCAGTGCGCACGGTCGCAAGGTTGTCGTTCTGAGTGTTGAAAAGAGTTCGGATGCGGTCGAATTCGGCTTTGCCGTCCTCAAAGCTGCCCGCGTCGTACGTCGTGGGGCCCGCTGGTGTGACGCTGGCGATCAGGGGCTCGGCGTACTGGGAGCGCCAGCTGGCCGAGGCCTGTTCGATGGCGTCCAGGTCGGCCACGAGGTCAGGACTGCCGGCCAGGCCCTCGCGAATCTGCGCGGCCGCTGCCTGCTCGGCACGAATCCCCTCGTAGTACGGGTCGAGGAACTGCTGGTGGCCTGCGAGTGCGTAACCGCGCACGGCGGTTTCCTGGTCGCGCAGCGCGGACTGCAGCTGGTACGCCGAGATCCGGGCCGGACCGATGCGCCGGGTGAGATCATGCAGGACTTCGTCGGTGCGGCTCAGCAGTACCGCGCCTGCCACCGCGCCGGCGAGCACCACCACCCCCATGATCGACAGCACGAGCACCTGCCAGCCTTGGACCGTCAGTGGCGCTCCCCGGGATTTCCGCGGAGTGCCCGTCGTCGCGATTTCGATGGACTTTTCCGTCATATCGCGGTCCGCTCCACCCGCACGACGGCGGTGTCATCAGTGAACCCACCGTGCGGCTGGGCCATTTCCTCTGCTCCGTCGATCAAGGCGTCGACGAAGACGCGTCCCGGCAGTGCGCGCAGCGAGTTCGCCAAGGCGAGTAATCCGTCCTCACCCAGGCGTGCGTTACCTGTGCCTGTATGGGCTTCGAACAGGCCATCGGTGAGCAGCAACAAGCCTGCGCCGGGTTCCAGAAACACATCGATCTCCGGCCATTCCGTGGATTTCAGACCGAGCGCCGGACCGCCCGGTGGCTCCAACCACCGCACCGACTCAGGGGTGTGCACGAGCATGCCGCCGTGGCCGGCACGGACCACGCTGACGCGGGTGCTGCCCGGGTGAACGGCCAAACTCAGTGCGGTCGCAAAGGTGCCGACGCCGCCGTGCTCGGCGTGCAGGATGCGTTCCAGTTGGCACATGCAGTCCGAACCATGGACACCGGCGAAAGTCAGCGCACGCCAAGAGATTCGCAACGCGGCACCCAGTGCGGCCTCATCGGGTCCGTGTCCCGCCACGTCGCCGATGACCACGTGAACCGTGCGGTCGGGCGTCTGCACCACATCGTAGAAATCGCCGCCGAGCAATCCATTCTGACGGCTGGGACGGTACTGCGAGACGATGTCGACGCCAGGGTCGTCGAGCAGCACGGGTGAGGGCAGCAATCCGCGTTCCACACGCGCGTTCTCGCGGGCCCGCAACTCACTGGCGTGCAGTTCGACCGCAGTGAGTTCGGCGCGTTTGCGTTCGATGGCGTACAGCACGGCCCGACGCAGCATCTCGGGCTCGACGCGTCCCTTGACCAGATAATCCTGCGCGCCTGCCGCGACTGCGGACACCCCGAAGTGTTCGTCGTTCAAGCCGGTGAGCACGACGATCGGAATGGTCGCGTCCATGTTCCCGACGTGACCCACAGCGTTAATCCCTTTGGCGTCAGGAAGATTCAAGTCCAGTAGCACACAGTCAGGCCGCGATTTGGCGAGTTCGCGTTCGGCGTCGGCCATGGACCGCGCCCATACCAGACCGATGTCCGCGACTGCGTCGGCGATCAACTCTTCGACGATGAGCGCGTCGCCGCTGTCGTCTTCGACGAGCAATACCGACAGTGGATCCGTTGAGGTGATTCTGGCGCCGAGCTGGTGCGCGGGTTCGGGGTCATGCAGCGCGCGCACCAGTACCCGCGTCCTTCATGCGCCTGCCCTGGTCCGCTGACGTCCGATGGTGAGTGAGAATGTGCCGACGATACCTGGTGGGTACGTACGTTCGTGCGAGTGTGCCCATCGTGGGGTGGCGCAGGTAGTTCAGGGAGTCGGTACCGGCGGGAGACCGAAGCCACCCGCACCCGCGTTGAGCGCGCCGAGCTGTGCGCGCAGCTGCGCCAGTGAAATCAACGCAGGAATCGTCGCCGATCCGGGCGTCGGCGGCGCGACGGCATCGGTCAGTTGCCACGGCTGGCACCCGTTGGTCTTGAACGCGAGGTCAGTCGCCTCGATGTTGACGATCTGCGGCTTGACGCTCATCGCGTTGTCGATGATGGCCCCACCGGTCGCGCTGATGCGCTTCCAGTAGCACGCGTCGCCCTCCACTGGACCGGGCGTGCTGTACGTGCCAGGCACGATGTCCACACCCACCGAGTAGGTACCGTCGACGTCCATGGCGGCCACGGGTACCGATGCAGGCGCAGGTTCGGAGCCGGGCGCCGGTTCCGCTGCCGGCGTCGGTTCCGGCGCAGGGGCGGGCTGGGCACTTGCGACACCAGTGTGTCCGGCCACGCCGAAATGGACCAACGCTGCGATCAGCAGCACCGATTCCTTCCGCATAACCGTGCAGACTACCGTCGCGTCGACGCAAAGCGGAAACGTAGCGCGTCGCTCGCACCGTTGAAGAACTGCGCCTGCGATGCGGCGCGCCGCCGGTGTGGCTCCTAGGCTGTCGTCATGGCGAAGGTCCTCACCGTCAATCTTGCCCAACCCAGACAGAATCCCGACAAGCAGCACCTGTCGACGGGAATCGACAAACGCCCCACCGATGCGCCTGTCGCCGTCCGTGCACCGGGGCCGAGGAAAGGCGGACTCGGCAGCGGATTGGCGGGAGACTCCATCGGCAACGACCAGTTCCACGGTGGCGATGACCAGGCGGTATATGCCTACGCCCGTGCCGATCTCGATGCCTGGGAGACCCGGCTCGACCGTCGACTCGGAAACGGCGTGTTCGGCGAGAACCTGACTACCACTGACGTCGACGTCACGGGTGCCGTAGTCGGCGAGCGATGGCATATCGGAGCAGCCGACGGCCTGGAACTGGAGGTGTCCTCACCACGTACCCCGTGCCGCACCTTCGCGCTGTGGCTCGACGAACGCGGTTGGATGCGCACGTTCACTGCTGCGGCGGCGCCGGGTGCTTACCTGCGGGTGATCAGACCCGGTACGGTCCGCGCAGGTGACGCCGTCACGGTCGTCGATCGGCCCGACCACGGTGTCACGGTCGGGCTCGCGTTTCGCGCGATGACGTTGGAGCCGGACCTGCTGCCGCAGCTGTTGGCCGCCGATGCGCTGCCCGAGGCGATCAAGCAGCTCGCCCGACGGCGCGTGACCAAAGGCTGAGCGGTTAGTCCCAAGGCCAGATGCTCGCGCTCGGATTCGTCGTCGGGGAAGCCGAGGTCGAGCATCGCCAGCGATCCAGTGGCCTCACGCACGGGCAGCACCACACTGCAGTGGCCGTAGGTCGCGCTACCATCTCGTGCGAGGCCCACTGGTCGAGTTGGTGCTCGACGGCTTTCAGCAACGAGTCGATCCACGTGGGGCCACGAGACGCCATCGCGCGCACGCCTTCGGGCGGCGCGGTCACCCGTCGCGTTGGTCGAAGGCGTTGCGGATGATGGGCAAAAACAACCCGGATAACGGCCAGACGGCGGCGAGTGCAATCGCGCACGCGCCGCTGACCAGCCGCAGCACCGCCTGGTGGCCACGGCCCTGCTGGCCGTCGGAAGCAGGGATCGCGCGCATGAGGGCGATCGTGGTGCCTATCCAGCCCACCAGGTACAGCGCTATCAACACGTATCTCATCCTGAGGCCGTACTACCCTGCCTCCTGCCAGTCGTCAAACGGCGCGATCCCGAGCACCGCCTGGCCACCACGGCCTTCGTTGAATTCAGGACACCACGGAGCATGGCCATCGGAGTCGGGCCACACCAGCTGCAGTGCCTGGATCGGGCCTTGCAGCGTGACAGCGGCGGGCAGGTGCACGTCGGGATGCTCCACCTCGACGAGCCGCAGCGGAGCCACACCGAACGGCGACGAAACAGTCTCGCCCGGTTTCCACGGCCGGTCGTCGCGAACGATGAATTCGGCGCAGCCGTTCAAGACCCAACCCGCCTTGGTAGGCGGCAGCCCGGTAACTAGCAGCTCGGGCAGACCCATACGGGCCAGGCCGATGGTGTACGCGAACGGCATTCGCTCGTCCTGCACGTACTGAATTGCCCAGCCGTGGGCACGGATAAGCTCGCTGACCACCTCGTCGAGATAGTCTTGGCCGGTCTTGTCTGGGTGATCACACATCCAGCACATGGCGGACGCTCCTCTCAGTATTCCTGCGTTTCGGTATTCCTGCGTTTCGGTATTCCTGCGTTGCCGTCAATCGTCCGCGCGGGGTCTGACATGTGCGGAGGGACGGGCTACTGTCGAGTCATGCGTGGTGCAGTCATCGCCCTTGGAGTAGTAGTAGCGTTGTTCGGATTGCTTTGGGCTCTGCAGGGTTTCGGGGTGCTCGGCGGCAGCCCGATGAGCAACACCACGACCTGGTCGGTCATCGGACCGATCGTCTTCCTGGCCGGAATCGCACTCGCGGCCTTCGGCTGGCGTCGAAAGTCTTAAGAAACCGTTTCTTTCGCAGTGGCCAGTCCCGCCGCACCGATGGCACCATGGGTTCAGTGATGAACAGCAAACTGACCCGCGTCCTCGGCGCGATCCTGACGAGTTTCTGCGGGCTCGCCGTGGTACCGATAGCCGCCGCGTCAGCGGCACCGTGTCCTGCAGTCGAGGTGGTGTTCGCGCGCGGCACCAACGAATCAGCTGGCGTCGGAAGCATCGGGCAGGGCTTCGTCGACTCATTGCAGGCGCAGGCCGGGGGGCAATCGGTGAGCACCTACGCCGTTCAATACCCCGCAACCATCGACTTCCCGCGCGCGGTCGAGGGCGTCGATGATGCGGGTGCCCATATCCAGGCAACGGCGGCTGACTGCCCCGACACCAGAATCGTGCTCGGCGGCTTCTCGCAGGGCGCCGCCGTGGCGGCTTTCACCACCGCGGCCGTGGTACCGCAGGATTACGCCGGGAGGGAGCCGCTTCCCGCCGAGATCGCCGACCATGTGGCCGCAGTGGTCCTGTTCGGCAAGCCGTCACCTCGGTTTCTTTCGGTGATCGATGCACCGGATATCGCGATAGGTCCGCTCTACGCCGACAAGGTGATCGACATGTGCGCGACGGGTGACCCGGTCTGTTCCGGCGGCAGCGAGGGCTCCGCGCACGGCTCCTACGTGGCGAATGGAATGGCAAGCCAGGCAGCCAGTTTCGCAGTGGCAAGGCTATAGCGGGGTCAGCTGCGCAGAAATGCAGCGAGGCTGTCGTCGAGTGCGTCCCACCAACTGGTGTGGTATTGCGGCGCAAGGGTTCCGGTACAGGGTGAGGTGAACGAGCGGTCGCGGTAGCCGGTGATGCTCTCCGTCTTGTGATGCTCCCATGCCTTGAAATGCTCTTGGACCAGTCCGAGGTCGAAGTCCGCATAGTCCGTGTGGACCATGAGATCGCGCACGTAGTCGGTCTGGAAGTCGATCTGTTCCATCGCGGACGTCAACTCGGCCAATCTTGCCCGCCACGCGGCGATGTCGGCATCCATCTCGTCGCGGCTGGGCAGCGCGATCCGTTGCAGCAGGACGTCTCTGGCGAAGAATGCCTGCGCATCGAACATGTTGAACGTATAGAACTGATCCTGCATGCCGAGATACAACAGCCGCGGATTCGCGGTCCACACAACACCTTTGTACACATCGGCTGGGTAAAGGTTGTTCGTCGTAGACAAGCGCAGATCCTCGTCGAGGAACGGGAAGTGGTGGCGGTAACCGGTGCACATCACGATTGCGTCGACGTCGCGCGCCGCGCCGTCGACGAAGTGTGCGGTACGGCCCTGGAGGTGAGTCAACGCGGGCACCTCGCTGATCCCGTCGGGCCAGTCGAAACCCATCGGGGAGTTCCGGTAGGCGATGGAGACGGACTTCGCACCGTATTTGAGCGATTGCAGTGCGATGTCCTCCGCGGAATAGCTGCTGCCCAGGATCAACAGGTCCTTCCCGGAGAACTCGCACGCGTCGCGGAAATCGTGCGAGTGCAGAATGCGACCCGGGAAGGTCGAAAAGCCTCGGTATTCGGGACAGTTCGGGGTGGAGAAATGTCCGGTCGCGACGACGACCCGGTCGAACTGCTCGGTGTAGCGCCCGTCGTCGCGGAATGACTGGGCCATCACGTCGAACATCTGGCCTGCGTCATCGAACGACACCTGCCTGACCGAGGTGTCAAACCTGATGTGGGCGCGGACATTGCTCTTCTTAGCCCGGCCGGTGAGGTAGTCGTAGAGCACCTCGCGCGGGGGAAATGAGGGGATCGGCGCGCCGAAATGCTCGTCGAACGTGTAGTCCGCGAACTCCAGACACTCCTTGGGTCCGTTGGACCACAGGTAGCGGTACATACTGCTGTGCACCGGTTCGCCGTACTCGTCGACTCCGGTGCGCCACGAATAGTTCCAGAGTCCGCCCCAGTCGCTCTGCTTCTCGAAGCAGACCAGCTCGCCGACTTCGGCGCCGTCGCCACGCGCCTGCTCGAAAGCGTGTAACAGCGCCAGGCCGCTGGGTCCTGCGCCGATGATGGCTGTCCTGGTCATCGATGTCCTCCTCAGGAGCGCGGACGGCTCTTGTCCGGGTCGTAGAACGGAAAGGTGGTGACGGTGGCGGAGATTCGTTTGAGGTGGCCGTCCAGCTTGCCGACCTCTACTTCGGTACCTGTGGCACTGTGCTGGATTGCGATGCGGCACAGCGCAATGCTGGCTGCAAGAATCGGGGATCGGGTGCCGCTGGTGATCACCCCGACCTTGGCGCGTCCGACGTAGACGCCGTCGCCGTGGGCAGCCAGTTCGTTGCCGTCCAGCCGCAGCCCGACCAGAGTGCGCTGCGGGTGCGCCTTGCGTTCGATCAGTGCTTCGCGGCCGACGAAATCTTCGGTCTTGGTCGCCAGCGGGACGACGAACCCGATACCCGCCTCAAAGGGATCGATCTCTCCGTCGAACTCGGTACCCGCAGCCACCAGGCCCGATTCGATGCGCAGTATCTCCAACGCCGTCAAGCCCAGAGGAGCCATGCCATAGGGGATTCCGGCGTCCCAGACTGAATCCCATACCGCTTCGGCGTCGCTGGGGTGCGCCCAGAGTTCGAAGCCGAGTTCGCCGGTGTAGCCCGTCCGCGACACCAGCACCGGCGGACCCTCGGGACCGCCGATCCGCCCGATCAGGAAGCGGAACCACCCCAGCTCGCCCAGTGACACACTCGCCGGTGGCGTCCACACCAGGTCGGCCAGCACCTCCCGGCTTGACGGTCCCTGCACCGCTACGTTGTGCAACTGGTCGGTCGAGTTCTTGATCCACACACCGCGCAGGCCTAGCCTGTCAGCCTGCCCCCGCAGCCATTCGCCATCAATGGGATCGCCGCCGACGAAGCGAAAAGTATTGTCGCCCAATCGAAAAACAGTGCAATCGTCGATCATCGCGCCGGTATCGGTGCACATCGCGGAATACACCACCTGACCCTGTGCAAGTCGCCGGACATTGCGGGTGACGGTCGCCTGCAGCAGCGCTTCGGCGTCGGGGCCAAACACCTCGAATTTCCGCAGAGCCGACAGATCCATTACCGCCACACGCTCACGGCACGCCCAGTACTCCTGGTGTGCGCCGAAGTTTGTGTAGCTGTCGGCCAGCCAGTAGCCGCGGTATTCCGAGAACTCGCGGGTCAGTTTCGCGGTGCGGTCGGCGAACGCGGTCTTGGTGGTGAACTCGACGTCGGCCTCGGGCGTGACGCGTCGGCCGATCGCCACTGAGAACCTCCTGCTGGAGTCGTAGACGCGCACGTGGACGTCGGTGGGCACCCAACCGTTGGACGGATCGATGTCGTCGGGGCATGCCGATGACGCACACACGAGGTCGGTGCTGGCCCGCACCAGCACGTAGTCACCGGGGCGCGACCACGGTTCGTCCATCACCAGCTGATGTTGTGCATCGAAAGTGGTGTTGTAGAAAAGATTCAGCGCGGGCCACCCGATCCTGGCCGCGATGCCGTACGGGGAGAGCGCAGCGTTGAAGTTGTCGGTGCAGTTGACGTGCCCGGGATAGCCCAAGTCGGCGTAGTACTTCGCCGTGCACGCCAACGCGAACGTGTCATGCCTGCCCACGGTGTCGCGGATCACTTCGACCAAGGGCCTGGCCCGGCCGTCGAAGAACTTCCTGAACAGGCCCGGCTGCGGAAACGCCGAGCCAAGGAGGGTTCGGGTGGTGGTGGCGTCCAGCCCGAACTCGTCGCCCCTGTCCAGCGACGGCCTGTCGAACGCCAGGAAATCGGAACACTGTTTCCCCGCCACGTCGATGATCTGGATGTACTGGCCCGCGCGGACCTCGTAGCTGGCGGCAGTGGACGCATCCACCCGCAGCTCGAGCACGGAATCCGCTAACGGGGAAGGCAATTCGCGAGGTTCGGTGGCCGACGTCGTCGCCCGTCTCACTTCTACGAAGAGGTCCGAAGGGGGATTGGGATCGGCGCGATCCAGCGACATCGGTTGAGCTGGCGCTGCAACGAGAACCAACGCGTCGTCCTCGACCGGAAAGCTCACGCGTGCACCGGGTGGGGAGTGATCGCCGAACAGCCTGGTCGCTACAGCGCTCCGCGGATCGACCCTAACGGCAGCCAGCGCGGCCAAAATGGGTTGCGCACCTTCGTCTTCGGCGGCCAGCACACGCAGCACCGTCGCCGCGGAATCGGCTCGGGCTTCGGGGAGGGCCCGGTGGTGGGATGCGAGCACGGTCAGTTCCGCTGGCTGGCGTCCGAAGGGGTCGATGACGTCCAGGTGATCGCCCTGGCGGACACGCAAGGCGGTGATCCCGCCAGCGCGCACCCGGTACCTTTCGGGCAGAACCTCCACAGCCGCTACGGGGCGAACGAGCGATAGCCGACGTAGAACGCCAGAGCTTTGTCGGGCGTCGAGAAGAGGATTCGAGAGCCCTTCGGAAAGAAGATGGCGTCTTTGGCCTTCGCGATCTGAACCTGACCGGTGTCGACGTTCTCCAACCGGAACTCGCCTTCGAGCACGATCTTCATCTCGTCGTAGTCGTAGAAGTAGTCCAGTGGCGCTTCGGTGTGATTGAGCGCGAAGTAGCCCGAACACATCGGTACGCCTTCGGGATTGGCGTAGACATCGTCGATGTAGCCCTCGGTGCCCGGATACTGCTCCAGCGACATCTGAGGCAGCTTTTCCCAGAACCCCGACGTCACTCGAAACGCTGGCACTGTGGTTTCACTGGTGTCGGTCATAAGCCCTCTCGAAATTCATGTGGAGAAACGAACTCTAACGAGAGGAAACGCCTTGGCGGTTACTGCGAGGTTTAGTCCCCGTTACCTGAGTTGGCTTTCTTGCGATACACGACCATCTCTCGCGATAGCAGCCGCCGGATCTGTGGGTCGCGGCTGCAGGACACCGCCAACACGGTGAGCAACAGCCAACTGACCATTGGGCTGGCCAGCACGAGCACGAATGCCGCCCACACGCCACCCGCGAGTTCGGTGGCTGCCGTCTGCCGCGCCCAGAGCCGCCACTAGATCATCAGGTTCACCGTGAGCCCGATCCCGTAGGACACGGCGAACGAGAACAGGTTCGGCTGCCAGGTGCCGTCATGAATCCGAGCCGAAACCGGCTCGTGTCGAAGGGGATACACGACCGACAGGACGTTGGCCACACCTAGCGGTCTGGCGACGCGCAGCACCGCGGCGCGCCGCATCGATGTCCCCATGGCGCTGTCTGCGGCGTGACTGTGGTGTCGGGCCACAGCGAGCACCGCTTCGGCCACCGCCACCCTGGCCCGACCCACCGCCGCTACGGCAGGGTCGTCGGTCACCAGGTCGTGCGCCATTTCCAGGTCGGTCCGGGCGTCCGCGGCGAGGACCGCCAACCCCGCGGCGTCATTCCACTCCGCCGCGGCGGCCGCGGAGTCGACCTGCCCCACTGAGTGGGCGAGTTGTCCGTAGTTCGTCCGCCGCGGCGATGGCGCCCGCAGAATGACCTTCCGTCCTCACGCCATATGGTTAGCATTCCGTCATGGCCAAACTCGAATTATCGCGGAACCTGGCGCTCAGCTCAGAAGAGGCGTGGAGGCACGCGTCGAACCTTGACGCCTTAGGTGACTGGCTGGTGATGCACGAGGGTTGGCGCTCCGAGGTGCCCGATGATCTCGAGGTGGGTACGACGATCGTGGGCGTTGCGGGTGCCAAGGGAATGCGCAACCGTGTCACGTGGACCATCGATAAGCTCGATCCCCCTGAGCTGATCGAAGTCACCGGCAAAGGGGTCGGCGGTACCAGATACGGGCTGAAAATGGCCGTCAAACCCGCAGCGTCGGGGTGCTCGTTCATCGTGACGATCAACCTGGGCGGTGCACCGTTGTTCGGGCCGATTGGGGCCGCCGCCGCGCGGGCGGTCAAGGGCGACATCGATCGCTCCATCCAGAAGTTCGAAGCTCTGTACACGTGACCGGTGCGCCCCAACCGGTCTCACGCCGACCCGCTAGCGCTAGCTAGCAGGACATCCCAGAGTGGTTTCGATGGCCACCATGGGCAGAGGCCGATGCCGTCGACGTCGAGGCCTGCAGGGGCCGCGGCGTCAAGGGTACCGGCAACGTCGATGCGCGGGGGAGACCGCACCGGCTAAACTGGCCAGACTTCCCGGCGATAGGCGGCATCGAAGAACATCCATTCGTAGCGGGCCGTCGTCACGAAATGGGCACGTGCCCTTGCTTCGTCGAGATCGCTGAGCACCAGGCCGGTGCGGTCGACGAACTCGAGCACTTCGTTCACTGTGGCGGCGTAATCCTCACCTGAGTACGTGTCGATCCAGCGCTGGTAGCGGGCATCGGGAGAGCCGCGCTCCACCAGGTGCCGACCCACCTGTGCGTAGATCCAGTAGCACGGCACCAGCGCGGCCAACCCGTCGCTGTAGTGGCCTTCGTACGCAGTTGCCAGCAGATACGTCGTGTACGCGCGGGTGGTGGGCGCGGGCGACGTGGCCATCAGGTCGTCGGAAGACAGCCCGAGCTCGGGCAGCAGGCCACTGTGCAAGCTCAGTTCCACGTCGACGATGTCCGCGGCATGCCTGGCGAACATCGCGGTGTCCGCCAGCAGCGGGCACCTGGCGCCGACGAGGGCGATCGCCTTGGCGTAATCGCGCAGGTAGTGCACGTCCTGTGCCACGTAGTGCGCGAACACGTCCGGATCCAACGTGCCGTCGGTGAGTCCGATCACGAAAGGGTGCGCGACGATCGCGTCGAAGATCGGTTGGATCTCCAGCCATAGCGTGGTGGACCACGAGGTCAACGGAGGATGCGTCGTCGGGATGGGTTCCACCATCGGACCAGCCTATGGGTTACGACGCCAGCTGCATCTCCCGGCCGCGGCGAGCTCAGCGGCCCATACCAACCGCGACTAAGGTGGCCCCGCGCTGCCGCCGGTGAAGTATCAGTCAGCCGGAACCACTGCACCGTCGGCCCCGTCGATGATGTGCATGAAGAACGCGATCGTGTCGAAGATCAACGATCCGATGACGTTGACCACCGGGATTTCGTGCGGTGGCGGGATTCCCCGCTGTAGGGGCCAGACCCCGGGTGCCCTCGTCGGCGACCCTGGCCGACCGGGGCGGCGCGCTCCTTGGCAGACTGTGCCCATGGCACAGATAACGTTGCGTGGAAATGCGATCAACACCGTAGGTGAGTTGCCCGACGTCGGTTTCCCGGCGCCGGCGTTCACGCTGACCGGAACCGACCTCGGCCAGGTGAGTAGTGAGCAGTTCCAGGGTAAGGCGGTGCTGCTCAACATTTTCCCGTCGGTGGACACGCCCGTCTGCGCCACCAGCGTGCGGACGTTCAACGAGCGCGCTGCCGCCTCGGGTGTTTCGGTGCTGTGCGTGTCGAAGGATCTGCCTTTCGCGCAGAAGCGGTTCTGCGGCGCGGAGGACATCGAAAACGTCGCTACCGCGTCCGCATTCCGCGACAGCTTCGGCGAGGATTACGGCATTACCATCGTCGACGGTCCCATGGCGGGCCTGCTCGGCCGCGCTGTGGTGGTCGTCGGTGCGGACGGCAACATCGCTTATTCCGAGTTGGTACCCGAGATCGCCCAGGAGCCCGACTACGACGCCGCGCTCGCAGCGTTGAGCTGACATCGGCGCGGCCGGCTGGCACGCGGGATAGTGAATCGGTCAAGGTACGACAACTCATTGGCGTGGAGCCACGAGTGAATGGGTTGTGACCGGGCCGACCAAGCCAGCCGAGCCGGAGGTCAGCGCCTTCGGCGGTGCTGTCGTGAAGATGCCTCGCACGTCGGGCAAACAGTACAACGCAGGGATGAATGTCGCGTCCGCGCAAGCCCTTGGTACGAACGGCCAACGTGACGCCGTACCTCACGCACATCATCGCCTGACGGTCCGGCCCCCCCGGCGCTTTGCTCATTTTTTGACTGCGGTCACCAGTAGGTACTCCGCCTCATACGCGGTACTGCCGACCTCGGTGGCGGAGTTCCATTCGGTGAGCATCGCCAGGAAATCACGGTCGAGACCGGCCACGCGGTCCGGAGCGTCCTGGTTGAAGCGGTAAGCCGCGATCGTGGGTCCGTAGTTGCGCTTCCAGTACTCGCGGAACTCCAGCGGGTCGGCGCAGTGGTCGATGAGGACCGTCTGGCGCTGCAGGCTCAGGTCCGTCACCCTGTCGCCGAACAGCTGACGCACGTGGTCTTCGCTTCCCCACAGGGGAGGTGCGCTGGCGCCGGCAGGTGGCGGGGGCGCATACGGCTTCATCGTGGCGAAGAGGTTGCCGATGAACCCCTGTGGGGTCCAATTGATCATCCCGATCATGCCGCCTGGCCGCGTCACCCGGATCAGTTCGTCGGCGGTGGCCTGGTGGTGTGGGGCGAACATCGCCCCCACGCAGGACATGACGACATCGAAGTCGTTGTCCGCAAATGGAAGTGCTTCGGCGTCGGCTTCGGTCCAGTCAAGTTCTACGCCGACCTGTGCGGCGATAGCGAGACCGGCTTCGAACAGTTCGGGGGTCAGGTCGCTGGCGGTGACGGACGCGCCTGTGGCGGCGGCAGGGATGGCGGCGTTGCCCGAGCCTGCCCCGACATCGAGGACTCGCTGTCCCTGGACGACGCGGCAGGCGCGCACCAGTTCAGGTCCGAGCGAAGGAATCAGTTCAGCTGCGACGGCGGGATAGTCGCCGGAGGCCCACAGGGCGCGGTGCTTGGCTTTGAGTTGCCGGTCGGCGTCGCCGGGTGAAGTCGCGGTGGCCATGTCGATTCCTCCTAGTAATCTGTTCGCGGTGTGTGCGATGACTTGACCATTCACCTGCGGCGAGAGCGGAACATCGGGAACGGCTACCCATTAAGCCAGGATCGGGTCGCGAGCAGGCGGAGCTCGAGGTCGCGCCCGGTGAGCGTCACGAGGGGGATCGTACCGGCAATCACCCCGGCCCAACAGCCAAAATATACCCGGGATGCCTACTGGTTCCGCTCTTTGTCGGGCCGAAGATGGGTAACTGCTCCCGATGATCTGGGCGTGCCGGGAAGCCATTCTTTTGCCATCCCCGCATGATCGCGGCGGGGAACAACCAGCAAAAGGAGAGTTCCATGAAGCGCTTCATCATTGAGCGAAACATCGAAGGCGCGGGTGATGTCACCGAGGCGCAACTCGCCGACATCGCAACGAAGTCCAACGCCACCGCCGCGTCACTGGGCGTTCCCTACCGCTGGATCACCAGCTACGTCGCCGGCGACAAGATGTACTGCATTCACGAGGCGGACGACGTCGAAACCGTCCGTGAGCACTCCCGGTGTGGCGGTTTCCCCGCCAACAACATCGCCATCGTTGGAAACTACATCGGACCTCAGAATGCTGATCTGGCCGAAGGCAGCACCCAGCTGACGGTATTGTCTCTTGACGGGTTGGTGCGGGCCGGTGACGACGCCAGCATCTCGAAGATGGCCACGCCGTCCTGGGTCGCGGTAACCAGGCGGGCGTTGAACGAGCGGGCGTCCCGGGTTCGCTCGACGGTGAACTCAACGTCGGTTCGACTCTCCTGCCCTTGCTGAAGTATGTGTGCAGCGACTGCCGCGGCGCCGTCGAGTCCCACCAGCTCGGCGATCCACCTCACGACAGGGCCATGTCCCAGAATGCCACCTCGCACGACAGCACGTCGCGCACCAGTTCGTGATGGTGATCCGGGTCGGCCAGGTCGCCAAGTGCGTCGACGTATTCCGCAAACTCCGTAGTGGTCCAGTGCGAAACGAACTCGACGTAGCGCGAGGTATCCGACTTGGCCGCCGTCCACGCGAGCAGGTATACGCGCTCGAGAGCCCAGAGTGCCGTCACCGCGGCGTCGTAGGGCGCACAGTCCAACCGTTGGAGTACGTCGCGGTAGGCCAGCGTCGCCGGCAACGCGTCCTGCGCCAACTCGATCGCGCGCTGCGCGGCTTGTTCGTCGAACCAGTCCAGCTCGTCGACCAGCGCCGCGCATCCTCCTGCCAGCGTCGCCTGTGCCTGCCGCGGCGCACGCGCCAACAGGCGCGCCTGGAACCTCAGCAGGTCAGCGACGAACAACGCGTCCTGAACCAGCCACCGGTCGAACGCTGTATCGGTGATCGACCCGGTCCGAACCGCGACTAGGAAGGGGTGGCAGGTGGCCGCTGTCCAGAGCTCATCAAGCACCTCTGCACAATAGCTACGCAGATGGCGAAAGCTACGCAGATGGCGAACTTGGACCGGCCGGGCGTCAGTCCTCCTTGCGGATCAGCCGCAACAGCGCCTCGTGATCGGGTGCCAGGAGTTCGTCGATCCTCGACTGATTCACATCGGCGACGATGATCTCGCCCACTTCCTGGTAGACGTCGCTGAAGATGCCGTGCGACTTCATTTTCTCTGTCTGATAGATGTTGTCCTCGGTGGGCGTCACGTAGTAGACGATCTCAGGCTTGAAGCGATGGATGAGCCACAGGTGGATAACGTCCATCAGGCGCTTCTGGCGGAATTTCTCGGCGAACGTGTTCTGGTCGCGCACCGTCAGGATGCTGCGGCCGTGCCGGTCCTTGATGGGATCGACGACGACGTCGGCGAGCTTCTCCTCGCCGTCGCCGTAGATCCCGAGCTCGAGCACGTCGGATCCCGCCCGGCGGGGTCGCAGCTGCACCCGGAGCTTCTCGCCGAGCCGATAGTGCTCACCCCACATCGCCAGCCACTCCTCGAGCAGCTTTTTCGGCACTTCGGTCTGTACCAGATGTTGGTGCTGCGTGGAGCCCTCGCCCATGGACTTGGTGGTGGCGGTCCGTCCTGACGATGCCGCCAGCGCGGCGTCGCTGCGCGGACCTCCGACCAGTGTTTGCGGTGTGCGATAGGGGGATTCGACCAGGCGCATCTTGCGTTGCAGGCGCGCCAGCGCCAGCATCCCGTCCTGGCGCAAGGCGGTCGAGAACTCTTCGGACGCCACGCCGTCCACCTGGTGCCCGCCGTAGGTGATGAAGTTGAAGACGAAGCCCAGCTTGCCAATTTCCTCAGGGAAGGACCGCATTTCGTCGTCGCTCATCCCTGTGGTGTCCCAGTTGAACGAGGGGGAGAGGTTGTAGGCCATCATCTTCTCGGGGTAGACGGCGTGGATGGCATCGGCGAATTGGCGGGCGTCGGCCAGGTCGGCGGTCTTCGTCTCCATCCAGAGGATGTCGGCAAAGGGCGCCGCCGCAAGCGATTTCGCGATGGCGTACGGGATGCCGCCGCGAATCTGGTAGTAGCCCTCCGGCGTCTTGGCGCGCTCGCAGTCCCAGCCGGGATCGGCGCCCAACTGCCTGGCCTTCTCCCTGGCGGTGTACAGGGACGCGGTTTCGGCGAACTTGCGCCAGTCCGCGGTACTCATCTCGCGCGCTTCTCCCTCGCGGGCTGCGAACTCCAGCAACTCGGCGACCGCCTCGCCGTACGTCATGAGCCCGGCGTCCACTTGCCACGCGTCGACGAACTTGGATTCCACTGTGTCGAAAGCAGCGTCGACCGAAGCCTCGGTGCCGTCCTGCAGCGCAGCGGCGATAGTGGTGATCAGCTCGGCGATGCCCTGACGCTGGAGCCACGCGTCGGCGGCCGCGTATTCGCCGTCGGGTAGGGCATAGAGCAGATGTCCGTTGAGATCGGTGACACCCGCGTCGTAGAAGCAGCGGACAAGCGCCAGGAAACACGCCTTGTACGAAGGGATCTTGAGGTTGGTGGTGCCGAGCAGGAACGGTTGGTCACGCTCGTCGGCGCGGCTGTCGATCAGGTTCGCGGCCTCGGCATCGGTGCGGGCGACGACGATGCCCGGAACGGCCATGATGTCGAGTTGGAAGCGGGCGGTGTTGAGTCGCTTGATCTGCTCGTCGGACGGCACCAGGACCTTGCCGCCCTGGTGCCCGCACTTCTTGGTGCCGGGACGTTGGTCTTCGATGTGGTATCCGGGGACGCCCACCTCGACGAAGCGGCGGATCAGGTTGCGCACATGTGGGTCACCGCCATGTCCGGTGTCGGCGTCGGCGATGATGAACGGCCGGAAGTCGTACTGCGTTGCGGCGGAGCGCTGCGAGTCATTCATTCGACGGCGCAGATACGCCTGATTGCGGTCGGCGGTCAGCAAGGCGCGCACCAACCCCGCTGCTTCGTCCGGCACCTGGCTCAGCGGATAACTGGCCAGATCGGGTCCCGGATCCTCGTTGATCGACCCTTTGGCGGAGGTCGCCCAACCGCCCAGATAGATCGCTTCGATACCCATCCGCTTCATCGTCACCGCCTGACCCGGCGAATACGGTCCGAACGTGGTGATGCTCGTGCGCTGGGCGAAGTGCTCCCGGAGCAGGGGATAGAAAGCTGTGGCCGCTTCACGCGCTACGGTGTAGTCGATTCCGATGGTCCCTCGCTGCTCGACCACCTGGCGCGCGGAATAGAGCCGGATGATCCCGTCGAAGCGGTCGCTGTCGAAGTACCGTTGCGTGGCGGCGACGTCCTCGTCGAACTGTGTGCGCACGTCGGCCTGCGGCTCCGTGATCGTCATGGGTTAGCGCTCCTCACTGAGCAGGGTCCCGTTGCACAGCTGAGTCTAGCCCCGCACCACCACCGCGAAGCCGAAACGGGGCCGCTTTCCGCCCGTCAGCATAGTCACTGCGTAAAGTGTTGTACGGCAACGCTTATCTGTGGGCGAGCAACCAGGCATGCCGCCTCCCTCGTCGGCTTCGATGACGTTCAGCCCGGCGAACGCTCGCGTCAGTTCGCCTGCCTTGGCCCGAAACGGTCCGGGTTGAGCGCCCACCTCGCTGAGCGCGCTGACGGCCAGGACGGCGCGCGGCGCCAGGCGGTCGATGATGGCCTGATCTAGGCGTGGGTCGCGGAATCGGTGACAGATCACCACATCCGCAGGCCTGCCCAGGGGTAGCCCGCGGTCGAGATCGACCACGTCGAAGTGGCAGCTGTCGGCGACGCCTGCGGCCGCGGCGAGCGCAGTAGCAGTCGCCACCGCGACGGGGGATATATCGACGCCGACGGTATCCAACCCCCGACGGGCGAGCCACACCGACGCGGTACCGCGTCCGCACGCGAGGTCCAGCGCGTGCCCGACGGTGGGGAACGCCGTCGCGAACGGCCTAAATACCGCAGGTAGTCCTACCTCGTCGACCGCGGCGGGGCCCACGGTCGCGTGGCGGCCATCCCAGCGAGTTCGATCCTCTTGTGACATCGATGCCAGCCTAGGACCGTGCCCCGTCGCATTCGGGCAATGGCAAGCTCTTTGCCGCCACGCGTGATCCGGGGGCCCGGATTAACTACGATGAGCACGCTTTGAGTTATTGGGTGCGGATCGCCTGCACGAGCAGGCTGCAAGGGGCGCCGGGTCGGGTGACTGCGGGATGCGTGTGAGAGTGGGGGACACGGTGGATCCGGCTGAAAGTTTGAGGGGGCGCAAAAAGCAGCGCACCAGGGATCATTTGATCCAGGCACCTCATGACTTCATGACCTCATGACAGATCCGCGCGACGCGCAGTCTTCTTTCGAGTGCTCGGCGACCGCCAGGTCGTCGGCTGGCGAGACAGCCACCGCGGTGGATCTCGTGCAAGTTGTCCACGATCAACACACGCCGTCGAAGCAGCTACCACCCACGCCTGGGGTCGCGGCGCCCGTCAGGTCGCGGCGCAGGCCCAGGAGCGAACGCGTTCGGTGGGGGTGGTGTGAACCACGGACCGGGCGAAGGTCCTAGCCCCGGGTCGATCGGCGCCTGGCCACGCTGTTGGATCACCGGGGAGGTCAGAGCCGCGCGCGCCGCCGACGCGAGTTCGACTGTCGAACGGTAGCGCTGTGCCGGATCCTTCGCCATACCCGTCGCGATGACCGCGTCGAAATGCACGGGCACACCCGGCCGCACCGACGGTCTCGGCGGCGGAATTGAGATATGCCCGGCCACCTGTTGCTCCATACTGTCGCCTGGATACGGCCTTTGGCCGGAAAGACATTGATAGAGCACACATGCGAGGGCGTAGACGTCTATGCGCGGATCGATTTCGTTGGTACTGAACCGCTCGGGGGCCATATAGGCGAGCGTGCCGATGGTGGTCCCCGGGCTGGTTAGGCCAGCTTCCGACGCGGTGCGGGCGATGCCGAAGTCGATGAGATAGGCGAAATCGGACTTAGTGACCAAGACATTCGAGGGTTTGACGTCGCGGTGGACCAATGCGGTTTGATGGGCGGCATGAAGCGCGGCCGCCACCTGCTCGATGATCGCCACCGCACGAATTGGGACAAGCGGTCCCGTTGCCAATATAGCCTCCAGGTCGGAGCCCTCGACGAGTCGCATATCTACATACAAGCGGCCGTCGATTTCTCCGAACCGATGGATCGGGACGACGTGCGGTTCATTGAGCGCCGCGGCCGCGAGCGCCTCACGCCGAAAGCGTTGCTCGAAGTCTTTGTCGAGCGAATTCGCGGGCAAGAGCTTCAACGCCACGACGCGATTGGTTTCGGTGTCGTGGGCGCGCCATACTTCGCCCATTCCACCGCGACCGAGCAGCGTCAGTAAACGGTAGTGCCCGAATGGCTGGGGTTTGGCGACTGGGGGCGGAATGTGCGGCGTTCCCGCGCCGTAGGTATATCCGGCTCCGAACTTGCTCGACGGTAAATCGGCGGACACGCGACCTCCTCCCACACGCGCATTGAACACTATGTGGTCGAGGGCCAATTCGTGCGGTCTGCGTACGAATTGGTTCGGTCGGCGGCCCAGGTCGCGGGCAGCGGCTAGGTTAGTCCGTGTCGGCACCACCCGCCGGCTACAAGCGCGGGAAAGGATGACAACGAATTGGTCACGCACACCCTGACCGTGGTGACCGCACTTTTAGCCGCGGTGTTCGCCGCAATCGGCATCGTGGTGCGGCAGCGCGCGACGATGGATGTGCCCGCGGATGCGGGCGTGAGCGCAGTGATGCTCAAGACGCTGCTGCGCAGGCCTCTGTGGTGGGCCGGCACCTTGGTGGCCGTCACGGGATACGGATTCCAGGCACTGGCGTTGTCCCATGGGTCGCTAATCCTAGTGCAGCCACTGTTGGTGTCCGCGTTGCTGTTTGCGTTGCCGCTCAGCGCCCGGCTGGCGAATCGCCAGGTGACTTCGGCCGAGTGGGCGTGGGCGTTGATGCTCACCGCGGCGTTGACGGTGTTCGTCATGATGGCGCGAACCAAACCCGGCGAATATGCCGTGTCGCACGTTGCCCTTCTGACGTTGTGTGTCGCGGCTGCGGTCTTCGTCGCGGTGTGCGTTGCGGTTGCGGTTCGCGTGTCAGGCACCGCCCGTGCGGTGCTGCTCGCCATCGCCGTCGGTGTGCTGTTCGGGGTGGTCGCCGTACTGACCAAGCTCGTCATGCACACGGCCACCAATGCAGGTGCAGCGTCGGTGTTCAGCTCACCTGTCCTGTACGTGCTGATCGCGGGCGGCATCATCGCAACTGTCTTGCAGCAGTCCGCTTTTCACGCCGGCGCGCTGCAGACGTCGGTGCCCACCATGCTGGTGCTCGAACCGGTCGTCGCCGTCTGCCTCGGTGCGGTATTGCTCTCGGAGGATCTCGAAGTCACGGGCCTGGAGACCATCGCGGTGCCGATCGCGATCGCCACGATGGTGGCGGCCACCATCGCGTTGGGGCGCGGTGAGGGCGCCTACGAGGACACGTTGGAAGCTGCCGTTGGGCAGCGGCACCCCTGACGACCGTCAGAGGCGACGGAGAGCGAAGGCCGCGCACTTGCCGCACCCGACGGCTTGCCGAACAGCACCACCGCGGCAACGTGGTCGGCTAACTTGGCAGGCAACGGGGCGGGCAGAAACTCCGCGGGCACATCCGCCGGGACGACTTCTGATGTGACGAATGCCGCTGGCGACGGCGCTCAGGGAGTAGCCGCCAAGCACCATGGTGACGTCGAGGCAGTTCGCGATCACCCCCTGTACGTGGTCGGCCTGGTCTCGGGTGCCGTCGACGATGATCCGAGTGAACTCGCGACCTCCGGTGAAGTTGGGCGCGGGGAAGTTCCCGCCATAGGCCCCGACCGTCCAGCCGCCCACCTGCGCTCGTATCGAGTCGACAACCGCCTGCCCGATTCTCCCGACCCCCGGCGGTTCGCCAGTGCCTCGCGCGAAGGTCACCGCGATATCGGGACTCGGGTCGGCCGACGACGTCGCTGCTCCACCTAGGTTTGCAGCGGCGATCAGAACCACTGCCGCTAACCAACGGGTACGGCTTTGTACATCCACAACATCCCCCTCGCAGGCCTGCTCCTCCCGAACATTCAGTGCACGTCGGCCCTCGGCTACGGCATCCAGGACCCGCCTGGCGGGTTCGAATCTTGGGATGCCGCGTTGGAGGAGATGGGTATCCCACCGGAGCGCCACAACCTCGATTACGACTGAGCGTCTTACGTCGCACGGGTCGAAGCCGCGGCTCAGCGGGCCCGCCATCGGCACTAGTTTCGCCAGCACAAACCGCAGCTCGACGCGGCGTAGTAACGCGCGGCCGGTCGGGGGCGAAATCATACTGTCTCCCGATAAAGTGTAAGAGGCCGACACGCAGGTTTGCTAGCCTTAGTGCACAGGTCCCATGCAGGGGCGGGGCATAAGACTTAACTTCTAGTGGGACGGATGACATGGCGAAGATGTCGATTGTGAAGCTCGCTGCGGCAACGGGGTTCGTAGCGTTGTCGTGGACCGCGGGTGCTGGTATTGCCACGGCTCAGCCCGATACCAGCGTGTTGGTGAATACCACTTGTAGTTACGGTCAAGTCATGAGTGCGCTCAACGCGACGCGCCCCGATCTGGCTGCCGAGTTCAATGACTCGAGGACGGCGCAAGCCATCCTGAATCAGTTCTTGGCGGCGTCGCCCGCCGATCGTCAGAACTTGGCGAATACCTATGTCGGCAGCCCGATGTTCGCTGAGTACATCGATCCCATCATGCAGGTCGCAGGGATCTGCAACGGCTACTGAGCGCCGGTGCGTGGACCGGAACTCGCAGGCCGGTCCGGTATGCCGCTGTGCCCACCCGATTGCGCTGCGGCACTGCATTACTGGGGTTCTGTAGCGGATGCGGAATCGACCCTATGGGCTAGCTGTGCGCGCGGCCCGGCACGCCAGTCAATGAGTCCCCTTCGTCGTGTTCCTGGCCTCGCAACCGAACTCGACTACCATATTGGCGGCTGCGGCTTACCGAAGGTCTCCGGTGCAGAAGGTGATCAGCGGGCGGACGTCCGGCAGTTCTACGCACGTCGATGATCAGCGCGCCGTCGTCCACGAGGAGAATCGCCTTTGTCGCGGTGACCGAGGGCGCCTGACGAAAGTATTGCCGGATTCCCATGAGCGCCAGCCTCTTTCGTACGGCGATTGGCGCCCTGCCGGCACGCGCTGATTGGTTTCAGTTAGCCTGAAACTCGGACCGGAGTTGTCAAGATGACGGGTGCCCCGGGAGGCCCCCGCCACTAAGCGGGCATTCCTCGTGATGACCCTCGCAGGCGAATCCGCGAACACGTCGAGCGAGCGCTGCGGCCGGAGGGAATCTCGATGCGGCATCTTCCCGCGTTGGGTCATCTCGCCCGCAGCACGGGCATGTCCTACAGCGAACTGGCCCGTCGCGCCTCGGTCACGCCGCAGAGCATGCAGGCGACGTTGACAAAGCTCGAAGAGCGCGGCGCCGTGGCAAAGACGACCGATTCCGGCCGCGGTCGCACTGCGCACCTGTCGTCACCGACGAAGGCATGCGGCTGCTCGGGTTTGGTCAGGACGCGATCGCCGCAACCGATCACCTGCTCGCCGACCACGTTGATGCCGATGCCCTAGAGCGGCCGATGCGGTCGCGGTCGGAATGCTGGTCGCGTTCGGCGGCGACTAGCGAACCCCGATTTAGACCTAATGCCAGTCCTATGTAGCGAGTACCGCCGCGATCGGACCCGCATCGAGCAGATCTTTCACCCTAGGTGTCGCTGCAGAACATTTAAGAGGCCAGCCTTCGTCTCTTCGGTGATCCTGTAGTCCCAGAATTGAGCGTGCTGGCCGTCGACGAGGTGGGCAACGACGTCCTCGTCGACGAATCGGTCTCGGAATCCGTGTTCGAAGACGCGCTGGGCTAGGACTAGGATTCGGCGGCCCGGGAAATCTTCGAGGACGATACGACCGAGGACGCGACCCTTGCCGACGGTGAGGCGGCGCCGAACAAGCCGAACTCGAAGAAACTGCTGCGACTAATCAGAGCGACGACGCCGGCGCCGGCGAAAGTGAGACAACTCCGGCGCCGACGACTGATCGACTAGTTCGACGCGGCGAGGATTTTGATCGCGAAGACAAGCGTGTCACCCGCCGCGATTCCAGCGTCCGGCTGCCCGTCGGGGTAGCCGTCGGCAGAGGTCATCGCGACCGCGACGGTAGATCCGACAGTCTGTCCGGCGATCGCCTTCTGGAAGCCGGGCACGACGCCGGTGAGGGAAAATTCAGCCGGGGTGCCACGTTGGTAGCTGCTGTCGAACACTGTCCCGTCACGTCCATTGACGCCCATGTAGCAGACCAGGACCGTTGCGGTGTCTGCAACGACCGGCCCGTCACCGGCCTGCAGCGTGTGGACCTGGGTCTCGGCCACACTGAACGGCCCCCCCACGGTGACGGCCGGGGCCGCCGTATCCGTGGAGCCGGTGACCGCGACGCTGCCGGTGGCCCCGGGCAGCGTCCACTCGGGCGTGCTGCCGCTCTGGGGCACCGCGGTAGGGCACGTGCTGGAGCCGGTTGCTGGTTGCGCAACGGAGGTTGCCGAGCCGCATGCGGCGAGGGCCATGACGAACGGTGCGGCACAGGCCACGAGCGCGACCGAAGACGCGCGAGAGAAACTCACGGTCGCCACGGTACAGGCCTGCCAGGCAAGTCCTCGGCGGTGGGCTGCGAGATTCGGGTAGTGCGTTACTCGATTCGTCAGCGCCGCCGAAGCGGCGATGGCGCTCGAGGCGCTGTCCGGCGAGGTCGCGATAAAGTCCCACCTGAAATCTTATTTCGCGTCTTTCGCGGCTCAATAGCCAAGCTTGCACGTGGTGTCGGCAGGTGCAGGTTGCCGCTGAGGCGACGGAACTGCTTGCCGGACTCGACCATTCGGCGGCGCACCAGCGCAGCGCCAACTGCCCGTCACGCCAGCGTTTGACTCCGCCAGGGCGGTCTCGGTCATCGCCACAAACCGGCGGGACGCCGCCGACTTGCTTGTCGCAGAGGACTGTTCGACAAACCGCTCGCCGACCGGTTCATGCCGACCCGATAGCCGTGCGTCGAGAGCCCGGCGAGATCTTCTCCATTGCCATTTACAGCCCGCACCCGCGGGTCACCGGCACCCAGCGCCCACCCAGGGTCACCGATCCGCGCTTAACACGATCGATTTCGTGGTCCCGCAGAACCCCGACGAGCAGCGGAAGTCGGCAACATTGTTCAACACCCTGGATTTCGTGCTGCAGTATGTGCCGGTGTTGGAGTCGGAGAAGGAACTGCGTGCGCGGTTCGCTTCGATCGGCATTGGGACCGAAGAGAAGTTCGACATCGGTGCGCTGCCCGCCGATCAGCAGCAGGCTTTCCGGGACGGGATCACCGACGCCTGGGATGAGTACAACACGGTGCGGGCGAAGGTCGACAAGGGTGAGCTGACCACAGCTCAGATGTTCGGTACCCGCCAAATGATCGGCACCAACTACCTGTTTCGGATGGCCGGTGCGATCAACGGCATCTACGGCAACGACGCCGCCGAGGCTATGTATCCGATCTTTCGCCAGGACTCGTCAGGCGCGACGCTCGACGGAGCGAACAAGTACGTCTACCGATTCGCGCCGGGGCAGTTGCCGCCGGTCAAGGGGTTCTGGTCCATCACGATGTATCGGATGCCGCAGAGCCTGCTGGTTGCCAACCCGATCAACCGCTATCTGATCAATTCGCCGATGCTGTCGAATCTGACGCCGGATGCAGACGGTGGCTACACGTTCTACGTGCAGCAGGATTCCCCCGGGGCGGACAAGGAAACGAACTGGTTGCCGGCACCCGCAGGTCCCTTCGTGCTGATCGAACGGCTCTACTGGCCCAACGAGCCGGCGATCAGCGGAACCTGGAAGGCTCCGCTGCCGCAGAAGGTCACCTAAAGCTGCATATGCAGGTGCATATTCGATCTCTGCATGATCGTTCGACCCGGTGTCCGACCGACTCATTCCAGGATCGCAGCGCTCTGCGATCAGCATGACCGGCGCGTTGGTGTTCCCGGAAGTGATGGTGGGCATCGCCGACGCATCAGCCACTCGAAGAGCGGCGACGCGGTACACGCGACCATCGGTGTCGAGCACCGTGGCGGCCGACCGCCGACGGCCGCGTGTGTCAAGGCTCCTGTTGAGCGTCTCTGGGAACAACGACCACGGGAGAGGTTTCCGTCGTTCGGTGTGACGACGGGCGTTGCGGCGTGGATGGCGATGCGCCGGTGGTCGTCATCATCGGGGTGTCCACGATCGAGGATGCCCGTTCGGAGAACCCTGGCCCGGTCGGTGCGTCCGAATCGTGACGAAGGTGCCGCACCGCGTCGCCCGACGGCATTGCCGATGACGGTGTGACCGTCCCGCGTCGGAGCGCTCCAGCAGCGGCCGAAACAGCGTCGATAAGCGCGACGACGGCGAATACGTTGACGTCGAATACGTTGACGTCGAATACCTCGCGCATCTGGGAGGCAGTGACCTCGAGGCCAGTTCGGCCAATTCTGCAGTAGATGTGTTGTCGCTCATGGGTATTTGTTCGATAGATGTGCTGTGGACGTCTGGCGGGGTCGCGAGGTCGTCCCGGGTGCGACGACGGTCATGCCCAGGGCTTCGGCGGCCTCAGCGAGGCGGTTGTCGTAGGTGATGAGGGCGGCCAGTGGCGCGGTAAAGGAGGCGACCTCAGCAGTGGCCAGGTGGATCGCGTCCAGTGAGCGAAGAGACGGGTCCGGGTAGGCAGCCGCGGTCGCGCGAATGACGGAGTCGATCTCGAAACGATCCAGCCTGGACAGTATCGAGGGTACCGCTGGCAGTCCTTCCGGCGCCGCCGCCCGAATGGCTCTGGGCAGCTCAACCTCGGCTAAAGACGATGTTATCCAAGGGCTTTCGGTGTGGGCGTCGAGCCAGTTGCCGAGTTGGTCGGACTCTGCCTCGATGCGGATGAGCTTCACCAGCGCTGAGGTGTCCAGATAGATCACGGCGGTCAGTATCTCTCCTCGTCACGCATGCGCTCCAGCAGGGCGCCCGCGTCGGGGTCGACCTGTCGCATCGCGACGGTGGGGCGAGGCGCGGGACCGTGTGAGGTCGCAGGCTGCACTCTGCCTGAGCTGATTAACGCGTCGAGCGGGCCGGCGGCGGCTGGAACGATGCGAGCGATCACCTCGCCGCGCTCGGTCAGGGTGATTTCCTCGCCGCTTTTGACACGCGCCAACACTTTTGACGTTTCCTGGTTGAGCACGCGGATGGATACCTCACTCATGCTCACAGCGTACTACGAAAATGTTCTACATGGGGGTCGGTGTGTACTGGCCGCCCCGCAGAAGTAGCGCGCTGGCGAGGTTCAGGAACGCTCACATTGCTTGTAATGCGCCGTATTCGATTCCGCAATATTCCTCCCGGTCGAAACGGTGCACCGACGGTCAAACAAGTCGCAGGCGACCGGGCTGATTGCGATGTTCAGGTAGGTCACGGATCCGTCGAGCGAAAGCCGAAGTTGAGACCCGCCTGTTTGCTGGCTCGCCAGGTCTGATTATCCGGCAGCTCAGATTCAGCGTTACATGTAACATTGCGGTATGGCAGTGCGAGAAAGGGTTAGCGAGTACCGACGGCGGATGCGGGAGCGGGGCCTCCGGCCGCTACAGTTCTGGGTGCCTGACGTGCGAACCGAGACTTTTGCGGAGGAGGCGCATCGCCAGGCTTCGTTGGTTGCACGAGCGGACGAAATCGGCGACGACCAAGACTTCGTGGAGGCGATCTCGACACCGTGGGACGAGGAGTGAACCGAGGGGAGATCTGGACCGTAGCCGGGGGCGTCTACGCGGCGAAGCCGCGTCCGGCAGTGATCGTTCAGGATGACCTCTTTGATGCCACGAGTTCCGTGACTGTTGCTCCGATGACCAGCACGCTGTTGGATGCGCCGCTGATGCGTATTCGCATAGCCGGCGGAGACGGCCGGCTTTCAGGACTCGACCATGACAGTGACGTGATGATCGATAAGCTCACAACCGTCAGAAGGTCGAGCGTCCGCGCTCGGGTTGGCCGGCTGACAGCGGTGCAAGTCGTCGAGATCGAGCGGGCAGTGATGGCCTTCCTTGGCCTTGCCGGGTAAGCGAAAACCGTTGGGCAGCAGCACAAACCGAGACGCACTTTGCTGGTAACCCTGCATATTCGATCTCTGCATAATCGTTCGAGCCGGTGTCCGATCGATTCATCCCAGGATCGCCCGAGCTGCGCGTTCGGCGATCAGCATGACCGGCGCGTTGGTGTTGCCGGACGTGATGGTGGGCATCGCCGACGCATCAGCCACGCGAAGAGCGGCGACGCGGTAGACCCGACAGTCGGTGTCGAGCACCGTGGCGGTCGACCGCGGCAGGCCGCGTAGGTCAAAGGCTCCCATCGCGCAGGTGCCCACCGGATGAAAGATCGTTGTACCGAGTTCGCGGGCCGCGTTCTGCAGGTCTTCGTCGCTTACCAGTTGCGGGCCGGGAAGCATCTCTTGTGGGCAGTAGGGGGCCAGGGACGGCGCCGCCATGATGTGCCGGGTCATCCGGAGGCCGCGCACGGCGGCTTTGAGATCGGCGTCAGTGGACAGGTAATTGCAGGCG
>JBPPMS010000189.1:0-5263 GCA_051306175.1 Mycobacterium sp. | reverse complement strand
GGGCCTGCTCGGGCAGGAAGCCGTTCAGGTGCCGGTGCTGTCCGGGGGGCGGGGGCCTGCTGAACGCATCACGTTGACGCCGCTGGGCGACGAGCTGGTGCCGCGGGCGGATCCAGCCCAGCCGTGGCCGGGACGGTTGCCGGAACCGTCACCGACGGTGCTGCTGGACGAGCCGGTGGAACTGCTTGACGCTCAGGACAATCCGGTGCGGATCACCAGCCGCGGGTTGTTCTCCGCCGACCCGGCTCAGCTCAGCGGCAGGGGCCGGTTGCGATGGTGGGCCGGGCCCTGGCTGGTGGACGAGCGCTGGTGGGATCCGCAGTCCGGCCCTGCCGGGCGCACCGCACGGGCGCAGGTGCTGTTGGAAAAGGACTCCGCAGCAGGCGAATCCGGCCAGGCACTACTGCTGTGTTACCGGCTTAAGCGCTGGTATGTGGAGGGGGTCTATGAGTAGTTGACGGATCGGTCATATGCTTACGCCCGTTCAGCTTGCGCGCGAACGGGCCGACCCGTTCGATATAGCGGTCGAAGAACACCGCGGGATCCACCTCGACACCCACCAGCACGTTGGGTTCCCGTCCCCAGTGTCCGGACCAGTCGGCGATCGTCATCCCGCGCGTCAGGCTGCCAGCCACCTCCACGTCGACGGCCGCAGAACGCATCTCGACCAGTGAAGGGTCCAGCGCGACCGCCGCTGCCAGCGGATCGTGCAGATGCGCCAGATACCCTTCGCCCTGGTCGAAGTGGAACTCGAAATAGAACCGCAGCGCGTCCTCGAACACCCGGATCAACGGATTCGACGCCGTTGACCTGACACCCCGCGGGTCCAGCACGCTCATCGCCGTCGTCGTCGCATGGGCCGCTTCGGCCAGCCTGCCCAGGATGGCCGGCGTCAGCGCTGCGTGCTCGGTGACGTTGAGCCCCAGCATGATCGGCAAGTGCGTCGGTTCTGCTAAGCCCCACGCCGGACGCCAGCCGCCCAGCACTTCCGCCGCAGCCTCGGGGTCGACACTGATGTTCCACTCGGCTACCGGTGTGGTGTTGCCGCGGTAGTCGAAGGCACCGCCCATGATCACCAACCGCGACAGCAGCGTGGGCAGCGCCGGTTCGATGCGCATCGCCAACGCCAGGTTGGTCAGCGGTCCGGTGGCCAACCCGACGAGTTCGCCGGGGTGGGCCCGCGCGGCACGCACCCACGCCTCGGCGGCGTTGTGGGCGGTCAGCTCACCGTCATGCGGAACCAGCTCGGCATAACCGATGCCCTTCGGGCCGTGTGTGTCCTCGGCGGTGCGCAGCACACTGGCCACGGGAGCTTCCGCGCCCTTGGACACCGGCACACCGACCGTGCGGCACAGTTCGAGCAAGCCCAGGTTGTTCTCGCACACCTGTTGCACCGGAACGTTTCCCGCGGTCGAGGCGATCCCCACCAGCTCGGCGTCGGCGCTGGCCAACAAGTAGACCAGGGCCAACGCGTCGTCGACGCCGGTGTCGACGTCGGCGAAAACTGCGGTCACCGCCGAAACGATACCGGCGTGCTACCAGTGCACGCCGGGTACCAGCCGGACGGCACGGCGCACCGGACTCAAGGCGCGCTTGCGCGCGATCACCGCCCGCGACGGCCGCCGCGGAGTGTGCATCGGCTCAGGCTCTGGTACGTCAGCCGGCGCCAGCCCGAGGGCCGCGGCCGAATCCGGATACCCCAAATACAGCTGGTGCAGGACGCGTCGCAGCAGCCGCGGCGCAAAATACCGACCGGCGTCGCTCAGCGTGCCCAGCGGTGTATCGATGCGCGCCGGCTTTTCCACCAGCCCGCGGATCACCATCGCCGCAGCGTGCTCGGCACTGATGGCAGGCACCGGATTCAGTTGCTGTGACGGCGCGATCATCGGGGTGCGCACCAGCGGCATGTGGATGTTGGTGAATGTGATGTGGTCCGAAAGTGTCTCGGTGCCCACCACTTCGGCGAACGTGTCGAGAGCCGCCTTGGTGGGCAGGTAGGCGCTATAGCGCGGGCTGGTGGCCTGCACACCCGCACTCGAGATGTTCACTACGTGCCCGAACCGGCGGGCACGCCAGTGCGGCATCAGCGCGAGCACCATTCGCACCGCCCCGAAGTAGTTCACCGCCATCACGCGCTCATAGTCGTGCATCCGGTCGGTGGACGCGTCGATCGAGCGACGGATGGAACGCCCCGCGTTGTTGACCAGATAGTCGACGTGCCCGAAGCGTCCGAGGATGTCCTTGACCGTGCTGTCGACCGACGCCGAATCGGTGACGTCGCAGGTGAACGCGTGCGCCTTCCCGCCCGCGGCCCGGATCTCGGCCACCAGGTAGTCCAGCGCGTCGCCGTTGCGGGCCAAGGCGAACACCGTAGCCCCGCGGGCGGCGATGGCCAGCGCCGATGCCCGGCCGATGCCGCTGGAGGCGCCGGTGATGATGACGTGGCGGTCGGTCAACGGTTCGGTGGCGTCGGTGCGGCGGCTTCGGTCCGGGTCGAGGTTGGCGGCCCAGTAGCGCCACAGCACCCCCGCGTAGGTTCCGAAGTCAGGCACCTCGATTCCTGTGCCCCGCAATGCTTCTTGGGTTACTTCCGAGGAGAAGGTGGGTGCCAACTCGACCACGTCGAGCACCTTCGGTGGGATGCCGAGCTGAGTCACCGCGATGTTCCGAACGGCTTTCGCCCGGCCACCGACTCGCAGGAACGGGGTGGCGAAACCCCGCGGGAGCGAGCCGCGCAGCGGCGGGAGTCCCCCCTCGGCGGCCACCCCGCGATAGATCTGGCGCAGGTCGACGCCGCGGGGGGCGGTGAGGTGAAACGTCTGCCCGTCACGGTCGGGCGTGTGCATCAGCGCGACGAGGGCGTCGGCCACGTAGTCGACGGGGACGATGTTGGTGCGGCCCACCGCGGGCAACATCATCGGCACGGCCGACGGCAGCGCGGCCAGCCTGCTGAGCACGCCGAAGAAGTAGTACGGACCGTCGACCTTGTCCATCTCGCCGGTGCGCGAATCGCCGACCACCACGGCGGGCCGGTAGATGCGGTAGCGCAGGCCCCCGGTGGAGCGCACCAACAGCTCGGCTTCAAACTTCGTCTGGTGATATGGCGTCGGCAGTTCCTGGGCGACGTCGAAGTCGTTCTCAGTGAACGTCCCGGCGTAGTCGCCCGCCACCGCGATCGAGGACACGTGGTGCAACGTCGCGTCGAGGCGGCGGGCCAGGGCGATCACCGACCGGGTGCCCTCGACGTTGGCGGCCTGCTGCTCGGCCTCGGCTGCGGTCAGGTCGTAGATGGCGGCGCAGTGCACGACATGGTCGACGACGCCGACCTCGGCCAGGTCAGCATCGGTGAGACCGAGATCGTCGACCTCGATGTCGCCGACGAGGGCCGTGACCGCGTCGCCCCACCGGGCCGCGAGCCGTTCGAACTTCTCCAGCGACGGCCGCCGCACCAGGACGGCGACGTGGGCCTCAGGCTGGGTAGCCAGAATCCGATCGATCACCCGCCGGCCGATAAACCCGGTACCGCCGGTAACGACATAGCGCATGACCGACATCGTGGCGCCTCGGTGCGCCGACGTCAACCTGGGCGGTGGTGGGAGTGGGAGATCGTGGCGCGTGGGCGGCAAGCCCGTCAGGCGGCCAACCCGTTGTCGACATCGATGCCGTTCCAGTTGAGCAGCGTCCAGCCGTACTGCGGACTGCCTTCGATCACCACGTAGCCGGTGTTGGGCAACGAATCGCTGATCAACAGCGAATTGTCAGGGTTGACGACGTTCATCATGGTCCAGAACATGATCGACGCACCGTGCGAGAACGCGACCGCGTTTTCGTCGCCGCTGTCGTAGATCTTTTGCACCGCCTCGGTGAACTGGTCGTTGAACTCGTTGCCGTCGACGGAATCGGGAATTCGGGCGTCCCGATCACCGTTGAGCCAGGCCGTCGGCGCAATCAGGTAGACCGGCCCACCTTCGGCATCAGGTTTGCCCTCGGCCCATCCTGCGTCGATCTCGTTGAGCCCGGACAGCTCGTTGACGGGTTCGTCGAGTTCCTGATGCATCGGTTGCGCGGTCTGCTGGGTGCGCACCATCGTCGAGGCGTAGATGCCGTCGTAGTCGTTGCTCGCGAGGCGCTCGGCGACCGCTTCCGCTTCCTGCTCGCCCTTGGCGGTCAGCGACGGACCGGGCACCGTCGTGTCGATGAACCCCGACACGTTGCCCTCCGACTGTGCGTGCCGGACGAAGGTCAATGTCATGGTTCGTGGCTCCGGTGGTGGCGAACCGCACGCGGCGACGAACGTCGCCGCTGCCAGTACCGCGATCACCCGTGTGATCATCCGCATCCGCATCAGTGCATCAGCCTCTCCCGAGATAGCCCTCTTGGATCACGGTACAAACCAACTGCCCGTTTGGGTTGTATATTGCACCGTTTGGCGGCCCCGGACCACCCACACCGCTGGGCGAGCGCTGAACGTGCAGCCGCCGGTCCCCGAAACTCGGGGCACGGTGCAACCACATCGCCTGATTCAGCGAGCCGACCGCCGAAAACCTGCGCTGTCGGTTTTCCGGTGGCGTCGCGGCGCCGAGGGAAGGCGCCTGGCCCGCGTCCGGTTCCGAGCTGCAGCAGTGCCAGAACGTCGGAGAGGGATTCCGCCACATGACTATCGTGACTACCGTCATGCATGAGTCACCGTCGACCCAGAGGAGCCCGGATGCCCATCGATCCGAATGCGATCGGCCGTACCACACCGCCTCAGCTCATCTCCTGGACTGATCGCGACACCCTGCTTTACGCACTCGGCGTGGGCGCGGGTCTGCAGGACCTCGCGTTCACCACCGAGAACAGCCACGGCATCGACCAGCAGGTGCTACCCACCTACGCCGTGATCATCGCGTCAGGTTTCGCGGCGGTCGGCAGCGTCGGAGACTTCAACTTCGGCCGGCTGCTGCACGGTTCGCAACAGATCCGGTTGTCCGCGCCGCTGCCCGCCGCCGGGAAGCTCTCGGTGGTCGGCGAGGTGGCCGACATCCAGGACAAGGGGGAGGGCAAGAACGCCGTCGTCGTGCTGCGCGGCATCGGCAGCGACCCCGATACCGGCGACGTCGTCGCAGAGACGTTGAGCACCCTGGTGATTCGCGAGGGGGGTGGCTTCGGTGGGGTGCAGGGGCAGCGTCCGCCTGCAGTGGTGGTGCCTGAACGTGAGCCCGACGCCCAGCTGGCGCTGCCGACGCGTGAGGACCAGGCGCTGATCTACCGACTCTCCGGC
>JBPPMS010000188.1:0-2142 GCA_051306175.1 Mycobacterium sp. | reverse complement strand
GGCCTGCCGGTCAACCCTGACGGTGGCCTCAAGTCCTTCGGCCACCCGATCGGCGCCAGCGGGCTGCGGATGCTGTTCGAGATGTGGCTGCAACTGCGTGGCGAGGCCGGCGAGCGCCAGCTGGAGAACCCCCGGTTGGGAATGACCCACAACCTCGGCGGTGCTCCGGGCGCATGTGTGTCCTTCGCCTCGATAGTCGGCGCCGAGCGGGACTGACCACAACACCACATCTCTCGGCGACTGCACCGGTGACCGCGAAGGTCTGCGATCGGTGCCAGCAGGCGCTGGCCCAGGGGAGGATCGGGGCGCGCAGCATCCGAGCGACCACAATCACGTCATTTACTGGCAAGCGATGTTAGTCACTGCTAACGTCTGGACCCATGCCAGCTGCACTCGCGACGCTTGCCGGATTCTCCGAGGTCACCCCCGGCCGTCTCGACCGCCCCTTCCTGGACCTGCACCTCGAGTCGGCCGTGGCCGCCCTGCGTGATGCGGGGTTGGTGGCCTCAGACGTCGACGGTTTGATCTGCGTGGGCTCGATGATGGGCGAGTCCATCGAGCACACGTTCCTGTCCGAGGAGATCCAGGACTCCCTCGGGCTCCACGAACTCGGGTTGCAACTCGGTGTCCAGCTGGGCGGCGGGAGCCACCTCGCGATGCTCGGTGTCGCGACGCGGGCGATCCAGGCCGGTCAGTGCTCGGCGGTCCTGTGCGTGTCGGCCGGGGTGTTCCCGCCGATCCGCGACGTCGGCAGGCGTCTGATGACGATGACCTGCCATCCGGATTACGAGCTTCCCTATGCCCCGTCCATCCCGACCCTGTACGGGTTGATCGCGCAGTCGTGGCTCGACGAGGTCGGACAGGGCCGCGAGGTGTTCGCTGAGGCCGTGGTCGCCCAGCAGGAATGGGCGCTGGCGCATCCGACCGCCATCGGCGCCGACGCCGGGACGTTCACCGTCGAGCAGGTGCTCGACGCGCGGCACATCGCCGGTCCGTTCGGCTACCTCGACTGCTCCATTCCGTGCGAGGGTGGCGGCGCGTTCATCGTCGTCTCGCCGGATCGGGCCGCCAGCCTGCCGCACCGACCGGTGCACGTGGTCGGCATCGGGGAGGGCCATACTCACGGATTCCTCACTTCGATGCCCGATCTATCGCGAACCGGCGCGGTCCGCTCCGGCGCCACCGCGTTCGCCCAGGCTGGCATCGCCCCCGCCGACATCCAGCTCGCGCAGCTCTACGACGCGTTCAGCTCTAACCCGCTGATGCTTCTGGAGGAGCTCGGCCTCGCCGAGCGCGGTAAGGCGGTCGAGCTCTACCGCGCGGGCGCCACCCGCCCCGGCGGGCGGCTGCCGGTGAACACCAACGGCGGGCTGCTGCGTTTCGGCCACTCCGGGACGGCCTCGGGGATCTGCGGGATATTGGAGGCGTACCAACAGATGACCGGCCGCGCCGCTGGCATCCAGGTCGAGAAGGCCGACCTCGGGGTCGTCCACGCCTACGGTTCCATGCTCTGCAGCCACGTCACCGTCATCCTGGAGGGGTCATGACCACCAAGACAATGACCACCAAGACAACCAACTTCGCGGAGGCGCCGTCGTGACCGTTACCTACCTGGAGGGGTTGGCCGATCCCGAGGTGCTCCCCCGCATCGACGAGGTCAACCGCGGCCACTTCGAGGCCGCGGCGCAGGGGCGGCTCGCCGTGCGCGAGTGCACCGCGTGCGGGCTGCTGTTCCACTACCCGCGCCCGTTCTGTCCCCGCTGCCACAGCGCCGAGCTGACCTGGACCGACCTGTCCGGCAACGCGACCGTCCTGGTCGCCGCGGTCGTCAGCCGTCCCCCGTGGAACGACCTGCCCCGATCGGCGCCCTACCCGGACGTCGTGGTCCGCCTGGCCGAGGGCCCGCAGATGCTGTCCACCGTGGAAGGCTGCGACCCGGCCTCGGTGGTGGCCGGGATGGCGGTGCGCGCGGCGTTCGAGCGCATTGGTGACATCGGCATGGTTCGATTCGTCCCCGCCTGAGTGCCCTGAACCGACCCGCCGAGAGTACCGCCGTGCCCACGGATCACGACCTGGACGCCAACATCATCACCCGGGTCAATGTCGGCGACATGCTGACCCGGGCCGCCTGGCGCCGACCCA
>JBPPMS010000187.1:0-52659 GCA_051306175.1 Mycobacterium sp. | reverse complement strand
CGTGTTGAGGGTTTTCGACGCAGAACGTGACGCCTGCGTCCGCTCCCAGGTCGCCGATGCGCGCCAGGGTGCATCAGCCTGGGCGTACACGCTCACCACCCGGGCGCCGGGGTTAAGCCCGGGTTAAGCTGTCCCGACGTGTCACGCAGATAGCTCACACTCGCCAGCACATCGGCCAGGGGGCCGCTGCCCGCGGGCTCGCCGGCCAGGATGGTGTCCTGCTCCAGTACAAACCAGCCGTCGAAACCGTTGTCGTGCAACACCGAGACGATGCTGGCGATGTCGACATCGCCACCGCCCAGCGGACGGTAAATCCCCTGCGCCACGGCCTCGGTATAGGTGAGTTCACCCGACTGCACCCGTGCGGCCAGATCGGCGTCGACGTCCTTGAGGTGGGTGTGGGCCACCCGGCCGGGTATCTGTCGGGCGAGCTCCAGCGGATCGGTGCCGCCGATCAGCAGATGTCCGGTGTCCAGGCACAGCTGAATCGACGAACCTGCCAGTACCCGATCGACTTCGGCGCGGTTCTCCACGACGGTCCCCACGTGCGGGTGCAGTACCGCCGTCAATCCTCGGGTGGCGACTATCTCCGACAGTCGATCGAGGTTGGAAAGTAACGTCGCCCAATGTGTTTCGTCGAGTACGGGACGCTCGTCGTAGCCCTCGGCGCCGGTGGCGGCCGCAAGCACCACCATGCTCGCACCCGCGGCCACCAGTGATTCCAGCGGACCGGCGAGATCGTCGGCCGGATCGTGGTCGTCGGAGAACAGCACTACCGGCACGAAGCCGCCGACACAGCGTAATCCGTGTGCCGCCAGGGTGGTCGCCAGTTCGGCGCTGTCAGACGGTAGGAAGCCGTCAGGCGGCCCCAGTTCCGTGGCGGTCAGCCCCGCCTGCCGCATCTCACTGAGCACACGATCCGGACTCAGCTGATAACCCCAGCCGGGTACTTCGCACACGCCCCACGAGATGGGAGCACCAGCGATCTTCATGAACTCTTGACCTCCTCGATACGCACGGGTGAGCCGCGGCGCAGAGACTCTGTGGCTGCCTCGGCCAGCCAAGCGACCTCGACGGCATCGTCCACCGTAGCGCCCAGGACGGGTCCGCCCTTGGCGACGTCGACGAAAGCGGCCAACTCGGCGCGGAACGCCTCGGTAAACCGGTCCATGAAGAAGCGGTGGGATGGTCCTGCAGGAAAGACACTGCTGGGCTGTGTGTTTCGCATCGGTGCGCCGTCATCCCACCCGGCCGCCACGCTGTCGTCGAATCCGTGGACCTCCAGGCGGCAGTCGTAGCCTCGGCCGTTGTAGCGGGCAGCGGACACGACGCCCATGGCGCCGCCGTCGAACGTCACGATCACCGCGGCGGTGTCGACGTCGCCGTACTCGGCGAACAGTGGATCACCCTGGACGGTTCCGGTGGCGTACACCTCGACTGCGCGTTGACCGGTGATCCAGTTGATCACGTCGAAATCGTGTACGGCGCAATCGCGGAAGATGCCGCCCGAGACCTTGATGTAGTCCAGCGGCGGGGGGGCGGGATCCATCGTGGTGCTACGGATGGTGGTCAGGGTGCCGAGGCTGCCACTGTCGACCGCGGCCTTAGCGGCGGCAAAGGCGTTGTCGAATCGGCGTTGGTAGCCGACCTGGACCGCAATCCCGGATCGGTTGATGATGTGGGCGACGCGAACGCTTTCAGCTGCGGTCGACGCGATCGGCTTCTCGCAGAACGTCGGGATCCCACGTTCGACGGCCGCCAGCGTCAGCTCGGCGTGCGACGGCGTCGCGGCGCAGACCACCACCCCGTCGACACCCGACGACAACAACTCTTCGACGGAGTCGACCGGGGTCACGCCGTACTTGGACGCCACCGCAGCCACGACGTCGGGCCGCTCGTCGGTGACCATCAGACCATCCAGACCGGCTAGGCCGGAGAGGGTTTCGGTGTGGAACGCGCCGATTCGGCCCAGTCCGATGACGCCGAGGGTGGTCATGGTGTTCTCCGATCGTCCTGCTCGCGCAATGCAGCGTAGAGCTGTTGGAGGTTGTCGCCGGCCGCGAGTGCGGCCAGCACAGTGTCGAGGAGACTGGGCGGCGCCACACTGCCGATGGGTTGGTCACGGTCGAGGTTTGTGGGGAACGGATAGCCTTCCGCCGTCGCGACGACGGCGTTCACCAAATGCTCTGGTGGCATACCGGAGGCCTTGAGGCTCAACAGTTCCGGGTACACGGCCCGTGCCATCGCGCCCCGCTCCAGCGACTCCACCGCGCGACCGAACGGAGACGAGACGTGAAGCAGGTTTGCCATCCGCGGGATGTCCGCGGACGTCTTTGTCCCCGCGCGGTGGTATAGCGCGGGATTGAAGAACACGGCGTCACCCTTGTGTGGGCGCGTTTGAACATATTGTGCTGCAAAGAATTCGATGAACTCACGCCGGTTGACGGCGATGTAGCCGCCTGCGAAGCGCTGGGAGTGCGGCGGCAGCATCGTGGGCCCGCTCTCCAGCAGAACGTCGCAGTGCGCGACGGCGCCCTGCAGGGTCAGCGCCGCCGACATGCGGTGCATGTGCGCCGGGTACGCGGCGAGATCGTCGGGATTGACGAAGCCCAGGTGGTAGTCGCGCTGCGTAACGACGTCGTCGGCGAACGCGTTCTCGAAGACGACGACGCCGGGCCCCTCGCGCAACGCGGTGATCAGTTCGGCCTGCGCGGCCCGGCGATCTGCCTGCAGCCGGCGTGCCGTGTCGGACATCAGCGCGCCTGAGCGCACCGCGTGGAGAGGCGGGTAATCGGCCGGATTGGTGTCGGCAAAGCCTGGGCGGCGAAGTCGGCCACGTCGAAGTCGGATTCGTCGATCCAGGGGCGGCCGCCGGAGCGGACGGAACTTGCCATGGGTTCAGTCTCACCGTGGTCTGCGTCCCAATCAACACCAAAAAGCCCTCAAAAAGCCGTCAATGAGGTAGTCGAGGTCAGCGCTCGGAATCCAGGACTCCCATGTGCGCGGCGAGATCGCGCTCGCCCGCCACCTGGTCGGCGTCCACCCGTGAGACTGTCGGCTAGTTTGACCGACATAAGCCCGCAGAAATCCCTGGAGCACACATCACAGGTCCGGCAAGGAGCGCTATGGCCCACCGATTGTTCGGGGGCATTCGGGTTGAGCACCAGGGGGTAGCGATCCGGCGTTGACGATGAGCAGCTCGTCAGCTGGTCGTAGCTGGTTTGGTGCTTTCGGTGCCGGGGCGGCACGGTGATCACGTCGTTGTCGGCGACGGCCCCTCCGATATGTCTCTGGCTGGAGTCTTGCGGGAGGGCCGTCTGTTGCGCTTGGAGGCGCAGTGGTCTTTGGAGGCACAGTGGTCTTTGGAGGCGCAGTGGTCTTTGGACGCGCAGTGGTCCTTCGGATGCGCAGTGGTCACGGTAGAGGTGGATGTTCGATCGAGGCCATGGTCGAGGAGCGGGCCCGGATCCGCGGCGGCCACGTCGTCGTCCTGAAGGGTCAGGACGAACCGCGCATCGCCTCGGCGATCGACGCACTGACCGAGGCGGGCGTGCCGTCCTCACCTATGCCACCGACGTGATCAACAGCTCCCGGTGTGGATACGTCGGGATCGACAACCAGGGCGCGGGCGTCACGGCGGCGTACTTGATCAGCCAGTGGCTGGACTCCACGCCGGCTGATGTCCTCATCACCGTGAGCAGTTCGGCGTTTCGCGGGGAGGGCGAGCGAGAGGTCGGCTTCCGCACCGCACTGCGCGGCTCTGGGCGCGCGATCGTCGAGGTGGCGGGTAGCGACGGCATCGACGAGGCAAACGAAAGCCTGGTCCTCGACGCCTTGCGTCAGAACCCGTCGGTAGAGGCGGTGTACTCGGCCGGAGGCGGCAATCAGGCCACCGTAGCCGCCTACTCCAACAGGGACGTATCTCCGCGATGCTGCACAACGACCTTCGCGCAGACGCCTGGCTCTTGTTCACAATGATCCTGCAGGCGCACGGGGCACCGGGTCGCTTCGCTTCTGCCCACCGGACTGTTTCCCCCGAGTCGCTTCGCTTCTGCCCACCGGACTGTTTCTTCCCCGAGTCGCTTCGCTCCTGCCCACCGGACCACGAGACTGCCGGAGCAAAAGTTACTGCCGGGTAGGGCACTTCCTTAGAGTTAACGTCCCGGCAACAGTGATGAATGCCACATTTTTTCGTCAGAGTTGCGTGGGATCGTCTACCTGAACAGGTTGTTTGCCGGAGAACGCTCGGCGTGTCCCACAGGTCCAACGTCAAGGGCCGCCTAAGAAAAGTGCAATAATCGGTACTACGAGTGACATCAACTTTTGATGGGACATCGACTTCGACAGCGCGACTCACTGAACGCGACGCGAAGACATCGTGAAAACCAGTAGTGAAGGGCGGGCGACGTGGGACTGAACGGCAACGGAGCCGGTCCGGAGGGCAGGAGCCAAGCGACCGGGGAGGTGGGCACCGCGACCCGACAGAAGCTGGAGAAAGTCGTCATCCGATTCGCCGGTGACTCCGGCGACGGCATGCAGCTTACCGGCGACCGCTTCACCTCGGAGGCGGCCCTCTTCGGCAACGACCTGGCAACGCAGCCCAACTATCCCGCTGAGATCCGCGCACCTCAGGGCACCCTGCCCGGGGTGTCGTCATTCCAGATCCAGATCGCCGACTACGACATCCTCACCGCAGGCGACCGGCCCGACGTCCTGGTCGCGATGAATCCCGCGGCGCTCAAGGCCAACATCGACGACCTGCCGCGAGGTGGCCTCGTGATCGCCAACTCCGACGAATTCACCAAGCGCAACCTGGCAAAGGTCGGCTACGAGGCAAACCCGCTGGAGAACGACGAGCTGTCCGACTGGGTCGTGCAGGCCGTCGCCATGACGTCGCTGACGCTCGGCGCCGTCGAGGCCGCCGGCGCATCCAAGAAAGATGGCCAGCGCGCCAAGAACATGTTCGCGCTCGGCTTGCTGTCGTGGATGTACGGCCGCGAGATCGAGCCGCAGGAGACGTTCATCCGCGAGAAGTTCGTGCGCAAGCCGGACATCGCCGAGGCCAACGTCCTGGCGCTGCGCGCCGGCTGGAACTACGGCGAGACCACCGAGGCGTTCGGCACTACCTTCGAGGTGGGCAAGGCCCAGCTCAAGACCGGTGAATACCGCCAGATCTCCGGTAACACCGCCATGGCCTACGGCATCGTCGTTGCAGGCCAGCTGGCCGATACGCAGGTGATGCTTGGCACCTACCCGATCACTCCGGCGTCGGACATCCTCCACGAGCTCTCCAAGCACAAGAACTTCAACGTGATGACCTTTCAGGCCGAAGACGAGATCGCGGGCATCGGTGCGGCTCTCGGCGCGTCCTACGGTGGTGCTCTCGGGGTCACCAGCACGTCGGGCCCAGGCGTCGCGCTCAAGGCCGAAGCCATCGGCCTCGGTGTCATGACCGAGCTTCCGCTGGTCGTCATCGACGTCCAGCGTGGCGGCCCGTCCACGGGTCTGCCCACCAAGACCGAGCAGGCCGATCTGCTGCAGGCACTGTTCGGCCGCAACGGCGAGTCGCCGGTCGCGGTGCTGGCACCTCGGTCGGCGTCGGACTGCTTCGACATCGCGGTCGAGGGTGTGCGTATCGCGCTGACCTACCGCACGCCGGTGATCCTGCTGTCCGACGGCGCCATCGCCAACGGTTCAGAGCCGTGGCGTATCCCCGATGTCTCGACGTTCGAGCCCATCTCGCACACGTTCGCCAAGGAGGGTGAGGACTTCCAGCCCTACGCCCGTGACCCGGAGACGCTGGCCCGCCAGTTCGCGATTCCCGGCACCAAAGGCCTTGAGCATCGAATTGGCGGCCTGGAGAAGGCCAACGGCTCGGGCAACATCTCCTACGAGCCCGCCAACCATGACTTGATGGTCCGTCTGCGCCAGGCCAAGATCGACGGCATCACCGTGCCCGATCTGGAGGTCGACGATCCGTCGGGCGAGGCCGAACTTCTCCTCGTCGGCTGGGGGAGCAGCTACGGCCCCATCGGCGAGGCGTGCAGGCGCGCGCGCCGTAACGGCATCAATGTGGCGCACGCCCAGATTCGTCATCTCAACCCGATGCCGGCCAATCTCGGTGACGTGCTGCGCGGGTACAAGACAGTGGTGGCCCCGGAGATGAACCTGGGACAGCTGGCACTGTTGCTGCGTGCCAAGTTCCTCGTCGACGTCCAGTCCGTCACGAAGGTCGAAGGAATGGCATTTCTCGCCGACGAGGTCGAGGGCATCATCGACAGCGCACTGGACGGAACGCTTTCCGAAAAGGAAAGTGACAAGGCCAAGTTCGCGCGGTTGGCGGCAGTCACCGTGGGAAGTGGGAGCTAGTTCAACATGACCGACCTGATCAGCGGAAGCCTCGCAGGCACCGATCTCGGCCTCACCGGCATCAGTGGTGTTCCCACCACCGATCAGCCGCAGAAGGGCAAGGATTTCACCACCGACCAGGAGGTCCGGTGGTGCCCCGGCTGTGGTGACTACGTCATCCTCAACACGATCCGTAACTTCCTGCCCGAGTTGGGGCTGCGTCGCGAGAACATGGTGTTCGTCAGCGGAATCGGCTGCTCCAGCCGGTTCCCGTACTACCTCGAGACCTATGGCGTGCACTCGATCCACGGTCGTGCCCCCACCATCGCGACCGGCTTGGCCCTGTCGCGGGAAGACCTCTCGGTCTGGGTCGTGACCGGTGACGGCGATGCGCTGTCGATCGGTGGCAACCATCTGATCCACGCGCTGCGCCGCAACGTCAACATCACCATCCTGCTGTTCAATAACCGGATCTACGGCCTGACCAAGGGCCAGTACTCGCCGACCTCCGAGGTCGGCAAGGTCACCAAGTCCACCCCGATGGGCTCCCTGGACTATCCGTTCAACCCGGTATCGCTGGCACTCGGCGCCGAGGCCAGCTTCGTTGGACGTGCGTTGGACTCCGACCGCAAGGGGCTTACCGAAGTGCTGCGCGCCGCAGCTGCGCACCGCGGCGCCGCGCTCGTCGAGATCATGCAGGACTGCCCGATCTTCAACGACGGCTCGTTCGACGTGCTCCGCAAGGAGGGCTCCGAGGAACGCGTCATCACTGTGCATTCCGGCGAGCCCGTCACCTTCGGAGCCAATGGCGAGTACTGCGTGGTGAAGTCCGGTTTCGGACTCGATGTCGCGAAGACGGCCGACGTGGCCACCGATGAGATTGTGGTCCACGACCCGACGCTCGACGATTCCGCCTACGCCTTCGCGCTGTCGCGACTGTCCGACCAGAATCTGGACCACACCGTGATGGGCATCTTCCGTCAGGTGAACAGGCCCACCTACGACGACGCCGCCCGGGACCAGGTCCGCAGGGCCGTCGAGACGGTGCCCAACGACAGGGCTGCGCTGCAGTCGCTGTTGCGCGGCCGCGATACGTGGACCGTCGACTAGTCATTTTCTACCGTCGTTTCACTCGCCCGGTAGGGTAACCGCATGTCCTTTCCGCTGGCGGGTGTCGTGCTGGCGGGAGGAGCGTCGCGCCGCATGGGCCGGGACAAGGCCACCATTCCGTACCAGGGGCCGGATGGGCCCACGACCTTTGTCGAACACCTTGTTTCTTTGGTTCAGCAGCGCTGTGACCGCGTGTACGTGGTCGCCGCTCCCGGGCAGCCGGTCCCGGATTTGAAGGCCGATCTGTTGCGCGACGAGGTACTCGGCGTCGGACCGCTGTTGGCCACCGGACGCGGTTTGCGCGCCGCGGCATCCGATGGTTTCGACTGGGCGTTCGTGTGCGCCGTCGACTTGCCCTACCTCACTACCGACATCATCGACACTCTCACCGCGCACGCGGAGCATCCCGGCGCCGCGTCGGTGGTGCTGCCCTGGGATGGCCGCAACCACTACCTTGCGGCGCTGTACCGGACGTCGCTGGCCGACACCGTGGACGCGCTGGTGGCCAACGGTGAGCGCAGCATGCGCGCGCTGATCGACACAGTCGATTCCCAGCAGTTGGTCCTCACCGAACCGCAGCGCGCATTGACCAACGTGAATACGGCAGCCGACCTGCTCTGAAGCGAGCAAACTCGCGTTGAATTAACCAATCTTTGACGGATTCTTGACGCACCCATTCCGTTCAAAGACAATCAATTCCTGCCCGCGTTGCCAAAATGACGCCATTCATCCACGCTGGAAACCGTCGACTAAACCCTTTGGCGCAGCCGGGATTTCGCAGACCCCTGTCCGTCGGCAGGGGTGGGTGCATCGGCACGCGGCCGTTGACTGCGGCGATTCGTGACGGGCGGGCGTCGCGGCTGGCTCTGAGTTGCATTAATGCGCTTGTCGCGCGGCAGCTTTCGCCGAAATTCCCCGAACTGCTCGAATACGCTTGTTAACCCGTCCAATTGAGTTGGGGCAGTCGACCGTGGGCCGGTCACGGCGACGAATCTGCGAGTTCAGCGAGCGCTTCGCCCCTGATGTCCGACAGTGGAGTCCAACTGCGAGTAACCCAGGTCACAAAAATGCGGTGATATGCGTCACTATTTAACGCAGAGCCGATTGTCTATGCTGCGGAAATTTTTTCTTACTTGACCTGCATGAACAACAGAAATTCAGCGTCGTGATCATGTCGTTATCTGACATATATACCCATTGTGTCGAGATGACTAACCCCCCCGACGTTTTGTACGGTCCATTTTGTCTTCGTGAGAAGCAGGCAATTACCACCACGAATCTGCGTGTGAGCGGGACCGCGACGGTCGTTACGAGCCGTCGTTCGGCTGCGGGAATCACGACTCCTGCGGGGCGTATCGCCTCCCCTGCCGTGCCTGACCGAGAAGGCGCGGCTCGAAGTGCAAAGCCGGTCATCCGGCCCTGTCGCCCCGCCTGTCGGCGGGCGATGTTTCGGCGCGCGCTTGGCGAAAAGGAACGACGTTGAAAATCATCCACAAGATGTTCACTCTGGCAGCGATGACCGGTGCCTTGGCAGTTGCCCCGATCGCCCTGGGGGCGGGCGCCGCTAGTGCGGACAGGGTGAACTGGGATGCAGTCGCCGCCTGTGAGTCCGGCGGAAACTGGGCGATCAACACCGGTAACGGCTACTACGGTGGCCTGCAGTTCACCTTGGGAACCTGGCAGTCCAACGGTGGATCGGGTTCACCACACCTCGCCTCGCGTGAAGAGCAGATCCGGGTGGCCAACAACGTCCTGCAGACCCAAGGCATCGGTGCCTGGCCAGCCTGTGGCTCGAACGGCTGACAAGCGAAATGGCGCCAGGCACTTCGGGGACCTGGCGCCATTGTCACGCCCCCTAGCCTGGCGCGGGCGACATCCAGGTCGACACCGATATCGATTTCGCGGCAATCAACTCCGTATCACCGAACGATAACTTCAGTCACGTCAGTAACATTAGACTCATCAGCACCAAAAATCCCGTGTTTACCTCTAAGTGACTCGGGAAACTGCACATAACTACTGACGCCTTTGTAACATTGGCACCAAGAGTTGCGATCCACCTCACAGCCGCGGAGGTGTGGCTCGTGCTCGGGGAGGGGCCGAAATGGTGGACGTACCGAGACGCACAAAGATATCTGCACAACGCTCCGCGCTCCTGGCAGGTCTGGCGGGCGCGTTGGTGCTCCTCGGGTTGACCCTCGGTTCCGGTACCGCGAGCGCGGACAGCCTCAACTGGGACGCGATCGCCCAGTGTGAGACCGGCGGCAACTGGTCGGCGGACACCGGCAACGGCTTCGCGGGTGGTCTCCAATTCAAGCCATCCACCTGGGCGGCCAACGGCGGCATCGGCTCTCCGGCGCACGCGAGCCGGGAGCAGCAGATCGCGGTCGCCGAGCGGGTCCTGGCGACCCAGGGGATCAACGCGTGGCCGACGTGCGGAACGCATGGCGAAAGCCCCGCGATCTGGAGTACTCCGACGCACAGCACCGGATGCGCATCGATCCGGCAAGGCGCGGTCCTCGGCATTTTCGATCTGCGGCAGTTCTGCAGCGCGTTCCTTGGCCGCTGAGCCTTCCTGCGCTGAGGAACCCTCGGCGCGCGTTCAGCTTGGCCGACGTTGGCCGACTCGCGCCGCAGCGCGAGTGCTGTCGATCATCGCGTTGAGGTAGTCGATACCCGCCAGTGCCAGTGCGGCCGCGCCGCCGGGCCCTGGGTCATGCCAGGTGACGGTGCGGGTGCGCGCGGCGCCCAGTGGTCCCGGCGTTCTCGGTTCGGTGAATTCGGCGCTCATGTCGTCCTTTCGATGCGGGCGACAGGAGTGGGCGAGCGGCGCGTAAGGTCCGGGTCGTCGCGGTCGATGGCGAGCCGCAGTCCCCACGCCAGCAGCCCATCGATGACGGGGAGAGCGCCCTGCCCGGAATCTGTCAGCTGGTAGTCGAACCGCGGGGGCGAATCCTGGTAGCGGCGGCGTACGACGACGCCGGCATCCTTCAGCGATTTAAAACTTTCGGCGATCCGATCACGCGGAGCGCCGGTGCCCGCGACCATATCGCTGAATCTGGTGTTGCCCAACCACGACTCGCGCACGATCAACATCGACCAGCGCTCGCCCACGAGCTCCAGTGCCGCTGCCATAGGCACGGGCGACCGGGTAGGTCGGCGAGGCGGACGGTGGTCACCATGACAGCCTGACAGCATCGAGTTTGACAATCACACTGACAAGTCAAGTGGGTGAGACATCGGCTTCACATCGTCGAAACGCGGTGATGGTTTCCTGTTGGGTAACAAAGTTCACTAACGGTTTCCGGAGGACGGTTTCGATGGCACCCGCCCTGGAGTTGACGAGCATCCCCCCGTGGGCCACCGCCCCGGCCCGGCCCGTCGCCGACGTGTCAGGGCGGTCGTGGACTGTGCTGTCCCTCGATCCGGCCGCTGGCGAGATCGTCGCCGGCTGGATTGCCGAGCTCAACAAGAAGCGAAGCGATCCTGACGTCGCGCTCCACCACGCGTCCGACGACGCGGCCGCCCGCGAGGCTCTGGAGCACGACCTCGCGCATGCGCTCGTCGGCTGGCGCTTGATGATCGCCGGCCCCGCAGCCGCCTGTCTGCGGTTGCGCGCGCACGCGGTGCGCGCCGGGGTGGCCGACGACGAGATCACCGTCGCGACCACAGAGGTGGCCGACCGCGACGTGATCTGCGTGCACTGCTGGACGGTGACCGGTACCACGGTAGCGTTGGAGGAGGTGACCCCGTGCGCGGGATGCGGTCGCAATCTTCTTGTCTACTATCATGTTTCGCGACGGCTGGGTGCGCATCTCGGGTTCATGGCCGACGCGGAGCGGCCGTCGTGACAATGCTGAACCTGGTGGTCCGCGCCATCGACGACGGCATCCCCGGCATTCGCACGCTGACGCTCGCGGCGGTCGGCGGAGCGCCGCTGCCGTCCTTCACGCCGGGTAGCCACATCGTCGTCGAATGCGGGGCCGGACAGGACTTCGTCGCCAACGCCTATTCGCTGACTGGCGACAGCCTCGCGCCTCTGGATTACACGATCTCCGTACTGAAATGCCCAGGTGGGTCGGGGGGTTCACGGTGGATCCACCATGAGCTGGCGGTCGGGGACAGCGTCGTCGCCCGGCCGCCTCGCAGTGCCTTTCCGCCGGTGCTTCGGGCGAAGCGGCACCTGATGATCGGCGCCGGAATCGGTATCACGCCGTTGGTCTCCCATCTGCGCAGTGCCCGCAGGTGGGCGCGCGAAGTGCGCCTGCTCTACGTCCATCGCGATGGGCGAGGCGCGTACGTCGACGAGATCAAGGCACTCACCGACTACGCGAGGATCTTCACCGACCGCGCCGCCTTCGCGGCGGAGCTGGTACCGGAGCTCGCCGGTCAGCCGTTCGGCACCCACATGTACGTGTGCGGGCCAACGGACTTCATGGACTCGGTGACCGCCGCGGCCGTGGCCCTGGGCTGGCCGCAGAGTCGAATTCATCTGGAACGCTTCGGAATCGATGCACTCGACTCCGGCGAGCCGTTCGAGGTCGTGCTGACGGAAACTGGCGAAGAATTCGTCGTCGACTCCGGCGTCTCACTGCTGGCGGCGCTGGAGGCACGCGGTTACGCGGTGCCGAACATGTGCCGCCAGGGTGTCTGCGGTGAATGCCGGCTGACAGTGGCGGACGGCGAGATACTGCATCGCGACCTGTTCCTGACCGACGCCGACAAGCAGGCCGGAGACGCGCTGATGAGCTGTGTGTCCCGAGCTGCGGGCAACCGACTGGCGCTGACCCTGGGAGAACTGACACCGTGACCACGACACCTGGAATCATCTCGGCGCCAGACCTGCTGGCCACCTTTCCTTTTCCGTTTTCCTCGGACTCCTACCGGTACAGCACCAACGTCGAGCCGTCGGGATCCCCGGTCAGTACGCCGGTGGGATCATGGGGCGAGCGGTGTGTCGACGTCGACAGCGAGTACCAGATCGAGCTGGCCGAACGGGAACGCATTCTTGCCTGCGACCCCACCCGCTACGCAGTACTGCCGCACATGCGGGCCGCCTGCTGGGACGTCATGTTGATGATGATGCGCGAGTTGGCACGGTCCTACCCGGATGTGATGTCGTTGAGTACCGATGGCGCGACGTGGCGGTGGCGGAATGACCGACTCGGCATCGCAACGGAATTCGTGCTCGGTGACGAATCGTCGTTACCGGCGGAGCCGCTGGCCTACATTGCTTCGCAGGTGCAGGAGGACATCGTGCTGCTCGACCAGCGCGACGGCGATCTGTTCGGCGACGCGGGCGTGGTCACCTTCGCCGCGGACTGGTCGTTCGGATTCGACGTCGGTATGACGTTCCTCGAGATCCACGGACCGGTGCCCAGGCTGCGTGAGACCGGTGTGATCACCCGGGCCCGTGAATTCTTGATGAGGCTGCAGCCGAACGAAAGCTACCGTCGCACCAACTGGACGATGACGATCGGCCGTCGGCTCGACGTCTCCAGCGAGGTCTACCACGAGTGGGGCCCGGACCGGCCGATGATTCAGACTGTTGACGACGAGACCTTCGGCCGTCTGGTGCATCTGCGGGTGGAGGTCCAACACCTCATCCGGCTGCCCGAGTCCGGTGCGGTCTGCTTCCTGATCCGCACTTACATGATTCCGCTCGCCGATCTGGCCACCGTCGAGCCGTGGCGCGTGCGCACCGCGACTGTGTTGGCCGAACTGCCGGAGGATATGGCCGATTACAAGGGTGTCATCTCCTACCGGGACCGCGCGATCGACTGGCTGACTGCGTACAAACCTCTGGGCTAGCCGCGACGGCACACATTTGTACGCGACACGCCGACGCCTATTGTACAAGAGTGTGCGCTCGCGGGCACGAAGCGATTGAGGGCTGCAGATCAGTATGCTGGCGGTTCGCCCTCTGCCACCGGGCCTTTCTCGATCGGCTCGTGCAGGATGATCGCCTTGTAGGCACTGTTCTCGTGCTGGATCATGCGGACGAAGAAGCTGATGAACAGCAGCACCGCCAAGATGAACACGATCCACACGCCGATCGAGAAGCCGCCGAAGGTGAAGACCACCTCTGCGTCGTCGTAGCTATCAAACGGATTGAACATCTACTTCGCCTCCTCGACGATCAATACCTCACCGTTGACGCGCATAGCGGTTACCGGGATGCCCTCTGGGTACGGGGTGGCAGGGACCTCGCTGAGATCCAGACCCTGCAACTCGACTTCCGCCGGGATCCGGAGGGTCTTGAGCTTCTTCAACAGCAGCGACACGAGGTAAGCCGGGACGAACCCGAGGGCGGCGAACACCAGCGCGCCGACTGCCTGGCCCCAAAGCGAGATGGGCGGCAGGCCCTCCATATTCGGATAGCCGGCCAGGAAGATGCCCGCCATGATCACGGAGTACAGCCCGATGCCACCGTGCACGGACACCGCTCCCACGACGTCGTCGATCTTGAACTTCTCGATGAGCTTGCCGATGAACGGGATGATCGCACCTGCGCCGAGGGCGATGATGAACGCCAACGCGGGGTGGTACAGATCCATCCCGGATGCGACGCCGATGACGCCTGCGAGACCGCCGGAGATCGTCCAGAAGGGTTCGCCCTTGGAGGTCAGGTAGGCGCCGATGATGCCGCCCGCCAGGCCCATCAGTGTGTTGAAGGCGAAGGCGGACAAGGTCGTCGGGGTTCCGTAGATGGTGGCGTAGCCGGCGTCGGTGTAGATGACGCAACCCATCAGGAAGCCGAAGAAGCCGGCGAAGATCAGCATTAGGCCGAGCATCGTCAGCGGCAGGTTGTGCGGCCGGATGGTCACGGCGGTGCCGTCTTCGCGGAAACGTCCGATGCGCGGGCCCAGGTTGATCAGGATGCCCAGGGTTGCGAAGCCGGCGATCATGTGCACACAGCCAGCGGCGCCGACGTCGTGGAAGCCGAGTTCTGTGAGCATCCAGCCCGCGCCGTGCCAGCCCCATGCTGCGCCGATGATCCAGACCACCGAGCCGACCAGAACGGTGAGGATCAGGAAGGCGCTGGTCCGAATCCGTTCCAGCACCGCGCCGGACATGATGGAACCGGTGGTGGCCGCAAAGAGGGCGAAAGCCCCCCAGAAGATGCCGCTGGCGGGGTCGGCGATGTTGGGCCCCATGTTGTCGCTCCACGGCAAAGCGGCCTTGGCGAGGTCGGTCATCTCGATGAACCCGCTGGGCATCGCGTTGTAGAGGAACCAGCCGACGAAGAAGAACGATGCGACGATGGTCGCGAAGGCTAGCAAGTTCTTCATGGCGGTGGCGAGCACATTCTTCGACCGGGACGCGCCGACCTCATAGGCGAGGAAGCCGGCGTGGATGAACATCATCAACGCGATCGACATCCAGTAGAAGAACTCGTTATTGGTCGCTGTCATTGTCGACAGCGCGTCCTCGACTTCAGGTGTCACGGGGCCTCAGGCTTTCAGGGGATGATCAGAAGACCGCCAGACCGGTTTCTTGGCAGTGTTCGGGACGTACTGTCGGTGTACAGGCGATGACGCTATCGGGGGCTGTATGTCACGCCGGTCAAGTCGTGTTAATTCACGGTGAAGTCACCGGCGCGCTGCGTCGACATTGAATTCTCACTGTTGCGTCACGTCTTCGAAACATGGCCGTGTTCACCTATGGTGTACAAAGATCACTCATAGGAAACAATTGCAGCAGGAAGGGCGGCGTTATGGTGGCACAGGACCTGGCGACCCTGGCGCGCGATACCGAGACGCGGTTCATCCTCGCGCTCTTCGTCGATCTTCGCGGAAAGCCATGCGCCAAGCTGGTACCCGTCGAGGCGGTCGACTTGCTGGCTACCGAGGGCGTAGGTTTCGCCGGCTACGCCGTCGGCGCCATCGGGCAGGAGCCCAAGGATCCCGACTTGATGGCGATGCCGGACCCGGCGTCGTTCACGCCGATCCCCTTTATCAAGCCCGGCTTGGCGATCGTGCACTGCGACCCGCACGTCGAGGGCAAACCATGGCCGTATGCGCCCCGCGTCATCCTCAAGGCGGCTCTGCAGCGCGCCGCTGACCTGGACTTCGAAGCCTTCGTCGGTGCCGAGGTGGAGTACTTCCTGCTCAAACGCGACGCCGACGGCGCACTTCGCACCGCGGACGCTGGTGACGTCGCCGACCAGCCGTGCTACGACGCGCGCGGCGTCACCCGCATGTTCGACCACCTGGCCGGCATCTCTTTGGCGATGAACTCCCTGGGTTGGGGCAACTACGCCAACGACCACGAAGACGGCAACGGCCAGTTCGAGCAAAATTTCACCTACTCAGACGCGCTCACCACCGCCGACCGTGTGATCACCCTGCGCTATCTGCTCACCGTGCTGGCGGAACAACGCGGCATGATCGCCACGTTCATGGGCAAGCCCTTCTCCGATCGCACGGGCAGCGGCATGCACATGCACATGTCGTTGCGCACCGAGGGAGCAGCGGTCTTCCCCGGTACCGATGACTCCCGTGGGCTGGGCCTGTCACCGCTGGCGTACGCCTTCGTCGGGGGTGTGCTGGAACACGCATGCGCCCTGCAGGCGCTGCTGGCGCCGACCGTCAACGCCTACAAGCGAACCGGAGCACTGTCGACCACCTCCGGTGCCAGTTGGGCGCCGCGTACCGCCACGTACGGTGGCAACGACCGCACCCACTACATCCGCGTGCCCGACGCCCAGCGCGTCGAACTGCGCGGCGCGGACGGTTCGGCCAACCCATACCTGGCCATGGCGGCCGCGTTAGGGGCCGGACTCGACGGCATCAAGCGCAACCTCGATCCCGGCGAACCGGGCGCGACCAGCGCTGGGCTGCAACCACTTCCGATGACGCTGCTGCACGCCGTCGAGGCGCTGGAGGCCGACGACGTGCTCACCGGAGTCCTCGACGGTGCAGGCGATGGCGTGGCCGCCTACTTCGCCGGGCTCAAACGCGACGAGTTCTTCGCCTGGCACCGCGAGGTCACGCCGTGGGAGATCGACCGCTACCTGCAAGCTTTCTAAGGAGTCGACCAATGTGCGGAATTGTGGGGCTGCATCTCAGCAACCCCGACCTATACCCACGGCTGGGCGAACTGCTCACTGGGATGTTGTGCGAAATGGGCGAGCGGGGACCGGATTCAGCGGGTGTCGCCGTGTACGGCGACACGAACCTATCACCGGCTGGACATGCCTCGGTATCGCTGCTCGAAGTAGCCCTCGAACCTGCCGCGTTGGCCGATCTGATCGGCTCGGCGCTCGAAACGGCTTCTACCGCAAGGCAGGTCGGCAACACGGTCGTGGTGGCTGCGCCGGTGCCCACCGACACGCTCGTCGCGGCCTGCCGCGCCGCTGCTCCTGACGCCTTGATTGCGGGCTTCGGTCAAGACGTCACCGTCCTCAAGGGTGTCGGGCACCCCAGCGAGCTCACCCGGCGCTACGGGTTGGCGCACGCCACCGGATGGCAGGGTGTCGGCCACACCAGGATGGCCACCGAGTCGGCAGTGAACCCCGCGGGCTGCCATCCCTACGCGGTCGGGCCTGATCAGTGCCTGGTCCACAACGGTTCGTTCGCCAACCACGCCACCATCCGCAGACTGCTTCGAGCCGAGGGCGTCGTGTTCGACAGCGACAACGACACCGAGGTCGGAGCGCGCTTCGTTGCACACCAGCTGGCTTCCGGGGCGGATATCAACCTGGCGCTCAAACGACTGTGCGCCGAGTTCGACGGCTTCTACACGCTTCTGGTGTCGAATTCCGATTCGTTCGCGGTGGTCCGCGACGCCATCGCCTGTAAGCCCGCGGTGATCGCCGAGACCGACGACTGGGTGGCGATGGCGTCGGAGTACCGCGCGATGGTCGGGCTGCCCGGCATCGCCGATGCCAACCTGTTCGAACCGGAACCGGAGGTGGTCTATTCATGGAGCCGCTGAGCGGGCAGGACACTACAGAGGTCGACGGCACAATCTTCGACGTGGCCGGCGACGGTGTGCGAAACATCAATGCCGCCTTGCATAGAGACGGTGTCGACGGCGCCGTCATCATCCTCAATCCGGCCGGCGCCCACAACCTGGCCGTCGGGATCGACGCGCCGCTGCGGGTCACCGTCGCAGGTCACGTCGGCTATTACGCGGCTGGCATGAACCAGCAAGCCGAGATCACCATCGAAGGCAACGCAGGCGTCGGGGTCGGTGAGAACATGATGAGCGGCAGCGTCGTCGTCAAGGGTAACGCCTCGCAGTCGGCCGGTGCCACCGCGCACGGCGGGCTGCTGGTGATCGAGGGGACTGCCGCTGCGCGCTGCGGGATCTCGATGAAGGGCGTTAACATCGTCGTCGGTGGAGACGTCGGGCACATGAGCGCGTTCATGGCACAGAAAGGCATCCTGGTGATCCGCGGAGACGCGGGCGACGCGCTGGGTGACTCGATCTATGAAGCCAGACTCTATGTGCGGGGTGAGGTTTCGTCGCTGGGAGCGGACTGCGTGGCCAAACCGATGACGGACGAACACCACGCCGAGCTGTCCAACCTGCTCAAAGAGGCGGGCTACGACGACGACACCGCCGCCTACACTCGCTACGGGTCGGCCCGCAATCTGTACCACTTCCACGTCGACAATGCCGACGCCTACTGAAACGGGGGCCCGCCGTGATTGAACATGACGCGCGTGCCCACCGAGGTCTGCGCGAATCAGCCACCTTCGATCGCGCCACCATCAGCGCGATTCAGCGTGCGGCTGCCACCGGCGTGTACGACATCCGGGGTTGGGGCGCCAAGCGCGCCCTGCCACATCTGGACGATCTGGTGTTCCTCGGTGCCAGCATGTCGCGCTACCCGCTCGAGGGATACCGCGAGCGCTGCGACACCGACGTGACACTGGGCACCAGGCACGCGAAACACCCTCTGCACCTAAGCATCCCGATCACCATTGCGGGGATGAGCTTCGGGTCGTTGTCGGCGAACGCCAAGCAGGCTCTTGGTCGCGGAGCCAGCGAGGCGGGCACCTCGACCACCACCGGTGACGGTGGGATGACGGCCGAGGAACGCGGGCAGAGCAAAATGCTTGTCTACCAGTATCTGCCGAGCCGTTACGGAATGAACCCCGACGATCTGCGCATGGCCGACGCGATCGAGATCGTGCTCGGCCAGGGCGCCAAACCCGGCGGTGGCGGCATGCTGCTGGGCCAGAAGATCACCGAACGCGTCGCCGGTATGCGCGATCTGCCCGTCGGCATCGACCAGCGCAGCGCGTGCAGGCACCCCGACTGGACCGGACCCGACGATCTCACCATCAAGATCGCCGAGCTGCGTGAAATCACTGACTGGGAGAGGCCGATCTTCGTCAAAGTCGGTGCGTCACGCGCCTACTACGACGTCAAGCTGGCCGTGCATGCCGGAGCTGACGTGGTGGTGGTCGACGGTATGCAGGGCGGCACCGCGGCCACGCAGAACGTGTTCATCGAGCACGTCGGCATTCCGACGCTCGCGGCCATCCCGGAGGCGGTGCAGGCGTTGCAGGAGCTGGGGGTTCATCGCGGCAGCGGAGGGCAGGAGCGAAGCGACCGGAGAAGTGGTGAAGTGCAACTCATCGTGAGTGGCGGAATCCGGTCCGGCGCCGACGTGGCCAAAGCCGTGGCACTCGGCGCCGATGCGGTGTCGATCGGCACCGCGGCGCTGATCGCGTTGGGTGACAACGATCCTCGTTACGCCGCCGATTACGAGAAGCTCGGTTCGGCCGCAGGCTTCTACGACGATTTCCAGGACGGTCGCGATCCCGCCGGGATCACCACTCAGGACCCCGAACTGGCCGCACGCCTGGACCCGGTGGCCGCGGGCAAGCGCCTGGCCAATTATCTGCGGGTCATGACGATGGAAGCCCAGACCATCGCTCGTGCATGCGGCAAGTCGCATGTCCAGCACCTCGAACCCGATGACCTGGTGGCTCTGACCATCGAAAGCGCTGCGATGGCGCGGGTGCCACTGGCGGGGACATCCTGGATTCCGGGGCAAAACGGTGGCATCTGAGGGTGCCAGTGTCGTCATCGTCGGCGGTGGTCTGGAAGGCTGCGCCGCCGCCTGGGCGCTGAGCCGGCGCGGCGTCACCGACGTCACCGTTCTGGAGCGCTCGACTGTCGGCTCGGGTATGACGGGCAAGTCCAGCGGCATCGTCCGGTGCCACTACGGGGTGTCGTCGCTGGCTGCCATGGCGCGTTACGGCCTTGAGGTCTTCGAGCAAGCCGAGGAGATCTTCGGCCAACCCATCGGGTTCGAGTGCACGGGCTACGTCGTCGGCGTCGGATCCGGCGACGTCGATACGCTCGACGCGAACCTCGCCGCGCAGCGCGCCGTGGGCGTCACCACCGAACGCATCGACGCCGCCGAGGTCGCGAAACTCTGGCCAACGGTGTATCTCGATGACTTCGCGGCCTTCGGATGGGAACCGCGAGGCGGTTACGGCGACGGCTACCGCACCGCACAGGCGTTCGCCGCCAGCGCGCGCGCGGCCGGTGTGACCATCAGGCAGGGCACACCGGTCGCCGAGATCGTCGTGGACGGGCGGGTGCGCGGCGTCACGCTGGGCGACGGCACGTTCGTCGCGGCTGACACCGTCGTGCTGGCCACCGGCGTTTGGTCACCGGGCTTTCTTGCCGCCCTCGGAATCGATTTGCCGCTCAAGGTGATTCGAGAGCAGGTGGTGCTGCTCAAGCCCGGTTCCGAGGTCCCCGGCATCCCGGTGTTCTCCGATCTCGTGTCGCTGCAGTATGTCCGGCCCGACTCAGGTGGCGAGATCCTCTTTGGCAACAGCGATCTCAGCACCGTGGAGGAGGCCGACCCCGACGCCTACCGCAACCGTGCCGACGAGGATTTCCTCCAGTTGACGGTCGCGAAGCTGGCACACAGGTTCCCCGGCTTGTCCGAGGGTGCGATCTCGTCGACGTATGCCGGATGCTACGACGTGACACCGGATTTCAACCCGGTGATGACGCGCGGGCCGATCGACGGTCTCGTTATCGCGGCCGGCTTCAGCGGCCATGGCTTCAAGATCTCGCCCGCGGTCGGCAGGCTCCTCGCCGATCTTGTGATCGACGGTGTCAGCAGCGATCCCGACGTCCCCGAGACCGACTTCCGGCTGTCGCGCTATGCCGAAGGTAAGCCGCTGACGAGCCCCCATCCGTATTCGGCCGCCGGTCAACTCCGGTGATTCGCCGGTGGCGCGGGTAGCGTCGTGGGGATGGACCCAGGGGGTAGGAGCGAAGCGGCAGGGGGGATGAGCTCGAGCCCTGATCCGCTACTGCGGAACCGCACGGGAAGTGCGCTGCAACGCATACCGACCGAACCGTTGGGCGGTCTGGAGGCGGTGATCGCGCGCAACGTCCGAGCGTTGCGCACGCAGAGTGGACTCTCGGTGTCCGAGATGGCCGACCGGGTCGGAATCTCGAAGGCCATGATGTCGAAGATCGAAAATGCGCAGACCTCAGCGAGTCTGGCGACGCTGGCCCGCCTGGCGGCGGGGTTGGACGTACCGGTCACGTCGCTGCTGCGCGGGGTGGACGCCGAGCGGGCGGCGGTCTTCACCGCGGCGGGCACCGGACCGCAGATCGTGCGCAACGGTACGCAGGTCGGGCACCACTACGAACTGCTCGGTGCGTTGCGTGGCCAGCACAAGCGACTCGAATCGCTGCTGGTGACGCTGACCACCAAGAGTGAGACCTACCCGCTGTTCCAGCACCCCGGCACCGAGTTCATCTACCAGCTCGAAGGGGTGATGGAGTACGGCCACGGCACGGCGGTGTACCGGCTCCTGCCGGGAGACTCGCTGCAGTTCGACGGTGAAGGTGCGCACGGGCCCACCGCGCTGATCGAGCTGCCCATCCGGTTCCTGTCCGTCATCGCGTTCCCGGACAGCACGCCGAACTGACCGGCCTCGGGATGGTCTCCCGACGTTAACTGGAGTTCACTCCTAGGAGACCGGTCACTGGCGACGATGGGCGGGTGAGGGTCCACCGAACCTGACGGAGCAAGCTGATGCGCAACCAGGATCTCGTGTCGGTGACTTGCTGCATCTGCCCGACGACGTGCGTTCGCGCTACGCCATCCCTACGCCGTCCAGCGTGCTCAGCAGCTTCTTGACCATCTCGCCCGCGCGCGCGTCGCCGACGACGCGGTACTCGAGTTTCACGGTCAGTTCGTGGCCGGGGTTTGCCGACGTGCAGACGTTGCGCAGTCTGGCTCGTGATCGGGCGGACTTACCTGCGCCGCCCGACGGCCTGGGCTACGAAGCGTGCGGCCGCGGTGCTCGTCTGCCTCCAGATGGGAGCGCGCCAACTGGGACGCTTGGGAGTGGATCTCAAGGACACGTCGGCTGATCAGATTGCGGCGGCACCCGTCAAGGGCGAGGTGTCGCAATGAGCGCGGTGGCCTCGTTGCGCGCGTCGACGCCGCTCGTGTCCATGAATTGCTCCAGCCGAGAACGCAATTCGGCGCTGTCATCGGGCTCCAAGGTCAGGATGTTGGAGTAGGTGAAGACCTTGTTCAGCCAGTCGTCCGTGGTGTAATGCAGATCCTCGACGACGTCGCGCAATTCGATCGCGAAGCCGTACTCGTCGAACAGCGGCCGCAGTGCTTCGTCGTGTACCGCGTCGATCGCGGGCCGGTGCGGGAGGAACTCGTCGTAGATCTCGTCGAGCGACGCGCGCGACGGCCTGATGGGTGTGATCTTGTTGGACAACAGTGCAAGTCGTCCGCCGGGATGCAGGGTGGCGGCGATCTTGTGCAACGCCGACCGTGGCTCCACCCAGTGGAACGACTGGCCGAACACGACCAGATCGAATCGTCGGCCGTCGGGCTCCCAATCCTCGAATGTCGCTTGTTCGACGGGGATTCCCTTGTCCGCAGCGAGCTCCGCCATCCGTGGGTCTGGTTCGACGGCAAGTACTTCGGCCCCGGCTTCGGCGAGTTGGACTGCCGCGATGCCGGTTCCAGCGCCGACGTCCAACGCCTGGATGCCGGGTCGGTCGACCAGTGCGGCGATCAATGCTTCCGGATACCGCGGACGATGCGCGTCGTAATCCGATGCCACCGCGCCGAACGAGTCCGCGCGCCGACGATCAGTGTGGGACGGGTGTGGTGAAGGCATCGGTTCATCATGCACCAGCGGCGCGTGAGGCATCGGGAAGAGCTGGCTGTGGGTGCTCGCGCCGCAGCACGCCAAGATCTGGTATCAGGTGGACTAACGTCTCCCGTGCGACTCACAACCCAGCAATGAAGGTGGAACAGTCATGGCCGGTCTCGACGACCTCTTCGCACAGATACCCACGGCGCAGATCGCCAGCAAGCTCGGCGTCGACGAAACTGAAGTGAACACTGCGATCAAGACATTGGTGCCCGCCCTGGTGGGAGGGTTGCAGCAGAACGCTCAGGACCACGACACCGCAGGCAAGATCGAGAACGCCGCGAACCAGCACGCCGCCAGCGGCCTGCTGGAGGGCGGGCTGAGCGTCGATGCGATCGACGAGGCCGACGGTGACAAGGCGGTCGCCAAGATCTTCGGCGGCAACGACAGCACGCAGGTGGCGTCGGCGCTGTCGGGCACCGGCGCGCTCGGCGGCGATCTGGTCAAGCAGCTCCTGCCGATCCTGGCTCCGATCGTGCTTGCCTACATCGGTCAGCAGATCACGCAGCGCACGCAGGGCCAGGTGCCCGCGCCCGTACCGACACCCGCGCCCCAGCAGCAGGCGGCCTCCGGCGGCCTCGGTGAGATCCTCGGCAGCATCCTCGGTGGCGCGAGCAGCAACACCGGTGGCAACAACCCGCTCGGAAGCATTCTGGGTACTGTGCTGGGCGGCAGTCAGGGCAATGTCATCGGCGACATCCTCGGTGGGATGCTCGGCGGCAAGAGGTAAGCACCGCCGCCGGTGTGACCGTTTGGTCCACCACATCCGGTCCTCATTAGAATCGTCGGGTGACTGCCAGCTCTGATGCGCGCGCCCGTGACCAGTCCTTGGCCCTGCCCAAGTCGTGGGATCCGGGCGCGGTGGAGATCGACCTGTATCAGGGCTGGGTCGACGCCGGATACTTCACCGCCGACCCTGCCAGCGCCAAGCCGGCCTACTCGATCGTGCTGCCGCCGCCGAATGTCACCGGCAGCCTGCACATGGGCCACGCGCTCGACCACACGGTGATGGACATCCTGACCCGCCGCAAGCGCATGCAGGGCTTCGAGGTGCTGTGGTTGCCTGGCATGGATCACGCGGGCATCGCCACGCAGTCACTGGTGGAGAAGCAGCTCGCCGTCGACGGCAAGTCGAAAGAGGACTTCGGCCGCGAGCTGTTCATCGACAAGGTGTGGGATTGGAAGCACGATTCTGGTGGTGCCATCGGCGGGCAGATGCGCGCACTCGGTGACGGGGTCGACTGGAGCCGCGACCGCTTCACGATGGACGAGGGGCTGTCGCGCGCGGTGCGCACGATCTTCAAGCGTCTGTACGACGCCGGTTTGATCTACCAGGCCGAGCGCCTGGTCAACTGGTCGCCGGTGCTCGAGACCGCGATCAGCGACCTCGAGGTGAAGTACGAGGACGTCGAGGGTGAGCTGGTGTCGTTCCGGTACGGCTCTCTCGATGATTCGCAACCCCACATCGTCGTGGCGACCACCCGCGTCGAGACCATGCTGGGCGACACCGCGATCGCCGTGCATCCCGACGACGAGCGTTACCGCCACCTGGTGGGAGCCACGCTGCCGCACCCGTTCGTGGAACGTGACATCGTCATCGTCGCCGATGCGCACGTCGACCCCGAATTCGGCACCGGCGCAGTGAAGATCACGCCCGCGCACGATCCCAACGACTTCGATATCGGGATGCGCCACAAGCTCGCGATGCCGTCGATGCTCGACACGAAGGGTCGGATCGCCGACACCGGAACCCGATTCGACGGCATGGACCGGTTCGACGCCCGCGTCGCGGTGCGGGAGGCGCTGGCGGCCGAGGGTCGCGTGGTCGAGGAGAAGCGGCCTTACCTGCACAGCGTCGGGCACTCCGAACGCAGCGGCGAGCCCATCGAGCCGCGTCTGTCCTTGCAGTGGTGGGTCAAGGTGGAATCCTTGGCCAAGGCCGCCGGTGACGCGGTCCGCAACGGTGACACGGCGATTCATCCCGCCAGCCTGGAACCGAGATGGTTCGACTGGGTCGACAACATGCACGACTGGACGATCTCGCGGCAGTTGTGGTGGGGGCACCGGATCCCGATCTGGCACGGGCCGGACGGGCAGAAGGTGTGCATCGGGCCGGACGAAACCCCGCCGGCGGGCTGGGAGCAGGATCCCGACGTGCTGGACACGTGGTTCTCCTCGGCGCTGTGGCCGTTCTCCACCATGGGTTGGCCCGACCGCACCCCCGAACTCGAGAAGTTCTATCCCACCAGCGTTCTCGTCACCGGCTACGACATCCTGTTCTTCTGGGTGGCCAGAATGATGATGTTCGGCACCTTTGTCGGCGACGATCCGACGATCACGCAGGACGGCGCACGGGGACCGCAGGTGCCGTTCGGGAACATCTTTCTGCACGGGCTGATCCGCGACGAGTTCGGCCGCAAGATGAGCAAATCCAAGGGCAACGGCATCGATCCGCTGGACTGGGTGCAGCGCTTCGGCGCCGACGCCCTGCGCTTCACCCTCGCGCGCGGCGCCAGCCCCGGCGGCGATCTGTCGATCGGCGACGACAGTGCGCGGGCGTCGCGGAACTTCGGCACCAAGGTGTTCAACGCCACCCGCTTCGCGCTGATGAACGGAGCGGCGCTGGCGCCGTTGCCCGCCGACTTGACCGATGCCGACCGGTGGATCCTCGGCAGGCTCGAAGAGGTTCGCGCAGAAGTGGATTTGGCGTTCGACACCTACGAGTTCAGCCGCGCGTGCGAAGCGCTGTACCACTTCGCGTGGGACGAATTCTGCGACTGGTACCTGGAACTGGCTAAAGGGCAGATCGGAGCGGGCCGCACCGGGACCACCGCGGTGCTGGCCGCGGTGCTTGACACCCTGCTCAAGTTGCTGCACCCGGTTATGCCGTTTCTCACCGAGACGTTGTGGAAGGCGCTCACCGGCGGCGAGTCGATCGTGATCGCCGACTGGCCTGCTCCCAGTGGTGCTTACCTGGATTCGCTTGTCGCACAACGAATCACAGACATGCAGAAGTTGATCACCGAGGTCCGTAGATTCCGCAGCGACCAGGGTCTGGCCGATCGGCAGAAGGTGCCTGCCCGCCTGGCCGGTATCGCCGAGGCGGACCTGGACGCACAGGTGCCCGCGGTGACCTCGCTGGCTTGGCTCACCCGCGCCGAGGAGGGGTTCACGCCGTCGGCATCGGTGGAGGTCCGCCTGTCGACCGCCACCGTGGTGGTCGAACTCGACACCTCAGGCACGGTTGACGTCGAGGCTGAACGCAGACGGTTGGAGAAAGACCTCGCGGCAGCGGAGAAAGAGATGGCGCAGACAGCCGCGAAACTCGGCAACGACGCGTTCCTGGCGAAGGCGCCTGAACCGGTCGTCGACAAGATCCGCGCCCGTCAACAGCTGGCTCGCGAAGAGGTGGAACGCATTTCGGGCCGTCTGGCCGCTCTCAAGTGAGCGACGACTACTCCGATCTCTCCGATGACTCGTTCATCCCGGAGCAGATCACCGAGCCGAGCCCGGACGAGGTTGCTGCGCTGCTGCAGGTTGAACACCTGCTGGATCAGCGCTGGCCGGAGACCAAGATCGAGCCGAGTCTGGTGCGTATCGAGGCGCTGATGGAATTGTTGGGGTCGCCGCAGCTTGGTTATCCGAGCATCCACATCGCAGGCACCAACGGCAAGACGTCGGTGGCGCGCATCGTCGATGCGCTGCTCACCGCGTTCAACCGGCGCACGGGTCGGACCACCAGCCCCCATCTGCAGTCGGCGGTCGAGCGCATCTCGATCGATGCAAAGCCCATCAGTCCGGCCCGCTACGTGGAGGTATATCGCGAGATCGAGCCGTTTGTGCAGATCGTCGACGCTCAGTCCGAGGCGGCGGGGGGCCCCGCGATGAGCAAGTTCGAGGTGGTCACTGGGATGGCGTTCGCGGCCTTCGCCGACGCTCCGGTCGACGTCGCGGTGGTCGAGGTGGGCCTCGGCGGCCGCTGGGACGCGACGAACGTCATCGACGCTCCGGTCGCGGTGATCACCCCGATCGGGATCGACCACACCGAGTATCTAGGCACCGAGATCGCCGACATCGCCGGCGAGAAGGCCGGCATCATCAAGCGTCAGGCTGATGATTTGGTCCCGGTCGACACCGTCGCCGTCATCGGACGTCAGGTGCCCGAGGCGATGGAGGTGCTGCTGGCGCACACGATCGAGGCGGACGCGGCGGTCGCGAGAGAGGACTCCGAGTTCGGGGTGCTGTCCCGTCAGATCGCGATCGGCGGTCAGATGCTGCAGCTGCAGGGGCTCGGCGGCGTCTACCCGGACGTCTTCCTGCCGCTGCACGGCCAGCATCAGGCGCACAACGCGGTGGTCGCCTTGGCTGCGGTCGAGGCGTTCTTCGGAGCAGGCGCCGACCGTCAGCTCGACATCGACATCGTGCGTGCCGGATTCGCCGCGGTCGTCAGTCCCGGAAGGCTGGAACGGTTGCGCTCCGCGCCGACGGTATTCGTCGACGCGGCGCATAATCCCGCCGGTGCCGCGGCGCTGGCGCAGGCGCTGGACGACGAGTTCGACTTCCGCTACCTCGTCGGCGTCATCAGCGTGATGGGGGACAAGGACGTCGCGGGCATCCTGGCTGCGCTGGAGCCCGCGTTCGATCAGGTGGTGGTCACCCACAATGGTTCACCGCGCGCGCTCGACGTCGAGTCGCTGGCACTGCTCGCCGAGGAGAGGTTCGGCCCGGAGCGCGTAGTGGCCGCCCACACGCTTGCCGACGCGATCGAAACCGCCACCGCGCTCGTCGAGGAGACCGCCAAAGGCGACGACGAGGGCTTCTCCGGCACCGGGATGGTGATCACCGGATCGGTGGTCACCGCGGGCGCCGCCCGGACGCTCTTCGGCAGGGACCCGCAGTGACGGATCCTGGGGGCGGGAGCGAAGCGACTCAGGGGGATGGAGCAAGCCCCAAGCCGCCGGATCCATGGAAGAGCTTCCGCGGCGTCATGGCAGGCACGCTGATCCTGGAAGCCATCGTCGTGCTGTTGGCGTTGCCGGTGGTCGCGACCATCGGCGGCGGCCTCTCGGTGGTCAGCGGTGGCTACCTGGTTGGCCTGGCGGTGGTGCTGGTGCTGCTCGCGGCCGTTCAGGGCAGGCCGTGGGCCATCTGGGTGAATCTCGGCATTCAGCTGGTGCTGGTCGCGGGTGCGGTCGTGCACGTCACGATCGGCTTGGTGGGGGTGATATTCGTGCTGGTGTGGGTGTTCATCGCCTATCTGCGCGCCGAAGTCTTGCGGCGTGAGCGCCTGGGTTTGCTGCCCGGTCAGCAGGGCGCTCCGCCGAGCGACTAGTCTTGCCGCCGTGACTGAGCGCACCCTGGTTCTGATCAAGCCTGACGGTGTCGGCCGTCGCTTGGTCGGCGAAATCGTCAGCCGCGTCGAACGCAAAGGCCTGACGATCGCGGCACTCGAATTGAAGAACGTCTCCGACGAGCTGGCCCGCAGCCACTACGCCGAGCACGAGGGCAAGCCGTTCTTCCCGTCGCTGCTGGAGTTCATCACGTCGGGGCCGGTGGTCGCCGCGGTGCTTGAGGGTCCACGGGCGGTTGCGGCGTTTCGCCAGATCGCAGGTGGCACCGACCCCGTCGAGAAGGCCGTACCGGGCACGATCCGTGGTGATCTGGGTCTGAGCACGCAATTCAACCTCGTCCACGGCTCGGATTCCCCGGATTCTGCCGAGCGCGAGATCGCCCTCTGGTTCCCCGGCCCGTAGCGAGAAGTTCGCCCGCTCGTCGGAGCATCCTCATCTGTGTGGAATACTAACGCTGGGTAGACGGCGCCATACCGGGCCAGACACCCGGATGAAGACTTAGACGAGCGCGACCATCGCCCGATCGGCGATGCGGCGCCAGCCGTCGCAGCCGTCATTCAGCCAGGCACTGAGTGGGTTCCACGGAGCCGCTCGGAGCGAGACCATGACAAGCCCGGAGAGCACCGTCCCGGGTACATAGCGGAAGCCCTCGCGTGGCCGCGTCAACACCGACGCGCCCGGGGGCTTAAGGAGAATACGTGGCCGACGATGCCCAACATCAGTACCTACCCGAAAACGCAGCGCAGCGTGATCAGGAGATACCCGACCGACTGAGGGTCCACTCGTTGGCGCGGGTGCTCGGCACCACCAGCCGACGGGTGCTCGAAGCGCTCAGCGAGCTCGACGGGCGCACCCGTAGCCCGCACTCCAGCGTCGACCGCAGCGATGCCGTCAAGGTCCGCGACGTGCTGGCCGCGGCCGCACCTGCGGCCGAGTCTCCCAACGGCGACGGCGCACACGCCGAAGCAGTTAACGCCGTCCAGGCTGAAGTGCGTCCGCCGGAGCCCGTCGCTCAACCAGAGCCGGAGCCCGTCGCCGACGTCGAATCCCAGCCAGAGCCCGAGGCCGAGCCCCAGCATGCAGAGGCTGGGCCAGAAGCTGTGGTGGAACCGGCGGATGCGGCCGAGGAACCCGAGTCCCGGCTCGAACCGGCAGTCGAACCCGCAGATTACCTGCCGCTGTTCGTCGCGCCGCAACCGATTGAGAAGGCGCCCGTCAGGGCCGCCGCGCCGGCCAGGTCCACGACCAAGCCCAACGACGATGACGATGACGATGACGATGAAGACGACGAGTCCGACGTCAACGACTCCGACGGCGCAGACTCCGACTTCGCAGACTCCGACTTCGCAGACTCCGACAGCGCAGACTCCGACGGCGAGGACTCCGACGGCGATCAGGCTGAGCGGCCGAACCGCAGGCGGCGCAGAGGCCGTCGTGGCCGCGGACGTGGCCGCGGGGCCGACGACAACAGCTCCTCGGACGACAAATCGGATTCCGACGGCGAGTTGAGCGTCCCCAACTCATCCGACGAAAAGGGTGGCCCCAACTCGTCGGAAGACACGAACGACGACGACAGCGACGACGACTCCGGTGACGACGACCAGAACGCCTCCGACGGAGCCAGCCGTCGGCGCAGGCGTAGGCGTCGGCGCAAGGGCGGCTCAGCTGACAACAGCTCCTCGGACGGGGAGTCGGGTTCGGCGGACGACCCACCCAACACGGTCGTCCACGAGCGCGCGCCGCGGCCGTCGGGCAAGGATCCCAACGAGATCCAGGGCATCAGCGGATCCACCCGGCTCGAGGCCAAACGCCAGCGCCGCCGCGACGGTCGTGATACGGGCCGACGCAGACCGCCGATCCTGACCGAGGCGGAGTTCCTGGCCCGTCGCGAAGCCGTCGAGCGTGTCATGGTGGTGCGCGACAAGGTCCGCTCCGAACCGCCACACGAGGGTGCGCGGTACACGCAGATAGCGGTGTTGGAGGACGGCGTCCTCGTCGAGCATTTCGTCACCAGCGCCGGGTCCGCGTCGCTGGTAGGCAACGTGTATCTGGGCATCGTGCAGAACGTGCTGCCGTCGATGGAGGCGGCCTTCGTCGATATCGGTCGTGGCCGCAACGGCGTCCTCTACGCGGGCGAGGTCAACTGGGAGGCCGCAGGTCTCGGCGGCGCCGCGCGTAAGATCGAGCAGGCGCTGCGGCCAGGCGACTACGTCGTCGTCCAGGTGAGTAAGGACCCCGTCGGACACAAGGGCGCACGCCTGACCACCCAGGTGTCCCTGGCGGGCCGCTACCTCGTCTACGTGCCCGGTGCGTCGTCCACCGGAATCAGCCGCAAGCTGCCCGACACTGAGCGTCAGCGCCTCAAGGAGATCCTGCGCGACGTCGTGCCGTCCGACGCGGGCGTGATCATCCGGACGGCCTCCGAGGGTGTGAAGGAAGATGACATCCGCGCCGACGTGACCCGCCTGCAGGAGCGCTGGACCCAGATCGACCAAAGGGCGCGCTCGATCAAGGGCAACGCCTCAGGTGCGGCGGTGGCGCTCTACGAAGAGCCCAACGTGCTGGTCAAGGTGATCCGCGACCTGTTCAACGAGGACTTCTCCGGCCTGATCGTCTCGGGCGACGACGCCTGGTCGACTATCGGCGACTACGTGAATTCCGTTGCGCCGGAGCTTGTTTCGAAGCTGAACAAGTACGACAGTCCCGGTTCGGATGGCCAGTCCGGCCCGGACGTGTTCGCCATACACCGCATCGACGAGCAGCTCGCCAAGGCGATGGATCGCAAGGTCTGGCTACCCTCGGGCGGCACCCTCGTGATCGACCGCACCGAGGCGATGACGGTCATCGACGTCAACACCGGCAAGTTCACCGGGTCGGGCGGCAACCTCGAGCAGACCGTCACCAAAAACAACCTGGAAGCCGCCGAAGAGACGGTGCGCCAGCTGAGGCTGCGCGACATCGGCGGCATCGTGGTCATCGACTTCATCGACATGGTGCTGGAGAACAACCGCGACCTCGTGCTGCGCCGCCTCACCGAGGCGCTGGCGCGCGACCGCACCCGTCATCAGGTGTCGGAAGTGACGTCGCTCGGCCTGGTACAGCTGACCCGCAAAAAGTTGGGCACCGGCCTGGTCGAGGCCTTCTCAACGACGTGTACGTACTGTGCCGGTCGTGGCATCGTGCTGCACAGCGATCCCGTCGATTCGCAGCCTTCTCAGGGGCGCGGCGGAGGCGGCGGTGGCGGCAGCGCCCCGAAGGCCGAATCCGGCAATCGCCGCGGCAAGCGCGCCAAGAAGGGCAAACCCGAAGAGGTCGCCGCTCCGGTGGCGCGGGTGCCCTCTCACGCGGCGGGTGAGCATCCGATGTTCAAGGCGATGGCCGCCGCCAACGGCAAGCACGAAGGCGACGAAGACGCTGACGATGAATTCATCGAGGATGTCGTGCACGACGCGGTCGGTGAGGAGCGCGCTGACGACACCGACATGACCGAAGAGGTCGCAGAAGAGGTCGCCGAGGAAGACCTCGACGACGATTTCGATGATTCGGACGACGATGATTCGGACGACGATGATTCGGACGACGACGACGACGATGACGACATAGTTGATCTGGACGACGAGGACGACGACGACTCGGACGAGGACGACGAGGACGACGACGACTCGGACGACGACGACTCGGACGAGGACGACGACGACTCGGACGACGAGGACGAGGACGACGAGGACGACGAGGACGAGGACGAGGACTTTGGCGTCGGCGTCGCAGAAGCAGACGAACGCGCCGCTGCGGTCGCCGTTGTCACGACCGTCCGTCGCCCCCGACGCAGGGCCGCGGCGCGGCCAGCCGGCCCGCCTGTGCTGGACGACTGATGCCGACCATCCCGCGGTTTGACCCTCAACCAGCCGCTCACGTACCCTAGAGCGGTTGTCACCAGGCACATGCCGGCGGCAGCGGAACCGCTGGGCTCACGCTCCGGTGCCGCACCCACAGACCAGCGCTCGTAGCTCCGGGACGCGCGCGCCCGCAATACTGAAGAGGCAGACCGAAAACTATGGCCACCTACGCAATCGTCAAGACCGGCGGCAAGCAGTACAAGGTCGCTGTCGGCGACATAGTCAAGGTCGAGAAGCTCGACGGAGAGGCCGGCGACTCGATCTCGCTGCCCGTGGCGCTCGTCGTCGACGGGGCCACCGTCACCACCGAGGCCAAGGATCTGGCGAAGGTCACGGTCACCGGTGAGGTGCTCGAGCACACCAAGGGCCCCAAGATCCGCATCCACAAGTTCAAGAACAAGACCGGCTATCACAAGCGGCAGGGGCACCGTCAGCAGCTGACGGTCCTCAAGGTCACCGGAATCAAGTAGCAGGGGAGCGAATAGAAATGGCACATAAGAAGGGCGCTTCCAGCTCGCGCAACGGTCGCGATTCCAATGCCCAGCGTCTCGGCGTCAAGCGGTTCGGTGGCCAGGTCGTCAAGTCGGGTGAGATCATTGTCCGCCAGCGCGGCACCCACTTCCATCCGGGCATCAACGTGGGCCGCGGAGGCGACGACACGCTGTTTGCCACGGCCGCAGGCGCGGTCCAGTTCGGCGTGAAGCGTGGTCGCAAGACCGTGAACATCGTTCCGGCCGAGGCCTAGTCCGCCGAGGACTTCCAGATCCCTCCGGGTCGCTCGGCTCCTGCCCGCGGCCCGCGAACGTGAAGCTGCTGCGAGTTCTCGACTGATTCGCACGACACCAACTTCACGCTCGTCTGAAAGGGAGTCCGATGCCCCGGTTCGTCGACCGCGTCGTCATCCACGCGCAGGCCGGTTCAGGCGGGCACGGCTGCGCCTCAGTGCACCGTGAGAAGTTCAAGCCACTCGGTGGCCCCGACGGGGGCAACGGAGGTCGCGGCGGCAGCATCGTCTTCGTTGTCGACCCGCAGGTGCACACGCTGCTCGACTTCCACTTCCACCCTCATGTCACCGCCCCGTCGGGCAAACAGGGCATGGGCGGCAACCGCGACGGCGCCGCGGGCGACGACCGCGAAGTCAAGGTTCCTGACGGCACGATCGTGCTCGACGAGAACGGGCGCATGCTCGCCGATCTGGTCGGCGCGGGCACCCGCTTCGACGCCGCCAGCGGTGGGCGGGGCGGACTGGGTAACGCGGCTCTGGCGTCTCGAGCCCGCAAGGCTCCCGGGTTTGCGCTGCTCGGCGAAAAAGGCCAGCAGCGTGAGCTGACCCTCGAACTCAAGACCGTCGCCGACGTCGGGTTGATCGGGTTTCCGTCGGCGGGTAAATCCTCGCTGGTGTCGGTGATCTCGGCCGCCAAACCCAAGATCGCCGACTACCCGTTCACTACGCTGGTGCCCAACCTCGGTGTGGTGTCGGCAGGCGACAACACCTTCACCGTCGCCGACGTTCCCGGTCTCATCCCGGGAGCCTCGGACGGGCGGGGCCTCGGCTTGGACTTCCTGCGTCACCTGGAGCGGTGCGCGGTGCTGGTCCACGTCGTCGACTGCGCCACGCTCGACCCGGGCCGCGACCCGGTGTCGGATATCGACGCGCTGGAGGCGGAGTTGGCCGCCTACCGCCCGACCCTGCAAGGGGATTCGACGCTCGGCGACCTGGCTGACCGCCCCCGTGCAGTGGTGCTCAACAAGACCGACGTTCCCGAGGCGAGAGAGTTGGCCAAGTTCGTCCGCGCCGACGTCGAGGCACGCGGCTGGCCGGTGTACGAGGTGTCGACCGTCACGCGGGACGGGTTGCGACCGTTGATCTTCGCCTTGTGGGATCTGGTTGCAGCCTATCGCGCCGCGCAGCCCGAGGTGGCCCCGAGGCGTCCGGTCATCCGGCCCGTCGCGGTCGACGAAACCGGGTTCACCGTCGAGTCCGACGATGAGGGCGGCTTCATCGTGCGCGGCGCACGACCCGAACGCTGGATCGGGCAGACCGATTTCAACAACGACGAAGCCGTGGGCTATCTCGGTGACCGACTTGCCCGCCTCGGTGTCGAGGAGAAACTGATCAAGCTGGGTGCCACACCCGGCTGTGCGGTCACCATCGGCGACATGACGTTCGACTGGGAGCCGCAGACACCCGCGGGCGTCGACGTGACGATGACCGGTCGCGGCACCGACATCCGGCTCGACCAGAGCGACCGCATCGGTGCGGCCGAGCGCAAGGCGGCCCGTAAGGAGCGCCGCGAGCACCTCGACGACGAGCCGTCGTGAGCGTCCACCGCGAGGCCGTCCGCACCGCGCGCAGCGTCGTGGTGAAGATCGGCACCACGGCGCTCACCACGGCATCAGGGATGTTCGATGCCAGCAGGCTGGAGTTCCTCGTGGACGCCATCGAGGCACGGATGCGTGCGGGATCCGACGTGGTGATCGTCTCCTCGGGTGCGATCGCGGCGGGAATCGAGCCGTTGGGGCTGCATAAGCGGCCCACGGATCTGGCAACCAAACAAGCCGCCGCCAGCGTCGGACAAGTGGCGCTGGTCAACTCGTGGAGTGCGGCGTTCCGGCGCTATGACCGCACTGTCGGTCAGGTGCTGTTGACGGCACACGACATCGCGATGCGTGCCCAACACACCAACGCGCAACGGACCCTGGACCGGTTGCGTGCCCTGCACGCGGTGGGCATCGTCAACGAGAACGACACCGTCGCCACCAACGAGATCCGGTTCGGTGACAACGACCGGCTCTCCGCGCTGGTGGCGCATCTGGTGGGCGCCGACGCGCTGATCCTGCTTTCCGATATCGACGGGCTGTACGACGCTGACCCACGGAAAGGTAACGCGCGCTTCATTCCCGAGGTGTCGGGGCCGGACGATCTCGACGGCGTGGAGGCGGGGCGGGGCAGTCACCTCGGTACCGGCGGGATGACCTCCAAACTGTCGTCGGCATTACTGGCCGCCGACGCGGGGGTACCGGTGCTGCTGGCGGCGGCCGCGGATGCGTCGAAGGCGCTCTCCGAGGCGTCGGTCGGCACGGTGTTCGCGGCGCGGGCTGACCGGATGTCGGCGCGTCGCTTCTGGGTGCGCTACGCCGCGGAATCCACGGGGGCACTGACGCTGGATGACGGTGCGGTCCGCGCGGTGCTGGATCGGCGGCGGTCGCTGTTGCCTGCAGGCATCGTCGCGGTTTCGGGTCGCTTCTTCGGCGGCGACGTCGTCGATCTCCACGGGCCTGACGGCGCCACGGTAGCCCGCGGCGTCGTCGCCTACGACGCGGGGGAGCTGGCGACGATGATGGGCCGCTCCACCTCGGACCTACCCGCCGAGATGCGCCGCCCCGCCGTCCACGCAGACGACCTTGTCGCCCTCTAACCACCCCCCGGCACGCCGAAACTCACCATTGGGTGGGAAATATCGAGGTGGACTCCAACATTTCGTTGGTTTCGGCGCGGCAGGGCGGTGGGCTCTGGTCGCCTCGCGTTGCCCCAGTACTGGGGAAATGCAGCGCACGGTGTACGCCAGTGCGGCGCTCGCCTGGGCCTCCAACCTCGCCAGCGTGCAGCTGCGCGCGATCTTCTGACGCGGCTGCCCAACCTCGAGGCAGGCGAACCTGCCTACGTACCAGCCAATTTCATCCACGAAATCCGGTCGATGCCCTGTTCGTTCTGAGCTCATCGGCCAGCAGCGCCAGTATCTCGGAGCAGCCGCTGTCGACAGTCACGTCGGCCAGGGCGTCAGCGCGGGTGGCGCCCCGGTTGACGATCGCGACCGGCAGGCCGCGCGCTGCGGCGTGCCGCACGAAGCGGTAGCCGGAGAACACCGTCAGCGACGACCCGGCGACCAGCAGCGCATCGGCGGCGTCGACCAACGAAAATGCTTGTTGCACCAGGAGTTTAGGAACGCTCTCGCCGAAGTAGACGATCTCCGGCTTGAGCATTCCTGCGCACACGGGACAATCGACATACCGGAAGGACGCCGTGTCGTCGACGACGGCGTCGGCATCCGGCGCCACCGCGATGCCACCAACCTGCTCTGCGCATTCTGTAAACCCGGGATTCAATACTTCCAGCTGGTCGGCCAGCTGCGCCCGCGTAATCGTGAAATCACAGCTCAGGCAGACCACGTCGGCGTAGGTGCCGTGCAGGTTCACCACATTCTGTGAGCCGGCCTTGGTGTGCAGGAGATCGACATTCTGGGTGATGATGCCGACGACGACGCCTGAGCGTTCCAACGCTGCCAGTGCGCGGTGCCCGGCGTTGGGCTGGGTGGCGTGCATATGACGCCAACCGACGTGATTGCGCGCCCAGTAGCGCTGTCGGAAGACCGGATCGGTGGTGAACTGCCGGATCGTCATCGGATTGCTCGGCGGCGAGTCGGGGCCACGGTAATCCGGGATTCCCGAATCGGTCGAGATGCCCGCACCGGTCAGCACGGCCACGCGCCTGCCGTCGAGCAGCGCGATGAGTTCGGGAGCTTCCACTCAATCGAGGATAACCTCGGGTCGCGGCGTGGTCTGTGATCGCTGCGGGCAACAATGAGAACGTGGACTTCTACAACGCCTACCAGCACGGGTTCGTGCGGGTAGCCGCCTGCACGTTGCGCACGACGCTGGCCGACCCCGCGGCAAACGCCGCCGCCGTGCTGCGGATGGCACAGGAATGCCATGACGACGGCGTGGGCATGGCGGTGTTCCCCGAGCTGACGCTGTCGGGGTATTCCGTCGAGGACATCGTCATGCAGGACGGCCTGCTCGAAGCGGTGCGTGTCGCGCTGGTCGACATCGTCGCGGCGTCGGTCGGGCTGCTGCCGGTGCTCGTCGTCGGCGCACCGCTGCACTACCGGCACCGGGTGTACAACGCGGCCGTCATCATTCATCGCGGCCGGGCCCTCGGCGTGGCACCGAAGTCCTATCTGCCGACCTACCGGGAGTTCTACGAACGACGCCAGGTCGCGCCGGGCGACGATATCCGCGGCACCATCGATATTGGCGGCCACGCGGTGCCCTTCGGTCCCGATTTGCTTTTTACCGCAACCGATCTGCCCAGCTTCGTCCTGCACGTCGAGGTGTGTGAGGACATGTGGGTTCCTGTGCCGCCCAGCGCTGAGGCCGCCCTGGCGGGGGCGACGGTGCTGGCCAATCTGTCGGGCAGCCCGATCACGATAGGCCGCGCTGACGACCGCAAGCTGCTGGCCCGCTCGGCGTCGACGCGGTGCCTGGCCGCCTACGTCTACGCGGCGGCAGGGGAGGGCGAGTCCACCACCGACCTGGCCTGGGACGGCCAGACGATGATCTACGAAAACGGCGCGCTCCTGGCCGAATCCGAACGGTTCCCGAGAGGCTCGCGCCGCAGCACAGCCGACGTCGACGTCGAGCTGCTGCGTTCCGAACGCATCAGGATGGGCACGTTCGACGACAACCGCCGCCACCACCGTGAGGCCACCGACGCGTTCCGACGCGTCGAGTTCACCCTCAACCCACCGTCCGGTGATCTCGGGCTGCTGCGCGAAATCGAGCGGTACCCATTCGTTCCCGCCGATCCCGTTCGGCTGCAACAGGATTGCTACGAGGCGTACAACATCCAGGTCTCAGGTCTGGAGCAACGGCTGCGCGCGATCAACTACCCGAAGGTGGTCGTCGGGGTGTCCGGCGGGTTGGACTCCACCCACGCGTTGATCGTCGCCGCCAGGGCGATGGACCGGGAAGGCCGTCCGCGCAGCGACATTCTGGCCTACACGCTGCCCGGTTTCGCCACCGGCGAGCGCACCAAGGGCAACGCGATCGCGTTGAGTCACGCATTGGGAGTGACGTTCGCCGAACTTGACATCCGCGAAACCGCCAAGCTGATGCTCACCGAGATGGACCACCCGTTCGGACGGGGCGAGAAGGTGTATGACGTGACGTTCGAGAACGTCCAGGCTGGTCTGCGCACTGACTATCTGTTCCGCATCGCGAACCAGCGCGGCGGAATCGTCCTGGGTACCGGAGATCTCTCCGAACTCGCCCTCGGATGGTCGACCTACGGTGTGGGCGATCAGATGTCGCACTACAACGTCAACGGCGGCGTGCCCAAGACGTTGATCCAGCACCTGATCCGGTGGGTGATCTCGTCGGGTCAGTTCGGCGACGACCCTGCCAACGACGTCAACTCGGTGCTGCAGTCGGTGCTGGACACCGAGATAACCCCCGAATTGGTGCCCGCAGGCGAGGGTCAAGAGATCCAGAGCAGCGAGGCCAAGGTGGGGCCCTATGTGCTGCAGGACTTTTCGTTGTTCTGGGTGTTGCGGTACGGATTCAGGCCGTCGAAGGTTGCGTTCCTGGCGTGGCACTCCTGGCGCGACGCCGCGCACGGCGACTGGCCCGTCGGGCTGCCGGAGGACAAGCGTCCGGCCTACTCGCTGGCCGAGATCCGCGGGTGGCTGCAGGTTTTCGCCCAGCGCTTCTACTCGTTCAGCCAGTTCAAGCGATCGGCGCTGCCGAACGGGCCGAAAGTGTCTTCCGGAGGTGCGCTTTCGCCGCGCGGCGACTGGCGCGCGCCGTCGGACATGTCGGCACGGATCTGGCTGGACGAGATCGAGCGCAACGTTCCCAAGGAATAGCTCAGGCAGTGCCTTGGGCCGGTTGATTGCCGGTGATCCCGACGACCGCTTCGCGCAGCGCCGGTCAGCAGCGGCCGGTCATCTCCGCGTCGCCACGCCATGATCAACGTGCAGGGCGGTACGCCGGTCACCGGGCGGACGACGACCCCGGTGTCGCGTGTCAGCAACGGCACATTTCCGTCCGCGATGAGACAGACACCTTGTCGGGCGGTGCGAGCCTCGAGGCGTTGGCTCGGTCGCGCGAGTACGCGAAGGGCCGGGATTACGAGGGGTGGGTCGCCGCGCGAGCTGATGAAAAGGTTGTCGGGACCTGATTTACTTTCTGGTGGATTCCTCTGCAGTTTGGCGGCTCCAACGCCAGCCGGATCTGACCGAGGCTTGGAACTCGTCGCTAGAGCCAGAGCCCTGAGCCTGGATTTATGTCGTAGCATCCGCATGCAGCCTGCGCGCCTCGACCAACACCACCACTGCCGTACCAAGTACCGTCAGCGACCACAGCAGGTACGCCCACTGCGCAGTTTCCATCCCCAGCAGCGGCGATCGTCCTGTGGGGCCGTTCGCCATGACTACCGACAGCAGCAAGCCTGCAGAGCCCCACAGCGTCATCGCGAAGCAGAGGGCAGGCCGGCGTCGGGCGAATCCCGCCAACACGAGGACTACACCTGCGAACACGGCCCAGAGCAGCGCAACCACAGTGTGAGGCAAATCCGGCAGTCCTATAACGGTGAGCTGATAACTCGCGGCATAGAAAATTGCGAGAACCGCGCTCACGAGGCCGCCGAACACGCACAGCGACGTCGCTGAATGCCGTACCGACCGGCAAATGACCGCTGCAGCAAAGGATGCGGCGGCCAGAAGCCCCCACAACACCGCATGCCCGACCATGGCCGTGGCCAATGGGCCCGCCCAACTGCCAGGCCAAGGCCATACGAGCAGTTCATAGAACTCTCCGCGTAATTCCTCGACAGCGATCCACGAGACGCCCAACCCGACGATCCCGGCCGCAGTCAGTAACGCGCCGACGGACGTCGGGCCCAATAGAGTTGCCGCAGAAGGAGATCCGCCTGAATGCGACGGCGGTGGCCCGACGGGCGGTGCTACCGGCACCGGCTGCACTGCCTCGCGCCGACGCGGTATCGGGTCCGTCACGGCATCAGTGGCTGCGCGCGCCAATGCCACCGCCGACTCGTACCGTTGCGACGGCTCCTTGGCCATCCCGGTGGCGATCACCGGATCCAGCGCTACCGGCAAGTTTGGGATGCTGGCCGACGGAGCGGGCGGCGGCTCCGTCAGATGCGCGGTGATCTGCTGCTCGAAGTTGTCACCGGGATAGGGTGGACCCCCCGTCAGGCACTCATACAGCACGCAGGCCAACGCATAGATATCCGCACGGGTGTCGACCTTTCCAGCTCGTAGACGCTCCGGCGACATGTAATGCCAACTGCCGATGACATTATCGGTGCCGGTCAGCCGGGTGTCCTCACCACCGCGGGCGATGCCGAAGTCGATCAGATATGCGAAATCGTCCTCGTCGATCAGGATGTTCGACGGCTTGACGTCGCGATGCACCAGCCCGGTCTTGTGCGCGGCGTGTAGTGCCTTGGCGATCTGTCCGATGATGTTCACCGCGCGAGCCGGCTCCAATGGGCCGTCGGTCAGCACGGCCTGAAGATCGCTGCCCTCGACCAACCGCATCTCCACGAATAACCGGCCGTCGATCTCGCCGCTGTTGTGGATCGGGATGATGTGGGGATGGTTCAGCCGCGCGGCGGCATGCGCCTCGCGCCGAAACCGCTGCAGATACGTCTCATCGTCGGCCAAGTGAGCAGGCAACACCTTGACGGCGACCACTCGGTCGATCACGGTGTCGTGCGCGCGCCACACCTCGCCCATTCCGCCGCGACCCAACAACTCCAACAACCGGTAACGCCCGAATTCTGCACCGTCCACCAGACCCCCACGCACACGCAATCAAACAGCTCAACCTTAGCCGTTTCGATAGTCGACCGCGCGAATTCGCGGCTAAGCGGCCTCAAGCCAGTCGGCGATCGCCGCCGCAGCGTCGCGCAGAACACCCGGTACACCTGCTCGGCGACGTAGCCGATGTGCGGGGTGGTTAGCACGTTGTCCAGGCTGCGCAGCGGATGGTCGGCGGGCAGGGGCTCGAGTCGAAGACGTCGAGCGCCGCACCCGCGATCCGCTTGTCGCGCAGCGCCTCCGATCAACGCCGCCTCGTCGAGGATCCGGCCACGGATGTGTTGACCAACAGCGCAGTCGGCTTCATCAGCCCGAGTTCACGCGCGCCCACCAGACCGCGGCTCCGCTCCCCCCGCTTGAGGGTGGAAGGTCAGCACATCGGCGGTGCTGAACAGTTCGTCGCGGCTCACGTACCGCGCACCTGCCGCCTCGGCCAGTTCAGAAGTGAGGTTGGTACTCCACGTGATCACGTCGATCCCGAAGGCCGCGCCGACGCGGGCCACCCGAACGTCCATGCGTCCAAGTCCGAGCACTCCGAGGACTCCCCCTGCGCCGCCCAGCTGCCTGCCGACCGACGTCTGCCAGCCGCCGTCGCGGACGGACGTGTGCTCCGCCACCACGTTTCGTGACGCCGCCAGGATCTGCGGCCGGCTGAGCTCGACCGTCGACTCCGCATAACCGCCCGTCGTCGTGTCGACGATCCCGCGGTCGGCGGCGGTGTTCGCTCGCGCATCACGTAGACACGTCGAAACGCGAGAGGCGCTCGACGACGGCGTCGGTGTCGGCCAGGTGATCGGTGAAGACGGTGATCTCTGCGCGCGCGCTCACGCACGACCAGTCGGCCATCTGCAGCGCGACGTTCTGATAGTCATCCAGGATCGCCACCTTCATAGCTCACACCCCACGCACCTGGGATGAGCGAGCGTTAGAATGTCGGCATCGAATTCCGGGGGGAAACATGGCAGCTGTCGTGATCGGTATCTGGATCATCTGCGCTCTATTAGCCATGCGGATCGCGCGTAGCAAGGGGTTGCGGTCCCCCGGCTGGTACTTCGTCGTCGCTGCGCTGGGACCTCTCGGCGTCGTCATTGCGCTCGGCACTGCACGAAGTATGGGCACCTGGACAGCCGGCAGCGCAACCTATCGCGCGGGTGACGGCGGAGCCATCGGCATCGGCGGCGGTGACGGCGGATTCCCCGGTGACGGCGGAGGCGGCGGCACTTGTGGCGGCGGGTGTGGCGGCGGGTGTGGCGGCGGCAGCTGAACGCTAGCCGCGAGGATGGAGTCCAGGTGCCGGTGGCGAACCGGCCGTGCACGGCGGCGTGCCCGAGCGCCGAGTCGACGGGGCGGTGGGATCGTGCGAACCACAACGAGCCCGACTCTTCTGCTCGCACAGACGTTCCGCGCGCCACACCACAAGGGCGTGGCGCGCGGTGCTGTCCAGAGCAGCTAGACGTTTACGCCGTAATCGCGGGCGATACCTGCCAGGCCGGAGGCGTAACCCTGGCCGATGGCGCGGAACTTCCACTCGGCACCGGCGCGGTACAGCTCGCCGAACACCATCGCCGTTTCGGTAGAGGCATCCTCGGACAGGTCGTAGCGGGCCAGTTCGTTGCCGTTGGCGCGGTCGACGACGCGGATATAGGCGTTGCGGACCTGGCCGAAGGACTGGCTGCGGCTGTCGGCGTCGTAGATCGACACCGGGAAGAAGACGTTGGTGATGGTCGGTGGGGTGGCGGCCAGGTCGATGTTAATGACCTCGTCGTCGCCTTCGCCCTCACCGGTCTTGTTGTCGCCGGTGTGCTCGATGGAGCCCTCCGGTGACTTGAGGTTGTTGAAGAAGATGAAGTGCTGGTCGGTGAGGACCTTTTTGTCTTCGCCGGTGGCGATAGCGCTGGCGTCGAGGTCGAAGTCGGTTCCTGTGGTGGACCGAATGTCCCAACCAAGGCCGACGGCAACCGCAGTCAGATTCGGCGCCTCCTTGGTCAGTGAAACATTCCCGCCCTTGCTCAAGCTGACACCCATCGGGGGCCTATCCCTTCATTCGTCGTACTCCACTGAGTTCCGCGGACCGCGTTGTCATCCGGTCGCAGCACCGACTGTAGTAGCAACTCGGCGCTGGCTGGTCAGATCTTCTCGTGCAGATTCGTGTGCGGCGCCCGGGATGGGTGGGAAAGTACGATCGGGCCGTGGCGAGTCGGTGGGGCGGTCTGTTCGGACGGTCGAGGACCGAGCCGACGCCGCCCGCTGTGCCTGCCGCGCTCAGCGATGCCTTTCTCGACATGGACAAGCGGCAGAGCGTCGTGGAATCCGCGGTCGAAGCGTCCGAGCAACTCTTCCCGGAACGCCGGATGCGGGCGCAGTGGCAGCCGGTGCTCGATCACTGTTACGCGGCCTCGGCGGCTTACCTGGCGCTGACCGGACCGGCCGAGTACACCGACAGCGGAACTCCACGTCAGAACGGCTCGGTCGACGGCGTGACGCGGCAACTTTATGAGGCGGCGCGCGCCGTCGACCATTTCTATGAATCGAACCGGACGCATCTCGAACATGCCCGAGCCACGCTGGCAGCCGTCCCCGACACGGCAGCCCAAGCCGTCGAGGCCGCGCACAGCGCCCGCCGGACGGCGGAGCAGACTGACGCGCAGTTTCTGGTGTATCCCTCCGTGCAGGCCGCGTCCAAGAGTCTCGACGCCGCGGTGGGCGCGCTCGATACGGCGCTGGCCGTGCGCAACCCCGTCGACATCCGGAAGCGTTCGGCCGAGGTGCACGCCGCCGCGACCGGCTTGCAGAATGCGCTGACTGCGGCGCCTGCCGCGGAAAGTCATGCGCGTCAGAGCATTTCGTCGGTGAGCACCCGGGCATCGGCAGTCAGGACGCGCGCTGATCGCCTGGCACCCGCGTACTCGGCTCTGCTCCGTGAATTCAATGCGGCCAGTTCGGCCGACCTGCACGGCAACGATCAGGCCAGCCGAAGCTACCTCGATTCCGCGGACGCGGGCCTGGCCCAGGCCAGAGCCGCCCTGGCCGAAGGTAACCCGGAGCGGGTGCTGGCGGTGACGACGTCGGTGCGGGCCGACCTGTCCAAGGCAGAGGACCTCATCGACGCGGTGACAGACCGCCTGCGGCTGCTGCGCGGCGTGCGGGAGAACCCGAAGGCCAAAGAGGACGAAGTACGTTTCAAGCTGCGCGACGCGCAGATGCTGGCGATCAGCCGTGGCCTGGTCACGGACTGGGCCTCGGTGCTGGACGCGCAGCTGGACCGCATCGAGCGGGTGTCGGGAGAACTTCACGGTCGTCACCCCGATTACTGGGGCTACGTTACCGGGCTGGACTCAATAGCAACATTTATCTCCGGTGTGGTCGCTCGGATGCGATCACAGACGCCGGACCAACGGTAGGTGGGCAGCGTGGGGGATTCGATGGTGCGCCATTTCGGCCATTTGGGCCAGAAGCCGATGTCGGAGCTGTTCCTGCTGGAACCGCGGGCGTTCGACGACGGCGTGGACCGTCAGTTCCTGGCCGTCGCGCTCGGGGCGACTCTCTACGTTCCCGCCACCCGGCCCGACCTCGCGGCGGCGGTGTCGCGGCGCGCCGCCGAGGGTGTGTGTTCGATGGTGCTCGACACCGAGGACGCTGTCGGCGATCACGAGGTGGACGCCGCCATCGCCAATGCAGTGGCCGCGTTAGGCGAGCTGGCGGGGACGCCCGCGGGCAACGCGCTGGTGTTCGTCCGGGTCCGCGGTCCCGAGGCTATCCCGACCATCGCTGCAGCACCAGGAGCCAAGGAGACTCTCACCGGGTTCGTGATACCGAAGTTCAACAGGGTCAACGGAATGCGCTACCTCGATGCGGTGGCCGACGCGTCGCGCACGGTCGGTAAGCACCTGTACGCGATGCCGGTACTGGAGTCAACCGAGTTGATTTATCGGGAGACACGGGTCCACGAACTGGGTTCGGTGGCAAGCCTTCTCGCTGGGCGACGTGATCAGGTGCTGGCGGTACGGGTTGGCGCGACGGACATGTGCGGCGCGTTCGGGATCCGCAGGGATCGTGACCTGACCATCTACGACGTGCGCGTGGTGGCCGACGTGATCGCTGACATCGTCAACTATCTCGGCCGCGCCGACGGAGGCGGATTCGTCATCACCGGCCCGGTCTGGGAGTATTTCGCCGACCGCGAGCGCATGTTCATTCCGATGTTGCGCACCACGCCGTTCGTCGACCATGACGCGGTGCGGTTCCGTAACCACATGATCGACGCTGACCTCGACGGATTCCTGCGCGAAGTCGCCCTGGATCGCGCCAACGGCATGCAGGGCAAGTCGGTGATTCACCCGACGCACGTCGCCGCGGTGCACGCACTGTCGGCGGTCACCCACGAGGAGTACCACGACGCACTCGACATCGTTGACTCGGCCGCAGGCGCGAAGGCCTCCGGCTACCGCAACAAGATGAACGAAACCAAACCGCACCGTAACTGGGCGCGCCAGACGCTGTTGCGCGCAGAGGTCTTCGGCGTGATGAACACCGGTGTGACGTTTGTGGATCTGCTGACAGCGTGGGCGGGCAAGTGACGGCCGAGGCGACGGCGCCGTGGGCGACGCGGCAGTTGGGGCTGGAGTTGGTGCCGACCGACTCCGTCGCGGGATACGACGTGCCGACGTTGGTACAACCCGGGCTGCGCCGCAATCCTCGTCGTGCGCACCTGCTGGTGTCCACGGTGCTGGGCAAGCACCTGCCCGCGACGCCGGATGCCGTTCTCGATGCCGGCAATCGACTAGGTGACCTGGTGGCCGCTGCGCTCGGCGACCGGGCCTCCGAGGCCGTGGTGCTCGGATTCGCCGAGACCGCCACGGGTTTAGGTCACTGCGTCGCCGCCCGCATCGGGGCCCGATGCTACCTGCACTCGACCAGGCGTCAGGTTTCGTCGGCGACGGTATTGACGAGCTTCGAGGAGGGGCATTCCCACGCCACTTGCCACATGCTGCAGCCGTCGCACCCGGAGCTGTTCGACAACGACGCTCCGCTGGTCCTGGTGGACGACGAGATCTCTACCGGCGCAACGGCGATCGATGCGATCCGCGCGCTGGCCGGCGCGGGCAACGGCGGCCGAGTACGTGACCGGCACGTGATCGCCTCGCTGGTCGACATGCGCACGCCCGACCACCATGCCGCGACCGAGCAGGCCGCGCGGTCGCTCGGCACGATGATCGACGCGGTGGCGCTGGCCACCGGCGCGACTGTGCTTCCGGTCGGCCTGATCGACGCGGTGGCGGCGCTGCCGGACCCGATTCTGAACATCGTCGGCGAGCGCGCAGGGCGGGCGTCGCGCGTCGTCTTGCCCTGGCCCCGTGAGGTTCCCGACGGCGGAAGGCATGGCTTTCTCGCCTCCGACGCCGTGGCCTTCGACGAGGCTTTAGCCGCGGCAGCCGATGTGTTGCTCGATCGCCTTGACCCGAGCAGGCGGGTGATTGTGGTCGGTCACGAGGAACTGATGTACTTGCCGCTGCGGCTGGCGGCGGCATTGGCCGATGCGGGCCTGGCGGTACGCTTCCAGACCACCACCCGCTCGCCCGCCTACGTTCTCGACCAACCGGGCTACCCGCTGCGCAGGGGATTCACCTTCGTTGCACCCGAACGCGGCGAAGGAACGTCGCGTTATCTCTACAACGCGCAATGGCCCGACGGTGACGGGCTGAGCGCCCACTTAGTCATCGTCGTCGATCCTCCGGCGGACACCGAACGCCTCACCGGGCCAAGTGGATTGGTGGACGTCATGACTGCCGCCGGGCAGGACGTGGTGGTCGCCGTCGTGCCGGGGGCTGATCCCGCCACGCTGCAGCAGAGCAGGAGCATGAGTTCGTGAACGCACCCTTGACGGGCCCCGATTTCGGTTCGTACGCGGCCCACGAGGTGAGCTGGTTGCTCAAAGACCTGTCCCACGTTGCCTTGGAAGCCGATGTGGGGGAACGCGAACGGCGCATTCAGTCAGGTGAGGCGCATTACGCCGAGTCGCTGCCGGTGGAGTATCAGCCCGACGCGGCCTACCGAGAGTTGTTCGACAGGGTCCTCCAAGACAGCGCCGCTCGCCTGGCCGGCGCGGTGGGGATCGTCACCGAGATCGTGCTGGCCGAACGGGGCAGCGACATCACGCTCGTGTCGTTGGCCCGGGCGGGCACCCCGGTCGGCATCCTGATGCGACGCTGGGCCGCGGCGGGGCACGGGCTTGCGTTGCCGCACTACGCGTTGTCGATCGTGCGTGGTAGGGGAATAGACACCAACGCGTTGAAATACCTTCAAAAACAACATGATCCGGCGTCAGTGGTGTTCGTCGACGGCTGGACGGGCAAGGGTGCGATCACCCGCGAGCTCACCGACGCTCTCATTGGCTACCGCGAGGCCACCGGCGTGACGTTCAACGACGATATGGCCGTGCTCGCCGATCCCGGGCACTGCGTGCGCACCTACGGCACCCGCGACGACTTCCTGATCGCCTCGGCATGCCTGAACTCCACGGTGTCGGGATTGGTGTCACGCACCGTGCTCAACGACGACCTGATCGGGCCCGACGACTTCCACGGTGCGAAGTTCTACTCCGAGTTGGCTGGCTCGGATGTCTCGAACTCACTGTTGGATGCCGTCAGCGCGCAGTTCCTCACCGTGGCGCCCGACCTGCCTGCGCACGTGGCGAGTGTGCTGGCCTCGGATCGCACCCCGACGTGGGCGGGTTGGCGGTCGGTGGACCAGGTTCGTGCCGAATACGGGGTCGCCACGGTGAACTTCGTGAAACCGGGCGTCGGGGAGACGACGCGTGTGCTGTTGCGTCGGGTGCCGTGGCGGATCCTCGTCCGGGAAGCGCACGCGCCTGAGCACGAGCACATTCGGCTGTTGGCCGCAGCCCGGGGAGTGCCCGTCGATGTCGTGGGTGACCTCGCGTACTCGTGCATGGGGCTGGTGAAAGATGTCAGCGATGTTTGAGCACCGACCCGGCGGGCAGGAGCGGAGCGACTCGGGAATCAGACCCGGCGGGCAGGAGCGGAGCGACTCGGGAATCAGACCCGGCACCGTGATCGCCACGGATCTGGACCGCACCATGATCTACTCGCGGGCGGCGGCGGGAACGTCCACCCCCGACTCGGAGCTCGAGTGCGTCGAGTACTACGAGGGTGAACCGCTGTCCTACATGACGACTGCGGCCGTTGCGGCACTGCGCGACCTGGCGGGACGCGTCGCGGTGGTCCCCACCACCACCCGCACCGTCGAGCAGTTCCAGCGGATCCAGCTGCCGGGAGCGCCGTGGCGGTACGCGATCACCAGCAACGGTGGCAACATTCTGCGCGACGGCGCACCGGACGCCGGGTGGCGTGCTTCGATCGACGCGGCGACGCGCGACGGCGGCGCGGGTTTGCCCGAGGTGGCTGCGCGGCTGCGCTCCCTGGCCGGGGACTGGGTGAGCAAGTTCCGCTTAGCCGACGACCTGTTCTGCTACCTGGTGGTGCACCCGGAGGCCGTACCGCCCGATTTCATGGCCGAGTGGGGCACGTGGTGCGCCGAGCACGGCTGGGGTGTGTCGCAGCAGGGGCGCAAGATCTACACCATGCCGAACGCGGTATGCAAGAGCTTCGCGATCGCCGAGGTGCGGGCGCGCCTGATCGAAGAGCGCGAACTCGACTCCGGTGCAACCATTCTCGCCGCAGGCGACGGAGGCCTCGACGCTGAGATGCTGGCGAGTGCCGATGCCGCCATCCGGCCGCGACACGGCGAGCTCGAACTGCTGGGATGGACGCACGACACGGTGACGGTCACGACCACATCGGGGATTCGGGCCACCGAAGAGATCCTGGGCTGGTTCAATGCGCAACTGGCCCGCACGGCCGGTGACAAAGGGGTGACCACACGTGTCTACGTCGCTGAGTAAAGGTCACAACGGTGATCTGGCGGTCGGCGAAGTCCGGATCACGGTACAGTTGGCGGCTCCTGCTGACGTTTCGGCGCTACTGGTGACCGACGCCGGAAAGGTGCGCTCCGACGCCGATTTCGTGTTCTTCAACCAGCCCGAGGGGCCCGGCGTGCGGTTGCGTCAGGGACAGGCTGGGCAGGCCGCGAGTCTCGCGGTGACGTTCGCCCAGATCCCGGCTGTTATCGCGCAGGTCCGCGCGGTGATCACGCTCGACGATGCCGCGAGCAGCTTCGGCCAGTTCGCCGCCCCGGTCGCCGACATCAGCGATGCAGCCGGGAATGTGTTGTATTCCTACCGGATCGACGGCCTGAGCTCCGAGTCGATCGTCATCGCCGTCGAGCTGTACCGGCGCGGCGTGGCGTGGAAGGTGCGTGCCGTCGGCCAGGGCTACGCGGGCGGATTCGCCGCTCTGGTGACCGACCACGGCGTCAGCGTCGACGACGGAGCCCGGGAGGCAGCGCCGACAGCGACACCGGCGCCGCCCGCGCCTGTCGGCGTGCGCACCGTCCCTAGTGAGGCCAAGCTCTCGTTGGACAAGCGCCAGAAGCTGGATATGCGCAAGAAGCAGGTCGCCGAGGTGCTGTCGTCCAAAGGCGCCAGCGGGGTGCGGGCCAGGATCGTGCTCGTCATCGACAAGACCGGCAGCATGATCAAGCAGTACCGCGCCGGCGTGGTGCACCGCGTCGTCGAGCGCATGGTGCCGGTGGCTACCCAGATCGACGACGACGGCAAGCTGGAGCCGTACATGTACGCCCGACACTTCCTGAAACCGCCCGAGATCGAAGTGCATACCGCCGAGGAGTGGGCGCAGACCTTCGTGCATCTCGGGGGCACCCGCGGCGGCCTCAACTACGACAGCATCGGGCATTCCAACGACGAGATCCCGATCATGTCGGAGATCATCTCGACGTTGCGGCCAGGCGATCGCCTGCCGACGCTGGTGCTGTTCTTCACCGACGGTGGCTTCGCCAAGCGCGACGAGATCCGCCAGCTGATGCGCCACGCTTCCTCGTTGCCCGCGTTCTGGCAGTTCGTCGGGCTGGGTCGCGCCAATTACGGACTGCTGCGCCAATTGGACGAGCTGGACGGCCGCATGGTCGACAACGCGGGATTCTTCGAACTCGACGATATCGACTCCGTGGACGACGCCGAGCTGTACCAGCGTCTGCTCAGCGAGTTTCCGTCCTGGGTCACCGCTGCGCGGGCCGAAGGGGTCATCGGCGCGTAGGCCGCTCCTCCGCTACGCCGGCCAACCTCGCTCCGTGGGCCAGCGTCCGGTTTCACCCGCGACCCGCCGGGTCACAGACCCTGTTGCTGCTGTTGGGCCAGCTGTGCCTGCACCACTTGGTTGATGCGCGTCAGTCCCATCATGCCGATGCCCGGTATCTGGCTCTCGATGCTGCGCACCAGGTTGACGTCGCTGATCACCTTCTCGCTGGATTGGATCAAAACCGTTCCGGCGCCGGTGAAGTCGAACTGGCGCTCCTCACCGGAGTTGATGCCCATCCGCGCGGCGCCTGCCGCCACGAAGCTGGTGACCCAAGTTTGGTCGTAGTGGTGGCTGGGTGAGGGGCAGTCGGCCCATCCGACGAGGGCCTCCGGGTCGATACGCAGCGGCGGCTCGGCGAACATCACCGGGCCGTTGGACGACGCCAGGAACTTCCCAGAGCCGATCAAGGTGAGGAACCCGGGGACGATCGACTGCTTCAACGCCAGTCCGGGCTGGAATCCCAGCAGGTTCGAGGCCCGGATGGTGAGGTTGCCGTTGTCCAGGTCGTAGGAGTTGATGTCATAGCCGCGGTCGCCGATGATCAGCTTCCCGTGGCCTTCGGCGATGGAGTAATCGCCCATATACAGTGGCGCCGAAAAGGTTTGGGCTACCATCTGTAACATTCCGCCCGCCAGACCGTGGGTCATCGCCCGGAATTCCATCTGTCCGTAGTAGGCGATCATCGCGCCCAAGCGGATGAACCACGGTTGATTGAGTTCGATGCAGTACGCGTAGCTGTTCTCGGGGATGTTGTCGTCGCTGGGCAGGTTGTTCGGATTCAGGATCTGGCTCATCGCGTCAGCCTCACAGCTTCTCTTCGGATGCCTGCACGAACACCGACCCGTGGCCCACGCAATTGAGTTGCATGGCTTCGCCCGCACCGCGGCCCACCGCGTCACGCCAGCTCATCGCACTTTTCAATTCGGTCTGGACGTTGCCGTAGGCGCCGACGAACGCCTGGGGATCGACCACGACCGGCTGCCCGCCGACCTGCAGTTCCATCACACCGCCGTGAGCCAGCAGCACCGCGCTGCCCTGCCCGGACAGCTGGGTGGTGAACATGCCCTGGCCGGTCAGTGCGCCGGTGGCCGCGCCGCGCAGGGCGCCCATGAGGCCGCGCCCGCCGCCGCCGCTCGACGAACTCATCACCGACACCACCGAACTCTGCAGCCCGGCGGTGTTGGCGAGCAGGCGGGATGCCTCGACCCGCAACGAGGCGCCGCCCTGCAGGGTGACGATGTGGACCTCGAGCCCGCCGAAGCCGTAGTGCACTTCACCGTTGCCCTGGGCGAGCATCGTGCGCTCGTGTTCGCCGGCCATCATGCGGCCTGCCACCCGCGCGAATCCGCCCATGCCGCCCATCTGGTTGGAACCAGGGACCTGATGGGGCGAGAAGTACACCTCGCCGGTGTAGAAGAGCATCGCTCCGGTGCGTGCCACGATGCCGCCGGCGTGACCCACGTTGACCTTGACGACTTTGGAGTTCACCTTCTCGAAAACCATTGGCGCCTACCGTTCTGCCGGTTGGATCGATACGAGGCCGCTGCCTTCCCAACGCAGCGAGAAGGCTTCTGCGTTACCCTGGCCGACGGCGTTGCGCCAGGAGACGTCGGTGATGAAGGACTGCTGCAGGTTGCCCTTCGCGCACACGAACGCATCGGGGTCGACGACGAGCGGGTACTGCGGCGAGACCTCAAGGTGGATCAGCGGTCCGCCCGCGGAGAGCAGCGCCACCTGGCCCTGACCCTGCACGATCGTCGTGAACAGGCCTTGGCCCGACGACGCGCCTCGCAAGCCGGCGAACGTCACGTTGGTCTGGAGATTGCCCGCCATCACCAGCAACTGGCGCGATTCCACCCGCAGCTGCTCGTTGTTGATGTCGATCACGGTGACGTTCTGAGCGTTGACGGCGAAGTAAATGACGCCATTGCCGGAGCACTCCATCAACGACAATGCTTCACCAGTGGCACGCTGTTTGATTCCGGCCATCAGGCCCTGACCGCCACCGAATCCAGCAGCTTTGAACTGCATAGTTCCTTCGTAGGCGACCATCGAGCCGGTCAGTGCTTTCACACTGTCACCAGCAAGCCGCGCCTCGATGACTTTCTTTGACTTCACAAGCAATTGCGCCAATTTCTGCTCGCTCACATCGACTTGAACGGTGTCGGTCGAAACCATAGCTCATCAGCGGCGTTATACCAGGCACCTTTCGTCAGAGGTTGCGCTCCGAGGCGGTTCACAGCTTCAGTACAGTGGCTGCTGCACGCTGGAACCCCGCAACACCTCGTTTTTCGAAGTGCTTTCGGTCGACGATGACATGAAGGAATCGCCTTGTCTGCTCAGCTCACCAAGGGTCAGAACGGCCCGCTGTCCGTGAACGACGTCGTGGTCTCGGTGCGACTCGCCGCTGCTGCCGATCTGTCGGCGTTGCTGGTCACCGAGGCTGGCAAGGTGCGCACGGATGCCGACTTCGTCTTCTACAACCAGCCGCAGGGTCCCGGGGTGCGGCTGGCCCCCGGCGCGGCTGGGCAGCCTGGCAGCCTGACGGTGTCGCTGAACCAGATCCCCGCCGAGATCGCGCAGGTGCGCGCCGTCATCACGCTCGACAATGCGAGCTCGACGTTCGGTCAGTCCTCGCCACCGTCGGCCCACGTCAGCGATGCGTCGGGAAATGCGCTGTACGACTACGTCATCGACGGTCTGAGCAGTGAGTCGATCGTGATCGCGCTCGAGCTCTACCGCCGCCAGGGTGCATGGAAGGTGCGCGCGGTGGGGCAGGGCTACGCGGGTGGCTTCGCCGCGCTAGTGACCGATCACGGCGTCAGCGTCGACGACGCGCCCGCTCCCGCCGCCGCAGCGCCCGCTGCCGCCGCTGTGCCGCCGCCACCCCCACCGCCGGCTCCAACTCCACCCGCTACGCC
>JBPPMS010000186.1:0-36203 GCA_051306175.1 Mycobacterium sp. | reverse complement strand
CAACCACAGCCCGGTACCGATCTCGCCACCCAGGAGTTGTCCGGCGACCGCGACGGTCTCTACGGCGGCACACTCGACAACGCCGAATGTGACCGCGACAAAATGATTGCCTTCCTCACCGCCCATCCCCCTCAGGCGAGCGCCTTCGTCGACGCGCTCAACACCGATGCGACGCTGTTCTGGAGCGGCGGGCGTCCCCTGACCGTGGCTGACATCCCCACCTATCTGAGCGAGCTCACGCCCACGGTTTTGCGGCTGGACACCCGAGTGACCAATCACGGATTCGACGGCACCCACCCCACCAGCGTGCAATCGGTCTTCCAGCCCGGCACGGCAGTCTTCGTCGACGCCCACGGCGTGCCTCGCTCCCGCTGCTACTGTGGCAACCCACTCACCGCCCCCGTCGCGCTGACAGGCGACCTGTTGCCCGTCGGCACGCCGTGGCCCGGTTACAACCCCCAAGCCCTGGCGCAGGTTCAACCCAGCACGGCGACCATCGCCAATTTCGTCCTCGTCGACGTCGTCACTGGCCAACCATTCAACCGACCCACCGGGACCATCGGCACCGACGACACCCCGCACGACCAACCCGTTGCGCCGCCCCAAGGCACGCCCACCGCCGAACAAAGCTCCGAACCGACGATTGACGGCACCTATGTCCGGCACACAGTCGAGTGGATCTGCAACGGTCACACCGCTTCGCCTCCCGACGTGCCCATCGCCGTCACCCAGCAAGGCAACACGGTGACGATCGTCGGCGACTTCACCACAGAGCTGAACGGCGATTCCTTCGAGTACACCGACCAGTACGGCAACATCACTCGCGGGGTGTTCTCCACCGAAGGTGGGCAGACCGTCATCCACGGCGAGGACGTCTTCCCGAACCCGGTCGGCGGCCGCTGCGAGCACATCTGGATCGCCACCAAGCAGTGACCGATCACGCCCGGGTCCGGGCCTGGACAACACCTCATTGAGAAGCGAAGGTGCCTGTACCACAAGTGAACTCGACGCCGTGAATTTCCTGATCAGTCGACGGACCGCCAAGTCTCACTACGGACGCGACAGTTCCTTGGACAGCTTGCGCTGCGCCAGATCCAGGAACGGCTCGAAGCTCTCAGGTTCGATCCCGAGTCGGCGGCAAATCTCGGCCGGGGGCGTGCCCGCGTCGGTATAGCGGAGGGCAAGGGCATAGGCGTCGGGTAGCCGCGCCAGGGCCGCCTCGTATGCAGCCGATCCCTCGGCGCTGGCCGTCATGGCCACGATTGTGCAGACGCAATCGCCGAAAGCGCCCCGGTCGCGACTACCTGTTGTTTCCGGCCATCGCCACGCCAACTACCTAGACCTAGAACCGGTCGCGGCCGTGACGCTTCAGCGCTGCTACATGCCGGTAACACCCAGGTTGCGACGCCCGTCCTGCGATTCAGGCTACCGATTTCGGGTATTCCTTCGGCCATGACTGTGCAGGTCACGAGTGCACCCCCCGAGCCATCCGCGGCCAGAGCGGCGATCCGTCGGGCAGCGCACACCGGACCCACCAGCGGGCTGGCGCCGGGGTGGGCCCAGGCCAACCTCGTGGTGCTCCCGCGCGAACTGGCCGGCGAGTTCCTGGAGTTCTGCGAACGCAATCCACGCGCGTGCCCAGTGCTCGAAGTCGTTGACGCGGGGTCGCCGCACCCCATCGTCACTGCCGCGCACGCCGACCTGCGCACCGATCTACCCCGCTACCGGGTGTTCCGCAACGGCGAGTTGATCGGCGAACCGACCGACGTCACGCGGTTCTGGCGCGCTGACCTGGTGTCATTTCTGCTGGGATGTTCGTTCACGTTCGAGTCGGCGCTATCAGATGCCGGACTCCGGGTCGCCCATCAGGAGCAAGGCGTCAACGTGCCGATGTACGTCACCAACATCGACTGTGCGCCTGCGGGCCGCTTTGCGGGGCCGTTAGTGGTGAGCATGCGTCCGTTCACTGCCGACGATGCCGAACGGGCCGCCGACATCTCGGCCAGGTTCCCTGCCATGCATGGTGGGCCGATCCACTTCGGTGACGAAACCGCTTTAGGAATAGCCGATCTGAATCGACCTGACTTCGGGGATCCGGTGCGCATCGCGCCGGGCGAAGTCCCCGTGTTCTGGGCCTGCGGGGTGACACCACAGGTGGTGGTGTTGCAGGCGCGGCCGTCGTTGGCGATCTTCCACGCGCCCGGACACATGTTCATCACCGACCGCCCGCACACCGATTTCGATACCGAGGAGCTATGACATGGCCTTGCTCGACGAAAATCGCGCTGACACCGACCCCGATCCAAAGGTTCTGCGGCGAGCAATAACCGGTGCCGCCGTCGGGAACGCGGTCGAGTGGTTCGACTTCGCGATCTACGGTTTCCTTGCCACCTACATCGCAGCCAAATTCTTTCCGTCCGAAAACGAAACCGCGTCGCTGCTCAGCACTTTCGCGGTGTTCGCAGCGGCGTTCTTCATGCGTCCGCTGGGCGGTTACGTCTTCGGGCCGCTGGGCGACCGGATCGGTCGCCAGAAGGTGCTCGCGCTGGTCATCCTCATCATGTCGGCGTCGACGTTCGCGATCGGCCTGCTCCCGACGTATGAGGCGATCGGGGTAGGTGCCCCGTTGCTCCTCCTGTTGCTGCGGTGCCTGCAGGGGTTCTCCGCAGGCGGCGAGTACGGCAGCGGCGCCTGCTATCTGGCCGAATACGCACCGACCAAGCGCCGCGGGTTCGTGGTGTCGTTCCTGGTGTGGTCGGTGGTGCTGGGCTTCCTCCTCGGCTCCATCACCGTCACGGCGCTGGAGGCGACGCTGTCGGAGGCCGCGATGGAGAGCTACGGCTGGCGGATACCGTTCCTGTTGGCTGGCCTGCTTGGACTGGTGGGTCTCTACATCCGTCTCCGACTGGAGGACACCCCCGAATTCGAGCGGCTCCGTCACGCCGGTGAGGTTGCCGAGTCCCCCTTGAAGGAGGCGTTCACGACAGCGTGGCGGCCCATCCTGCAGATCGCCGGGCTCGTCGTCATCCACAACGTGGGGTTCTACGTCGTGTTCACCTACCTGCCAACGTATTTCACCAGCACACTCGATTTCACCAAGACCGATGCGTTCATCTCCATCATGGTCGCCAGCCTGGTGGCCATCGTGCTCATCCCACCACTGGGCGCCCTCTCGGACCGAATCGGACGGAAGCCACTGTTGATCGCGGGATCGGTGGGATTCGCGGTGTTCGCCTACCCGCTGTTCCTGTTGTTGACATCGGGATCCCTCGGTGCCGCCATCGCGGCCCACGCAGGCCTGGCGGCCCTGGAAGCGGTATTCGTGTCCACCTCACTGGCGGCTGGCGCCGAACTGTTCGCGACGCGTGTGCGGTCCAGTGGTTACTCGATCGGTTACAACACCTCGGTGGCGCTGTTCGGCGGTACCGCGCCGTATGTGGCCACCTGGCTGGTGGACCGCACCGGCAGCAACTTAGCGCCTGCGCTCTACATCGTGGCGGCGGCCGTGATCACCCTTGCGACGGTGCTCACGATGCGTGAGACCTCCGGTCAACCGCTGCGGGCGATCGGTGCGAAGGCGCCGACGTAACGACGGCACACTTTGGAGCCCGACAACCCTAAGCTGGACTGGTGTCAGGCCGAACGATCGTCATCACCGGTGCCAGCGACGGCCTCGGGGCCGCTGCGGCGCAACGCCTGCACCGCAGTGGGGAGAAAGTCGTAGTGGTGGGCCGCTCACCGGAGAAAACGGCCACCGTCGCCGAGGCTCTCGGAGCGGATTCCTTCACGGCGGACTTCGCCGAGCTGCAGCAGGTACGCGACCTCGCGGACCGGTTGCTGGCGGCATACCCGCGGATCGACGTACTGGTGAACAACGCGGGCGGAACGTTCGGCGGACAACGCAGCGTCGACGGCAACGAACTGACGTTCCAGGTGAACCACCTTGCTCCGTTTCTGCTCACCGTCCTGCTGATGGACCGGCTCGTGGCATCCGGCGCGTCGGTGCTCAACACGTCGAGCATGGCCAGTCGTTTCGGAGGGATAGTCGACTTCGACGACTTGGAGGCCCTACAGCGCCGAAGTGGCGTCCTGGCGTATCCGCCGTCGAAGCTGGCCAACATCCTGTTCACCCGAGAACTGCACCGCCGCTACCACGACGCCGGGATCTCCACCGCCGCTTTCCATCCGGGTCCCGTGGCATCCAATTTCAGCGCCGGAGCCAAGAATCCGATGTTCGACCTGGTGTACCGCACGCCGTTGCGCCACCTCGTGTTGATCGGGGCTGAGCAGGGTTCTGACGAGTTGGTGTGGCTCGCCTCGGCCACTCCGGGTACCGACTGGCAATCCGGCGAGTTCTACGCCAAACACAAGATCGCCCACACCCCGAAGCCGGCCCGTGACGAAGCACTCGCGCAGCGGTTCTGGGACAACAGCCTGCACCTGGTGGCCGCCGGGAACGACACGAAGGAGACGCCGTGACCGTCACCGTCATCGATGCCGGACCCGGCCAGGTGAGCCGCTCCGTGGACGTCGAAGCGCCGGTTGCGGCGTTGTTCGCCGTGGTCGCCGACCCTCGGCGCCATCACGAACTCGACGGATCGGGCACGGTGGGCAACAACGTCGACGCTCCGGCGAATCTCGTTGCCGGAGCGAAGTTCTCAACGAAGATGCGAATGTTCAAAGTGCCGTACCGCATCACTAGCACAGTCACCGCCTTGAAGCCCGACGAACTTGTTGAGTGGCGGCATCCGTTCGGTCACCACTGGCGCTGGGAGTTCGAGTCGCTGGGTCCGACGTCGACGCGGGTCACCGAGACGTTCGACTACCGCAACACCGGCGCCGTCAAGGACAGGCTGCGGTATTACGAGCGCATGGGTTTCGCGAAGAGCAACGCCGACGGCATCGAAGCCACGCTGACGAGGTTGCGCGAGCGCTACCCGCACTGACATCCGACAACGGCACCAGACTACGAGATGTCACCGATCAGGTAGCGCTGCAGCGTCGGTGCCACGGCATCGGACAACTCGTCGGCCTTCATCGAGGCAATGGGATCGGCACGCGAGATCCCACGTGATGATCAGCGTCTGCAGCGTACGACTGCCTGCCTCGTCGATGCCACCCGCGACGATCCGGTCGAAGAAATCGGGAGCGTCGAACGGCAGGTGCAACTTGCTGAAAGGTCCGACGCGCTCAGCTCTCCATGCTCTGCAGCCACATCTCCAACACAGCCAACTGCCACAACGCATTCGAACCCAACCGGGTGCGCGTGTCATTGGGCGCGGCCAGCAGCCCCTCGAGAGCCTCCCGTCGGTACAGGCCGCGGGTCCGGGCGACGTCGTTGGTCAGAGCGTCACGCACCATGTCGTAGACCTCGCCGTCCAAGTGCCGAATGCCGGGCACCGGGAAGTACCCCTTGGTGCGGTCGATCACCTCTCTGGGCAGCAACGCCCGCGAAGCATCCTTGAGGACGCCCTTGCCGCCCGAGGCCAACTTGAGCTCGGCGGGACACGTCGCCGCCAACTCGACGAAATCGTGATCGAGGAACGGGACCCGCGCCTCCAGCCCCCAGGCCATCGTCATCGTGTCGACCCGTTTGACGGGGTCGTCGACCAGCATCACCTGGGTGTCTAGCCGCAACGCCGCGTCGACAGCCGTTTCCGCACCGGGCGAGCACTGATGCGCCGCGGCGAAGTCGCGGCTCGCGTCGACGTCGATCGCATACTCGGGCGCGACGATGGACAGCACGTCGGCGTGGTCGCGATCGAAGAACACACTCGCATACGCATCGGTGGTCTGCGGGCGGGGCACGTCGGCCAGCGGTGGATACCATTCGTAACCGGCCAGGATCTCATCGGCGCCCTGTCCGGACTGCACCACCTTGACCGACTTGCTGACCTCCTCCGACAACAGATAGAACGCGACGCAGTCGTGGCTGACCATCGGTTCACTCATCGCCGCAATGGTTTTCGGCACGGCGGGTAGCAACCGCGAGGAATCGATGTGGATGCGATGATGATCGGTGTCGAACGTCTTCGCGATGAGATCGGAGTAGAAGTACTCGTCACCGGACTCACCGCCCGCGGAATCGAAGCCGATGCTGAACGTGGACAGTCCGTGCTGGCCCTGCTCGGCGAGCAGTGCGACGACGAGCGATGAATCGATACCGCCCGAAAGCAGCACGCCGACAGGCACATCGGCGACCATCCTGCGCACCACCGCGGTGCGGAGGGCATCCATCACCGCGTCCTGCCAGTCGCGTGCCGACCACGTTGCGCGCGCTGGGTCGCGTTCGAAAACCGGTGTCCAGTAGACGGTGTCGTCGAACGTGCCGTCCGGCGCGATCACCCGCACGGTGGCCGGAGGTAGCTTGCGCACCCCGCGGTACATGGTCCGCGGCGCGGGAACGACCGAGTGAAAGCTCATGTAGTGGTGCAGGGCGTAGCGGTCGATCTCGGTGTCGACGTCACCCGCGTCGAGGAGAGCGCGCACGGTGGACGCGAACCGCAACCGTCCCGGCGTCTGGGCGAGATACAGCGGCTTGATGCCGAGCCGATCACGCGCGAGGGTGACGACGCCGGTCTCGCGGTCGGCTATCGCGAAGGCGAACATCCCCTTGAAGCGGTCGACGCAGCGGGTCCCCCAACGGTGGAAGGCCTTGATCACCACTTCGCTGTCGGCAGTCGAAAAGAACTGATAACCGACGTCTTCGAGCTCTCGGCGAAGCTCCTGATAGTTGTAGATGCAGCCGTTGAAGACCAGCGTCAGGCCGAGATCGCTGTCGACCATCGGCTGGGCCCCTCGCGCGGACAGGTCGATGATCGACAACCGCCGGTGCCCCAGGGCCAGCGGGCCGTGCGCGACGACGCCGTCGGAGTCAGGACCCCGTGACGCCATGGCTCCGGTCATCCTCGTCACCGCGGCGACGTCGGCCGACCGACCGTCGAAGCGAATCTCTCCGCAGATACCGCACATGGCGTTGGCTCCTTATTTCGGCGGGTCGAGGGACGGATCCGCGTCGCCGCACAGTATCCAGGTGTCCTTGCTCCCGCCGCCGGCCGACGAGTTGACGATCCGCGATCCGCGAGCGGCGACCCGCGTCAGGCCCGCGGGCATGACGTGCGCCGACACCGCGTCTTCGGAAGCCCGGAGGTGCACGAACGCCCTCAAATCGACATGGTGCGGATACATACCGTCGCCGTCGAAGGTCGGATGGGTGGACAACGCGACCGCTTCCTGCGCGATGAAGCGTTCCGGCTGCGTCTGCAGTTCGCGCCTGCGGATCTCCAGCGCGTCGGCAGACGCTTCGGGCCCGATGATCACACCGCTGCCACCGAAGCCGTCGATCGGCTTGACCACCAGATCGGCCAGGTTGTCCAACACGTAGTCCCGCTGGTCCCGCTCGGCGCAGATCCAGGTGGGCACCTGGGCCAGCGCCGGCCGCTCTCCGAGGTAATACTCGATTATCGCAGGAACGTAGGCGTAGATCGCCTTGTCATCGCCGATGCCGTTGCCGAGCGCGTTGGCGATGGTCAGCGTGCCGCCTGACACCGCATCCAGCAGCCCCGGCCGTAGGGGCGAGCCGTCATGCCCGGTGGACGACAACAGCATGTCCTCGTCCATGCGCGCGTACAGCACGTCGATGCGGCGGGTCGCCGATCCGACGTGGTGCACCAGTATCCCGTCGCGCAACGACAAGTCGGACGACTGCACCAGCGCGACGCCCATTTCGTCAGCCAGGAACGTGTGCTCGAACCAGGCCGAGTCCTCCCAGCCCGCGGACAGCAGCGCCACCACCCCGTCGTCGGACGCATGTCGGGGCATCGCCGATCGCAGCGTCGTCAACAATTCGCTCGGCACGTCCTCGGCATCGCCCATGTCGGTCGGCCGATCCAACTCCGGCAAGTGTGCGTTGAGCAACCTCCGGTTGACGATCGCGTACGCGGCACCCGACGGGATACGCAGATTGTCCTCCAGCACCATCCAGTTGCCCGCGCCGTCACAGACCAGGTCGGTACCGCTGATGTGAGCGCGCACAGCGTCTCGGGCCAACCGGCCAGAGGACCGGAACCCTGGCGCCCTGTCGAGCGCGTGGACGCCGAGAACACCGTCGGCGACGATGGCCTGCTCGCCGTAGACGTCGATGAGAAACGCGTTGAGTGCGCGGGCCCGCTGCCCGAGACCGATGGTAAGCGCGGACCATTCGTCGGCTTCGATCACCCGCGGCATGAGATCGAGCGGAAACAGCTGTGCCCGATTCTGACCTTTCACCCGGAAGGTGATGTTCTCGGCTCGCTGGTCCTGTTCGATGTAACCCTCACGCGAGCGCAGCGCTGCGACGCCGAGTGCGGCGACGGTATGCAGGATCTTCTCGTAGCGCGGGCGCGGCAGGCCTGCGTCGTCGACCGCCTCGTCATAGCTGCCGGTGGCCGGGCTGTACCCGCGGTCGGGGTGATACCCGAACAGCAGCGTTGGGTCTTCCACCACTGCCGCCGCGGTGTTGGGCCAGTCCCCTGCGGTCTCGGCGAGCAGCTGGTCGACGACGTCGGTGAGACGGCCGCGCCGACGCAAAGCACGGCGCTGACGCGCTGCGGACGTACCCGCGATGAGCACCTGCGCAGTCAGTTCGGTCACCATCTCCAAGTCGCCGGTGGCCTCGAGCTGCGGGCGCAGCGATCGCACGAGATCGGCGACCACCTCGGCGGCAGGGCGGGCCACGGTACCGTCGATGTCCACCAGCTCGCCCTCCAGGCCGGACCGGGCTGCCCGCCACAGTGCCGCACGGCCCAGCGGCGGGGCGACCTCGATGGCTGGGATGCCTGCGCGTAACGCCACCACTTCGCGTTCGACCAGCGCGCGGAACAGTCCGGCGATCAACACGATGGTGTCCACCGAGGGGCAGCTGTCACACACGCGTAGTTCCAATGTTGGCGCGGCGCTGGCAGGCCTGACGTCGAAGTAGACCATGCCAGCGTCGGCGATGACGCCGGTCGCGACGAGTTCGGCGACGAGTTTGTCGTATTCGGCGGCCGTCGACACGGGCGCCGCCAGTCCCGTCGTCGGCCAGCGCTGCCAGACGAGGGTACGCGCACTGCAATAGCCGGTATCGGAACCGTCGGACCAGAACGGCGAGCTGGCGCTCAGCGCCAACAGCGTCGGCACGTAGGCAGAGATGCGGTTGGCGACAGCGACGGCCTCGTCGCGATTCGGAAGGCCCACATGCACCTGGGTGCCGCAGATCAATTGTTCGCGGGCGAGCAGCTGATAATCGGCCATCATCTGCCGATATCGGGCGGTCTGCGTTACCTGCATCTCGGCGGGCACGGCCAAGGGAGCCGCTCCGGCTGCCACCACACCCATCCCCAACTTCGCGGCGGTGTCCACCAGCACTCGGCGGTGGCGTTGTAGGTCGGCACGCAGGCCGTCGAGGGTGTCGACGACGCCGCTGTTCATCTCAACGACACAGCGCTGCAGTTCGGCCACATAGCTATCCGACAGTTCGCCGAGCAGTTCGGGGGCGCGAGCGGTCAGCCGCCTCGTCTTGAGGTCGACGAGGTGGAACTCCTCCTCGACACCCAACGTCCGCGGTAGATCACCCTGCATTGACGCAAACGTAATTGAAACTGCATTACATCGGTATTACTTCGGGCATCACCGCAGGTAGATCACGTGCTGACAGCTCGGTCCTATTCGCGGTGCCCTTCGACGTCTTCGGCACGAGGAATGACGTTGGGACGGACGCTGGCTCAGGCGGATCTGGTGCGATCCACGGCGAATTCCTGACCCGGAGGTAGGGAAAGTTCCCACACCGCTCGGATGTCCACTCCTGCCGACCTAACAAGGGAGGAACGAGACGTTGCTGGTACGCCCCTCACAAGAGCGAATATCTGTCGCCCCGATCACGAGCGGCCGGCTGCGAGATAGCTCGCTGATCTACATACCGTTACGGCTGGTAACGGCACCACGGGTAACGAAACCTCATTGACGTCTCGGTAGATAAAGTCGTTTGCCTCCGCTAAATGGCCGAAATGCTGCTACAGTGAAGTTAGCTGCGCTGCTTGTTGCAGCTCTCATTCTTACGACGTGACTCCGACCAGGAAGTTTTGCCATGTCGACAGTCGCTCGCCCACACGAGTTGGCCGACACGCCACCACCGCCAGCTCCCGATATTGCTGCTAGCGCCGCTGCCAGCCCAGTGCAGATCCACAACTGCAGCCGGTTAGGACGGCGCGCCAATCCGCCGACATTGCAGTTCGCTTTGGGTGGATGGCTGCGAAAGTTGAAGCGGCGTCGCGACGCCTAGCCAGGTGTTCTGACCTGTTTTGGTCGAGCGGGCCCGCGAGAGCTCAGGCGCGCACTTTCCGCACGATCACCAGCACTGCCACCAGCGTTCCCACCCCGATCAGGGTGAACGTCACGGGCGGCTTCTTCACGAACTCGAGGACGCCGGACTTGACGTCGTCGGCGATGCGGCGCGGGTTGGCGCGATCCACAAAGGCGTCAACCGTCGACGCCAACTGGTCACGAGCAACCTCGATGTCCTTCTTGATCGCATCGGGATCACGATCGGCCACGGTGTCCTCCACATCGTCGATACGCGACTCCACCGGTCCGCTCTCGCAGGCGGGGTGCCGAATCACCTTCCTGGCGCACTACCCTAGAGCAGCCGACGCCCGACGCGCCGCCCGGCGTCCGGCTGGCGTCCGCATCGGACTACCAGAAAGGCACTTTGTGACGGAGAATCAGCGCCTCGAGGCAGGTGAGTCGGCTCCCGCCTTCAGCCTTCCCGACGCCGACGGCAACACCGTCAAGCTCGCCGACTTCACGGGCCGCAAGGTGATCGTGTACTTCTACCCGGCAGCGTCGACGCCCGGCTGCACCAAGGAAGCGTGCGACTTCCGCGACAACCTGGCGCAACTCAACGAAGCCGGACTCGACGTCGTGGGAATCTCGCCCGACAAGCCAGAGAAGCTGGCCAAGTTCCGCGACGCCGAAGAGCTCACGTTCCCGCTGCTGTCGGATCCCGACAAGTCGGTGCTCACTGCGTGGGGCGCCTACGGCGAGAAGAAGATGTACGGCAAGACGGTGCAGGGCGTCATCCGGTCGACGTTCGTCGTCGACGAAAAGGGCACGATCGAAGTGGCGCAGTACAACATCAAGGCGACGGGGCACGTCGCCAAGCTGCGCCGGGACCTTTCGGTCTAGCCGCCGAGGGCCGCCAGTAGCAACGTCTCGGCCGTCGCCGCACGCTCCAGCACGCCCAGGTGCAGGCTCTCGTTGATGCTGTGCGCCTGGGTGCCCGGGTCCTCGACGCCGGTGACCAGGATCGTCGCCGCCGGGAACGCGTCGGCGAACTCGGCGATGAACGGAATCGACCCACCCATCCCCATGTGGATGGGCTCGGAGCCCCACGCCTGCTTGAACGCCGCCCTCGCCGCGTCGTACACCGGTCCCGCCGCGTGGATGACATACGGCTGGCCGACGTCGCCCGGCTCGACGGTCACGTGCGCGCCCCACGGTGCGTGCGTCTCCAGGTGGCGGCGCAGGGCCGCCAAATGGGCGGCTGCGTCGCCGCCGGGAGCCACCCGCATGCTGACCTTGGCCTTGGCATCGGCAATGAGCGTATTCGACGCCTTCTCAATGCGAGTGGTGTCGATGCCGATGACGGTGATGGCAGGTTTGGCCCACAGCCGCTGTGTCACCGAGCCCGACCCGATCTCCTCGACCCCGTCGAGCAGCCCTGACTCTTCGCGCACCCGCTCTGGCGGGTAGGCGACGTCGGCTGCGGTCGATTCGTGCAGACCGGCGACCGCGACATTGCCGTCGTCGTCGTGCAGGCTGGCCAGCAGTCGCACCAACACGCTGAGCGCGTCGGGCACCACGCCGCCCCACAGCCCAGAATGCAAGCCGTGGTCCAGCGTCGCCACCGTCACCACGCAGTCGGCCAGTCCTCGCAGCGACACAGTCAACGCGGGGATCTCGGTGGTCCAGTTGTCGGAGTCCGCGATGATGATGACGTCAGCCGCCAACGTGTCTTTGTGCGCGGCCAGGAGCTTCTTGAGCGACGGCGAACCGGACTCCTCCTCGCCTTCGACGAACACCGTCACTCCCACCGGCGGCTTTCCGCCGAAGGCACGCATCGCCGCGACATGTGTCGCGATACCCGCCTTGTCGTCTGCGGTGCCGCGGCCGTAGAGGCGGCCGTCGCGCTCGCTGGGCTCGAACGGCGGCGAGATCCACTGGCCGGGCTCGCCTTCGGGCTGGACGTCGTGGTGGGCGTAGAGCAACACCGTCGGCGCTCCGGGCGGCGCCGGATGACGCGCGATGACGGCCGGTGCCCCACCCTCACTGACGATGTTCACGTCGGTGAACCCCACTCCAGTGAATAGATCGGCGACGGCCCGGGCGCTGCGGTGCACCTCGTCGCGACGCCCCTCGTCGGCCCACACCGACTGGATCCGCACCAGCGCTTCCAGATCGCTTCGCACCGAGGGAAGCACGTCACGGACACGGTCGACAAGCTCAGTCATGACACCGAGCGTAGTGATCTCGCGTTCGCCACTTGAACGTGCGGTGACGGATCTCGAAACAGCGGCCAGGGCCGAAGAACTGCGCGTAACGGTGTACCTGAGCGCACAGTGAACGGGCATCTTCGCCGCAAGTGCACCCTCAGCGTGGCGTACAGAAGTGTGCCCGTCCGCGAGCGCACACATTGGTACACGGCCCCCGGCGTGTCGACGGACAGAAGTGTGCCCTCGCGCGGGATGGCCGGCGCAGCGGGATGGCCGGGGCGACCTACTCCAGGGTCTCCAGGATCGCGACCGCCGCCGCGGTGTCGTTCTCATGTGTCAGCGACACATGGATCGTGACGTCGGCCAGGTGTTCGGCGATGGCGCCCGACAGTCGTACCTTGGGTCTACCCCACATGTCGGTCACCACTTCGATATCGCGGTGGATCCCCTCGGGCAGCACCGGACGCTTCGAGAAGCGCGACCCCGACCACGCCTTGATCACCGCCTCCTTAGCCGCCCACCGCGCCGCGAGATGTCGTGCCGCCGAGGAACTTTTGTCCGCGGCGTCGCGACGCTCACCCGGGGTAAAGGTCTCGGCGAAAACGGTGCCAGGGCGATCGACCTGCTCGGCGAAGTCGGAGATGGAGACCAGATCGATCCCCACCCCGACTACGCCCACAGTCCAGCCTTACGCGTCGTTGCGTTCATCACGGCTCAGACGTTATCCGATACGCGATCTATTACTGGCCATAGACGTCGCTGTCGCCCAGCCGCGACGCCGGATTGAGCAGCATCGCCGCCTCCTGACGCTTCTCCGGCAGGTCGTGATCGAAGCGCCGGTCCACCGGCCGCTGGTACATCGGCTCACCACCGGCGATCGCCGACGCCAACCGGCGCTGCCCGGCGAGCACACGCTCGCCTGAGGCCGCGAGATACGCCTCACGCTCGTCGGCCTTCAACGCGGCGACGAACGCCTGCGGGTGCACCAGCGCGATCAGCCCGGACACGTGGCCGAACCCGAGGCTGGTCACCAGACCCGCCTTGAGCGGGAACTTCTCCCCCAGCCGCAAAGTCTCCCGCGGCCAGACGAAGTGGCCGGACGTGGCCAGCTCGTCGTCGACGCAGTCCAGGCTGCGGTTCGGCGGGATGACGCCGTCACGCAGGATCTGGCACAGGCCAATCATCTGGAACACCGCCGCGCCACCCTTGGCGTGCCCGGTGAGGCTCTTCTGGCTGACGATGAACATCGGAGCACCTTCGGACCGGCCAAGCGAGTCGGCGAGCCGCTCATGCAGTTCGGTCTCGTTAGGGTCGTTGGCCAGCGTCGACGTGTCGTGCTTGGAGATCACGGCGATGTCGTCGGCACTCACACCCAGCTTGTTCAGCGATCGTGCCAGCACCGAATCCTTGCCACCGCGTCCTGCGCCGAGGGCGCCGAGACCGGGAGCCGGGATCGAAGTGTGCACACCGTCGCCGAAGCTCTGCGCGTAGGCGACGACCGCCAGCACCGGCAGACCCATCTTGACCGCGAGATCGCCGCGGGCGAGTAGGATCGTTCCACCGCCCTGGGCCTCCAGGAAGCCCAGCCGTCGACGGTCGTTGGCGCGGGAGAACTTCGAGTCGCTGATGCCCTTGTCGCGCATCATCTGGGTGTTGGCGGTCGCAGACATGTCACCGAAGCCGATGATCGCTTCCAGCGTCAGGTCGTCGAAGCCGCCGGTGACCACCAGTTCGGCCTTGCCGAGGCGGATCTTGTCCACACCCTCCTCGACGGAGACCGCTGCGGTGGCGCACGCGCCGACCGGGTGGATCATCGCGCCGTAGCTGCCCACGTAGCTCTGGATGACGTGCGCCGCAACGACGTTCGGCAGCACCTCCTGCAGGATGTCGTTCGGCTTGCTGCGTCCGAGCAGGTTGCCGTGATACATAGTCTGCATCGAGGTCATGCCGCCCATGCCGGTGCCCTGCGTGCTGGCCACCAGGCTCGGGTGGACCCAGCGCATCAGCTCGGTCGGCGTGAAGCCCGAGGACAGGAACGCGTCGACGGTCGCGACGATGTTCCACAGCGCCACGCGGTCGATCGAGTTCGCCATGTCAGCGCTGATGCCCCAGACCTTCGGGTCGAAGCCCGTCGGGATCTGGGCGCCCACCGTGCGCGACAGCTTCGTCTTGCGCGGCACGCGAATCTCGGTGCCCGCCTTGCGGATCACCTGCCAGTCGGCGCTGTCGGGCACCGGCCGGATCACGGTGTGCGCCGGGTCGTAGTCGACGAACGCACGGGCGTCGGTCTCGCTGGACACCACGAACGAGAAGTCCTTGTCCAGGAACACCGAAACCAGCAGCGGCGAGGCGTGATCGGGATCGATCGCGCCGTCGTCGACGAATTCGCGGACTCCACACTTTTCGACGACCGCGTCGTGGTAGCGCTCTACCAGGTCGGATTCGTCGACCAACTCGCCGGATTGGACGTCGTACCAGCCCGGCTTGGGATCGTCTTCCCACGTAATCAGACCGGTGGTCCATGCCAGTTCCAGGACGCCGGCCGCCGACAGCTCGTGGTCGACCTCCATCTCGAAACGCGTCCGGGAAGAGCCGTACGGGCCCAGTTCGGCACCACCGACGATGACCACCAAATCGGCCGGGTCGATGTCGATGTCGGCCCACTCCGGCGGCGGCGCAGCGGTGAACCCGCGCGGCGGCGACGGCAGTGCCGCGATGCTGGCGTCATCGGCCACATCGCCGGAATCGGTTGTCTCTGAACCGCTCATCTCCTCGCGGGCCTTGGCGGCCAGCTCAGCCATGTCCAGCTGGACCTCGCCCAACCCGCCGGTCAGATCGACCTTGATCGGCTTGTGCGCGGCAGCCACCTTGGACTCGATGCTGCACAGGTCCAGCAGCATCGAAGCCATTTCGGCGGTGGTGTAAGTCGTCACCCCGGCCTCTTCGACGGCGCCGACGATGGCGTCGTTGTGGCCCATCAGGCCCGTACCCTTGGTCCAGCCGATCAGTGCGTGCGCCAGCGAAACCCGTTCGGCCCATGACCTTTCGGCGTTCCAGCGGTTGACTAGTGCGTCGAGCGCCGCCTTGGATTCGCCATAGGCACCGTCGCCGCCGAACATGCCGCGGTTAGGCGAACCGGGCAGCACCACGTGCAGTCGCGACGCGATGTCACGCTCGGCGCCGATCGACGAGAGCCCGCCGATCAGCCGTTGCACGGCCCACAGCAGGACCTTCATCTCCATCTCGGAGCGCGATCCCGCCTCGGACAGATCACCTGCCACGCGGGGCGCGGCGAACGGGAACAGCAGCGTCGGGGTTTGCGCGTCCTTGAGGTGGATCGCTTGCGGCCCAAGGTTCTCGGACTGCTCGCTACCTACCCACTCGACGAGGGCGTCGATGTCGGAGTAGGACGCCATGTTGGCCGGGACCACCCACAGCGTCGCACCGAACCGCGCGTTCTCGCGATACAGCGACTTGTAGAACGCCAGGCGAGAATCGTCCAGGCGCGACGTGGTCGCGATGACGGTGGCGCCACCTTCGAGCAGCTGAGCCACCACGCCGGAGGCGATGGAGCCCTTCGACGCACCGGTCACCACGGCGACCTCGTCGGTGTAGCGGCCCTTGCCGGGGTTCTCCGCGCCTGCGGCCACCCGACCGAACAACGACGCGTGCACGTTGCGGCCCGACGCCAGCGCCTTGCCCTGCCACCAGTTCGCCTGCGTGGCAACCACATGCCCGGCACCTTCGAAGCGCTCGGACAGGCGCGGCCATTCGCCGTCGATCTCGTCCTCGTCGGCCAGCCACAGCGTGACCAGGTCCTCACGGGCGCTGGCCCAGCGGTCGTCGAACACGACCGCCTTGCGACCGTCGAACGACGGAGCCACCAATCGTGGCCAATCCGACCCCAATTCTCCTGTGACCAGGTCGATCAGCTCGGCGTCGGTCGCGGACTCCGGTGCGGTGACCGGGACGTCCAGACCTAGCTGGCCCAGCACCATCCGCGCCGCGGAAGCGAGCACGCCGTCGGCGCCGGTGACCTTCGCGGCGAATTCGTCGAGCGCGGCCGAGTCGACGACCCCGCCGGCCGCACCGCCTGCCGACGGCAGCGACACCGCAATACCGCGCCGGGCGGCCACGGCGGCCACTCCTGCGTCGATCGCCTTGTCCACGGCGGCCAGGTTGGCCAGTGCGCCGTCGTGTAGGCCGCCTAGGCTGCCGCCACGGACACTGGACCCTTCACGGGTGCCGAGCGCGACCTCGAGGGTGGCGTGCTTGACCCAACCGGGGCCGAGTTCCCACGTCTTGGACACGCGCTCCGCGATGTAGGCCGGACGCTTGCCGGACGGACCGAGGACCGTGCGCAGTTGATCGTTGATCGCGTCGGACAGGATCGGACCGAACGGCTTGTAGGTGCGCGCCAGCTTGGTCACTTGACCCTTGAGCGAGTTCAGATCCGCCTCGGCCGCACCGTCGATGGCACCGAGGTTCAGCTCCGAACCCAGGTCGACCAGCAGCTGGTTGCGGCGCGACGACGCACCGTCGGTGATGGACTCGATGGAGTCCAGCGCCTCGATCTGGTCGATGCGCATCTTCGCTGACAGCGCGATGAGTCCGATGGTGGCATCCGAAGCGTCGAAGCCGATGTCGTCGGGACGGGGACCGCCCGACGGCGCAGCCGTGGCAGCCGGTACCGGAGCCGCGGCCGGAGCGGAGTCCGCAGCCGGGGCTGCGGGCGCCTCGTCGGCGTCCAGATCCGGTGCCGGATCAGAGTCATTGGCGAACAGCACCGCGTTGTCGCGCTCGACGTTGAGCACCTGGACTGTGCTGTGCGCGTATTCGGGCAGTTTGAGGGTGTTGGTGGCCAGCCCCGCCACGGTCGGCGCCGACTTCACCCCGATCTCGACGAAGCGCTCCACCCCGAGGCCGCCTGCGGCCTCCTCGATGAACAGCAGGTCCTGCGTTTCGATCCAGCGCACCGGGCTGGCGAACTGCCAGGCCAGCAGCTCGATGACGACCTTGCGGCACAGCTCGGTCGGCCGCTCGTTACGCCAGGTGTCGTAGTCGGCGAGGATCTCGTCGAGCGGTTCGGCGGGCACCAGGTCCCGGATCTCCTGGACGAAGTCGCGGTCCAGGGTGAACGGCCGCGGCACCAGGTTCGGGATGTACTTCCCGATCAGGAGCCCGGGGTCGGCGTCGGCAGGCATGACGCGTTCCAGGGCACGCCGGAAGTCGGCGACGCCGACCCGCAGCACACTGGAGTGGAACGGCACGTCGATGCCGGGCACCAGGATGAACGAACGCTTGCCGCCGCTGATCTCGCGCCTGCGTTCGACCTCCTCCTCGAGGGCCTCAAGGCCGCGAACGGTGCCCGCGATGGCGTACTGCGAGCCACGCAGGTTGAAGTTGACGATCTGCAGGAACTCACCGGTCTTCTCGGCGATTCCGGCGACCCAGTCCGTGACCTCAGCGTCGGGCAGATCGATCTGCGACGGGCGGATGGCGGCCAACCGGTAGTTGGAGCGGCCGTCGGCGTCGCGGGGCACGATGTCGTGCATCTTGCTGCCGCGGTGGAACACCACCTCAAGCAGCGCCTCCAGCTCGTACACGCCGGACACGCAGGCCAGCGCCGTGTACTCGCCAACGGAGTGGCCGCAGGCGATGGCGCCCTCGACGAACGAACCCTGCTCGCGCATCTCGGCCACCTGGGCGGCCGCCACGGTCGCCATCGCGACCTGGGTGAACTGCGTCAGGTACAGGACGCCCTCGGGATGCTGGTAGTGCACACCGGAGGCGATCAGGCTGGTCGGGTTGTCCCGCACCACGTGCAGCACCGAGAAGCCGAGCGTCTCGCGGGTGAACTTGTCCGCCGAATCCCACACCTTGCGGGCGGCTTTGCTGCGAGCACGGACGTCCATGCCCATGCCCTTGGACTGGATGCCCTGGCCGGGGAAGGCGTAGACGGTCTTGGGGGCGTCCAGCCGGGCGGTAGCCGACATCACCAGATCCGACCCGCCGTCAGCCGCTTCGCTCCTGCCCCGCCGGACGCGGGCCTGGATCTCGAGAACCTCGGCACCGAGGTCGACACCGACGCGGTCGACGCGGAAGTCGACCTGGTCGCCGGGTTTGACCATCCCGAGGAACCGGGCCGTCCAGCCGACCAGCTTGGCAGGCGGAATCGGCTTGCCGTCGGTAGCGGTCACCACGTGCTGCGCGGCAGCGGAAAGCCACATACCGTGGACGATCGGTGATTCGAGGCCGGCCAGCAGTGCGGCAGCCTTGTCGGTGTGGATCGGGTTGTGGTCGCCGGAGACCACCGCGAAGGGGCGCATGTCGATCGGAGCGCCGACGGTGATGTCGCGACGGCGACGACGCGGGGTGTCGGTCTCGTTGCCGGAGATCGCACCACCGGCCCGCAGCGGGTCGCTCAATTCGGCGGCACCGGTGCGTCCGCGGATGGCGAACCGCTCTTCCAGGGTGGCGAGCACCATGCCCGCGGAGTCGGTCACCGTGACCGTGACCGGCACAACGCGGCCGACCTCGGTGTCGTAAGCGGCCGACGCCGTTGCGGCGACGGTCAATTGTGCCGACTGTTTGGGCAGCGCGGACACCAGGCAAGCCGCGTGGTCCAGGTGCACCAGGCTCAGCAGACCCTCGAGCACCGGGAATCCGGCGTCAGTGGAGGCCGAACCGATCGCGGAGAACACCGCGGGCCAGCACAGGCCGACCAGCGCGTCGGGCACCACGGTGAGCGTGGGCGCCAACGGGGCGCCGAACGTCGCGGTCACGCCGGTGTGATCGGCGACGGTCTCGGGGTCCCAGTCCACAGTGACGGTCGACGTGCCGGCTTCACCCTTCCCCGTCGCTTCGCTCGCCCCAGGAACGACGGCGGGCAACGCATCGGGCCCACTGACACCGGCGGCGATCGCCAGCACCGCTCGCATCGCGGTCGCGGCGTCCTCGGTGGTGACCACGGGAGCACCACCGTCGACGATCGTGGCGGGCAGCGTGAAAACGATGTCGATCCAGGTGCCCGAGAGCGGCACGCTCAGCGTCACCTTGTCCTCGGCGGTGACCTCGAGCCGGGCACCCGTGGCGTGGTTGGTCGCGTTCTTGTTGCCACTGACCTGCCACTCGGTGGCGCTGGCGATACGGTGCACCGGGTTGGTGGCGGTACGTCCGGCCCACAGCACGTCGGGCGCGTCCAGCACCACCGCGAGTGCGCCGGTGACGTCGGTGCGTCCCTGGCGCCGCGACGAGACAGCCTGCGGCTGCTCACCGGATTTCAGCACGTCGTCGATCGCGGCCTGCTCGAACCGGTCGAGCAATTCGCCGACCGGCTCGTCCACACGGGTGATGCCTGCGACGGCCTGGGTGCCGGGGATGATGCACACCTGGTCGGCGCTGTAGCGCGCGTCGTGGGCCTGCCACAGCGAGTCCGAACGCCACCAGCGGCGGACGTCCTTGTCGATGACGGGCACGAAGTTGACCGGCTTGCCCAGCGTCTTGCACAGCTGGACGAAGAACGGCACGTCGGCGGGATGCAGCTTGACCGACTCCGCTTCGGGATAGGAAGCCAGTAGCGTGGCGATCGCGTCCCCGGGCCGTTCCAGCAGCGACGGGTCACTGAACAGTGTCGGGATGGGCCCGAAGTCGGCCCTGTTCAGCCGGGACTCGACGCGTTGCAGCATCTGCTCGAACCGGTCACGCCAGGTGCCGTCCAGCCACGGCGAGTCCTCGGACTTGGTGTCGGCGGTGGAATCGCCTGCGCCGATCGACAGTTCGACGTACCGCTGGATCCACTGCAGGTAGGTCATCTCAGCGATGTCCCCGAAGTACGGCTTGGCCGTGTCGGCCATCGCGGCGATGATCTCGTCGCGGCGCGCGGCGACGGCCTCGGCGTCACCGGCGACGTCGTCGAGCAGACGGCCGCACCGCGAAGCGGTGTTGTCGATTTCGTGGATGTCAGCCCCGAGCTGGCTGCGCCCCGATGCCATGCCGCCCTGGGCTTTTCCTGCGCCCACCCAGGTGTCGGTGCCGGTGGTGTCGACCAGCAGCTGCTTGACCTGCGGCGAGGTGGTGGCCTCCAGGGTGGCCATCGCCGCGGTGCCGACGAGGATGCCGTCGACCGGCATCAACGGGAAGCCGTAATCCGCCGACCAGCGGCCGGACAGGTACTGCGTTGCGCGCTCGGGCGTGCCGATTCCACCGCCGACGCAGATGGTGATATTGGCGCGGCCACGCAACTCCGAGTAGGTGGCCAGCAGCAGGTCGTCGAGGTCTTCCCACGAGTGGTGCCCGCCAGCACGGCCGCCCTCGATGTGGGCGATGACCGGCTTGGGTGCCACCTCGGCGGCGATCCGGATCACCGCGCGGATCTGCTCGACGGTGCCCGGCTTGAAGACGACGTGGCTGATGCCGATGTCGTTGAGTTCACCGATCAGGTCGACGGCTTCTTCGAGCTCGGGGATGCCAGCGGTGACGATGAGGCCGTCGATCGGTGCGCCGGACTGCCTGGCCTTCTGCACCAGACGTTTGCCACCGACCTGGAGCTTCCACAGGTAGGGGTCGAGGAACAGCGAGTTGAACTGGATCGAGCGGCCGGGCTCCAGGAGCCCGGTGAGTTCCTCGATGCGCTTGTCGAAGATGGGCTCGGTGACCTGGCCGCCGCCGGCCAGCTCGGCCCAGTGGCCCGCGTTGGCAGCCGCCGCGACGATCTTGGCGTCGACGGTGGTGGGTGTCATGCCCGCCAGCAGGATCGGCGACCGTCCCGTGAGCCGGGTGAACTTGGTCGAGAGCTTCACCGAGCCGTCGGGCAGCGTCACTGCGGTGGGTGCGTAGCTGGACCACGGCTTGGCGACCTCGGGAACGGCCCCGACGGTAAATAGGTTGCGCTGGCCACCGCGGGTGGCGGCGGGAACGATGCCGATGCCGAGACCGCGGATGACGGGCGCGGTGAGGCGGGTGAGGATGTCGCCGGGGCCGAGGTCAAGAATCCAGCGGGCGCCTGCCTCGTGGAGCTCGGTGACCTCGTCGACCCAGTCGACCTGGCGCACCAGGATGGCCTCGGCCATCTCGCGGGCCCGATCCACGTCCAGACCGACGGTCTCGGCCCAGCGTCCGACGATGTCGATGCCGTCCGACAGGCGGGGGGTGTGGAAGCCGACCTCGACCTGCACCGGGTCGAACACCGGCGCGAAGACGGCGCCGCCGCGGACCTTGCTCTTGCGTTCGGCTTCCTCGGCTTCCGAGATCTGGGTGCAGTAGAGCTCGAAGCGGGACAGCTGCTCGGGGGTGCCGGTGATGACGACGGAACGGCGGCCGTTGCGGATCGACAGCACCGGCGGCAGCACGGTGCGGACGTCGGTGGAGAACTCTTCGAGCAGTTCGTAGATGCGCTCGGGGTCGGCGTTGGTGACCGACACCATCGGCGGCTTGTCGCCCAGCACGGTGATGCCGCGACGGCGTGACACCAGGGTGCCCGCGGCACCGACCAGCTGGGCGATCGCCAGCAGTTGCACGTCCTTGGCGCCCTTGGCCTTGAGCGACTCGACGGCGAGCACTCCCTGGCTGTGGCCCGCGACGGCGACCGGCGGGGTCTCGGAGAGATCGAGGCCCTGGCGTTGCAGAGCCCGCACAGCGGCGATCTGGGTCAGCAGCACGCCGGGAACCGACACCGCGGCCGAGGTGAGTTGTTTGGCAAGCGGGGCGTCTTCGTCGGCGGCCAGCGCTCGCACCCAGCGCAGCGGCTCGAAGCCGATCGGCCGGACGACGACGAGTTCCTTGGCCAGCGGTTCCAGCAGCAGTTCGGCTTCGCCGGCAAGCGTGGCTAGATCAGCCTCGATGCCGGCGGACGACACCAGCTCCTCGAGGGTCTCTAGCCATGCGCTGCCCTGTCCACCGAACGCCACTGCGTACGGCTCACCGGCGTTGAGACGGTCGACCAGGGCGTGGGTGCTGTGCGCAACTCCGGCCGAATCGCGGCCTCCGCTGGCAGAAACTCTGTTGTTCTCGTGGATCGTCACTGTTGTAGATCTCCTCGGTACGTCTCGTCGCGTGACCGTCGTCGTCGCTGTCGTCTTCGTTGATTGTTCGAATGCAGTGCGGCGATTCCCCATCGAATCTCAGAGCAGCCAGGCCTTCGATTAGTTCCCCCGTTGGAAGCGGGCGACGCGCGCCAGCTGGGCCGTGACTGCACCAGGCGTGCGTCGGCAGCTGAGTCGGGGTGCTATCCGGGGCTGCGTGACTGCTTCACCATCGCCATAAGCCTGGCATAAGGCTGGCCGGGCCCGACGGGCAAGAGAGGTTACTGGCGAGTTCTACGCGCGGGTAACCTAGCGTTGGGTAACGAGGCTTCTGACCGAGCTCGTAGTTATGCGGGACAAACGTCCTGCTGGCGGGTGGTTACGGTCGAGTAGCAATAACTGCGCTGATCACGGCCATATTGTTATGTAATCGTTATGTAAATTTCATGGGGCCCGTTCGGGCACGTTTCGGCGTCCATACTCGAGAGCAACACACGACGATTCGGCGACGATCCGTCGCAGCCAGGCATGAAATGTTTGCTGAAACAGAACGGCCCTACACAGTTGCTGCGACTGGCGTCCGGTCCGCGGTCAATCCCACTGACCGAAGCGGCTCTGCAGCACGTGGTTGAGGTCGACACCAACTCCGCCGACACTTCGCTTGTCGATCTCCACTTGGTGCAGGTGTGCGGCCGGATGCGCAACGCGGCCCGGCGAACCCCAATTGTGCTGCCAGAAGTACGAGCCGATGCCGTCCTGAAGCGCCCACTCGATGGTCTTGGAATTGGCGTAGACACCGACCCGTTGGGGCCCCAAAACCGCTTCCCACCCCTGCAGATAGGGCGCAACCTGCCGCTTGTACTGCTCGTAGCTGGGGTCGTCGTCGATGGAGGCGTAGATCGGCGCGCCATAGGAGCCACCCGCGGCCACGTGTAGCTGCCATCCGCGCTTCGCATGCTGGACACCCGCGTTGTACCCGGCGAGCCAGTCAGCCGAGTCCTGCTTGCCGTACTGGTAGCAGGACACGATCTTGAGCCCGTTCCGATAGAGGTCACGCGCCTCGTTTAGCTGGATCGGCTTGCCCAGCATCCACGCGCCGCCGGGCCTGCGGTCTGACACGTACCGGATAGCTCCCGACGCACCTGAGGCGCGGATGTCGGCGGCCGGGATCACCCCGGCCGCGTAGTCCAGCAATATCCCCAGCGGTGCCGCCGTCGCGGACGGCGCTGACGCCCCGGCGACCGCCGCACCGAGACTGATGGCGGCAGGCGCGGCCATCCGGAGCACGTCGCGGCGCGTGATTGACACGAGCCTCAGAATACGACAGGAGTCCCAATTTTCACTTCATTGGCACTGGTCACACCTGTGTCACTGCGCCACAGGGGGCGAGCGCGGTGCGATACGCCCCCTCCGGCGAGTCGCGGAGCAAACCTCACAACCGGCGGGACCCACGCGGGCATGGCTCGGCCTCAACTGAACCGTTGCCGCTGCGGTAGTCGAGCTAACTACATAAGATTAACCATGCCCACGCCGTCCGCTCCGGCGCAACTCAGGACGAGGCACTCACCCTGTGCGACCGGCTTGCCGTGTTCAACAAGGGCCGCTCCGGCACACACACGATCCGGCTGGAACGGATCAGCGTGCTCAAGCCGGACGGGGCGGCCCCCCTACGGCACGAAGTTCGCGGACACAACAGTCGCCGAGGTGACGCGATCCACGACCTCGCCAGCTAGACCACAGCCGCCAACCCGAAGGAGATCCGCCATGAAGAGAGTCGTTCGCCGCCTCGGGGTTGTGGTGGCGTGCGCCGCGCTGGTCGCGGCGTGCTCCGGCTCGGAGGAACCGGGAGGATCGGCAGAACAACCGCCCGACATCGCCGCCGCCACGGAGGTCGGTGCCGGCGAAGGCGAGCTCAACCTCGTCGCGTGGGCGGGCTATGTCGAGGACGGGACCAACGACCCCGCCTATGACTGGGTGACGCCGTTCGAGGAGGAGACCGGCTGCACGGTGAACGTCAAGCTCGGCAACACCAGCGACGAGATGGTCCAGTTGATGCGCTCCGGTCAGTACGACGGCGTATCGGCTTCGGGCGACGCGACGCTGCGGCTGATCTACGCAGGCGACGTCGCGCCCGTTAACACCGACTTGACCCCGAACTACACAAGCGTGGTCGGTTTCCTCAAGGACAAGCCGTGGAACTCGGTCGACGGCCAGATGTACGGCGTCCCGCACGGCTGGGGAGCCAATCTTCTGATGTACAACACCGACGTCGTGACGGAAGCCCCCAATTCCTGGGGCGTGGTGTTCGACCCGAACTCTCCATACCAGGGCAAGGTCACCGCCTACGACTCCCCGATCTACATCGCCGACGCGGCGCTGTACCTGATGTCGAGTCAGCCGGACCTCGGCATCAAGGACCCGTACTCGCTGACCGCTGAGCAACTCGACGCCGCGGTCGCACTGCTCAAGGAACAGAACTCGATCCTGGGTGAGTACTGGTCGGACTACACGAAGGAGGTGCAGGCCTTCACCTCAGGCACCTCGGTACTCGGCACCAGCTGGCAGGTGATCGCCAACATGCTCAAGGCCGATGACGTGCCGATCGAGACCGTTGTGCCCACCGAAGGCTCCACCGGCTGGTCGGACACCTGGATGATCTCGTCGACGGCCCCCCACCCGAACTGCATGTACGAGTGGATGAACTACATCATCTCGCCCGAGGCCAACGCCCAGGTCGCTGAATACTTTGGCGAGGCACCGTCGCAGACTCTGTCCTGCGACTTGACCTCCGATAAGGAGCACTGCGCCACCTACCATGCCGACGACGCCGACTACGCCAGCCAGATCCACTACTGGACTACGCCGCAGAAGCAGTGCGTCGACGGCAGCGGCGACAACTGCACGAGCTACGACGAGTGGGTCACCAAGTGGCAAGAGATCAAGGGGTAACTGAAATATCCCCCGCCACTTCGCTCGCCCCGATCCCTTGACCTGGTTGCGCCGCAACGCCGCGCTGCCGTTCCTGCTGGCACCGCCTCTCGTGTGGCTGGGTGTGGTGTACCTGGGATCGCTCGCCGTGCTGCTGGTTTCGTCGTTCTGGCAGATCAGCGACTTCACCGGCGCGGTGATCCACAAGTTCACCACTGACAATCTCGTGCGGGTGTTCACCGACGAGTTGTTCCGGACGGTGACGCTCCGGACGATCGGTGTGGCGCTCGCCGTGACGGTGTTGTGCGTGGTGCTCGCAGTTCCGCTGGCGCTGTACATGGCCAAGATCGCTTCGCCGCGGATGAGTTTGGCGCTCGTCGTAGCGGTGACGACACCGTTGTGGGCCAGCTATCTGGTCAAGGCGTATGCCTGGCGGATGATGCTGTCCCCGGACGGCCCGCTGGACTGGGTCGCGGGGTACACGCCGGGTTACGGGTTGGTGGCGACGGTGATCACGCTGACGTATCTGTGGCTGCCGTACATGGTCATCCCGGTGTTCGTGGCTTTCGAGCGCGTGCCCGACCAACTGGTCGACGCCAGTTCAGACCTCGGCGCATCGGGATGGATGACGCTGCGTTCGGTGATGGCGCCGTTGGTGTTTCCCGGGATCGCGGCCGGGTCGATCCTCACGTTCTCGCTCTCGCTCGGCGACTACATCGCGGTGACGATTGTGGGCGGCAAGAGCCAACTGCTGGGCAACGTCATCTACGGTCAGCTGGTGACCGCGAACAACCTGCCCCTGGCCGCGGCGCTGTCGGTGATACCGCTGATCGCGATCATGGGCTATCTGGTGGCGATGCGGCGCACCGGAGCATTGGAGAACATCTGATGCTGTCCTCCTTCCTACGAAGGTTCTCCCGGGCATGGGCGGTGCTGGTGCTGGCCTTCCTGTACGCCCCGCTGGTGTTGGTGCTGATCAACGCGTTCAACTCCTCGAAGACGTTCGCCTTTCCGCCCAGGGGTTTCACCTTCGAGTGGTGGAAGGCGGCGTGGCGCGGCGAGGCGATGTGGACGTCGCTGGCCAACTCGGTGGTCGTCGGGCTCATCGCGACCGCGATCGCCCTGGTGCTCGGGACGATGGCGGCGTTCGCTGTGCAGCGCTACGACTTCTTCGGCCGCAACACAATCAGTCTCCTTGTGGTGCTTCCGATTACCCTGCCCGGCATCGTCACCGGGATCGCGCTCAACGCCACCTTCACCTCCGCTCTTGGCATCAGTCTCGGCATGGCCACCGTGATCATCGGGCACGCGACGTTCTGCATCGTGATCGTGTTCAACAACACTCAGGCGCGCCTGCGTCGGCTGGGGCATTCCCTCGAGGAAGCCTCAGCCGATTTGGGTGCATCAACGTGGCACACATTTCGTAACGTGACCCTGCCGATGATGCGGGGTTCGCTGGTGGCGGGAGCCATCCTGGCATTCGCCTTGAGCTTCGACGAGATCGTCGTGACGACGTTCACGGCAGGACCGTCCGTGCAGACGTTGCCGATCTGGATCTTCGGCAATCTGTTCCGGCCGAACCAGGCGCCGGTGATCAATGTGGTGGCTGCCACACTAACCGTGATTGCGATCGTGCCGGTCTGGTTGGCGCAGCGGTTTGGCGGCGACCCGGCGAGCACCCGGGGAACGTCACCCAGCTAATTTTCGTTCACGACAATACGCTCGCCGAGTAGAAGTTCGGCGGTGTAGTCGGAAAGGGCGCGCACCACCTGCTGCTGCAGGGCTTCATCGAGTGCACGGGCAACCACCCGACCGCCTAGATCGCGGTGGTCCGAGACCACCTTGCGGAGTTCTTCCATTTCCTGCGGTTTCGGAATGAAATTCGTCCCGAATCGTGCGATCACGCATTCCTGTAAAGCGCCGACAATCTCTCCCGCGAGTTGGTCGATGGTCCCCTTTGTCGATTCGTACACCTGCAGAATCGCCGCTAGGTAGAGCGTTTGATCGGGTGCGCGGGCCACAATCTCGGCGATCACCGGGTCGACGAGCTCGATGCCACCGTCCCCCAGCCGGGCTACACCCGCCTCTACCAGACGTTTCGCCTCCGAGGTATCCAGGCCGACGGTACGTGGGGCCACCCACGACGGCCCGGTTTGAGGGCAGTCGACATCCCGCTGACCGGCGAGTTCCTCGGCCCAACCACCCAACATCGCCTGCTGAAAACCAAGAATGTCCGTCAGGCTGTGCCCTTGCCGCACGCCGGCGAAGAATTCGGCGATATGGCTCGATTTGAATCCTTTACGAAGAAGCTGTTTGATGATTTCCAACTGCGATACATGAAAATCGTCGTAGATTGCCGTGCGGCCCTGCCGCCGCGGCGGATCGAGGAGACCGCGTTCACGGTAGGCGCGGATGTTGCGCGAGCTCACACCTGTGACCCGCGCCAGCTCATCCATCCGGTACTCGGTCAACAACAGATCCTGATACGACGGCACATGGCGAACATTCTAATACCGGTGCGGAATTGTTACTCGCGAGTAGGAAAAAGCCTCACACACGACGACGATCACCACAACCCTTCCGGGTGCGTGAACTCACCAGCCGGGAATTTCAGAAAACCGATTGCGGTGTCCGACGATGATTGGGTCCCGCGCGGTGGTCCCCGTCGGTCTGATGATGTTCGCACTGGGCATGGTCGTCGGCAACCTCGTCGGCGGCTGGCTGGCCGATCGCGCGGTGATCCGCAGCCTGTACCTGTCCATCGCCGCGCTGGCGGTCATGCTCACGGTGTTCGTCGTGCGTCCCACAATCCCTTCACTACCCTGCTGGTGCTGTTCGGGATCGGCGCCGCCGGTTGCGCTATCGCAACCGGCCTGCAGAAGCGACTGATGGACGTCGCCGCCGACGCCCAGACCCTGGCCGCCTCGTTGAACCACTCGGCGCTCAGGCTACGGGTACACCGCACCAGCTGCTGCGGGCGCAGGCCTTGCGCTGGCGGGCGTCGCGGTGCTGACGTTGCAGTGCTCGCACAGAGAGCGTCGCTTGCGCGCAGAGCGTCCAGGCGGTAAACGAAAGGCCCGCTATCAACATTACCGGCGCGCGTCCGTGGATCGTCTGGTCCACTGGACTCCTCGCATACATCGTCGCGGTCCTGGACCGCTCGACGATGGGTGTATCCGGACTCGACGCCGCAGACCGCTTCGGCGCCAGCCCCAGCGTGCTGTCCACGTTCGTGGTGCTGCAGGTCGCGGTGTACGCGGCGGCCCAGGTCCCGGCGGGCGTACTGCTAGACCGGTTCGGTTCACGCGCGATGATCGTGGCGGGGGCGGCGCTGATGGCGGCGGGGCAACTCACCCTGGCCCTCACCGCATCGCTGTCCATCGCGATCGGTGCGCGGGCCGTCGTCGGCCTCGGTGACGCATTCACCTTCATCTCGGTGCTGCGCCTGGTGCCGTACTGGTTCCGCCCGCGCCAGATTCCGTTGGTGACGCAGTTGACCGGCTTCTGCGGCCAGATCGGGCAGGTGCTCTCAGCGCTGCCCTTCCTCACCCTGCTGGTGGGGGCAGGCTGGACAACTGCGTACCTGTCGGTCGCGGGGCTGGGCGTTCTGACGATCGTGCTCACGCTGGCGGTGGTGAGAAACGCGCCACCTCACGCCAGGGTGGTGCCCAAACCGATCCCGGTGCGCAACCTGCTGCAAAGCCTCAAAGCCGTGTGGCTGCGACCGGGCACCCGGCTCGGCTTCTTCACCCACATGGGCAGCCAGTTCTCCATCACGGTGTTCGGCTTGATGTGGGGCGTGCCGTATTTGACTACTGCGCAAGGGCTTTCGAAACACGCCGCCGGCGTGCTGCTGACGATTTCGGTGGTGGCATCGGTGGTCGCGGGTATCGCGGTCGGCGTGCTGACGGGACGGTATCCGCTGCGCCGGTCCTGGCTGGTGCTGACGATCATCGCGAGCAACGCCGTGGTGTGGACGGTGGTGCTCGCGTTGCCGTTCCGGGCTCCGCTGTGGCTGTTGGTGGTTCTCGTGGTGGTGATCGCCGTCGGTGGTCCAGGGTCAATGGTGGGCTTCGACTTCGCTCGAACCTTCAACCCGAGTGCCACGCTGGGCACGGCGCAGGGCATGGTCAATATGGGCGGGTTCATCGCGTCGCTGCTGGTCATGCAATCCATAGGCTGGATAATCGGAACTGCGGGCGGCTATTCGTTCGACTCGTTCCGGCTGGCGTGGTGTGTGCAGTATCTGATCTGGTTCGTAGCGGCGGTCGGCATCCTCGTCACCCGTAGCAAAGCCCGTCGCCTGATCCGCCTGCGCGACGGCGTCATCCTCGCCACTCCCCAGGAGGCCCCATGAGGCCGCGCCGCCCAACCGACCAACCACCCGGTAGGTTCCTGGGCATGGGAATCCTCGATCTGTTCCGACTCGACGAAAAGGTCGTCATCGTGACCGGTGCGTCTTCGGGCCTCGGCGTTGCGTTCGCGCAGGCCTTCGCAGAAGCGGGCGCAGATGTGGTGCTCGGGGCGCGACGAGCGGACCGGATGAAGGACACCGCGGCTCTGGTGGAGGCCGCAGGCAGGCGGGCGCACGCCGTCACCACAGACGTCGCCGATCCCGATCAGTGCCAGCGCCTGGTCGACGCCGCCGTCGCCGAGTTCGGTCAGGTGGACGTGCTGATCAACAACGCGGGTGTCGGAACAGCCGTACCGGCCACCCGGGAGACGCCCGAGGAGTTCCGCCGCGTCGTCGACGTCAACCTCCACGGGTCGTACTGGATGGCGCAGGCCTGCGGTCGGGTGATGCAGCCAGGCAGCTCGATCGTCAACATCTCCAGCGTTCTCGGCATCACCACCGCCGGACTTCCGCAGGCCGCGTACGCCGCGAGTAAGGCCGCGGTTATCGGCTTGACCCGCGACCTCGCCCAGCAGTGGGGCTCGCGCAAGGGGATCCGCGTGAACGGGCTCGCCCCCGGGTTCTTCAAGACCGAGATGACCGAACAGTACAAACCCGGCTACCTGGAAAACCAGGCACCGCGACTCGTGTTGGGCCGCAACGGCGAACCGGTCGAACTCGCCGCCACCGCCATCTGGCTGTCGTCGGCGGCGGGCGCATACGTCACCGGCCAGACCGTCGTCGTCGACGGTGGCCTGACCATCACCTGACACCCACCTGTGCGTTGTCAACGTCTGCCGCGCTCATCCAGCTGGGTGGCCGACACCTACGCGGGGCGACATCACCTTTGCCTATGGCTACCGCGAGCAGGTCGGCAAAGGCGTCGAGGGTGCACGCGAACGCGGCCGCGCCCACGGCCACCAGTTCGGCGGCGAGCTCGCGCTCGAAAGCAGGCGCGGCAGTAGTTGATCGCCCTAGCACACGATCGACGCCGTGATGGAACCGGACTGGTCGATGGCCAGCGCGATGTCCTTCGACAAGCTGCGTGACTGCCGGGCGTGGCCCACCAGCCGCTCGGGTCAGGTTAGGACACTCGCGGTCGGCGTCTGCGTAGGCAGACCGCACATCGCCCTCGCGCAACGGGCAGGTGATCCGACCGGCGCCACGTTCGAGCTTGATGAGCACCATCTGGTTGCCCGGGCGGTAGCCGCTGCGAACGCGAAGCCGAGCCTGGTGATCAGCGGCACCTGCAGCATCCAGGCGGTTGTCAGCATTCGAATCGGCGCGTGTCAGATTGCTGCGCCCCGACCTGGTCGAGTTCGGGCGCGTTGCGCCACCTAGCTGATCGAACTAAAGTCCAGACACATGTCCAGTCAGCTCGCTGCCGCGGTAACCACGACGACGAGACCTCCCCGCACCTGTTCGGGTCGTACGGAGACGACGCCGGACCCAGCAGCGGTATGAGTATGCGTGTTGCACTGCTTTCGTATCGGAGCAAGACCCACTGCGGAGGCCAGGGCGTCTACGTCCGCTACCTGAGCCAGGGGCTCGTCGAGCTCGGACACGAGGTTGAGGTGTTCTCCGGGCAGCCCTATCCCGAGCTGCTCGATCCACGGGTCTCGCTGTGCAAGGTGCCCAGCCTGGATCTGTATCGCGAACCCGATCCGTTCCGGGTCCCTCGGCCCAGCGAGATCAAGGACCGGTTCGACCTTCTCGAGGTCGCCACGATGTGGACCGCGGGGTTCCCCGAGCCGAGGACCTTCAGCTTGCGCGTGGCCGAGCTATTTGCCCAGCGCCGCGACGAGTTCGACGTGGTCCACGACAATCAGTGCCTCGGTACCGGGCTGTTGAAGATCGCCGCCAACGGAATGCCGGTGGTCGCCACCGTGCACCACCCCATCACCCGCGACAGGGTTCTCGACCTGGCGGCCGCGCGGTGGTGGCGTAAACCCCTGGTGCACAGGTGGTATGGCTTTGCGCAGATGCAGATGCGGGTGGCTCAGAGCATCCCTGACCTGCTGACCGTTTCGTCGACATCCGCCGACGACATCGCCGCGGACTTCGGTGTCAGCCACGACCAGTTGCGGGTGGTTCCGCTAGGTGTCGACACCGACCTCTTCACACCGCCCAACGGCGCGCGGGTCCCCGGCCGCATCATCGCGATCGCCAGTGCCGACGTCCCTCTCAAGGGCGTGGGTCACCTGCTGGCCGCTGTCGCCAAGCTGCGCACCGAACGTAACGTCGAACTGCAGCTGGTCGCGAAGCTGGAACCCAACGGCCCCACCGAGAAGCTGATCGCCGAGCTCGGCATCTCCGATATCGTGCGCGTTTCCAGCGGTATCTCCGACCAGGAGTTGGCGGAGTTGCTGGCGTCTGCCGAAGTCTCTTGTATCCCTTCGCTTTACGAAGGTTTTTCGCTGCCCGCCGTAGAGGCGATGTCGTGCGGGACGCCGATCGTTGCCAGCAGGGCGGGCGCGCTCCCCGAGGTGCTCGGACCCGAAGGGCAGTGCGCCAATCTGGTCACGCCGGGCGATGTCGACGAACTGCACCACGTCCTGGGCGAGCTACTCGACTCTCCCGAGCGCAGACACAGCATGGGCGCGGCAGGTAGGTGTCGCGCCCTCGACGTGTACAGCTGGGAATCCGTCGCCGCACAGACGGTGGACGTCTACGAACAAGCCATCGCCCGCAAGTCCAATGCGGCCAAGGCAACGGGAGGACTCGGCGCATGCTGACCGTCGACTTCGACAGGCTGGGCGTCGGGCCCGGCACCAAGGTCATCGACGTCGGCTGCGGCTCGGGTAGGCATAGTTTCGAGGCGTTCCGGCGGGGCGCCGACGTCATCGCGTTCGACCTGGACGCCGAAGAGCTCGACAACGTCAGCGTCATGCTCAAGGCCATGGGTGAGTCAGGGAATGTTCCCGAATCAGCCCGTGCCCAGACAGTCGAAGGGAACGCGCTCGCGCTGCCGTATCCGGATGCATCCTTCGACGTCGTCATCGCCTCGGAGATCCTGGAGCACGTCCCGGAAGACGACGCGGCCATCGCCGAGTTGGTGCGAATCCTCAAACCCGCAGGAGCGCTTGCGGTTACCGTCCCACGCTGGCTGCCCGAAAAGGTGTGCTGGGTGCTGTCCGACGAGTATCACGCCAACGAGGGCGGCCACATCCGCATCTACAAGGCCAACGAGCTGCGCGACAAGATCACTGCGCGCGGCATGCGGTACACCCATAGCCATCACGCGCACGCGTTGCATTCACCGTTCTGGTGGCTGAAATGCGCAGTGGGAGTGGATAAACCCGCTCACTTCGCCGTTGGCGCCTACCACAAGTTGCTGGTGTGGGACATGATGGAGGCACCCAGGCTGACGCGGACGGCCGAAGCGGTGCTCAATCCCGTCATCGGTAAGAGCGTTGCGCACTACTTCTTCAAACCGGCAGGTGGCAGTGCCTCGGTTTGAGGCGCCGGGCGTGCCCGGTGTGCTCACCCGGCAGCAGTGTGTCCAGACCGGACAATCAATCGCCGACACGCAGGAGAGTTCCGGCGCCATCCCGTGGTCGGCCGGTGGCCACACCGATCCGTGGGATCACATCGAAGGCGCGATGGCACTCACGACGGCAGGATTGATCGAGCCCGCACGGGCGGCGTTCGAATGGAGTCGGACCCACCAACGCGCCGATGGCACCTGGCCCATCCAGTTGCGCAACGGCGTCGTCGAAGACGCCAACAGCGACAGCAACTTCTGCGCCTACATCGCGACCGGCGTGTGGCACCACGCGCTGATCACCAAGGACCGTCGCTTCGCTCGGTCGATGTGGCCCACGGTGTACTCCGCGATCGAGTTTGTCCTCGAGCTGCAGCTCAGCGGCGGCGAGATAGTCTGGGCCGCAAGTCCATCCGGCCGCATGGAAGAAGCGCTGCTGACGGGCTGCGCCAGCATCTTCCACAGCATCCGATGCGCCCTGGCGCTGGCCAACTACCTCGACGAGCCGCAACCCGAATGGGAGGTGGCGCTGGGCAGGCTCGGCCACGCCATCGCCGCCCATCCCGATTCGTTCACCGAGAAGCCACACCATTCCATGGACTGGTACTACCCGATCCTCGGCGGCGCCCTGCGCGGCGACGCTGCGGACGCGAGGATCGCCGACCGTTGGAGCAATTTCGTGGTCGACGGGCTTGGTATCCGGTGCGTCGACGACCGACCCTGGGTGACTGGCGCCGAGACGTGCGAACTGGTGCTGTCGCTGGACGCTATCGGCCAGCGCGAGCAAGCGCTGCAGCAGTTCTCAGCTATGCAGCATCTGCGAGAACTCGACGGATCCTATTGGACCGGGCTGGTTTTCCTCGACGGAAAGCGGTGGCCGGTGGAGCGCACCACGTGGACCGGTGCCGCAATGGTGCTGGCCGCGGACGCACTGTCACGGACGACCCCTGGCAACGGGATCTTCCGTGCCGACGACCTTCCGACCGGCTTGCAGGGCAATTACGACTGCGAGTGCGTCTTCAGCGGAGACCGCTAGAGAGCGCGTCTCCGGGCGTGCCAGACGTGCGTCGCAGCACCCGGAGCGTGTTGGTCACCGAGACTTCTTCGAAGCCGTTTTCCAATGCACGGCAATAGATCTGGTAGGGCGCTTGTCCCCCGTCAGCGGGGTTGGGGAAGACGTCGTGGATCACCAGTCCGCTACCGACGCTCACCCATTTCGCCCAGTCCTCGAAGTCGTGGTGCGCCGCCGCTTCGGTGTGCCCACCGTCGATGAAGAGGAACTGCAGTGGGGTGCGCCAGCCACGTGCCACCACAGGAGACCTGCCGACCACGGCTACGACGTGGTCGCCCAGATCGGCGGCGTCGAGCGTGTGACGGAGGGTCGGCAGCGTGTCGAACAGGCCGGTATGTGAATCGACCATCGATGTGTCGTGGTACTCCCAGCCGACCTGATGCTCCTCGGATCCGTGGTGGTGGTCCACCGTGTAGAGCACTCCACCCCCGCGCTGGGCAGCAGCACCGAGGAGTACCGTCGACTTCCCGCAGTAGGTTCCGATCTCGACGCCGATGCCGTCACCGAGGAACTCCACCGCGGCGTCGTAGAGCGCGCGCCCCTCGTCGGCAGGCATGAAACCGACGACGCCCTCGGCGAGGGTGAAGAGCCGCTCGGTTTGCGCGTCCAGTGTCGAATCGATGTGGGGCATGAGCTGAACCTAGCGTCTCCGCGGCGCCATTGGCCAGCGCGCATGCTTGCTGGCCCACAGGCCGTGTAGTAGCGTCCGGACACGTGTCCGATCTGGTAGCTCGGGAGTCGACCCGGCGCCGTCTTACCGCTAAACAGGCGGACACTGTTGACCGCCTCGGACGTTCCGCGGTCGAGCTTCTCAGCCGAGAAGGCTTCGCCAGGATGACGATTCGAATGGTAGCGGCCGAAGCCGGCGTTGGCGCCGCCACCGCCTACACCTATTTTTCGTCGAAAGAGCATCTGGTCGCAGAGATCTTTTGGCGCCGACTGCTCTCGACACCGTCACCGCTGACCGACTCCGTCGATCCCGCGACGCGCGTCATCGCCGTCCTTCGCCATATCTCCCTGCTTGTGGCCGACGAGCCCGAGTTGGCAGCCGCGGTTACCGGCGCACTGCTGGGCAAGGACCCGGACGTCGAGCACTTGAGGTTGTGCATCGGTGCCGAGATCCACGAGCGCCTGTCAGCGGCGCTGGGCCCCGATGGCGACCTCGATGTGTTGGAGTCGCTGGAGTTGCTCTACGCGGGCGCGCTTGTCCAGGCAGGTATGGGCCACGTTTCGTATCAACGGATTTCGAGCCTGCTGGACAAGACGGCCCGCTTGTTGTTGCGCGCTCCCGCGGGGTGAGTTTGTGTTGGACACTGTCCAGCCTGAGCCGGCGGCCGTAACTGTCTGGACCTGCGCCGTGAACTTCGCGATCCGTCTCGCCAGATTCTCGACGTCTCGGCTGCAGCGACTCCGGGTGCAGCCCTGGAACTCGACAGTAGTGCAGGCGTCGTGGAGCGGGTCGGGCCCAAGGACGCGCCGTGGCAATGCAATTCGCCGACGAACCGCACATGTTCTGGGTGCGCAACACCGCGGTTAGTGCTAGTCCGATTCGGCGTTGTCCACAGTTTGTGTTTTGTCCACAGATTGGGCGGCCGATCGGTTTTTGGTCTGTTGGGGTGCCGCGGTGCGGGGTTAGTGTTCGAACATGCGTTCGGATCGGGTGGTGGAGGGGTTGGCCTGGGTGGGTCGGGCCATGGACCTGCTGGAGGCCGCCGATTGGGTGGTCGAGGATGTGGCGTCGTGTTCGGAGGTCCTCGATGGGGTGGAGCGGGGGCGGCGGCGGTTGTTGGCGCTC
>JBPPMS010000185.1:0-38419 GCA_051306175.1 Mycobacterium sp. | reverse complement strand
GCAGCACCGGCCGCTCGTTTCCCCATCGCCCCCTTGCGTCAGCCCACCCCCGCGTACGAGTGCAACCCGACCGTCACGAGGTTGATGAAGAACAGGTTGAACACCATGGCCACGAAGCCCGCCACGTTGCTCCATGCGGCTTTCTTGTCGCGCCAGCCCGCCGTCGACCTGGCGTGCAGATAGGCCGCGTAAAGCACCCACGCGATGAACGAGACGGTTTCCTTCGGGTCCCAGCCCCAGTACCTGCCCCAGGCCTCCTCAGCCCAGATGGCCCCGAAGATCACCCCAAAACCGAACACCGGGAACGCGAAAATCGTTGTCCGGTAGGCGATTCGGTCCAGGGTCTGAGCATCCGGCAGCCGCGCGACAATCCGCGCGAGGGCACCGTCAGCTGTTCCGTCGCCTGCTGAGATGCCCCACTTCGACATCTTGACCAGGAACAACAGGCTGGCCACACCGGCGACGAGGAACACTCCGGAGCCCAGGCTGACCACCGACACGTGAATGGGCAGCCAGTAGGACTGCAACGCAGGCATAACGGGCGCCGCGTTGGTGTAGAGCCACCGCCCCGACACCGTCAACAGGATCAGCACCGGAAGCAGGACGAATACCCACAGTGGCCGGTACGGCGGCTTACGCAACATCACCGCGGCGGCCACCAGGCCACAGCAGGCGGTGAGGTTGATGAATTCGTACATGTTGCCCCACGGCACCCGCGAGGTGGCCACGCCCCGCAGCACGATGCACGCCAGCAGCATCGCGATACCGAGGTAGACCAGAGCCAGCCCCGCTCGACCGATGCGCTCGTCGAACGGGCGGGCGGGGGCCTGGGCCACCACACCGGGACGGTCGCTGTCGGCCTTGACCGCCACCGCGGCGACCAGCTCGCGCTCGGAGACCTCCCTGCTGCGCTGATAGGCCAGCTCGACAGCCAGCAACAGCAGGGCCACCAGCAGCACCAGCACCGACGACGTGAACGCCCAGTCGGAGTACCGTGCCAGCCCGAGGTCGATGTTCATCGTGTTCATTTCACCGCAGCTTTCGCCGACGTCATCTCGTCACCCAATCCGGCCAGCAGCCGTTCGCACAGCCTCTCGAACTCGTCGCCCCAACCCGAGTTATCGGTGCGCGCGAGCCCGCCCAGCTCGACGTTTACCGTACCCGGCGAATCGGTGTACGGCGTGATCCGCACCCAGATCCTGCGCCGCCGCACCACCAGTGACACGAGCAGACCGCCCATCATCGTCAACGCGAAAACCAGCACCCACACCTGGCCGGGATCGTGGGACACCTGCACGTTGACGAATGGCTTCGCGCCGTCGAACGTCACGATCGTCCCGTCGTCGAGGGTGGTGCTCTGTCCCAAGCTCAGGTTGACCCTAGCCACCCTGTTCAGTCGGCCCTGCTCGATCAAACGGGTATCGAGGCTGAACAGGGACTGCGGTCTACCGCTGTCCAGGCCGACGTCGCCCTGGTAGACATCGACGGCGACGCCGGGATCGTTCGGGGCGGGGAAACTGGACGACATCAGCGCACCTTCGAGCCGCTGCGTGGGTGCGAAGATGCCCTGGATGGCGATCTGGTGTCGGCGGCGCTCGTCGGGGTCGGGATAGCTGCCCGCGGGCGGATCGAACCGCATCACGCCCGACGACATCAGCGTCAGCGAATCGTCGGGCCGCCACTGCACCGTGTCGGTTCGGGTCTGGCCGTCGGGAAACGTCACCGTGAACGTCGGCGCATAGCCGTGACCCTGCAGGTAGATCCGGTCGCCGCCGATCCGCAGCGGATGGTTGACCCGCAGCTCGTAAGGCTGCCAGGTACCGGTGACCAGATCGTCGCCCGCCTGATAGTCGATGTTCGAGGCGAACGACACGGCCTGCCCGGACGGCAGGTAGTCGGCACGGAAATCGTTGACGCGCATACAGATCGGATACAACGAGGTGCCGTCGACGGTGTTGCCCGCCCGGAAGGAGTCGAAGGCCGCGGGCGAGGCCGAGCAGAACCCTGGCCCGCCGTCCGCGATGACGATCACGTTGCCCTCGTAGCCGAACAGCTTGCCGAAGGCGATCGCCACCAGCAGGCCGAGCAGCGAGAAGTGGAACGCCAGATTGCCGAACTCGCGCAAGTAGCCCTTTTCGGCGGACACCTCGGTCTGTTCGCTGACGGTACGCACTTCGGTGCGCCAGCCCCGCAGTCTCTGCCGCACGTCGTTCGCCAGTCCCTCGGGGTCGCCGCGTGTCTCGGCGGACGCATGCTTGGGCAGGCGCGCGAGATTGCGTGGTGCGGGCACCGGTACCGCGCGCAGGGTCATCGCGTGATCGATCATCCTGGGGGTAAGGCAACCGACCAGCGACACGAACAGCAACACGTAGATCGCGGTGAACCAGAAGCTGGAGAACACGTCGAACGCCTGCAGCCGGTCCAGCCACTGCCCGATGGTGGGGTGTACCGCAAGATACTCGGCCACCTTGGCCTCGTTGAGGCTGCGTTGCGGCAGCAGGGCGCCGGGGATGGCCGCCACCGCCAGCAGGAAGAGCAGGACCAGCGCGGTGCCCATCGACGTCAGCGTGCGCCAGGTATTGCGAACGTAGGCAAGGACTCTGCGCATCAGATCGGCAGACTCACATCGGTGACGAAGGCGTCGCGCACCCACGAGACGAAGTCGTTCCACAGCCCGGTCACCAGGGCGGTGCCCACCAGGATGAGCAGAATGCCGCCGACGAGTTGAATGGTGCGGCTGTGTCTGCGCAACCAACCCAGACCAGTCACCGCCCACGCCGAGCCGAAGGCCAACGCCACGAACGGGATTCCCAGTCCCATGCAGTAGGCGATCACCAATGCCACCCCGCGGGCCACCGTGGCGTCGTCGGTGGCCGAGGCCACGGCGATGACGCCGGTCAACGTCGGGCCAAGGCACGGCGTCCAGCCCAGCGCGAACACCGCTCCCAGCAGCGGCGCGCCCGCCAGAGAGGTCAGCAGTCGCGGGGTGAATCTTGCCTCGCGCTGCAGCGCCGGGATCAGACCGATGAACACCAAGCCCATCACGATCGTGACAACTCCGCCGATCCGTTGCAGCAGAAGCTGATTGGTGATCAGCGACGTCGTCATCCCCAGCACCGCCACAGTGCCAAGCAGGAACACCGCCGTGAACCCGGCCACAAACAACCCCGCTGACGCGGCGACGCGCCAGCGGGCTTTACGCCGCAGTACGAGCGCGCCCGCGGGATCTTCGCTGCCGTCGACGCCGACGACCGCCGCCAGGTACGACAGGTAACCAGGCACCAACGGCACCACACACGGCGACGCGAACGACACCAGCCCAGCCAACACACACAACCCGAGCGCGAACAGCAGCGGGCCGGTGGCCGCGAGCTCGCCGAGGCCGCTCACGCCTGCGGCTCCGGCTCGGCCGCCACCCGGTGCACCACTGGCAGCAGGTCGTCGGCCAGCAGACCGCGCAGGAACACCGCCGCCACCCGGTGCCGGCGGTCCAGCACCAGCGTCGACGGGATCACCGTGGTGGGATAGCGGCCGCCGAACGCGATCATCGTGCGCATCGACGGGTCATAAATCGACGGATAGGTCACCGTGCGGTCGGTGACGAAGTCGACGGCGGCCTGGCGGTTGTTGTCGCGGACGTCGATGCCGAGGAACGCCACGCCGTCGGCGCGGGTGGCGTCGTACACCGCTTCGAGTTCGGTGATCTCGGTGCGACACGGCGCACACCACTGCCCCCAGACGTTGATCACTACCACCTGGCCCACAAAATCGTCCAGGCTGATCGTCGTATCGGGGTCCAGGAGGTCCGGCCCGGACAGCGGGCCCGGCGTACCCCTGCTCTCGGGCGGATCGTAGAAGATGTCGGTCTGCCCGCCCGGTGCCACGAACTCGAACGTGCCGCCTTGGGCGACGGCGTCGTCGCCGGTGGAGCACGAGGTGAGCGCAGCCGTCAGCACCACTACGGCGAGCACCCACCCGCGCATCACCAGCCGCCGCATTCGTTACAGCCCGCAGGGCTCCGCATAGCCCCACCGGATCAGGCGGTCGTCGTCGAAGGTGAACGACGTGACCGACGCCAGGTTGCACAGCCTGCTGTGCGGCAGCGGGAGATGAGCCAGCTTCCGTCCGGTCATGGTGCGCCGCAGTGTCTCCACCGGCAGCTGGTGGCTGACGCATACCGCCTCGTGGCCGGCTGCCAGCCGCCTAGCCCGGTGCAGCGCGGCCGTCATCCGCGTCGCGACCTGTTCGTACGGCTCGCCCCACGAGGGTGTTCGCGGATTGCGCAACTTCGGCCAGTTGCGGGGATCACGCAACGCACCGTCACCCGGCGCGACCCGCTCGCCCTCGAAGGTGTTCCACGACTCGATGAGCTCGGGGTCGGTGTCGATCTGCAGTTGATGGGCCTCGGCGATGGGGCTCGCCGTCTCCTGCGCACGCTCCAGCGGTGACGCGACGACGTACACGATGTCGTTGTGTGCCAGCCAGTCCGCGGCAGCCAGGGCCTGCAGACGTCCACGGTCGGACAGGTGGAAATCGGGCAGCCTGCCGTAGAGCACCTTGTCCGGGTTGTGCACCTCGCCGTGACGCATCACATGCACCGTGGTGCGGGTCATGCGGGCTCTGGGACAGCAGCGGCCGCCCGCGCGGCGGCGGGCAGCGCGTCAGCGATGCGCTCGAACGCCGCATCATCCAAAGCCGCCGAGACGAACCAGGTTTCGTATGCGCTGGGCGGCGGGTAGACGCCACGGTCCAGCAGGGCGTGGAAGAACGCCGGGAACCGCCACGTCTCGGTGTCGCGCGCGGAGGCGAAATCGGTGACGACGGCGTCGCCAAAGAACACGCTGAACATGTTGCCCGCTCGTGGAATCTGATGTGCCACACCGGCTTGTACCAGTGCAGCACCGATCATCGCGGACACCCGGTCGGCGTTGGCGTCGAGCGTGGCGTACACCTCGTCGGTGGCGGTGCGCAAGGTGGCAAGTCCCGCCGCCATCGCGATCGGGTTACCCGACAGTGTCCCGGCCTGGTACACGGGACCCAGTGGCGCGAGCCGCTCCATCACATCTACCCGGCCACCGAAGGCCGCCGCGGGCAGCCCCCCGCTCATTACCTTGCCGAACGTGAACAGGTCTGCAGGCACGGGTTCCACGCCGTACCAGCCTGCGGGACTGACCCGGAAGCCGGTCATCACCTCATCGAGAATCAGCAGCGCCCCGTGGGCGGCCGTGACCCGTCGCAGGGCGGCGTTGTAGCCGGGTAGCGGCGGGACCGTACCCATGTTGCCGGGGCTGGCTTCGGTGATGACGCCTGCGATCTGATCGCCGAACTCCGCGAAAGCCTGCTCGACCGCGTCGATGTCGTTGTAGGGCAACACGATGGTGTCGGCCGCGGTGGCTCCGGTGACTCCGGGTGAACTGGGCAGGCCCAGCGTCGCGACCCCCGAGCCCGCTTCGGCGAGCAGGGAGTCGACGTGGCCGTGATAGCAGCCGGAGAACTTCACGATCTTGGGTCGGCCGGTGAAGCCGCGGGCCAGCCTGACTGCGCTCATGGTGGCCTCGGTGCCCGAGTTGACCAGGCGGATCCGCTCGACCGGGCCGACGCGCGCGATGATCTCCTCGGCCAGCTGCGACTCGGAAGGCGTGGGCGCACCGAAGGACAGCCCGTGCGCGGCGGCTTCGGTGACCGCCTGCACCACCGCGGGGTGGGCGTGCCCGAGGATCATCGGACCCCACGAACACACCAGGTCGACGTAGCAGTTGCCGTCGGCGTCGGTGAGCCAGCAGCCGCGGCCCGAGGTGATGAACCGCGGCGTGCCCCCGACGGAGTTGAAGGCACGTACCGGGGAGTTGACCCCGCCAGGGATCTTGGTGCACGCGTCGGCGAACAGCGCGGCGGAGGTGGCCGTATTCGCTGCGGTGGTGGGGGCGGCACTGCTCATGGCCCCCAGTGTCCCAGTTCCCGGGAAGGTGTCGACTACAGGGTGTAGTCGATTACACGGGCGTCAGCGTGAACACCGGATGGTCGGCGGCGGCGGGCAGCTTGCGGAAATAGCCCTCGACCGTTATCCCTGCCTTTGCCCGGTAGGCCTCGAGGACGGGTTCACGCTGGTGGACGGGCACTTCGGCGGCGCGGTAGCTAACCGATCCCGTCTCGCTGCCGGAGATCCCTGCCGCCATCGCGATCTTGTTGAATACGACGGCGGTGAACCACGGGGGCTTGAGGTAGGCCACGACCACGAGTGTGATTGCTTGCATGCAGGCACCGCAATGGATGGCGCGGTTCAACCGCCGGTTCGTCGATCGGGTGGTGACACCGCTGTCGGGGCGGGTGCCCATGTGGTCGCTGGTCGAGCACGTCGGACGACGGACTCAGCGGCCCGCCACCCCAACAGTGCCCCCGTGCCCGCCGCCACCCGCTCTCACGCGAAGCGACGCAAGCGCAGGCTGTTGACGACCACCAGCACCGACGACGCGGCCATCGCCGCGCCCGCGATCATCGGGTTCAGCAGGCCGAGAGCGGCCAACGGGATAGCGGCCACGTTGTATGCGAAGGCCCAGAACAGGTTGACCTTGATGGTGCGCAACGTGGCCCGGGACAAGCGCAGCGCGGTGGGCACGGTCCGCAGGTCGCCGCGCACCAGCGTCAGATCGCCTGCTTCCATCGCCGCATCGGTGCCGGTGCCCATCGCCATGCCGATGTCCGCCATCGCCAACGCGGGAGAGTCGTTGACGCCGTCGCCCACCATCGCCACCCGGTGCCCAGCCGCCTGTAGGCGCGCGATCTCGTCGGACTTGCCGGTGGGCAGCACCCCCGCCAGCACGTTGCCTGGCTCGATGCCGACCGCGGCGGCGACTGTGGCGGCCACGGTGGCGGAGTCCCCGGTAAGCAGCACCGGCGTCAGACCCATCGCACGAAGCTCTGAAATCGCCTCTGCACTGGTGGATTTCACCTCGTCGGCCAGCTTGATGACACCGCGATCCTGCCCGCCCCACGCCACCACCGCGGTGGTCTGCCCGCCAGCTTGGGGTGAACGGACCCGCAGGCCGACGCCCGCCGGTGAACGCTGTCTGGTCACCGACACCTCGACGCCATCGACCACACCGGTGACGCCGATACCAGCAAGATTGGAGAATCCGGCCACGGCACCAACGGCCACTCCGCGGACATGCGCGGCAGCAACGATTGCCCGCGCCACCGGATGCTCGGACGCGCCTTCGACGGCCGCAGCCATCGCCAGCACGTGCTCGGCGCTTTCGCCCGGTGCTGCTTCGACGCCGGAGACGGTCATCACACCCGTCGTCACGGTGCCCGTCTTATCCAGCACGACGGTGTCGATGGCAGTGCTGGTCTCCAGGACCGCGGGGTCCTTGATCAGGATCCCCAGCTGCGCCCCACGACCGGTACCGACCAGGATGGCGGTCGGCGTCGCGAGGCCGAGCGCGCACGGGCAGGCGATGATGAGCACCGCGACGGCCGCAGTGAACGCGGAGGCAGCTGATCCGCCCGCGATCAGCCACCCGGCCAGCGTGGTCGCCGCGATCACGAGCACCACCGGGACGAACACCGCCGACACCCGATCAGCCAGCCGCTGGATCGACGCCTTGCCGTTCTGGGCGTCGGTGACCAGTTGTCCCATCCGGGCCAGCTGGGTCTGCGCACCGACCTTGGTGGCGCGCACCACAAGTCGGCCGTCGACGTTGACCGCACCGCCGAGCACATCCGCGCCGCCGCAGACGTCGACGGGCACCGATTCGCCGGTCATGGCTGCCGTGTCGAGCGCGGAGGCGCCGTCGACCACGACGCCGTCGGTGGCCACCCGCTCCCCTGGCCGGACCACGAAGACGTCGCCCACGTGGAGCTGCGCGATCGGGACGCGGATTTCGGCTCCGTCACGCAGGACGGCAACGTCCTTGGCCCCCAGCGACACCAACTCACGCAGCGCGGTACCCGCCGACCTTTTGGCGCGAGCCTCGGCGAATCGACCGGCGAGCAGGAACACGGTCACCACGGCGGCGACCTCGTAGTAGACGTCGGCCTCGCCATGACCCATGCCGTGCCCCAGGCCGAGGGCGAGGGCGGCCGTCGACCACAGGTAGGCGGCCAGTGTGCCCAACGAGACGAGGGTGTCCATGGTGGCCGCACCGTGGCGCGCGCTGCGCACCGCGGCCCGGTGGAACGGGTAGCCGCCCCACAGCACCACCGGGGTCGAAAGGGCCAACGCCACCCACTGCCAGCCTGCGAACTGCCATCCCATCACCATCGACAGCACGACGACCGGGAGCGCGAGCACCGCGGCGACCATCAGCCGGGTGAGCAGTACGTCCCGGTGCTGCGTTTCGGTCTCGACCGCGGGCGTCTCCGGTACGACGGACGCCTGGTACCCGGTCGACTCGACAGCGTCGATGAGGTCGTGGGAGCTCACTGTTGCGGTGTGTTCGACGTGGGCGCGCTCGACCGCGAAGTTCACCGTCGCGCGCACCCCGTCGAGCTGGTTGAGGCCGCGTTCCACCCGCGCCGCGCAGGAAGCGCATGTCATGCCATGCAGATCGAGATCGGTGATAGTCACACCGGTAATAGTACCCCTAGGGGGTATTGGTACGGTAAAGCTACCGTCGACCGTCCCGCAGCCGAGCCACCCCGATCACCACGCATACACCGGCGACGGTAGCCAGGAAGAGCGCCAGGGTGATCCAGGACCCGCTGTAGGCCATCGACGTGGTCGGGGCCTGACCTTCGGCGATCGGCGCAACGTCGACCGGTGTGCGGACCTGCAGCCAGCTGACCACGCAGCCGACCGCGGCCAGGCCCGCCAGCGTCAGCACGGCGATGGTGCGGCCTCGGCGCGTCACACCTGTTCCTCCACCAGTTCGGTCAGCGCCGCGCGCAGCGAGCGATGCCGCCGCGCCCACGCCTGCGCGGTGCGTCTGTTGGTCAACGTCAGCCCGATTCCGGTGCGCCCCCGCGGCACGCCCGCGAGCTCACCGAGGGAGCGCGCCGACTGCCATACCTCGGTGTCGCGACCAGAGCGCAACGTGTTCTCCGGGATGGGGTACACCCGGACGATCTCGCTGATCAAGAGGGTCTCGGTGCCTGCCCGGAGCCAGTGGCGCGTCAACTCGACCGACGTGTGAATCCGCGCGGCCTTGATCTGCAGCCCCACTAGCCCCGACACCATCACCAGGAAGGCCAGCGGTACGACCCACTGGATGCCATTGCCGATCGACAGCTGGATGCCCATCAACGACAGCGCCGCGGCAGGGCCGGCAAGCACCCACAACCAGGACGCGCCCGATTCGGCGAACAGCACCGCCTCGTGGGCTACCGGTCCCTCGTGCGTCGCACCGTCCAGTGGATCAGCCGGGTCGCTAGCCATCAGCGGTTCGCTCGACCTCAGAGAACCAGGAGCGCGCCTTCGGCAGGCAGATGAAGATCAGGCCGAACACCAGAGCAACCAATGCCAGCGGCAGCGCTACGGTGGGCACCAGGCGCGCCACGCCCGCCAGGATGACCGCCGTCACCGCCGACAGCGCGATGGAGGCGCGTCGGAATCTGCGCTCGCCGGTACGCACCTTGCCCGCCAGCCACCCCATCGCGAGACCCGCCACGACGCACAGCACGCCGATGCCGCGGTTCAGCGACAGCAGCGACGACACCTGATCGTCGGCGAGGGTGAAGAACTTGCGGAGTTGGTCAGCGCCGATAGTCAGTGCCGACAGTCCGCTGACCACCAACAGCACCGCCGCGACGAGCCAGGTCCAGAACGCTGCGTCGACGATGCGGGGCCGCGGGACGGGGGTAGTCACGGTCGGCCAGCCTAGCGCCATGCCCGGGTCAGATGGTCATCTGGTGAAGTAGGCATGCGCGTCCTTGCGGTGCAGCAGGTACCCGCCGCCGGCAACCAACACCGCTCCCACGATGCCGGTGAACGCGCACACCGCGGCGGGCACGGGTGGGCGATCCACCGAGAACACACTGACGATGACGAACACCACGGCCGCGGCGCCGCCGCCGGTCAGCACGGTGCGACACCACCGGTAGCCCTGCCGCATCAACAGCATGAACGTGATGACCACGGCGATGATGAGAACCACGACGAAACCCGTCACCGTGTACACCACCACCGCCGCCGGGGGGCGGGGCTGTACCGCGACATCCGTGATGTAACCGATCACCAGCAGCGGCACCGCCGTCACCCACAGCCAGAAGCCGGTGTCGACGTCCACGGGACGTTCCTTGGGTCCGGCCCCGGTTCCCGACTCAGCCATCGCAGAGCCATCCCGCAACCTGCGCCGCCCAGTACGTCAGCACGATGTCGGCGCCGGCACGGCGGATACCGGTGAGAGATTCGACGATGGCCGCCGTTGCGTCGATCCACCCGTTGGCGGCCGCGGCGCTGATCATCGCGTACTCCCCCGACACCTGGTAGGCCGCCACGGGCACCGAAGACAGCTGCGCCGCGGCGGCGACGACGTCGAGGTAGGCCATCGCAGGCTTCACCATCACCATGTCGGCGCCCTCGTCGATATCGAGAGCGATCTCGCGCATCGCCTCGCGGCCGTTGCCGCTGTCCTGCTGGTAGGTGCGCCGGTCGCCGGTGAGGCTGGAGGCGACCGCTTCGCGGAAGGGGCCGTAGAACGCCGAAGTGAACTTCGCCGCGTAGGCCAGGATGGCGACGTCGTCGTGCCCCGCGACGTCCAGACCGTCGCGGATGGCGGCCACCTGGCCGTCCATCATCCCGCTGGGACCCACGACGTGCGCACCCGAATTCGCTTGCGCGACAGCGAGTCTTACGTACTGGTCATTGGTGGCGTCGTTGTCGACGCGACCGCGGCTGTCGACGATGCCGCAATGGCCGTGGTCGGTGAACTCGTCGAGGCACGTGTCGGCCATCAACACCGTGGCGTCGCCGAGGTCGCAGGACAGGTCACGTAACGCGACGTTGAGGATCCCGTCCGGATCGACGCCGACCGAGCCGGTCGCGTCCTTATCGCCGTCGCGTGGCACCCCGAACAGCATCAGCCCACCCACGCCCGCTTCGACGGCATCGGCGGCCGCGCGTCGCAGCGATTCGCGGGTGTGCTGAACCACCCCGGGCATCGAAGCGATGGGCCGGGCCTCCGCCAAACCGTCGGCCACGAACATCGGCAGCACGAGATGCCTCGGCTGCAGTGAGGTTTCGGCAACGAGGCGACGCATCGCCGCGGTGGACCGCAGCCTGCGTGGCCGGTGTCTCGGAAAAGACACGTAGAGACTCCGCTTCGCTTATCGCCTACGGCTCTTCTTACGCGGAGGCGGTAGCGCACCCTCGGCGCGCAACCGTGCCGCGTGCTCGGCAAGGGCCTCGACCAGCGGCCCGATCGCCGCCGTCTCCGGCTGCACGTCGACGCGCAGCCCGAACTCGGCGGCGGTTTCGGCCGTCTTGGGTCCGATACACGCCACGATGGTGCGCGTGTGCGGCTTGCCTGCGATGCCGACGAGGTTGCGTACCGTCGAGCTCGACGTGAAGCACACCGCGTCGAATCCGCCCGACTTGATCATCTCGCGGGTGGACGCGGGCGGCGGCGCCGCACGGACGGTCCGGTAGGCGGTGACGTCCTCGATCTCCCACCCCCGCTCGCGCAGCCCTTCGGCCAGCGTCTCGGTGGCGATATCGGCCCGCGGCAGCAGCACCCGGTTCACCGGATCGAAGATGTCGTCGTACGGCGGGAACTCGTCCAGCAGACCCAGCGAGGACTGCTCGCCGCTGGGCACCAGCTCCGGGGTGATGCCGAAGGCACGCACCCGGTCGGCGGTGGCCTGTCCGACGCACGCGATCTTGACGCCGGAGAACGCCCGGGCGTCCAGGCCGAACTCGTTGAACTTCTCCCACACCGCGCGAACCGCGTTGGTGGACGTGAAAACCACCCACTGGTAGCGCCCGTCCACCAGGCCCTTGACGGCGCGTTCCATCTGAGCGGGACTGCGCGGCGGCTCGACGGCGATCGTAGGCACCTCGATGGGAAGCGCACCGTGGCCGACCAGGCGATCGCTCATCTCGCCTGCCTGATCCTTGGTGCGCGGTACCAGCACGGTCCAGCCGTACAGAGCCCGGCTCTCCCACCAGTTCAGCTTGGTCCGGTTGGCCACCGTACGACCGATGGTCACGACCAGCGAACCGGTCATGGGGCCCGCCGGATCGGTGCCGCCGATGGCGGCGCGGTCGGTGAGTGAGGTCAGCGTCGCCTCGACGGAGCGCTGTCCGCAGGTGGTCCCTTGCGCGGTGACGACGCACGGGGTGGTGCCGTCCAAGCCGTATTCGATCAGCGTGCGGGCAGCGTCGGCCAGGTGTGACGGCGTGGCGTGCAGGATCAGCGGGCCGGGCGCAGCCACCAAGGCGGCCCAGTCGACGTCTCCGCGCACGTCGGCGACGGTGTGCGACGAGCCGAGCGGCAGACCCGCGTAGGTGGGTACCGCGGTGGTCGCGGGCAACCCTGGCACGATCTCGAACTGCAGCTGCGTGCGTGCGATCGCGTTGACCTCGGTGATCACCGCGTCGACGGACAGCGGGTCGCCCGCGACGAGGCGGACCACGTCATGGCCGTTGCGCGCTTCGTTCGCCAGGGTCTTGGCCACCTGGGCGGGATCGCCGAGCGCGGGCCGGACCTCGGGACCGCCGGGAAGCACGGATTCCGCGGCCTTGCCGCCGGCATCGGTCTGGGTTGCCGCGCCAGTGTCGGGCACCGGCCCGACCACCGGGGGCAGGTCGTTGCCCACCAACGCCAGCACCCGATCGGGCACGTCGGGGTCGGTGAACACCAGCGCCGCCGACGTCAGCACCGCCCGGGCCCGCCCAGTCAGCAGATCGGGATCGCCTGGTCCCGCACCCACGAACATGATGCGGCCCGGCTTTGCCTTACGCCCTCGCGTCATCGCCACTCCCGTCACGCCCCGCAGTCATTGCGCGGCCATCAGCTCGCGCGCGCCCAGATCGAACAGCTCGGCGGCCACCGAGAGTCCAAGCTCTCGAGCCCGACCGGGAGTGCCGATGCCGGACGCGCGGATCACGTCGGATCCATCCAGCGTCGCCACGCAGCCACGCAGCGACAGTTCCACGAAGAGATTGCCTTCCTCATCGATCGACTCGACCACCTCAGCGATCGCGCCTACCGGTGCGGAACACCCCGCTTCCAGTTCGGCGAGCAGGGCACGCTCTGCGGTGACCGCGGCGCGCGTGTCGGGGTCGTCCAACTCCGACAGCAGCGTCGCGAGCGCGGTGTCGTCGCTGCGGCACTCGACCGCGAGCGCACCCTGGGCCGGCGCTGGCAACATCTGCACCGGCTCCAGCGTCTCTGTGACATCGCCGAGACGACCCAGACGGGCTAGACCCGCCCTGGCCACGACGACGCCGTCGAGATCACCGTTGCTCACCCTGCTCAACCTGGTATCTAGGTTGCCTCGTAGGGGGCGGATTTCCAAACCCAGACCCAATGCTCTAAGCTGCGCCGCCCGCCGCGGCGACGACGTCCCGAGCACCGAACCCACCGGCAATTCCCCAAGTACCAGGCCATCGCGCGCCACCAGAGCATCCCTTGCGTCGGCACGAGGCGGGGTCGCGGCGATCACGAACCGTGGGTCCTGCGCCGTCGGCAAATCCTTGTACGAGTGCACCGCCATGTCGACCGTGTGATCGGCCATGGCGTCCCGCAGCGCCGTGGTGAACACACCGATGCCGATCTCGGCGATCGGGGCTGACGAACGGTCGCCGTCGGTGGTGATGATCACCAGTTCGGCATCGTGCCCGCGCTTGGTCAGCGCGTCCTTGATGAGGCCGGCCTGGGTGGTTGCCAGCAGGCTGCCCCGGGTGCCGATTCGGATCGGCGACTGCATCGCGTGCGTCAAGCGTTACTCGGGGGAATCGAAGTCAGTTGCCACTGTTGGCAATTCACCAGCGGTCGCGACGGCGTCAACGGCATTGGGATCGAGCTCGAAAAGTTCGCGCAGGGCTTCGGCGTAGCTGTCGCCGCCCGGCGCACTGGCCAGTTGCTTAACCCGCACCGTCGGTGCGTGCAGCAGCTTGTCGACCACCCGGCGCACAGTGCGTGCGACCTCGTCGCGTTGCGCTCCGTCGAGGCCGGGCAGGCGGTTGTCCAATCGCAGCAACTCCGACTCGACGACGTCGGCGGCGCGCTGGCGCAGCGCTGTGACCGTGGGAGTGACCTCGGCCATCCGCTGTCCGGCCAGGTAGTTGGCAACTTCGGCGGCGACGATGGCACGGGCCGCATCGGCATCGGAGGCCGCCGCCTTGGCCGAGGGTTCGCACTGGATCCTGTCGATGTCCACCACCGACACACCCGGCAGTCCTGCCACCGCGGGATCGACGTCACGCGGCATGCCGAGATCGCAGATCACCAGCTGCCGTGCATCGTCACCCTTGCCCGCGTCGGCCAGGGCGCGGTGTACGTCGGCCAGCGAGATCACCGGGCGGACGGCACCGGTGCAGCTGACGATCACATCGGCGCCGGTCAGCGCGCTGTTCAGGTCGTCGAAGGTCAACGCCTCGGCCATGACTCCGGCCTCGGAGAGGTTGGCCGCCAGGCGTTCGGCGCGCGGCACCGAGCGGTTGACCACCTTGATGGTGGCCACGCCCGCCCGGACCAGGTGGGCTGCAGTCAGGGCACCCATGGCGCCCGCACCCACGACGACGGCCGTGCTGCCCGCGAGGCCGTCACCGGACCCGCGCAGCCGGGCATCGGCCATGCCCAATGCCACCGACACCACCGAGGCGCCTGCTGAGTCGATGGCCGTCTCCGAGTGCACCCGCTTGCCGACCGACAACGCGCGCTGCGCCAGTTCGTGCAGGGTGCGGCCGACCGCCTTGTTGGCCTCGGCCGCCGCGTAGGAGCGCCGCACCTGGCCGAGGACCTGTTGTTCACCGATGACCGCCGAATCCAACCCACTGGCGACGGCGAACAGGTGCTCGACAGCGGCTTCGCTGTAGCGGACATAGGCGTACTTGGTGAGATCACCCATCGGCATACCGGAATGCTCGGCGAGCACCTGACCGATCACGGAGAGGCCTCCGTGGAACGCATCCACTACCGCGTAGACCTCGACGCGGTTGCAGGTCGACAGCACCATCGCTTCGGTGACGAGCGACGACTGCAGAATCTGGTCGACGATCTTGGCCTGCTCGGGCTCGTCGGTACTGAGCTGTTCCAGCACAGAGACCGGCGCACTGCGATGCGAGACCCCGAAAAGCAGCACGCTCACGGCTGAATCACCCGGCCTGCTCCTCTACTTGCGCTGTGTGCGAGAAGGATGATGCGACATGGCTGTCCCGGTAGCGGGATCCAGGCCACGTTAATCGTTTACCAGTGCAGCGACCAAATTTCGCGCCCGGCGAAGCTTTGGCCGTCGATCTGTTCACCGGCCTGCCAGGTCGGCGCGCAGTCGCGGCTCGTCGAGCTCCCAGTAACTGTGTTCGTCACCGTCGAGCAATACGACCGGCAAGCGGTCGCCGAACTCGGCGCGCAAAGCGGGCGCTCCGTCGGCCGCGGCGGCGTCGACGTCGGTGCTGACGAGCTCGAACCCAAGTTCGTCGGAGAGCTCCGCCAACCGGGACCGCAGGCGTTCACACACCGTGCAACCGGCCCGCGTCAATAACGTCACCTGTGCAGGCCGGGGCAAGCGAGGCATTGGGGGAAAGTCGGCTCGGGGCGAGCGAAGCGACGGGGGATATTCATGCGTCACCCGTCCAGTGTGGCACCTGGCCTAGGGTGATCACCGTGACTCCTACGGGCCCCGAGGAGCTGGCGGGCAACGCGAGTGCCGACCTGGCGTTCGACCGGCTGAACGACGATGGCCACCGAGCGCAGGCTGCGCCCGCCGATCTGACGGCCGCGGCGTTCTTCGACGTCGACAACACCCTCGTGCACGGCTCTTCGCTGGTGCATTTCGGGCGCGGCCTGGCTGCCCGGAAGTACTTCACTTACCGCGACGTGCTCGGCTTCGTCTACGCGCAGACGAAATTTCAGCTCACCGGCCGCGAGAACAGCGACGACGTGGCCGCGGGCCGCAGCAAGGCGCTGGCGTTCGTGGAGGGACGGCCGACGGCCGAACTGGAAGCGCTCGGCGAGGAGATCTTCGAAGAGGTCATCGCCGACAAGATCTGGCCGGGTACCCGCGCGCTGGCGCAGATGCATCTCGACGCCGGCCAGCAGGTGTGGCTCGTCACCGCGACGCCCTACGAGCTGGCCAACACGATCGCCACGAAACTGGGCCTCACCGGGGCGCTGGGCACGGTGGCCGAATCGGTGGATGGAGTGTTCACCGGGCGCCTGGTGGGCGACATCCTGCACGGGGTGGGCAAAGCGCACGCAGTCCGCGCGCTCGCTATCCGCGAGGGTCTCAACCTGCGCAGGTGCACGGCGTACTCCGACAGCTTCAACGACGTGCCGATGCTGTCGCTGGTCGGTACCGCCGTCGCCATCAACCCCGACGCCGACCTGCGCGACCTGGCCCGCGAGCGCGGCTGGGAGATCCGCGACTTCCGCACAGCACGCAAAGCTGCCCGCATCGGTGTGCCGTCCGCGCTGCTGCTCGGCGCCGCGGGCGGGGCGCTGGCGGCGGTGGTTTCGCGGCGCCACGACGGCTCCTGACCTGCAGCTGGCGCGACACCGGCCGCCGACGAGCCTACTGATAGGCTCGCGGGCGCTAAGCGTGACCAAGCACCGAAGACGGAGCCAGCAATGCCAATCGTCGCCGGGGAGATCATCGGCACCCACTACCGGTACCCGGACTTTTTCGAGGTGGGGCGGGAGAAGGTGCGCGAGTTCGCGGCTGCATCCATGGACGACCACCCCTTCCACCACGACGCCGACGCCGCCGTCGCCGCGGGCCATCCCGGCGTTGTGGCATCTCTCACCTTCATCGCGGTCGCGGGGCGCCGGGTTCAGCTCGACCTGTTCAAGAATTTCGATATCGGTTTCGACCTGGCACGCGTCATCCACCGTGATCAGAGGATGAAGTTTCACCGCCCGATCGTGTCCGGTGACAGGCTCTACTTCGACGCGTACCTGGATTCGGTGGTGGAGTCGCACGGCACCGTCATCGCCGAGCTGCGCAGCGAGATCACCGACGCCGACGGGCAGCCGGTGCTGACCACTGTGGTCACGATGATTGGCGAGACGGCCAGCAATGCGGAACGCGACGCCCAGATCGCGGCAATTGCGTCGCGGATGACCGGCTTATAGGGTCGGCGGCTATGACTCACCGCTCGGGCGCCAGCACCAACATGACGCCGCACTTCGAAGACGTTCAGACCCACTACGATCTGTCTGACGAGTTCTTCGGGCTGTTCCTCGATCCGACGCAGACCTACAGCTGCGCATACTTCGAGCGTGACGACATGACGCTCGAAGAGGCCCAGTACGCGAAGATCGATCTGTCGCTCGGCAAGTGTGACCTCAAGCCAGGAATGACGCTGCTCGATGTTGGTTGCGGCTGGGGAGCAACCATGGTTCGGGCGGTCGAGAAGCATGACGTCAACGTCATCGGTCTGACGCTCAGCGAGAACCAGGCCGCCCACGTGCAGAAGGAGCTGGCGAACTCCGATGTCGTCAAAGCATCCGGTCGTAGCGCCGAAGTTCGCCTGCAGGGCTGGGAGGAGTTCAACGCACCCGTCGACCGCATCGTGTCGATCGGCGCATTCGAGCACTTCGGCCAGGACCGGTACGACGCGTTCTTCAAGATGGCGTTTGCTGCGCTGCCGGCTGATGGCGTGCTGATGCTGCACACGATCATCACCCCAAGCAAAGGAGAATTCGAGAAGAGCGGGTTGCCGCTCACGATGACCAAGCTGAAGTTCTTCAAGTTCATCATCGACGAGATCTTCCCCGGCGGCCGCTTGCCGTCGGCGCTGGAAGTCAAGGAGCACGCCACCAAAGCCGGTTTTCGCGTCGAACGGGTGCAACCGCTGCGACTCCACTATGCCCGCACGCTGGAGATCTGGGCTGCCGCGCTGGAAGCCCGCAAGGACGAGGCACTGGCCTTGCAGGGCCAAGAGGTCTACGACCGGTACGTGAAGTACCTGAGCGGCTGCGCCGAACTGTTCCGCGAAGCCTATACCGACGTGTGCCAGTTCACTCTCGTCAAGGGCTGCCCGTAACGGCGGCAACAGGGCGGCCGTGACCTCAGCCCAAGAACATGTTTCGCCGGCTCGCGAGCAACCGGTACAGCGTCTGCTGAATGGTCTCGCGCACCTGGTCGGTCAGATCGAACGTGATCATCGGATCGTCGGCGGCCGCGTCGTCGTAGTCTTCGGTCGAGATGGGCGTCCCGAATTCGATGTGCCACTTCGACGGCAGGGGCACGAGCCCGAGCGGCCCCGCGATCGGAAACAGCGGTGTCACAGGGAAATACGGCAGACCCGCGACGCGCGCGAGCAGCTTGACGTCCGTCAACATCGGATAGATCTCTTCGGAGCCGACGATCGAGCACGGCACAATGGGGGCTTTGGTCCGCAGCGCGGCCGAGACGAAGCCTCCCCTTCCGAACCGCTGCAGTTTGTAACGGTCCTGGAACCGCTTGCCCAGACCCTTGTAGCCCTCGGGGAACACCGCGGTAAGTTCGCCGCCGACGAGGAGGCGGTGCGCGTCAGCGGTGCACGCCATCGTGTGGCCGGCTTTGCGGGCCACGTTGCTCAGCAACGGCGTATCGAACACCAGGTCCGCGGCGAGCAGACGAAGGTCACGGTTGCTCGGATGGTTGTCGCGCACTGCGACAGCAGCCATCAGTCCGTCGATCGGAAGCACCCCGGCATGATTGGCGACGATCAAAGCGGGACCGGTTTCCGGCAGGTTCTCGATTCCGCTGACCTCGGCACGGAACCACGAATAGAAAAGCCCTCTCAGCAAAGGCAATACGATGTTGTCGTTGAAATGGGGATCGAATCCGAATTCGTCGACCGTGTAATCGCCCGTCATCCGCTTCCAGACGAAATCAGCAACGGATGCGATGCGCTGAGCCAGCTCGTTCGGGGCCGTGTCCTCCGGCACGGGCCCGCCTGCTGCGATGCGTCGCTGGTCGATCTCACGGACGACGGCGGCGATCTGTTCGGCCGAGGCGCGCGTATCGGGTTCGGAGAGCAGAGACGGATGGCGCCTGGCGGCCTCGTTGCGCTGACTTGCCCGGCGAGCAGCCGCCGCACGCCCTGGATTGGCATGCAGCGGAATCACTTTCGCTTTGGGCTCACCTGCCACGTCAGTACCTTCTCCCAACCTATCGTTTCGCGTGTTCTAGCTTCCCCAACGATGCGCCGCAGTCACGGCACGGTCCTCCAGCGAGCGTACCCAGTTCGGGTCGATAATCGGCGTCAGACCCCGTCCCCGAACATAATCGTCGAAAGCCTGCTGCGTCGTCCACTTGGTGGTGTATCCGAGGTCGACGTTCATGCGCGTGGTGTCCATCACCCGGCCATAACTCAAGTAGTCGAGCTGCTCACGATTGATCTCAGTGTAGCGAGTCGCACGTCGCAGGGAATCCAGCGCCGTCATCCCGAACCGCGGCACCGGCACGGGCACCCGCCCAGACCGACGGATCGCCTGCGACATCATGATGATGCCGGAGGCACCCACATTGAACGTGCCCGATCTGCCTGCCACCGTGGCCCGCTCCAGCGCGCCCAGAGCGTCTTGTTCGTGCAGCAACTGCAGTCGCGCATCGTGCCCGACCACGGTAAGCACCAGTGGGCCCGCCAGATAGCGCGACAGCGCGGTGTCCATGCCGGGCCCGATCATATTGGCCAGCCGCAGGATGGTGACCGCGATGTCCGGCCTGCGCCTACCCAGGCCGCGCAGGTAGCCCTCGATGTCGATGCAGTCGCGCGCGAAACCCTCACCGGGAGGACGCCTGCTGCTGCTGTTCTCGGTGAACATCACCGGGTCACGCGAGCTCGACCCGTATACCTCTGAAGTCGACTTGAGCACGACGCGGCGCACCGACGGCGACTTCTGACACGCGGCGAACAACTGCATCGCGCCCATCACGTTGAGTTCCTTGAGGGCGGCTCTGCCGCCGGACCTCGGCGCGTACGACGCGGCGGCGGCGTGCACGACGGTGTCGACGTCGCCGTTTCGAATCACCTTCGCGATGAACGGGTTTCGGATGTCGGCGCGGACAAACTCGGCGCGCCCCATCCGACGCAGCATATCCTTGCTCGGTGTGACGGCGTCCACCGCGATCACGCGGTTGACGAGGGGATTCTGCGCCAGTCGGGCGGTCAGGTAGCCACCGAGGAAGCGGCAGGCCCCGGTGACCAGCACCACCTTCGGGTAGTGCACCGTATCGCCGGAGCCGTGCTTGTCTGCCTGCTCGGTCCGCTCTTGACCCCCGGTTCTGCCATCTTTACCGTTCAGACTGCCCGGGTCCATTCGGACAGCCTATCGGGCGAACGCGTCACCTACTTGCCGAGTTTTCTGCGCTGAACCCGGGTACGGCGAAGCAGCTTGCGGTGCTTCTTCTTCGACATGCGCTTACGCCGCTTCTTGATGACTGAACCCATGAAACCTGATACCTACGTCCTACTGTCGATTGGTCCCGGCCACCTTACCCGGCATGTCGCGGCACACGAAACGGGTGGGCTGCGTGGGCGACAGACCGTCGACGCGGCATGAAGGATCCCGCTAGCTAGGCTAGGTCCGGCGTGGGGTGCGGTGCGGGACCGTCAGCCCGCGTCGAAGTACGACGTCTCTAGCAGCTCGTGGACCGCCTTGGCGTGCACCCGGAACGACCGGCCGACACGCACTGCAGGCAGCTCGCCGTTGTGGACCAGCCGGTACACGGTCATCTTGCTGACTCGCATCAGACCGGCCACCTCAGCCACCGTGAGGAACTGGGTCCTGCCGGCCGCCGGCCCTTCGGCGCCGCCGTCCCGACCTGACGATTTTCCGCTAGCCGAATCCCGTGCCGATGGCCCGTTCGTAGACGTCATCGCAACCCATTCCTCCAGGCACGGCCAGGGCCAGCGGCTTCCCCACCGCTGGCACGAACGCGTGCATACATCGAGGAGAATAGCGGGACCAGTGGGGTTACTGCGACGGGTGTGGGCTAATCCGTCGAAATTTCATGAACTACTCGGATGTGATTCCCAGCTGTGCGGACCGTACCTTGGCGGCTTGCACTGCTGAAGCGACTGCCTCCCGCAAACCGTGGCGTTCGAGTTCCCGCAGTCCAGCGGCGGTAGTACCACCCGGCGAGGTAACAGCTGCCCGCAACTGCGCGGCCGAGGTGTCCATCCCGGGGCCCGGCGCGGACAGATCTCCACCGCAAGCCTCGTCGAGCCGTTCCAGCAACATCGCGGCCGATCCGGCCATCGTCTGCACCGCCAGGGACGTCGAGACGGCGCGGGAAAGGCCCGCTTCGACGCCCGCGTCCACCATCGCCTCGATGAACAGGAAGAAGTACGCTGGCCCTGAGCCGGACAGGGCCGTCACCGCGTCCAGCTGGGCCTCTGGAACTGTCAGGACGCCGCCTACGGCGTCGAACAGGCTTCCGACCTGCCGGAGGTGCTCAGCGGTCGCAAACCTGCCTCTGGCCAGCGCGCTGACCCCGCCACCCACGATGATCGGAGTGTTCGGCATCACACGGACCACCGGCGAGCCGGCAGGCAGCTTGTTCTCGTAGTAGGTGGTGGAGACCCCGGCTGCCACGGTGACGAACACCTGCTCGGCGCTGCCCTCGTCGGCCTTGGCCGCGGCGTCCGCGATCTCGTTCAGCACCGCCTCGACGTCGGCGGGTTTGACGGCGACGATCACGATGTCGGCGTTCTCGGCGGCTTCCGTCACCGACGTCACCAGCACCGCGAACTTGTCGGACAGGTATTTCGCCCGGTCCGGCATCCGTTCCGAGACCACCAGGTCTTTGACCTGCCTGCCGGCACGAAGTAGTCCCGACAACAGCGCCTCCCCGATGCTGCCGCCGCCGATGATCGCGATTCTGGCCATGGTCGGTGAGCCTACTGCCGCGGCACCAGGGCCAGCTGACGCGACTGCGCGACGATCCGTCCCGCGCAGTCCACCACCGGGTGGTCAGAGTCGAACCAGTCCTGGCCGATCTGCGTGGTGGTGTTCCTCACTCGCAACCAGCCGTCGGCGGGCAGTCCACGCAGATACACCGTCAGCTGCACCGTCGGCGCCCACCCGTACCTACCCACGGTGAACGTCACCGGCGCTGCGATGTCGCCGCACAGCAGAGCGAAGAGCGCGTCGGGCGCCTGGCCGCGCGGACGAACCCACAGCTGGATCGCTGGCGTCGCCCCCATCGAGATCAGCTCGAACGACGACATCAACGGCCGGATCTCACAGCCGGCGGCCAGGTGGTTGATATCGGCCATCGGGTGTCCCGGTCCGATCGCCTCGACACCCTTCGGCGGTTCCTCCGGCACGGCCTCCAAGTGGCAGCGGGGGATCGGGAACTTGTCGGATGCGCGAGTGGGAAACTCAGCGCAGCAGGTGGGTCCGCGCGAATTCCAGCGACTCCACGAGCAGGCGCTCGCGCTCAGCCTCTGTGCGGGAAGCCGACGTGGTGACCTCGAGTATCACGTGACCCGAGAAGTCGCCCGCGGCCAGCTGACGGCAGATCTCGGCGGCAGGCTGATTGCCCAGGCCGGGCACCAGGTGTTCGTCGGCCGAGGCGCCGGTGCCGTCACACAGATGCAGGTGTGTCAGCCCGTCGCCCATCCTGGCAGCCATATCCAAGGCGTCGGTACCCGCCGTCGCGGCATGCGACAGATCCAACGTGTAATGCGCGTGCCCGCCGTCGAGGGGATCGTAGGACGGGGCAAACGCCGAGATCGCCGGACCGGGCAGGCCGCCACGCCGTCGCATCCGCTCGCTGCCTGCGCCGAAGAATCGGTCGGCACGGAAGGGGAACATGTTCTCCACAGCCACCATCACGTCGCTGGAGGCCTCCAACCCCGAGACCTGATCGGCGAAGCCATCGGCATAGCGGCGCTGCCACCGGAAGGGTGGGTGCACGACCACCGTCTGGGCCTCCAACTGCTCGGCGGCGCGGACGCTGCGATCCAGCTTGATGATCGGATTGGAGCCCCACACGCGTTGCGAGATGAGCAGGCACGGTGCGTGCACCGACAGCACTGGCATCGAATACTTCTCCGACAACCGCGCGACCGCATCCACATCCTGGCTGACCGATTCGGCCCACACCATCAACTCGACACCGTCGTAACCGAGCCTCGCTGCGTACTCGAATGCGGCCTCGGTCCGCAAAGGGTAGACCGAGGCCGTCGACAGGCCGACCTGGATCGCGGGACGCACGTCTGCTGGTTCTATCGGAGCAGGGCCAACGGACCGAGACAGACGAGTAAACCGACAGCCACGGCGATGAGGGTACTGGTGATGTCTTCGGTTTTGCGCACCACTCGAACGCCGACCACCAGGCCGAGGATGACCAGCACCGACAACACCAGCGCCACGATCGGTTTCCACTGCCATAGTTGATCGAAGGCCAGGAACATGCCCGCACCGAAGATCACGGCCAGGATGGACTGGCCGATGATCAACCCGTAGTGCACCAGGCTGGTACCGCGATGCTCCGCCTCGGACGAGTCGGCGTGAAGATCGAGCTCGAGATCCATCGCCGGGTCATCCAGCGGCCGTCCACCACGGGCGACGTCGTCGGCGAACGACCGGCCACCGAAGAGGGTGTCCTGGTTGTCGCGGCCGTAACGCGACGCAGCGGGTTCCTCGGCGCCCACGTCGTCGAGTTCGTCTAGTGTGCCGACCACGCCCTCGGGCTCGGGATCCGCCTCGTCGAGCATCGGATCGAAGCTCATCCCCTCCGCGCCGTCGGCGTAGGTGGACCTGACGGCGTCGGCGTCGGCGTCGGCGTCGTCGAATTCAGGCCTGCTGGCAGGCGCGTCACCCGGTGGGATCGCTGTCCTGGATGCAGGACGTGGATCGAACGCGTGTGGCGCGGGTGCGGCCTCCTGAGCCCTGCGCATCGGCGACGGCTCGAAAGCGTGCGGCTGGCGCTCATGCGGGCGCGGCCGCTCGGCCTGCACGGGACGGGAGGGGTCGGTGGGGGCTGCGGTCCTGTTCGCGGTTCCGTTGACCGTCGGCAATACACCTGTGTCCTCGGAATCGGGTTCGACGCCCTGCCCGGTGTCCTGCTGGGCGCCGGCGTCGGCGTCGTGTTCTTCGACGGGCGGAGGGTCGTCCTGGATCAGCGGGATCTCACCGGTCAGTTCGGCCACGGTGACCGAACCGGTATCGCCACGCCGCCGACGGCGCCTGCCACCCACCGGAGGGGACCCGATGTTTCCGTTTTTCGCCAGCAGTTCGGCGACCGAGATGGGCCTGCTCGGTGGGTCGTTATCTGATGTCGTCATCGTGTGTTGCCTTTGGCCTTCGTCACTACCTGGCGTCCAGCATCGCGGACCGCGGTCCCCACCAACGCGGATCCGTCGGCTTCACTGTCGAGTTTTCGCAAAATAATCCCCTCCCGCAATGCCCACGGGCAGATGTCCACCGCTTCGATCGAGAGCGCCCGCATCGTCGCTTCCGCCACCAGGGCACCGGCCACGATCTGCGGCGCCCGCTCGGCGCTCACTCCTTCCAGCTCCGCACGGTCGGCGGCGGTCATTCTCGAGATGAACGAGATCAGTTGCCGAAGTCCGCTTGCTGTCAGTGTCCTCTTTACTCGAGGTCCAGCGCCGGAAGGCGCCGCGCCGGTGAGTCGCGCCAACGAGCGGAACGTCTTCGACGTCGCCACGGTCAGGTCGGGGCTCCCCGCGTCGAGCACCGTTGCCCGAGCCTCGGCCAGCTCCGTGTCTAGCCAATCCCGCAGCATAGCCACCCGGCGCCGGCCCGGCGGATCGTCGGGTAACCACTCCCGCGTCAGCCGTCCTGCACCCAGCGGCAGGGAGAGCGCCGCGTCGGGTTCCTCGTCGACCCCGTTCGACAACTCCAGCGACCCGCCGCCGATGTCGATGTTGATGATGCGTCCCGCGCTCCACCCATACCACCGACGCACCGCGAGGAACGTCAGCCGCGACTCGTCGACCCCACTAAGCACCTTGAGTGCAACGCCGGTCTCTCCGGACACCCGGGCCAACACGTCCTCGGAGTTCTTCGCGTCGCGCACCGCCGACGTCGCGAAGGCCATCAGCTCGGCACAACCGGAACTGGCGGCGATCCTGGCGAACTCGTCGATGGTCGAGATCAGCTTGTCGGCGCCGCGCCTGGTCAGTTTGCCCGAGGAGTCGATCGCCTCGGCAAGGCGCAGCGGGGCCTTGGTCGAACTCATCGGTGTCGGGTGGCCGCCACGCCGGGCATCGACCACCAGCAGGTGAACCGTGTTGCTGCCCACGTCAAGCACGCCTAATCGCACGCCACCCAACCTAGTGGGTCTACCGTTGAATGCCGTGACAGCCTGGTCTACCGAGCACCCCGGTGAAGTGGAATTGGACTTCGCCAGGGAATGGGTGGAGTTCTACGACCCCGACGATCCCGAACACCTGATAGCGGCCGACATGACGTGGTTGCTGTCGAACTGGACGTGTGTGTTCGGCACGCCCGCGTGTCAGGGCACGGTTGAGGACCGCCCCGACGACGGCTGCTGCTCGCACGGCGCGTTTCTGTCCGACGACGACGACCGCGCCAAACTCGACGATGCGGTCAAGCGGCTGACGGACGCGGACTGGCAGTTCCGCGATAAGGGACTGGGCCGCAAGGGCTATCTCGAACTCGACGAGTACGACGACAAACCCCAGCTGCGCACCCGGAAGTACAAGGGCGCCTGCATATTCCTGAACCGTCCCGGTTTCAAGAAGGGCGTCGGCTGCGCCCTGCACAGCAAGGCGCTGGAGATCGGCGTCGAGCCTCTGACGATGAAACCTGAGGTGTGCTGGCAACTGCCGATCAGGCGCAGCCAGGACTGGGTCACCCGACCCGACGGCACTGAGGTCCTCAAGACGACGATCACCGAATACGACCGGCGCGGGTGGGGCGCGGGTGGCGCGGATCTGCACTGGTACTGCACCAGTGATCCGTCGACGCACGTCGGCAAGCGCCAGGTGTGGCAGAGCTATGCACCGGAGCTCACGGAACTGCTGGGCGAGAAGGCCTACGCCGAGCTGGCGGCGATATGTAAGCGCCGCAAGGGATTAGGACTGATCGCGGTGCATCCGGCGACGCGCGCGGCGCAGTAGTCGTCGGACCCAAGACCGTGACCCAAGCCCAGACATCGGGTAGCCACCGCTGTGCCTGGATTCAAGCGTTAGCCTAGCAAGGCGATGGCTAAGTGCGCGATGGTAGCTACGACTCGAGTTTGTAGCCCAGTCCGCGCACGGTCACAAGGTGCACCGGATTTGCCGGGTCGGCCTCGATCTTCGACCGCAGCCGCTTGACGTGGACGTCGAGCGTCTTGGTGTCGCCGACGTAGTCGGCACCCCACACCCTGTCGATGAGCTGCCCGCGGGTAAGCACCCGGCCGCTGTTGCGCATCAGATACTCCAGCAAGTCGAACTCTTTGAGCGGCAACGTGATCGGCTCGCCGTTCACCGACACCACATGCCGTTCGACGTCCATCCGAACGGGGCCAGCCTCCAGCACTCCGTCATCGATGCCGACGGCGTCTGCGTCGATGCCCCTGCGCAGCACCGCGCGGATCCGGGCGATCAGTTCCCGTGCCGAGTACGGCTTGGTCACGTAGTCGTCGGCACCCAACTCAAGACCGACCACCTTGTCGATCTCGCTGTCGCGCGCGGTCACCATGATCACCGGCACGCTGGAGCGGGCCCGGAGCTGCTTGCAGACGTCGGTGCCCGTCATCCCGGGCAGCATGAGGTCGAGCAGCACGATGTCGGCACCCACCCGGTCGAACTCCGCCAGGGCCGACGGCCCGTCGCCGACAACCGTCGCCTCGAATCCTTCCTTGCGGAGCAGAAACGCCAGGGGATCGGCCAGGGACTCCTCGTCCTCCACGATCAGCACGCTGGTCATAGGTAGCTGTTCCTTTCGACGAACATTTCGACGTACATGGGTGTGCTTGTCAGCCGTCCGACTCGTCGTCGTTTTCGAGGTAGGCCGGAATCGACAGGGTGAACGTCGACCCCGTGCCGGGTTGGCTCCACAGCCGGATCACACCGTTGTGATTGGCGGCCACGTGCTTGACGATCGCGAGCCCCAGACCCGTGCCGCCGGTGGCGCGCGAGCGCGCCTTGTCGACGCGAAAGAACCGTTCGAAGACGCGCTCCTGGTCCTCGCGCGCAATACCGATCCCGCGGTCGGTGACGGCGATCTCGATGTTGTCGCCCCTGCGGCGTCGGCTCACCGATACCAGCGACCGGGGCTGCGAGTAGGCAATCGCGTTGGAGATCAGGTTGGCCAGCGCCGTCACCAGAAGTGTCTGATCACCCAGCACCCGAAACCCGGTGGGGGTGTCGGTAGTGACGTCGATGTCGGCGTTGTCGGCGGCCACCTTGTAGCGCGAAATCGCTTCGTTGACAACGGTATCGACGTCAACGGTGTCGAGGTCTGGCAGCCTTTCGGCGCCCTGCAGTCGGGACAGTTCGATCAGTTCGATCACCATGTTGCCCAGCCGGTGGGATTCCAGAAGTACCTTCTCGCCGAAGTGGCGCACCAGGTCCGGGTCCTCCGGCGATGTCAGCAGCGCCTCGGCGAGCACACCCATGGCTCCCACCGGAGTCTTGAGCTCGTGGCTGACGTTGGCCACGAAGTCGCGGCGGGTGGCTTCCATCCTCGCCTGCTCGGACTGGTCGTCGACGTAGATGACAGCGAAGCGGCGATCCTCCTCGGTGAGCAGCCTGACCTGGCCACGAACCGAGATCCCCGCGCGGCCGGGAACACGCTTGCGCGGCGACAGGTCCACGTCACCGTCGTCGCCGGTGGCCAGGGTATGACTCGCGACGTGCCAGGCGCGGTCGTCGAGCAGATGGTCACGCACCAGGCCGAGCTCCTCGGCCAACCGGTTGTGGTGGACGACGTCCCGATGCGTGTCGACGACCACGATTCCCAGGGGCGCCGACGAGACGATGTGAGCCAGCATCTGCGAGACGGTGATGCCGTTGGCCTCCACCGTGCGCCGATCCTTGCGGGCGGCCAGGCGCGGCGCGAGCGGGATGCCCACAGCCACTCCCACGGCAAGCGCCACGAGAACCGCCAGGCCGGCGACCAGTAGGGCCGACATCACACTCACGCGAAAAGCGTACGCACCGGGTGAACGTCATCCCAGCAGCGTGCGGCTAATTCGGGATAAGTCACACGTCGAGACCGATGTGTTCCACCGGTGTTCACACGCAGTTCGCCCAAGCCAGACCCGGGCGTGCCGGGCAAACTACTTGGCGCCCTGGTTGGCCACCGCTGCCGCACCCGCCGCCGCCGCCTCGGGGTCGAGATACTCGCCGCCGGCGACCGTGGGCTTCAGGTTTTCGTCGAGGCGGTAGAGCAGCGGGATGCCAGTGGGGATGTTGAGGCCGACAACGTCCTCGTCGGACATGCCGTCGAGGTACTTCACCAGCGCGCGGAGAGAGTTGCCGTGCGCGGCGATCAGCACCGTCTTACCCGCCTTGATGTCGGGCACGATGGTCGCTTCGAAGTACGGCACGAATCGGGCCACCACGTCGGCTAGGCATTCGGTGAGAGGTCCACCGTCGATGTCGGCGTAGCGCGGGTCAGCGTCCTGGCTGAACTCGCTGCCCTTCTCGATGGGCGGCGGCGGAGTGTCGTAGGAACGCCGCCACGCCATGAACTGCTCTTCGCCGTACTTGGCCTTGGTCTCGGCCTTGTCGAGCCCCTGCAGCGCGCCGTAGTGGCGCTCGTTGAGCCGCCAGTCGCGGTGCACGGGGATCCAATGCCGGTCGGCCGCGTCCAGTGCGAGGTTGGCGGTAGTAATCGCCCGTCGCAGCAGCGAGGTGTAGAGCACGTCGGGAAGCGCACCGGCCCCGGAGATGAGCTGACCGCCGCGAACCGCTTCGGACCTGCCCTTGTCAGTGAGGTTCACGTCCACCCAGCCGGTGAACAGGTTCAGTGCGTTCCATTCGCTCTCGCCGTGGCGCAGCAGGACCAACGTGGCTTCACCCATGTGACTAATTCTCTCACGGTGCCTGAGCCCTCGCGCGAGCACTCGCAATTGGCCGGGCTAGTCGTCCCCGTCGATAAGATGCTCGAACGCCTTGAGGTTCTGCAGGGATTCGCCGCGGGACACCCGCCAGGCCCATTCCCTCTGGATCGACGACTTGAACCCCAGTTCGAGCAGGGTGTTGAAGTCGTTGTCGACGGCCTCGAGAACCTGACCGAGCACGCGGTCGAGCTCGTCGGCGCTGACCGATTCCAGCGCCATCCGCCCGACGAGGTAGATGTCGCCGACGTTGTCGAGCGTGTACGCCACGCCGTAGAGCCTGCGGTTGCGCTTCAGCAGGAACCGGTAGACGCCCTCATGGTTCTCGTCGGGCTTGCGGCACACGAACGCTTCGACGCGGACCGAGTGCTCGCCGATGGACAGGATCGTGTTGGTCTTGAGCTTGCGTTCGCCAGGCAGGGCAACCACGAGCCCGGGCAGACCGCCGCGGGCGCCCTCGTGACGGCTGAACTCCAGCTCGTTGCGCGCCAGCGTCTCTTCGATCAGCTGTCGAACGCTCATGATGCGCTCGCAAGCTTCGCTCATGCTCGCACGCTCCGGCGCGCGCTCCAGCGCCTTGCTCTGGCACGCACCGGCGCGGGTGTCGGCGGGCGCTGGTGAGTGGCGGAGTAATCGGCGATCGCCCGTCGGTAACTGTGCAGGAGCGCGTCGACGGTGTGGTCCCACGAGAATTGGGCCGCATGCGCCATAGCAGCGGCCCGCAGGGCGGCGCGGTCGCGAGCCAGCAGGTCGTCGATGGCGTCAGCCCAGGGACCGGTGTCGTGATTGGGGACGAGCGTGCCACTGACGCCGTCGCGCACCGCTACCGGCAGTCCGCCGACGGCTGCCGCCACCACCGGTGTGCCGCAGGCCTGCGCCTCCACGGCCACCAGTCCGAACGACTCCGAATAGCTGGGCACCGCGACCACATCGGCTGCCCGGTACACCTCTACGAGGTTCTCTTGGGTCTGGGGCGGGAGAAACGTCACCCGGTCGGAGATACCCAGTTCGCGGGTAAGTCCAACCAGGGCGTCGGGTGTGGCCAGCCCGCTGCCCGACGGGCCACCGGCCACGACGACGTGCACCGCGGGCAGTTTCGCCGCGGCGCGCAGCAGTACATCAGGCGCCTTCAAGGGCTGGATGCGGCCGACGAACACCACTATCGGTACGTCAGCGGGCAGCCCCAGCGCAGCCCTGGCGTGCGCACGGTCTCCCGGAGTAAAGGTCTGCAGGTCGACGCCGGGATGCACCACGTCAATCCGGTCGGGGTCGGCGCTATGCAGCGAAACCAGTTGCCGTGCTTCGTCTTCGGTGTTCACGATCAGACGGTCGGCTTCGTCGACCACCTGTTGCTCACCGACGGCACGCAGCGGCGGCTCAGGTGAGTCGCCATCGGCCAACGACGCGTTCTTGACCGCGGCGAGCGTGTGAGCGGTGTGCACCAGCGGCACCGCCCAGCGGTCGCGCGCCAGCCAGCCGACCTGCCCCGACAACCAGTAGTGCGAGTGCACGATCTGGTAGTAGCCGGCCTCGTGGGTGGCCTCGGCACGCAACACACCGGCGGTGAACGCGCACAGCTGCGTCGGCAGGTCGTATTTGTCCAGGCCTTCGAACGGTCCGGCAACGACGTTGCGGACCAGCACACCGGGGGCCACGCGGACCACAGGCTGGTCGATCGACGACGTGGCCCTGGTGAAGATCTCCACCTCGACGCCGCGCCGAGCCAGGTGCAGCGCCGTCTGCAGGACGTAGACGTTCATGCCGCCCGCGTCACCGGTGCCGGGCTGCGCCAACGGGGACGTGTGCACCGACAGCACGGCCACCCGCCGCGGATCCGCATCGATCATCTCGGGGGCATGCCGCACAGTGCCAATTCTTACACTGCGCCACCACGGCAGGGTTCACGCGCCGGGGCGTACTACGCCGAAACCTCGGGCCTGCGGGACAACGCGCGGCGCATCGCGCCGATCGGATCGGCGTAGAGCGCCCCGAGCGAGACGATGCCCGCACCGGCTTCCTGCACCCGATTTCCGAACGCGGTGACGCGGATGTGACGCGACGGGAGCACCGAACGCGCCGTGAACGCCCGTTCCACCTCGGCGATGCCTTCGGGAAACTCGGTGAACGCCTGCCCGCCGACCACGAGATCGTCGGGGTTGAGCAGGTCGCGCAACAGTGCGACCGCCTCGCCGAGCACGCGGGCACGCTCGGTCAGCAAGCCCGCCGCGTCGGCATCACCTGCGCGCACTGCCTTGAGCAGTGCGGCCATCCCCGCCTCAGGGGCGATGACACGTTGCCTGCGCGCCGCCACCAGAACGGCTTCATCACTCACCGTGGATTCGAGTCGTCCTGTGCCGCCCAGCAAGTCGGAGCTGACGGGCAGGTTGACGATCGTGCCGGGTCCCGTCGACGGGCTGTGCACCCGGCCCCCGATCACCAACGCGTAGCCGACCGTTTCGCGGGCGTAGATGTAGAGACTCGTCGTGGTCGGCGCACTGGCGCGGCGCATCCCCAAGAGCAGCTCGGCGCCCGCCATGGCGTCGACGTGCGACGCGACTGAAACCGGCAGGCCGAGCGCCTGGGCCAGCACGGGGCCGACGGGTGCGTTGTTCCAGCCGAGCCGCGTGTGATCGACGGCCCCGGCCACACCGTCCACCACGCCGCCGATGGCGACACCCACCCAGAGCGGGCGCCGTCGGTGCCAGCGGCCGAGATAGCGTTGTGCGCTGGCCGCCAAGGACGCCAGTGCTGCTGCCTGCGTGCCGCGCGGGGTCGGCGTCTCGACCACGTCGAGGGTGCGTCCGAACAGATCGGCGGCCACGATGCTGGTGGTCCGTGCGCCGATGTGCAGACCGAGTGTGACGAACGGCTCGTGGTTGACCTCAACGGGCACGCGTGGCCGACCGATGGCGCCCGAGACGGCCAGGTCAGCCCGCTCCCGCAGGATCCCCGCCTCCAGCAGCGCGGTCACCTGACGGTTGACGGTCGCGATGCTCAGCGACGTCACCGAGGCGATGACATCCCGTGCGATGGGTCCGCGCTGACGCGCTGCGTTGAACACCGATGCCGCCGCGGCATCGGGGATACGCAGTGAAGCGCCGACGATGTGTTGTCGTGCCAGTAGCGGATGGGCCGTGGAATGGGGCGCCGTGCGCTTCGAAACCAGAGCGGCAGCGTGGGACGGCGTTGCGGAAAGTGTGGGAGTGCTCATCGAAGTGTCCTTCACACGAAGTGGTCGGCTGGCGGGCGGATGGCCGCGCCCAGCGACTAACTCAGGCGCAGCGAGCAGCGCGACAACAACACTCGCGCGTCGGAACCTGAGCACTTCGGATCACACAGCGAATTTAGCACGCCAACTAGAGTTGTTCCGATGAGCACTTCTTCCAGCGCCCAGCGCGTCGCGGTGGTCACCGGAGCGAGTTCCGGGATCGGCGAAGCAACAGCCAAAACCCTCGCTGCACTTGGCTTTCACGTGGTCTGCGTGGCCCGCAGAAAGGACCGGATCGCGGCACTGGCCACCGAGATCGACGGATCCGCGATTGTGGCGGACGTCACTGATGACGCGGCGGTGGCCGACCTCGCCAGCGCACTGCAGCGGGTCGACGTGTTGATCAACAACGCGGGCGGGGCCAAGGGCCTGGAGCGCGTCACCGACGCCGACCTCGAGAATTGGCGCTGGATGTGGGAGACGAACGTGCTCGGTACGCTGCGTGTCACCCGGGCGCTGCTGCCCAAACTCATCGACTCCGGAGACGGACTGATCGTCACCGTCACGTCGATCGCGGCGTTCGAGACCTATGACGGGGGGTCTGGCTACACCGCGGCCAAGCACGGGCAGGGCGCGCTGCACCGGACGCTGCGCGGTGAACTGCTCGGCCAGCCGGTTCGGCTCACCGAGCTCGCGCCAGGCGCGGTGGAGACGGAGTTCTCGCTGGTTCGGTTCGAAGGCGACCAGGACAAGGCGGACAACGTCTACCAGGGCATCACCCCCCTGGTGGCCCAGGACATCGCCGAGGTGATCGGCTTCGTCGTGTCGCGCCCGTCGCACGTCGACCTGGATCAGATCGTCATCCGGCCCCGCGACCAGGCGCCGCACGGGCGCTGGAACCGCACCTGACCCCACGACTCCCGCAACGCCGAAACCAACGTTCTGGCGCGTTTCACTCGGGCTTGTGCGCCCGTTCGTGAGTCTGGGCGTCGTCAGCCGCCGGTCTGGCCCTCGGGCACCGGGGCATCGGTGGGCGTAGCGGGCGCGGATTCCGGGATGCCTGCGGGGGTGGCGTTGTCGTTGAGCGCCGACATCGACGTCCACTCGTCCCAGCTGACCGCCCAGTCCCAGATGTCGCCGTCCTCATAGGACAGCTGGATCCGGGTGCCGGTGACTTCGACGGGGTCGCCGTAGATCGCGACATTGAAGTACTGCTCGGCGTCGGTGATGGACAGGTTGATACAGCCGTTGGTGACGTTGCTGTTGCCCTGCGAGCCGGAACTGGCCGGGTTGGCGTGGATGAACTCACCGTTGTTGGAGATCCGCACCGCGAACTGTTCCCGCACGTTGGCATAGCCGGCCGCCGGATTGGTCATGTAAAAGTCCTCGTACGTCTCCGTGACCACGTGGGTGCCGCTGCGCGTCACGTTTCGGTCGAGATCGCCCTCGCCGTAACTGCAGGGGAAGTCCATGATGACGCCTTCGTCGGTGACCACCTGGATGCGATGGCTGGAGGCCTCCGCCAGCACCACCTGACGGCGGCCGATAATGAAATCCAGCGATGAATCGGTGGAACCGAACGCACCGTCGCCGAACGACACGCCGTACAGCCTGGCGTCCACTCTGACGGTGGTACCCGCCGGGTAGTAGTCCTTGGTGCGCCAGTGCACCCGCGAGCCACCGACTTCGTCGGGCAGCCACGCCCAGCCGCCCTCGACGGGCGGATCGGTGGTCACCGAGAGCGCCCGCTCGACGCTGGCCTTGTCGGCAACGGATGCATCGAACTGCAGGATCACCGGCGCCGCAACACCGACGGTCTGCCCGTCGGCGAGCTGAAACTGGCCGTTGACGGTGACGCTGGGCGCCACCGTGGTGAAGCTACCCGCCACCGGCAGTGCGCTGCCGTCGCTGCCGACGACGGAGCCCGACCACGTGTAGACGGCCCCGTAGCCCAAGGGTTCGGCGATCGCGAACGCCGTGCGGTCACGATTCAACGATCCGGCGACCGCCACCCCGTCGGCATTGGTCAGCGCGACCTTTTGGAAGAAACCGTCGCTCACCGAAGCGGCGATGGGCGCGACCGGGCTGACGTCGGTCGCGTCGGTGTCGGGAGACAAGGTGAGCGTGGGGCGCTCGGGCGGCGTCTCCTCGGGCTTTTCCTCTTCTGCGGGGCGGAAACATCCGGCAAGCACACCGGGGGCCAGCACACCGGTCGCGAGCACGATCAGTGCCCGACGGCGGTCGATCGGCAATGCGGAGTCGGCGGGGGTCACGTCTATCGAAGATACCGCCGTCAGAGACTGCACCCGACCAGGACCGGCTCAGGTGTGAGCCAGATCCCGAACCTGCCGTGAACTCCGTCACGTACCCGCCGGGCCAGCGACAGCACGTCGGCCGTCGACGCGCGCCCACGATTCGTCAACGCCAGCGCGTGTTTCGTGGACAAGCTGGCCGGCGCGTCGGGACCCGGATAGCCCTTGGTGAATCCTGCGCGCTCCACCAGCCAGCCAGCCGCCAACTTGATCCCGTCCGTAGCCGGGTAGTGCGGGACGGCCACGTCGTCGCCCACCCGCCGCTTGACCTGTTGCACTGCTTCGGGGCCGACGACGGGGTTGGTGAAGAACGATCCGACGCTCCAGGTGTCGTGGTCACCCGCGTCGAGCACCATCCCCTTGCCCCTGCGCAGATCGAGCACCGCGGCGCGCACCCGCGCCGAATCTTCGCGGGCGCCGTCAGCGGCCCCGAGCGCCCTTGCGAGCTCGCCGTAGCGCAGCGGCGCGCTCAACCCCGAATCATCAAGGGCGAACTCCACCTCCAGCACCACCGCCGCGTCGGATCCCTTGAGCACGCTGTGGCGATAGCCGAAGCCGAGATCAGCGGCGGCCACCCAGGCCACCTCGCCGGATGCCCGGTCCAACAGGCGCACCCGGGTGAGAGTGTCGGCCACCTCGACGCCGTAGGCGCCGACGTTCTGCACCGGCGTGGCGCCCGCCGAACCGGGGATGCCCGACAGACACTCCAGTCCCCCGAGCCCGGCCGCCACGGCAGCCGTCACCACATCGTCCCACACGGCGCCAGCTTCAGCGCGTAATACGTTGCCGCGCAGGGTAATTAAGGTGTTGGCGAGGCGGACGACGGTGAGGTTCTCCAGATCGTCGGCCAGCACCACGTTGGAACCACCACCCAGAACCAGCGCGGGCCCGGGCAATTCGTTCAACACCGCGATGACGTCGCTGGTAGTGGGAGGGCTGATCAGCCTGCGCGCGACCGGCCCGACCCGCAACGTGGTCAGCGGCGCGAGCGGAACGTCCTCGGCGATCACGCCCACCTCCAGTCGCTGTGCCCGCAGAGCCGCGGTAACGGTAGCCTGACCGGCATGCGTCGGGCAGTGCTGGGCGGGTAGGCAGACGTGGCACGTTCGTTCGACATGTCCGCCGACTACGAATGCAGCGTCGAGCAGGTACGGCGGGCGTTCGGCGACAAGCGGTACTGGCTGGCACGCCTGGCCGATTCGGGCGCCGACGATTTCAGCCTCGACGTGATGGACGCCGACGCCGACGGTGCGGTGCGCGTGATGACCACCCAGACCTTGCGGCGCGACCGACTACCGGGGATCGTCACCCAGTTCATCCGGGGAGATCTGCGGATCAAGCGATCCGAGACGTGGTCCCCAGTGCACGACGGCTCGGCGAAGGCCACGATCGCCGCTTCCGTTCCCGGAGCTCCGGTGAAGGTGGACGGGACGGCGACGCTTGCCGCGGCGGCCACCGGCTCGACGATGGCGTACGCGGCCACGGTGGATGTCGGTATCCCGCTCGTCGGAGGCAAGCTCGAGAATGTGGTGGGCTCGCAACTCGTCGATCTGTTGATCGCCGAGCAGCGCTTCACATCCATGTGGTTGACGGATAACGGCTGACCTCGCGGTACCGTAGCCCGACCACGCGGACCTACCGCACGACCCTCCGAGCACCGTCGAGCGCCCCATCACTGAGTCAGACCTCACCGAGCAGAGCACCCACCCCCGCCGTCACCCACGCCGCAGGGTGACATTCCTAACTCTCGCGGCGATCGCGCTCCTGTGGGCCGGCTACGTCGCGGTGCAGCTTTACACCGTCGACGGCGGCGACTACAAGTTCATCGACGTGTTGGTGTATCGAGCGGGCGGGCACGCCGTGCTGCACCACGTGTCGATGTACAGCGGCAACTTCGCCGACGTCAACCAGTCGCCCAATGGCCTGCCCTTCACCTACCCTCCTTTCTCAGGCCTGGTGTTCGTGCCCTTCGCGCTGCTGCCGACCGCCGTGGACAAGGCCATCATGGTGGTGCTCAACGCGGGCAGCTCCGCCGTGTTCTTCGTGCTCGTCGTGGTGGCGGTGCGTGGTCGCTGGCAACGGCTGCGCAGCTGGAGCGAGTTCACCGCACCGATCTCGGCGCGCAGCGGCGCCGTGATCGTGTTGGCGGCCACCCTGTTCGTCGGCTCCGCTCCAGTCCGGGAGAACTTCAACCACGGCCAGGTCAACCTGATCCTGGCGGCGATGGTGGCACTCGACATCCTGCTGCCGAGGGTGCGGTGGCCCCGTGGCGTACTCGTCGGGCTGGCGGTAGCAATCAAGCTCACCCCCGCGGTGTTCATCGGCTACTTCTTGGTGACACGTCAGTGGCGAGCCTTCGCCGTGGCACTGGTCACCACCGCCGCCACGTTCCTGGTGGCCTGGCTGGTGATACCGGCCGACACCATCCGCTATTTCCGAGATGTGGTGACCGACGCCGATCGCATCGGCGGGTTGGCATACGCGTCCAACCAGTCGATCCGGGGCACTCTGGAGCGATTCCCCGCCGTGGTGTCGATGCGGGATGTCCTGTGGGTTGTCGGGGTGGCGGTCGTGCTGGCGCTGGCGATCGTCGCGATCCGGGTCGGCATCCGTGCCGACGACCCTGTGGCGGCGCTGCTCGCGGCCGCCTTCATCGGGCTGCTGTGCTCGCCGGTGTCGTGGGGACACCACTGGATCTGGTTGTCGGCGACGGGCGCGTACTTCCTGGTCCGCTGGGCGGCCGACGGTGGTGGCGCCAATCTGGCGATCGGGTTGTGGGTGGGTGTGTTGACGGTCATCGCGCCGTGGACGTTTCTCCCCAAGCAGGAGGACCGCGAGCTGCAATGGAGCGCGGTGCAGCATCTGCTGGGTGATCTGTGGCCCATCACGACGCTGTTGTTGCTGATCATCTTCGCCGCAGGCCGGGATTTCAGTTCCCGCCGATAGGCTGGGCGACATGCGGATTGCGCTGGCACAACTTCTGGCAGGAACCGACCCCGCGGTCAACCTGAGGTCGGTGGCCGACTACACGCGACGGGCAGCCGACGCCGGCGCGCGTCTCGTAGTGTTCCCGGAGGCCACGATGTGCCGCTTCGGCGTGCCGCTGAAACCGATCGCCGAGCCGGTCGACGGGCGGTGGGCCGACGCAGTGCGGGCGGTCGCCGCCGAGGGCGGGCTCACGGTGGTGGTAGGGATGTTCACGCCGTCCGAGGACGGGCGGGTCAAGAACACCCTCGTGGTCGCCGGCGGCGGCAACGACACCCATTACCACAAAATCCACCTTTACGACGCGTTCGGTTTCCGGGAATCCGACACCGTCGCACCTGGTCGCGAGCCCGTCGTCGTCAACGTCGACGGCGTCGGCGTCGGGGTCACCCTCTGCTACGACGTCCGGTTCCCCGAGCTCTACACCGAGCTGGCGCGGCGCGGGGCGGCAGTGATCACGGTCTGCGCGTCGTGGGGGTCTGGCCCGGGCAAGCTCGAACAGTGGACGTTGCTCAACCGGGCCCGCGCGCTCGATTCGATGTGTTTCGTCGCCGCCTGTGGCCAGGCAGACCCTGGGCCCGAACTGTTGGGTTCACCGACGGGGGTCGGGGGCAGTCTCGTCGCGTCGCCGCTGGGCGAAGTGGTGGCTTCCGCCGGCACCGACCCGCAATTGGTGGTGGCTGATATCGACCCGGCCGCCAGCGAGAAAGCCCGGGAGGCAATCGCCGTGCTGCGCAACCACTCAGACTTCGCCCGCCTCGATAGGGCAGAATCGCGG
>JBPPMS010000184.1:0-77727 GCA_051306175.1 Mycobacterium sp. | reverse complement strand
AGATCAAGCAGGACTTCAGTGCGTACTGGTTCATCTACCTGTCGATGCCGTTCGTCGCGGCGTTCGTGGGGTGGAGCACGAAGATCGTGGCGCTCGAAATGCTCTATCGGCCCGTTGAATTCAAGGGGTGGGGACCATTCGGATGGCAGGGCATCGTGCCTCGACGGGCCGGCAAGGTAGGGTCGAAGACCATCGACCTGACCACCGACGCGATGGCGTTCGTGCGGCGCAGCGGGATCTATTTCGGTCTCGTCATCGGTTTGGTCCAGATGGTGGCGTGGGCGCTGTTCAAGAACCCGTGGATCATGCCTGCGTTCGGCTTCGCGGTCGGCTTCATCAGCGACTACATCGCGCTGAACATGCTCTTCCGGCCGGTGCGGCCGCGGAAGTTCTTGGGGTTCATACCTTTCCAGGGATTGTTGCACGACGAGCGCGACAAAATCACCCGCGACTACGCGAAGATCCTCGCCGACGACCTGTTCGCGCCCGAGATCATGTTTGACGCCATCATCAAGGGGCCCGGTTCGGACAAGCTGTTCGCGCTGGCGGCCAAGGAGATCGACGCCGCCATCGACGCCCAGACCGGAGTCGCGCGTCCGGTCGTTACCCTGGCCGTCGGCACCAAGCGCTATCGCGCGCTCAAGGACCGAGTGGTGGCGATGGTTCTTGAGCGACTGCCGGACACGCTGCTGGAGGCACAGGATTACGCGATGAGTGTGATCGACCTCGAGAACACCATTGTCGAGAAGATGAGCCAGCTCACCAACGAGGAGTACGAGTCGATCCTGCGGCCGGTGTTCAAGGACGACGAACCGCTGATGATCGGCGTCGGCGCTGTGCTCGGCGGCGTCGTCGGCGAGATCCAGGTCCAGATCATCGAGTTGTTTACGCACTGACGTCCCGCGATGGCGGGATCGCGCGTTTCGCGATCGTTCGCCGACCCTCGTGTCTGTGGTACGCGATGACCGGCCGCTTGACCCCGCACATCAGCTGGTCGCTTCGAACGCTCTGCGCTCAGACGCCCTCGAGTTGGCTGTTCCGTGCGGTCAGCGACGGCACGACGACCGAGAGCGCGGCGCTGAACCTGCTGGGAAACAATGTTTCACGCGCGGTACCTGAATGTTGCGGTGCTGCAGGCCGACGCCCTCTGCACCGACTAGTGGCGACTAATGGTCACGCACTGGCCGTCGATTAGCATGAGGTGCAGCAGTACTGGCCGTGCCACGCTTGGATACCTTCGCGCAGGGCCACCACGGCGATGATCAACGCCGCTGCCGGGTCAGCCCACCACCAGCCGAGCAGACTGTGCAGGACCAGCCCGATCAGCAGAACTGCCGACAGATATGTGCACAGCAGCGTCTGTTTGGAATCGGCCACCGCCGATAGCGACCCGAGCTCGCGCCCGGCGCGGCGCTGCAGACCCGAGAGGACCGGCATTACCGCCAAACTTACTGCTGCCAAAACGATTCCGATCGTCGAGTGCCTGGCGGCCTCCCCTACGCCTGCCAGCGCCCGGACGGCGTCAACCGCCACGTAGGCCGCCAGGGCGAAGAACGAGAACGCGATCACCCGCAGTGCGGTCTTCTCCCGCTTCTCGTGATCACGGCCGGCGAACTGCCAGGCCACCGCTGCCGCTGAAGACACCTCGATCACCGAGTCCAAGCCGAAACTGATCAGCGCGGGCGAGGAGACCCTTGCGCCCTCCGACAAAGCGATGGCGGCCTCGATGACGTTGTAGGCGATCGTGGCGGCGACGAACCAGCGGATGCGCCGCGCCAACTGGTCGCGCCGGACAGTTCCGATCCCGCCACTCGCAGACATCCCCAGCTCGGCGGCGAGATCCGACGGGTACCGCGAACCCACCCGATGGGTCATGAGAATCTGCGCCCGCGTCGCGTCCGAGAGCGCATAACCGAACCGGGCCAACGCGTCGCGCTGCCTGACAGTCTGCACAGCGATGACTGCACAGCGATGACTGTACATCGATATCTGTATTGAGCGCCTTCGCTTGCCCTGGCCAGCACAGACCGAGCGCGATGTCGGCGCCATTGTCGAGCCTGGGCGCCAACGCCCACCCGCGGCGTTGTTAGGCGACGCAGATCGTCGCACCTAGCTGACTGTTGCGCTCGAACGGACGCGGCCCGTGCAGTCTCGATGCCTCCGAGGCACTCCGGGAGCTCGGTGCCCCACTGCGGGAACTTGGGCAACCGCGATGGTGACCTCGGACGGCACTTTCGGCAGGCGTCGGCCTACCGACCGGCTGAACTCTAAGAACGCACCCGCGTCAGGCGGCGCAGCAGCCACGCCAATGGCACCGTGACCGCCATCGTCCCGAAGAACAGAATCGTCATCGACCCCGTGTAGACGGGAACTTGCATGATCTGCGTCAGCACCAGTTCCATGGTGATCAGGTGGATCAGGAAGATCTCATACGAGATCTCACCCAGCCATACCATCGGCCGACTCGCCATAAACGCCGCATACCAGCCGAGGTTGCCCAGCGCCAGCGGCGCCACCATCAACCCGGCGATCGCGGCGTAGAAGGTGGTCTTGATGATCGCCTCCATCGCGGTGGCGGGCGATGTCGTCGGGTCACCGGCGACCGGCGTCGATACGATCAGGTAGCAGATCACAGCCAACGGGATGGCCGCGAACGCGTAACAGCGGATGCCCATCGCCTGCAGCACGGTCAGCGCCATGCCTACGAGGAACCAGAGCAGATACGTCGGCAGCCACAGCTTCGAGCCGTCCCACAGCCAGGTCGTGGAATAGGTCAGCGCAATCCACGCCGGGCTGATCAGCGCCAGCGCACTGATCCAGCACAGCAGCAGCCCGGGACGCCATTGTCTGCGGCACAGCACCACGAGCAGCAGGTAGGCCAGCGCCGGAAGCACGGCGTAGAACGACGCCTCGACGGCCAGGCTCCACATCTGGGTCAGTCCCTGATGGATGTAGGTGAAGCCGTAGTGGTCGGTGTAGAGCTGCGTGAAAGTCAGATGGCGCAGGAACCCGTGCACCGAATGCCCGGGATTCGGGGTGATCTGATGGTAGTGATACAGCAGGTACGCCGCGACGAGGGTGACGACGTAGGCGGGCATGATGCGGCGCACGCGACGCCAGGCGTACCGGGACACCGACGGCGGAGCAGCACCGGTGATCGTCGCTTGCACCCAGGGCCGGAACAGCAGGAAGCCCGACAGCACGAAGAAGACCGGCACGCCGATCTCCATCCGCGAAAAGACCAGTCCCAGATACTCTCTCGGATACCAACCCGTGGTGTAGGCAGCATGCGTCGCGACCACCAGGATGGCGGCGACGGCGCGGACACCGGTGAGCGACCCGACGCGATGTTTCGAGGAGACGCTTTCCAAGCTGCCCTGCGCATCGAGATCCTGGGTCGAAGAACTCACTTACCTTTTTTCCTGTGCGGCTTCTTGTCGTAGCTGCCCTTGGGGCCTCGCGGCTTGTCGAACTTCGCGGGCCGCGACGGCCCGTCGTCGCGCTGCAGATTGATCAGCACACCCTGGATCCGGGTGTGCTCCAGCGCGCGCAACGCTTCCGCCGGCAGGTTCTCCGGCAACTCGACCAATGAGTGGTCCACGTTGATGGAGATGTGCCCGAAGTCGCTGCGGTGCAGACCGCCTTCGTTGGCGATGGCGCCGACGATGGCGCCCGGCATCACCTTGTGCCGCTTGCCCACCGCGATCCGGTAGGTGGCGAAACCCTGACCCGGCCTACGCACCGGCCGCCCACCGCGGTCAGGGCGATCGGGACGGTCCTCGCGCGGCTTGCGCTTCTCGGGCGGAGGCTCCGTCATCAAGAACTCCACACCGTCACGGCTCTGCAGCGCCAGCGCAGCGGCGATATCGGCCATCGGCACGTCGTGGTCGCGTTCGTAGCCTTCGATCAGCGTGCGGAACAACTCGAATCCCGGCGCATTCAATGCGGTGGTGATCGAATCGCGGAACTTCTCAACCCGCTGGGCGTTGACGTCGTCGACCGACGGCAGTTGGGACTCGACCAGCTTCTGCCGTGTGACGCGCTCGATCGAGTTGAGCAGATGGCGCTCGCGGGGTGTGACGAACAGCAGCGCGGTACCGGAACGGCCAGCTCGGCCCGTGCGCCCGATGCGGTGCACGTAGGACTCGGGGTCGTGCGGGATGTCGTAGTTGAGAACATGCGAGATACGTTCGACGTCGAGGCCACGCGCCGCCACATCGGTGGCGATCAGGATGTCGATGGTGCCGTCTTTGAGCTGGGCGATGGTGCGCTCGCGCACGGCTTGGGGGATGTCGCCGTTGATGGCGGCCGCGGAGAACCCCCGCGAGCGCAGCTTTTCGGCGACCTCCTCGGTGGCCTGCTTGGTACGGACGAAGACGATCATCGCCTCGAACGGCTCGACCTCGAGCAGTCGCGTCAGGGCGTCCATCTTGCGGGCGCCCGCCACCTGGATGTAGCGCTGCGTGATGTTCTCGGCGGTTTGCGTCTTCGATTTGACGGAGACCTCGACGGCGTCGTGCAGATACTTCGCGGTGATCTTGCGGATGGCTGGCGGCATGGTGGCCGAGAACAGCGCCACCTGCTTGTACTCGGGTGTGTCCGACAGGATCCGTTCGACATCCTCGGCGAAGCCCATCTGCAGCATCTCGTCGGCCTCGTCGAGCACCATGTAATCGAGGTGTGACAGATCGAGGCTGCCCTTGTCGAGGTGATCGATCACCCGCCCGGGCGTACCGACCACCACCTGAGCGCCGCGCCGCAGGCCAGCAAGTTGCGGGCCGTAGGACGAGCCGCCGTACACCGGCAGGATGTTCACCGCAAGGTGCGCGCCGTAGCGGCCGAACGCCTCGGCGACCTGGAGCGCGAGTTCGCGGGTTGGCGCCAGCACCAGGCACTGGGTGGCCTTGTTGGCGGTGTCGATCTTGGAGAGGATCGGGATCGCGAACGCCGCGGTCTTACCGGTGCCCGTCTGGGCCAGACCGACGACATCGGAGCCTGCCAGCAGCGCCGGAATGGTCGCCGCCTGGATGGGCGACGGCGATTCATAGCCGACGTCGTGGACGGCCTGCAGCACCGCGGGGTGAATCTGCAGGTCGGCGAACGTCAGCGGCTCTACGTCGGCGGTGCCGGGCTCGCCGGTATCCAGTTCTGTCATTGCCTGAGGAGTCTAATCCTCTTCGGGGGTCCTCCCGAACTGACGAGACCCTCGGCACGGGGCTGCCGTACGTCACGGACGCGGTTCATGATGGACGGTGTGGAATCGACCCGTCTCGACAGGTGGTTGTGGGCGGTCCGGCTGACGAAGACGCGCCCGGATGCCGTGGCGGCGTGCCGCGGTGGACACGTGCGGGTCAACGACCGGGTGGCCAAGCCGTCCACGATGGTCGTGCCCGGTGACGAAGTGCGGGCGCGGGTGGGCGACAGGACCCGCATCGTCGAGGTGGTTCGGGTGATCCAGAAGCGGGTCGGTGCCGCCGATGCGGTAACGTGCTTCCTCGATCGGACGCCACCACCACCTCCCGTCTCCGTGCCCGTTGCGGTGCGTGATCGTGGCGCGGGACGGCCGACCAAGCGCGACCGCCGGACGCTCGACCGGTGGCGGGCGGGCCGACCCTGACCAAGGTCTCATGGGCTGGCCTGACGGCGGCAGGCGCGCCTCCCCCATCCGGTGCGCCGCCGAGGGTAGGTTCCAGACTTGTGTTCAGCGCAGCCAGCCGGATCGTCGGCGCCGCGGCCGTCATAGCTGTCGCGGTGACCGGCTGCGGCTCCAGCGACTCCACTCACGCCAACACACCTGCGCCTGCGGCCACGGAAGTGACCGCCGCGCCCCCTACGGTGGCAGCCCCAGCCTCTCAGGCACCGGCGCCCGCCGACCCCTGCGCCGTCGACCTCACCGCGCCCGCGATCACCGCCGCGATCTCGGAACTGCCGCCCGACCCGCGCAGCGGACAGGGCTGGAGCGCCGAACCGATCGCAGGCAATTACAACGAGTGTGCCCAGCTCTCGGCGGTGATCATCCGTGCCAACACCAACGCCGAGAACCCCAACACCCGCGCGTTGATGTTCCACCAGGGCACGTTTATTCCCGAGGGCGTGCCGGACACGTTCGGGTTCAACGGCATCGACACCACCGTGAGCGCCGGTGACACCGTCGGATTGAAGTACTCCGGCGGCGTCAGTGGCCTCGACAGCGTGGTCCGTTTTCGGTGGAGCGGTGACGGCGTCGAACTGATCGGTAACACAGGCTGATTTCCGACGCTCGCCCTGTCACCGCTCTCCCCTACAGTGGCACCCGTGTTCGTCGACGAGGGCCGCGTCATCTTCAGCGCATCGGACCTCGCCGCCGCGTCGGTCTGCGAGTACGCGCTGCTGCGCTCCTTCGACGCCAAGCTGGGCCGGGGTCCCGCCGTCGGAGATGACGACGCAGCGATGCTCGCCCGCACGTCCGCCCTGGGCGACGAGCACGAGCAGCGCGCTCTCGGAACACTGATCCGCAGACACGGTGCAGGCGTCGTCACGTTCGAGCGCCCCGCCCGCTACACCCGCGCGGCGCTGGCAGCGGCGGCGCGCGCCACCGCCGAGGCGTTCGCGACGCAACCGGCCGCCGTCTACCAGGCGACGGTGTTCGACGGCGACTTCGTCGGATTCGCCGATTTCGTGGTCCGCGACGACCCCGGTGACGACGCAGCCGAGGGCGCGACGCCCACCTACCGTGTCCTCGACACAAAGCTGGCCCGGCACGCCAAAGTCACCGCGCTGTTGCAGATCGCCGCTTACGCCGACGGACTCCGGTCGGCAGGCATCGCAGTGGGCCCGGTCGCTGGGCTCGTGCTGGGCAACCAGGAGATCGTCGAATATCCGGTCGACGACGTCATCAGTGTCTACCGCCGCCAGCGGCAACGCCTGCACACGCTGTTGCAGCGCCACCTCGCCTCGGGCACCGCAGTCGACTGGGCCGACGACAGCGTCGCGGCGTGCCTGGGCTGCACCGCATGCCAACCACACGTCCGCGCCGCCGACGACCTACTTCTGGTGGCGGGCATGCGGGCCAGCCAGCGGGCCACTTTGCACGATGCCCAGATCCACACGGTGGCCCAGCTCGCCGCGTCATCGGGAGCCCTGGACGGCATAGCCGCCAGCACCGCAGGCACGCTCCGCGCGCAGGCGCGGATCCAGGTGCGACAACGCGAAACCGGTGTGCCGCAGTACGAGATCGCCGATCCCGATGGGCTCGGTGCGCTGCCCACATCCGATGACGGCGACCTGTTCTTCGACTTCGAGGGCGACCCGATGTGGACCACCGACGGCCACACGTGGGGGCTGGAGTACCTGTTCGGCGTCCTGGACGCCGCCGACCGCTTCCACCCGCTGTGGGCACACAACCGTCGCGGCGAGCGCATGGCGTTCTCGAATTTCCTTGCGCTGGTGCGCAAACGGCGCCGCAAGCGACCGGGCATGCACGTCTACCACTACGGCGCCTACGAGAAGAGTGCGCTGCTGCGGCTGGCCACCAGGTACGGCATCGGCGAGGACGACGTCGACGACCTGTTGCGCGAGGAAGTGCTGGTGGACCTTCTGCCGTTGGTGCGCAACGGAATTCGCTGCGGCACCGAATCGTACGGGCTGAAGCATCTCGAGCCGCTGTTCATGGGTGCGGCGTCGAGATCGGGCGACGTCACCACCGCCACCGATTCCATCACTCAGTACGCACAGTACTGCGACCTGCGCGACAGCGGCAGCACCGCAGAGGCCGAAACGGTGCTCAAGGAGATCGCCGAGTACAACCTCTACGATTGCCGGTCGACGCGGCAGCTGCGGGACTGGTTGCTGCTGCGGGCGTTTGAAAGCGGCGTCACCCACCTGACGCGACCGCGCACGGTCGGCGAATCCGTCCCCGAGACCGACCACATCGCACCGGTCCTGCACGAATTCGCAGGCGAGCCAGGCCTCACCGCGAGTCGCACACCCGACCAGACTGCTGCCGCGCTGCTCCACGCAGCGCGGGGCTATTTTCAGCGGGAACGCAAACCATATTGGTGGGCGCACTACGATCGCCTCAACCACCCGGTCGACCAGTGGGGCGACCTGTCCGGCGTGCTGCTCGTCGATCACGCCGAGGTAGTCGAGGACTGGCATAAACCGCCCGGTACCCGCAAGCCCCGCAGGCACATCCGCCTCACCGGCGTCCTGCAGGGCGGCACTCTCGAACCTACTGTGCAGCTGCTCTACGACCAGCCCGCACCGGCAGGCCTCGACGATGAACATCCTGATCGGCGTGCCGCGGGTGACGCAAAGGTCATCGACGTCACCGAATCCGGTGGTGTGCCGGTCGCGGTCGTGGTAGCCGAAATGCAGCCCGCCGCAGGGCCCTTCGCGCACGCGCCGATGGCGCTGACGCCGGGCAGACCTCTGCGCACCGACAAGCTGGAGGCGTCGATCGAGGCAGTGGCGGCAGATGCCGCCGACGCCCTCACCCAGCAGCCGCCACACCTACCTGACAACGCCGCGCTCGACATCCTGCGCCGCCGGCCTCCGCGCACCCGTAGCGCCGACCCTCTGCCGCGCGGCGACGATGACGCCGCGTCGATCACCGCCGCACTGCTCGATCTCGACCGTTCCTACCTGGCCGTGCACGGGCCGCCCGGCACCGGGAAGACTTACACCGCAGCGCAGGTGATCGCCGAACTGGTGAACCGGCACGGCTGGCGTGTCGGCGTCGTCGCGCAGTCCCACTCGACGGTGGCTAACCTGCTCGACCAGATCGTGGAGGCAGGCGTCGACGGTGATCGGGTGGCCAAGAAGCCCGGCGCGCACCGCGCGGACACCGCATGGCGGGTGATCCCCGACAGCCAGTACATCGCGTTCCTGCAGACTCCCCAGGGTTGTGTGATCGGCGGCACCGCGTGGGATTTCGCCAATGAAGGCAGGGTTGCGCCCGGCAGTCTCGACCTACTCGCCATCGACGAGGCGGGGCAGTTCTCCCTGGCCAGTACCGTCGCCGTCGCGCGCAGCACGGCGAACATGCTGCTACTCGGCGACCCACAGCAGCTGCCGCAGGTCGCAACGGGCACCCACCCCGAACCCGTCGACCAGTCAGCCCTGGGCTGGCTGACCGCCGGCCACGACGTCCTACCCGCTGAGTTCGGCTATTTCCTGGCCTGCACCCACCGGATGCATCCGGCGCTCTGCCAACCGGTTTCAGCGCTGTCCTATGCCGGCCGACTGCAGTCGCACCCGCACGCAGGCGAGCGGATTCTGCACGGTCACCAACCCGGCGTGCGCACCACTCTCGTCGCACACCGTCACAACTCGGCCTGCAGCGCCGAGGAAGCGCAGGTGATCACCGAGCAGATCCGCGGCCTGATCGGCACGTCGTGGACCGACGAGCGTGGCACGCGCCCGCTGAACCAGCGCGACATCCTAGTGGTGGCGCCGTACAACGCCCAAGTGCTGCAACTGCGCGCACAGCTCTCGGATGCGGGGCTGGCGGATGTGCTAGTAGGCACCGTCGACAAGATCCAGGGCCGCCAGGCGCCTGTCGTGTTTGTCTCGATGACAGCGTCGTCGATGGCTGACATTCCGCGTGGAATGGCGTTCCTACTCAACCGCAATCGGCTCAACGTCGCGATCAGCAGGGCGCAGTATCTGGCGGTGATCGTCCGGTCGTCGACGCTCACCGACTACCTACCGCGCACACCGGACGCCGTCGTCGAACTCGGAGCCTTCCTGACGGTGTCACCGGGCGACCCCGCCTGCTGACGTCGCGCTCATACGTTCAGTCACGCCGGTGCGAGTGCCTGCCGCGATCCGTTTCGTCGGGGTCAGAGGGTGCTGAGCCTGCCGAATGCCGGCCCGAGGTGGTCTCCTCGGTCTCGTACTTCCACGCGCCGTCGACGAATCGCCAGGTACCGGAAGGCGATTGCGGATCCTCCCCCTGTCGCGTCCGGTGATGACCACCGCCGCTGTGCGCACCCGACGACGAGAAGTCGATGCTGTGGAGCGCCGGATCAGGCGCCTGGACGTCGCCACGGTAGTGACGTGACGACGCCTCGGGTCGGCTCTGCGCGGGCTCATCGAGCGCGGAGAAGAACCCGTTTCCCCTGGCGGATCCGAGGCTGTCGAGGAAGTCGCCGCTGTGCCGGTTGTGGGAGCCGGATCCGGTGGCGGGGCCGGGGGGATTTGGCCGGTCCAACGGTGTCAGGCGATGCTCGTCATTGTCGACGTGGAAGCCGTTGTGGGCGTGCCCGATCGGTTCATCGGACATCGACCGCAGGTCGCTCTTGAGATTGTCGAGGAAGCTGTCCCACTCGTCGACGGGTGGCGGCTCGGTGATCCGCCAGTTGCCGGTGAGACTTTCACTGCGTGCGGCGGTCGGCTCGGATTGCCACTGCGGCGCCTGGTGTTCCTGGGGGATTTCCTGGTGCGGAGGGGACTGTTCCACAGGGGCGGCCTCGTCGAACTGCGATTCGACGGCTGCCACCACCGGGATGGGTTCGGTGACGCTTTCGTCTGCCGACGGTTCGTGCGGCTCGAATCGCGCGAGGGTCGGTCGCCAAACGGGCCCCGCCGGTGCGACCGAAGCGGGTGCGAAGCGCTCGACGACGGCTGCCTCCGGGTCGTCGGCAACCGTGTACTCGGTGTAATCGTCGTCGTCGGTGTAATCGTCGTCGTCCGTGTAATCGCCTTCCTCGTGGTTGTCGTACTCGGAGCCGTCGTACTCGTCGGAGACGTCCGCTTGGTCCTTGAGTGTGCCCGCGGTTACGGGTCTGCGATAGGGGGAGTGCGGATCCACCACTGCGCGGATGACGTCGGTGGGCTGATCATCGGGCCCTCGCGTCGCACCCAGCCGCACCGCTGCCGGCGTGGCAGCCGCCCGACCGCTCGTCAGGAACACGGCGGCCACGACACCGAACAGCGCGATCAACGCGGGCAACAGCATGGACTGCGACATCGCGGTCGCGAACGGCGCGTGCAGGAAGTCGGGCAGCTGGAGCACGTCATGCCGAACTCCGTCGGTGTCGGCACCGGGCAACTCCGCGCTGATCCGCGTCGTCATGAACGCTGCCATGCCCGCACTGCCGAGTGCCGACCCGATCTGGCGGGTGGCGTTGTAGACGCCCGATCCCGCGCCGGCCAGCGCCGGAGGAAGGTTGCGGGTGGCCGTCGCCGCCAGCGGCGCCCAGATGAACGCCATCCCGACGCCCATCACGGTGAACGGCAACAGCAGCCGCCAGATCGGCGTGGTGGGGGTCATCTCGATGGACAACCACGTCAAACCCACTGCCAGGACTGAGAACCCGAACCCGATGATCGGTCGAGGATGCGCACGGTCGACGATCTTGCCCACGATCGGCGCGAGCACGCCGCCGGCAACTGCCATCGGCGCCGTCAGCAGCGCCGAGCGGGTGGGTGTCAAGCCACAGACGGCCTGCGCATAGAACATCGCAGGCAGCACCATCGCGGTGACGGCGAAGCCGATCACGGCGGCGCCGACATTCGACAGGCTGAAGTTGTGGTCGCGGAACAGCGACAGCGGTATCAGGGGTTCAGCTTTGTTTATCGCCTGCCAGTAAATGAAGGTCGCCATAAACCCGATGCCCGCCACGATCATCGCCCAGACCCACAGCGCCCAGTCGAACGACTGGCCCTCTTGCAGGGCGAAGACGATCAGGAACATCCCGATACCGGACAGCGCCACCCCGAGCAGATCGAAGCGGTGTTTATGGGTGGGCAACACCGGCACCAGCCACCAGGCGAGCGCCAGCCCGATGATGCCGATCGGCACGTTGACGATGAAGATCCACTGCCAGCCGAGGTGGTCGACCAGCACCCCGCCCGCCAGCGGTCCGACCAGGGTGGCGACGCCCGCGGTGGCGCCCCACAGGCTCATTGCCGCGCCGCGCCGCCCCGGCGGGAAGATGCGGGTGATGGTCGCGAGCGTCTGGGGGGTCAGCAGCGCGGCTCCGAGACCTTGCACAACGCGGGCGATGACCAGGACTTCGACCGAGCCGGCGAGTCCGCATCCCAGCGAAGCGACGGTGAAAACCGCCAGCCCGATCAGATAGAGGTTCTTGGGACCGAACCGGTCACCGAGGCGGCCTGCGACCAGCAGCGGAACCGCGTACGCCAGCAGATAGGCGCTGGTCACCCAGATGATGGCGTCGTAGTCGGCGTCCAACGCCGCCATGATGCTCGGGTTGGCCACCGCGACGATCGTCGTGTCGACGAGGATCGTGAAGAAGCCGACCAACATGGCCCAGAGAGCGCCCCAGGGGTTCGCCGGCCGCGCAGCGGGCGGGCGGTCGGCGTCGCGGTTGCGTCGCGGTAAACCACCGCCCCGCTTGGCCGCGGTCATATCCCCACCTCGATTCAGCTCACTACGTTCGCGTCGGGTCCCGATTCCTCCTGTCACAACAGAAGTCCCCGACCGAACCGTGTGGTGCCGGTCACGCGGCCATTCGGCAGCGCCATTTCGCCGCAACTTCAGCGACTGCACTAATCCGGGCGACGATACGGACTGACGCGGGCCTCGACAACCGCCCCTCGGACCGCCACCTGCTGTCCACCTGAGCAGGCCGGAAGCACGGGAGACAGTCCGTACGCTACGCCGGTTCGGCCGCCAGCTCATTTCGGGCGCCGTCCCACTCCTCGGCGCGCAGTGCGGATTCCGCCACATACACCCACCCGAGCGCGGCCAGCGCGACGACGGTTCCCGCCGTCATGACCAGCGCCATCGCCACCGCGTCATTGCCGAGGACCCCAACCAGCGGAGCGGCGACAGCACCGATCCCGAACTGCCCGGCACCCAACAAGGCGGCCGACGTTCCGGCCGCACCTTGGTGGCACGACAACGCCACGGCCGGTGCGTTGGGAAGCACGAATCCCATGGCGGCCAGAACCGCCCAGACAGGAAGCAGGAAGCCGAACAGACCGCCCGTGTCCGTTGCGGCCAGCGCAAGCAATACACCTGCTGGGATCACCGCGACGGCGAGCGCCCACAGCATGATGCGCTGCGGGGCGAAGCGCCGCAGCGCCACGACGTTGAGCTGGGTGGACCCGATGAGTGCGATCGCCCCTGCGCCGAACACCAGCGCGAAGGTCTGCTGATCGAGGCCGTAGTCGCCCTGCAGGACGAATGACGCACCCGCGATGTAGGCGAACAGGCCCGACATGCCCAGCGCCGCCACCAGGCACAGCGTCACGAACTTCGCGTCGCGCAGCAGCATGCCGTAGGTCGCAGCGATCCCACGGACCCGAAGCGGCCTGCGGCGCGCGAGCGTCTCGGGTAGCGCGAACGCGGCCACCAGCAAAAGACCGCCGGACAGGATCGCCAGCGCGGCGAACACCCAGCGCCAGGAAGCGTGCAGCAGCACCGCGGCCCCCACCGACGGCGCGACCACAGGGGCCACCCCGAGGATCAGGATCAGGCGTGACATGACGGTGGCTGCCATCGACCCGCGGTAGAGGTCACCGACAACGGCGACAGCCACCACGGCAGCCGCGGCCGCCCCGACGCCCTGTAGAGCGCGGGCCGCACCGAGCACCGCCACATTGGACGCCAGCAGGCACAGCACGGTGGCGAGGATGTGCAGGACGATGCCTGCCATCAGCGGACGACGCCGCCCCAGCGAGTCCGACAGCGGACCCACCACGAGTTGCCCCACCGCGAGCCCTGCCAACGTGCCCGTCAACGTCAACTGGGCGACCGACGACGAGATCGACAGCTCCTCGGCGATGCGGGGCAACGCAGGCAGGTACATGTCGATGGTGAGCGGACCCAGCGCGATCAACGCACCGAGGACGACGATCATCCTGATGCGGCTGGGAACGGGGACGGCCTGGCTTTCCAGGGTCCGGTCATTCGTCGGGTCCACGGAAAGGGATGCTGCCATGAGATTGGTTAGCGCCTCGAATCAAATAAACCTTCCCCCATGAGCGAACAGTGATGGGTATCACGTCGGGGCACTGGGGTCAGCTTGCGTTCGTTGGTCGGAGTGTTCCTCGAGCAAAGTCGCCGCCGTCTTGTCGGCCGTCGGCGCTAACCTGAACCTACGTCGTCGTCTTTCGGAAGGCTCCCCATGAGCGCACGGTCGGAATCGAAGAAGAATCTGCCTGCGACGGTAGAGGAGCCGCCAAGCGCGGCCGCCAGGGCTTTGTCGCAGATCATCGAGAGCGGCTCACGGGTTCAGGCCCCTGCCGTCAAGGCGTACGTCGACCGTCTGCGCAATGGCAGCCCCGGGGCCTCGCCGCAAGAGATCGTCAGCCGGTTGGAGAAGCACTACCAGGCCGCGGCCTTGGCCAGCGGTGCCGCCGTCGGCTCCGCAGCGGCGTTCCCCGGCGTCGGCACGCTGGTCGCGTTGTCGGCGGTTGCGGGCGAGACGGTGGTGTTCCTCGAGGCAACCGCGGTGTTCGTCCTCGCGGTTGCCGAGGTGCACGGAATCCCGCCCGAACATCGCGAACGCAGGCGCGCCCTGGTGCTCGCGGCACTCGTGGGCGAAGAAGGCAAGGGTGCAGTGGCCGACCTGCTGGGGCCCGGACGCACCAGTGGAGCCTGGATGGCTGACGGCGCGGCGTCGTTGCCGCTGCCCGCCGTGACACAGCTGAACACTCGGCTGGTGCGGTTCTTCGTCAAGAAGTACGCACTCAAGCGCGGTGCCGCCGCGTTCGGCAAAATGCTGCCTGTCGGCATCGGAGCGGTGGTCGGCGGCGTCGGGAACCGCCTGATGAGCAAGAAGATCGTCGCCAACTCGCGCCTGGCGTTCGGGCCGGCGCCGCTGCGATGGCCGTCACCGCTGCATGTGTTGCCACCGCTGGACGGCACCATCGCGATCGAACCGATGGGCTGAGAAAGCGCAGGATATGTCAGCTTCATCCATACATAACGGACGTACCGTTACCAATTCCACACGTCCGGCACCACCGTTGGCATGGTCTGACCCCCTACCGACGCGTTAGCCTTTAGGCGGCGTAAAAACTTGCCGCGGCCGCTGGAAGCCCAGCCACGCCTGCGGCCGGCACACATTGGGCATGCGGCGCTGCAGCGTCGGTTTGCCAGACAGAGGAATCGAGGCGAAAAACTGCCGTGAGCAGTTCCAGTTCACCTTTCGGCCAGAACGAGTGGTTGGTCGAGGAGATGTATCAGAAGTTCCGCGACGACCCCTCTTCGGTAGACCCGAGTTGGCACGAGTTCCTGGTCGACTACAACCCGGAACCCACGCACGATTCCACGGCAGCGCCACAGGCGCCGCCCACAGCGGGCAACGGGCAAGCGGCCGCACACTCCCAGCCGGTCACGCCCCCTACGCCAGCCAAGGCACCCGCAGCCGCGCCGTCCGGTAACGGCGCCAAGCCGTCGCCGGGCAAAGTGGCCCCACCCGATTCGGCAGCCGCCGCCAAGCCTGCTCCCAAGGCAGCGCCGGCGGCGCCCGCCAAGCCGCATCCCGCCGCGAAGGCCTCCGCGCCTGCCGCCAGTAACGGTGAGGATTCCCAGGTGCTGCGCGGCGCCGCCGCCGCCGTGGTCAAGAACATGTCGGCGTCGCTGGACGTGCCCACCGCGACGAGCGTGCGGGCCATTCCGGCTAAGTTGATGATCGACAATCGCGTCGTCATCAACAACCACCTCAAGCGGACCCGCGGCGGCAAGATCTCGTTTACCCACCTGCTGGGGTACGCGATCGTGCAAGCGGTGAAGTCCTTCCCGAACCTGAACCGGCACTTCGCCGAAGTAGACGGCAAGCCCAATGTGGTCACACCGGCCCACACGAATCTCGGCTTGGCCATCGACCTGCAGGGCAAGGACGGCAAGCGCACGTTGGTGGTTGCCGCCATCAAGAATTGCGAGACAATGAGTTTCGGGCAGTTCATCGCCGCGTACGAAGACATCGTGCGACGCGCGCGCGACGGCAAGCTGACCGCGGAGGACTTCGGCGGAGTAACGATCTCGCTGACCAATCCGGGCACCATCGGCACCGTGCACTCGGTGCCGCGACTGATGCAGGGTCAGGGCGCGATCATCGGCGCAGGCGCAATGGAATACCCGGCGGAGTTCCAGGGCGCCAGCGAGTTGCGGATATCCGAACTCGGTGTCGGCAAGCTGATCACGCTGACCTCGACCTATGACCATCGCATCATCCAGGGTGCCGAGTCGGGCGATTTCCTGCGCACGATCCATCAGCTGCTGCTCAGCGATGAGTTCTACGACGAGCTGTTCCACGAGCTCGGCGTGCCCTATGAGCCGATCCGCTGGCGGATCGACAACCCGGACTCGATCGTCGACAAGAACGCCCGGGTCATGGAACTCATTGCGGCCTACCGCAATCGCGGCCACCTGATGGCCGACGTGGATCCGCTGCGGCTCGAGGCCGACCGCTGGCGGTCGCATCCAGATCTGGATGTCCTGACGCACGGTTTGACGCTGTGGGACCTGGACCGCGAGTTCAGGGTCAGCGGGTTCGCGGGTGCCGAGCACAAGAAGCTGCGCGATGTGCTGTCGGTACTGCGCGACGCGTACTGCCGCCATGTGGGTGTGGAGTACACCCACATCCTCGAGCCAGAGCAACAGAACTGGCTCCAGGAGCGGGTGGAAGCCAAGCACGTCAAACCTACTGTGGCGCAACAGAAGTACATCCTCTCGAAGCTGAACGCAGCGGAGGCGTTCGAGACTTTCCTGCAAACGAAATATGTTGGGCAGAAGCGCTTCTCGCTTGAAGGTGCCGAGACCATCATCCCGATGATGGACGCGGCCATCGACCAGTGCGCGGAGCATGCGTTGGACGAAGTCGTCATCGCCATGCCGCACCGCGGTCGGCTCAACGTGCTGGCCAACATCGTCGGCAAGCCGTATGCGCAGATCTTCTCCGAGTTCGAGGGCAACCTGAACCCGTCCCAGGCGCATGGTTCCGGTGACGTCAAGTACCACTTGGGCGCCACCGGCACCTACATCCAGATGTTCGGCGACAACGACATCGAGGTGTCGCTGACGGCCAACCCGTCGCATCTGGAAGCCGTCGACCCCGTGTTGGAAGGGTTGGTGCGCGCCAAGCAGGACCTGCTGGACACGGGCGACACCGAAGACGGATTCTCCGTCGTTCCGCTGATGTTGCACGGTGACGCCGCGTTCGCCGGGCAGGGTGTGGTGGCCGAGACGCTGAACCTGGCACTGCTGCGCGGGTACCGCACCGGCGGCACCATCCACATGATCGTCAACAACCAGGTCGGGTTCACCACCTCGCCGGAGCACTCGCGCTCGTCCGAGTACTGCACGGACGTCGCGAAGATGATCGGCTCGCCGATCTTCCACGTCAACGGCGACGATCCCGAAGCTTGTGTGTGGGTGGCCAAGCTGGCCGTGGACTTCCGCCAGAAGTTCAAGAAGGACGTCGTCATCGACATGCTGTGCTACCGCCGCCGCGGGCACAACGAGGGCGACGACCCGTCGATGACCCAGCCCTACATGTACGACGTCATCGACACCAAACGCGGTGTGCGCAAGACGTATACCGAATCTCTGATCGGCCGCGGCGACATCTCGATGAAAGAGGCCGAGGACGCACTGCGCGACTATCAGGGTCAGCTGGAGCGGGTGTTCAACGAGGTTCGCGACCTCGAGAAGCACGATGTCGAGCCCAGCGCGTCGGTGGAAGCCGACCAGGTGATTCCGGCCAAACTCAGCACAGCCGTGGACAAGTCGCTGCTGGCCCGAATCGGTGACGCGTATCTGGCTGTGCCAGAAGGATTCACGGTGCACCCGCGCGTCAAGCCGGTGCTGGAGAAGCGTCGCGAGATGGCGTACGAAGGCAAGGTCGACTGGGCGTTCGGCGAGCTCTTGGCGCTGGGAACGCTGGTGGCCGAAGGCAAGCTGGTGCGACTGTCCGGGCAGGACACCCGTCGCGGCACGTTCACCCAGCGCCACTCGGTGATCATCGACCGCAAGACCGGCGAGGAGTTCACCCCGCTGTCGCTGCTGGCCATCGACAAAGACGGCAACCCCACCGGCGGAAAGTTTCTGGTGTACGACTCGGCACTGTCCGAATTCGCAGCTGTTGGTTTCGAATACGGCTACTCGGTGGGCAACCCCGAGGCAGTCGTGCTGTGGGAGGCGCAGTTCGGCGACTTCGTCAACGGCGCGCAGTCCATCATCGACGAGTTCATCTCCAGCGGTGAGGCCAAATGGGGCCAGGTGTCCGACGTCGCGCTGCTACTGCCGCACGGCCATGAAGGACAGGGGCCTGACCACACGTCGGGCCGCATCGAACGGTTTCTGCAGCTGTGCGCCGAAGGCTCGATGACGGTGGCGGTTCCGTCCACCCCGGCGAACTACTTCCACCTCCTGCGCCGTCACGCGCTCGACGGCATCCAGCGGCCGCTGATCGTCTTCACCCCGAAGTCGATGCTGCGTAACAAGTTGGCCGTCAGCGACATCCGCGACTTCACCGAGCACAACTTCCGGGCGATCCTTGAGGAGCCCACCTACTCCGAAGGCGACGGCGACCGGTCTAAGGTGAGGCGGATCCTGCTGACCAGCGGCAATATCTACTACGAGTTGGCCACCCGCAAAGCCAAGGACAAGCGCGAAGACGTCGGGATCATCCGCATCGAGCAGCTCTATCCGCTGGCAAAGCGGCGACTGGAAGCCACGCTGGACGAGTACCCGAACGCCGAGCAGTTCTGCTGGGTGCAGGAAGAGCCTGCCAACCAGGGCGCGTGGCCGACGTTCGGCCTCGCCTTGCCCGAGGCGCTACCCGACAAGCTCACCGCGATCAAGCGGATCTCCCGGCGCGCCATGTCGGCGCCGTCATCGGGTTCGTCGAAGGTGCATGCGGTGGAACAGCAGGAGATCATCGACGAGGCGTTTTCCTGACCTACCCCACTCTTGCGATCGCCGCGTCTAGATTCCGAAGATGTCCAACGGGATCGCACTATGAACGGGGAACGGCCGTCGCGGCGCCACCCGTTACCAACTCCTGCGTTACCGCCGGTACTGTCTACCGTTAGACACAAAGTGCAATAGCGACCAGAGGGAGTGCTCCATGCAGGGTTTCGCCGGGAAAGTTGCCGTCGTGACGGGTGCGGGCTCAGGTATCGGGCAGGCGCTGGCGATCGAGTTGGCGCGCTCGGGAGCGCTGCTGGCTATCAGCGACGTCGACACCGACGGGCTCGCTGTCACCGAGGAGCAGCTCAAGGCCATCGGTGCGCCCGTCAAGAGCAACCGGCTCAACGTGGTCGAACGCGAGCGCTTCCTGTCCTACGCCGACGAGGTCAAGGACCACTTCGGCAAGGTCAACCAGATCTACAACAATGCGGGAATCGCGTTCACCGGCGACGTCGAGATCAGCCACTTCAAGGACATCGAACGCGTCATGGATGTCGATTTCTGGGGAGTCGTCAACGGGACGAAGGCGTTTCTGCCGCACCTCATCGAGTCTGGCGACGGGCACGTCGTCAACGTCTCGAGCCTGTTCGGCCTGTTCTCCGTGCCTGGACAGGCGGCATACAACGCGGCGAAGTTCGCGGTGCGCGGCTTCACCGAGGCACTGCGCCAGGAGATGATCCTCGCCGGGCATCCCGTCGCCGTCACCACAGTGCATCCCGGCGGTGTGAAGACCGCGATCGCACGTAACGCTGGCGCCGCCGACGGGCTCGACGCCGAGAAGCTCGCGTCGTTCTTCGACAAGAAACTGGCCAGCACGACGCCGGAGCGGGCCGCGCAGATCATCCTCGAGGGGGTACGCAAGAAGCGGGCGCGCGTCCTGGTGGGCAATGACGCCAAGGTACTCGACCTCGTTGTGCGCTTCCTCGGCGGGAACTACCAACGGGTGTTCTCGACCGTCCAGAAAGGACGCATGCCCACGTCGCGGGTCTGACACTCCCGGCCCCCGAGACCGACATCTTGGCGCGTTTCACTCGCACTTTTCCGCCGAAATGCGCGTTTCGGCGGAGGGGGTCAGTGGCCGACGGGGTGTTCGGCGAGCCAGGCGTCGGCGGCTTCGCTGGGCGCGACGCCGCTGGCTACCGCGCGACGCAGGTCGGTGAGCCCTGCGGTGTCGAGTTCGCCCGCGATCCGGTTGACGGCCAGCAGCTGCGGCTCGGTCAACACATTCCGGCGGTAGAGCGGGACAACGTTCTCGGCGCGCAGCAGCGGGGTGTCGTCGGTCAGCACGACGATGTCGTCGGGGCGCGACGGGTCAGCGGTCGACGTCCAGGCCAGCTCGACCTGCCCCGCCCGCACGGCGTTGAACAGAACCGCGGTGTCGTCGAACACACGCGCAGTCGGGAGCCGACAGGCGCCGACCTTCGCGGGGTCGTCGGCGCCGCTACTGCCCAAGGTCAGGTCGACACAGTGACGGGCCAGCACCGCCAGATCGGCGTCGCCCCACCGCTCGGCGGTGCGCTCAGTGACCGCCAGGGCAGGCTTGTCCTGGGCGGGCCCGTAGTCGCCTGCGGCCACTCCCTCGGGCAGCGCCGCCAGCATCGCTTGGTACACGTCTTCGTCGGCCAACTCGGCCGCGCCGGGCTGGAACGTCGTCAAGAACCGGCCGGTGAATCCCGGCACCACGGTGACCGACGCCGAATCGAGGCCGTCGACCGGATCGTCGAGCACCTCGACACGTGTCTGCGTACCCGAGGACCGCAACGCTCCCGCATAGAGGTACGCCAACACCTGCGATTCCGGATCCGGCCGGGCGCCAACAGCGATCGACGTGTCGGGCGCAGGGGCACCGCCGCATGCGGTCAGCAGCGCCGTGGCGAGCAGCCCGAGGACCAGGCCCAGCCGGCTACGCGCCCGGTTCATCCACTGCAGCCGCCACTGCCGCCGCCACTGCGGGTCCGACGCGGGGATCCAGCGGGCTCGGCACGATGTAGTCCACTGCCAGTTCGTCGCCGACAACGCAGCAGATGGCTTCGGCGGCAGCGACCTTCATCTTCTCGGTGATACGACGCGCACCGGCATCGAGTGCACCGCGGAAGACGCCCGGGAAGGCGAGCACGTTGTTGATCTGATTATCGAAATCGCTTCTGCCGGTGGCGACGACGGCCGCGTACTTCTTGGCGGTGTCGGGGTGGATCTCAGGGTCCGGGTTGGACAGGGCGAACACGATGCCGCCCGGGGCCATCGTGGCGATGATCTGCTCGGGCACCACCCCCGCCGACAATCCGAGGAACATGTCCGCGCCGCTGAGCGCCTCGGCGATGCCGCCGATGCGGCCCGCGGGGTTGGTGCGGTGCGCGAGCTCGGTTTTGAAGAGGTTGAGATCGTCGCGCCCGGTGTGCACGATGCCCTTGGAATCCAGCAGCGTGATGTCGCCGATGCCTTTGGCCAGCAAGATGTTTGCGCACGCGACGCCTGCGGCGCCGGCCCCGGAGATCACCACCCGCAGGGTGTTCATGTCCCGGTCGAGCGCCTTCGACGCACCCATGAGCGCGGCCAGCACCACGATCGCCGTGCCGTGCTGATCGTCATGCATGACGGGGCAGTCCAGGGCCTCGATCGCGCGGCGCTCGATCTCGAAGCAGCGCGGCGCGGAGATGTCCTCCAGGTTGACGGCACCGAACGTCGGGCGCAGCTTGATCAAGATGTCGACGATCTCGTCGGGGTCGTTGGTGTCGAGCACGATGGGGATGGAATCGAGCCCGCCGAACGATTTGAACAGGGCGCTCTTGCCCTCCATGACGGGCAGCGACGCCGCAGCGCCGATGTTGCCGAGTCCGAGCACCGCGCTGCCGTCGCTCACTACGGCGACCAGCCGGTGGGCCCACGTGTAGCGCTTGGCCAGTGTCTTGTCACCGGCGATGGCGCGGCTCACCTGCGCGACACCGGGAGTGTAGGCGATCGACAGGGCACGCTGGGTGTCGAGTGGCCATTTGAGTTCGACTGACAGCTTGCCTCCCTCATGAGCTTTGAAGATTTCCTCGTCGTCGATGACGAGATGGGTGCTGCCGTCTTTTTCAGCCACGGCGTCAGGGTAGCCCACCCTGGCGTCTCGCCGAGGTGGGTGCTGGACCTGTGAGGAACCGTCCCCACCGTCGACAACACCTACCGGCGCGTAGCATTTACAAAGGACCTTCCGGGCCCACGACCTGCGAAGGGAGGTTAAGCCAGGTGCCGTCATTCTCAGCATTGCCGCCGATGCGTCGCCCCACGAAGTACCAACCTCCAGGAGTGGACGCCAAACGGATCCACGTGCCCGTGGCACGCGCGATGGTCGACTGCGCGATCTACGTCGACGGGGAACGCCTCCCCGGCAAGTACACCCACGCCGCGGCGTTGGCCAAGGTCCGTGAACTGACGAAAGGCCGTGAGCTCAGCAACGGCGACCAGGGGCAGGCCGAGGGCGTCGGAAAACGAAGCGCGTTTGTCTGGCTCGGCCTCCACGAACCCGACGATCACCAGATGGCCGCCATCGCAGACATCTTCGACCTGCACCCACTTGCCGTCGAGGACGCTGTGCACGCCCATCAGCGGCCGAAACTCGAGCGGTACGACGACACCCTCTTCCTCGTGCTCAAGACGGTCAAGTACGTTCCCCACGAGTCGGTGGCCCTGGCCCGCGAGATCGTCGAGACCGGCGAGATCATGGTGTTCGTCGCCAGGGACTTCGTCGTCACCGTGCGCCATGGCGACCACACCGGCCTCTCCGGTGTGCGCAAACAACTGGAAGCCGACGTCGAGCACCTCAAGCGGGGACCGTTCGCCGTCATGCACGCCATCGCCGACCACGTCGTCGACAGCTACCGCGATGTCACCCAGCTGATGGAATGCGATATCGACAGCATCGAGGAGGAGGCGTTCTCCACCCGCAGCAGCACCGATATCGCGCAGATCTATATGCTCAAACGCGAAGTCGTCGAATTGCGCAGAGCGGTGAGCCCACTGTCCGTGGCATTCGGGCGCCTGCCCGACCATAAAGACCTGATCGGCAAAGAGGTGTTGCGCTACATGCGCGACGTTCTGGACCACCAGGCGCAGGCTGCCGACCAGATCAGCAGCTACGACGAGATGCTGAGTTCGCTGGTGCAGGCCGCATTGGCGAAGGTGGGCATGCAGCAGAACACCGACATGCGCAAGATCTCGTCGTGGGTCGCGATCGTTTCGGTTCCGACGATGCTCGCAGGTATCTACGGCATGAACTTCGAGAACATGCCCGAACTGTCTTGGAAGTGGGGCTATTTCGCGGTGCTGAGCGTGATGATGATCTCGTCGCTGCTGCTGTACCGCACGTTCCGACGTAACCACTGGCTGTAGGCGACAGCTCACTTAGGTTGCGCCGCAGGCCTTCCCGGGTCGCGCACGTCGACGCCGTCGGCGCGCCACGCCTCCCGCATGGCCTCGGCGCCTTTGAGCCGCACCCACGCAGCTTCGGTGGCGGTGACGGGCGTCGCCGACAGGATCGTCACGGTTGTGTCCACGGATGTGATCTGGACGTCGTCGATATCGCTGTGCCCCAACAGCATCGCCGTGAAGGGGGCACCCGCCCACAACGGCGTCTCGAGATCGACCAACGCATCCGGCGTCAGGATCAGCCCCTCCACCGCAGGTGAAGCCGCGACGACGGCGATCGAGCGAGCCAGACCGGCTGGCGTCGCACCGGACAGCGTCACCACCACCTCCGCGCGCGGACCGCGCGTCTGGTCCACGACCAGGTCGGTCGGATCGACCATGGGGTGGCGCGAACAGCCAAGGGAGACATAGTGGTTGACTCCGTCACCGTCGGGGCCGAACTTGAGCACCTGGATCGGCTCGGCCCCCAAGAATGTCACACTGGCCGCCTCCGGCGGGGCGGTGATGCCGCTGCCGGAGAAGGTGTCGCGCAGCTGAGCGACGACGTCCTGCAGAACCGAGGTCACCCCGCAGGCGGCGGAATCGTCAGGTTGACGCCGCTGTCGGCGTCGAAGATGGTCAGCTTCGCGGTGTCGAACGCCAGGTCCACCGACTGGCCCGCCGCCGCTTTCGACTCGGTCGAGATGCGCGCGGTGAACTCGTTGACGCCGACACCGGAGTGAGCGGACAGCTCGGCGAGTTGGACCGCCTCGGCTCCGGTGCCGCCGAGCGCGAAGTGGACGTACTTGTCGGCGCCGAGGGATTCCACGTGATCGACCATGACCTGGAAGGTCAGTGCCCGGATGCGCTGGTAACCGTCGATCAGGGCAGCGTCTTCGAAGTGCTCGGGGCGCACCCCGACGATGATATTGGACGGCTCGCGGTGCAGCCGCAGCGTGTCGTGTACCTGCTGGGTCAACGTGACATTCCCGAACGGCAGCTTGAGCCCGACGTCGGTCAGGGTGGCCGGGAAGAAGTTCATCGCAGGCGAGCCGATGAAACCCGCGACGAACAGGTTCGCAGGCCGGTGGTAGAGCTCCTCGGGCGGGCCGATCTGCTGAGCGATTCCGCCGCGCATCACCACGACCCGGTCGCCGAGCGTCATCGCCTCGGTCTGATCGTGCGTGACGTAGATGGTGGTGGTGCCGAGACGGCGCTGCAGCTTGGCTATCTCCGAACGCATCTGAACCCGCAGCTTGGCGTCGAGATTGGACAACGGTTCGTCCATCAGGAACGCCTTGGGGTTACGCACGATCGCGCGTCCCATCGCCACACGCTGGCGCTGTCCACCGGACAGCTGACCCGGCTTGCGGTCCAGGAGCGGGGTCAGGTCGAGGATGCCTGCGACGTTCTCGACCTTGCGTGCGATCTCGGCCTTCTTCAGCTTGGCCAACGTCAGGGGGAAGGCGATGTTCTGCCGGACGGTCATGTGCGGGTACAACGCATAGGATTGGAACACCATCGCGATGTCGCGGTTCTTGGGCGCCTTGTCGTTGACGAGCTCGCCGCCGATGCGCAGTTCGCCCGAGGTGATGTCTTCGAGCCCGGCGATCATGTTCAGTGTCGTGGACTTACCGCAACCGGACGGCCCGACGAGGATGATGAACTCGCCGTCGGCGATGGTCATCGACAGGTCTCTGACTGCGACCGCGCCGTCGGCATAACTCTTCGTGACGTTAGCCAACACAATCTCGGCCATCGCGCTACCCCTTCACTGCGCCGGAGGTCAACCCCGCGACGATCCGTCGTTGGAAGATCAGGACAAAGATGATGATCGGCACCGTGATGACCATCGCACCCGCGGCGATCGATCCGGTGGGTTCTTCGAATTGCGAACTGCCCGTAAAGTTTGCGATCGCCACCGGCGCCGTGATGGCGCGCTCGGTGGCCGTGAGCGACAGCGCGAGCAGGAGATCGTTCCAGGCGAAGATGAACACCAGGATAGCGGTGGTCACGATTCCCGGAGCCGCCAGCGGCGCGATCACCTTGCGGAACGCCTGAGCCGGCGTCGCACCGTCCATCTTGGCGGCTTTCTCCAGGTCCCAAGGGATCTCGCGGAAGAACGCCGACAGCGTGTAGATGGCCAGCGGCAACGCGAACGTGATGTACGGGATGATCAGGCCGGGCCAGGTATCGAACAGACCCAGACGGCGCTCGATGTTGAACAGTGGTGTCACCAGCGAGATTTGCGGGAACATCGCGATCAGCAGCGCGACACCTACCAGCACCTTCTTACCGGGAAAGGCCAAGCGCGCCACGGCATATGCGGCCATCCCGCCGACCAGCACGGCGATCACCGTGGTGATCAGCCCGATACCGATGGAGTTGATCAGCGCCGAACTGAAGACGTCGCCGGTGAAGATGCCCTCGTAGTTCGCAAACGTGATCGCCTTCGGAAGCAGCCTGCCGTCCTTGACGTCTGCGGTCGGTTTCAACGACAGCGACAGGATCCAGAACACCGGCAACAACGCGTAGCTGAGCACCAGGACGTCGATGACGAGCCACCCGGCCGCCCGGCGTGCACCCACCTTTGTCGATCCACCCAGCCCGCCAGCCATCTCAGCGGCTCCCGTCGTCGCTGCCGGGCGCCGAAGCGCCGAAGAGCTTGATGAAGATGAAGGCGATGATCGCCACGCTCAGCAAGATCAGCACGCTGATCGCCGAACCGAGGCCGAGGTTGAACGCCTTGAACAGGTTGTCGTAACCCAGGATCGAGACCGACCCGGTGTTGTTGGAGCCGCGAGTGAGCACGTAGATGTTGTCGAAGATGCGGAACGCGTCCAGCGTGCGGAACAGCAGCGCCACCAGGATCGCCGGCTTCATCATCGGCAACGTGATGCGCACCAACCGCTTCCACCCACCAGCCCCGTCGACCTCGGCTGCCTTGAGCAGGTCATCGGGCACCAGAGCCAGACCGGCCAGCAGCAACAGCGCCATGAACGGCGTCGTCTTCCACACCTCGGCCAGGATGATGATCGCCAGCGACGGAATCTGTTGCGTCAGCGGTGCCGAACTGTCCGGCAGGAGGCCCGCAAGGTACCCGGTCTCCGGCGTCCACGCGTAGTACCAACTGTAGGACGCCGCCACGGTGACGATGCCGTACGGGATCAGAATCGCTGTGCGCACAAGTCCTTTGGCGAAGATCGTGCGGTGCATCACCAGGGCCAGCGCCAGGCCGAGCACGAACTCGATCGTCACGGAGATGACCGTGATCGTCAGGGTGACGACGAACGCGTTCCACCAGTAACCGTCGGTCAGCACCGTGACGTAGTTCTCGATGCCGACGAACTCGACGTCATCCGGGGCAGCGAGGTTGTAGCGCTGCAAACTCAGCCACACCGCGTACCCGATCGGGTAGCCGGTGACCGCGAGCATCAGGATGACGGCAGGCGCGATCAGCATGAAGGCCAGCCGTCGCTCGGAGCGCTGGTCTTCGCTGCCGCCACGCGCTGCCGGAGCGGGCACCGCTGGCCGCTGCGCGGTGGGCGCACTCATGCGGAGGCCTCGCAGGCTCGGACTCCGCATTCAGCGCCCGTGGTTCGCTCGCACGCTTCGCTCATGGGATAAGCCCCTTACCGTCGATCGCCTGCTGTACCTGTTCAGCCAGTTCGTCAGCAGTGCTTTCGGGGTCGATAGCGCTGATCGGCGCCAACGTCGCCGACATCCTGGTGGAGACGGCCTGATAAAGCGGCGTGGCGGGCCGCACCGCGGCATCCTCCAGTTGCTGGCGGATGATGTCGTACTGCGGGTACTTGGCCTGGAAGTCCGGATCGGAATAGAGCGACGTCCGCACGGCGGGCAGTCCACCTTCGACCGAGGTGTAGCGCTGGTTCTCCACGTTGCGCAGGCACCGGATGGCTTCGAACGCCTCAGCTTTGTGCTGGCTGGTGCTGGCCACGGCGAGGTTGAGACCGCCCAGCGTGACCTTCGCGGGTTCACCGGGCACCACGCCCGGGTACGGCGCGAACCCGAAGACCGCCTTGGTGGCTTCATAGATGGCGGCGAACTGCTGGTCGTCGGGAGCGAAGCTGCCGTCCTGCATGGCCGACGCTAGCTCGGGCCGCTCGTTGAGCGGCAGGAACGGCACGCTGCCCGCGACGGAGTTCTCCATCATCGACGGCAGGACGAAGGGCCAGTTGACCTCAAGGGCGGCATTGCCGGCTTCCAGCGCCAGTCGCGCAGTGCCTTCGTCGGTCTGGGTGATCGACGGATCGGAACCGTCCATCGTCGCGACCTCGCGCATGATCGTCAGCGCCTGCACGGTCGCGGCGCGGTGTTCGGGGGTGTCGGTCAGCGTGACAGTCTCGCCGTCATCGGACAACACTTGCCCGCCAGCACTTTCCAGTAACGTGTTAAACCACACCACCAACCCCTCGTACTGCTTGGCCTGCACGGCGATCCAGCTCGGATTGCCCTCGTCGAACATGCGGGTGGCCTCGGCGATCATGCTGCCGGGACCAGTCCAGGTGGTGGGTGGCACCGGGATGAGATCGGCGCGGTACCAGAGCAATTGGGTGTTGGTGGTGATCGGCGCCGCGTAGAGCACGTTCTGCCACTGCGCGGTCTCCAGCGGACCGGCCAGTGTGTTCTCGCGGGCGTCTGCCTCCGCCTGACCGCCTGGATCCTCCGAGAGTGGCACCACCCATCCCGCTTCAGCGAACTCGGCGGTCCACACCACGTCGAGGGCCATCACGTCCAGCGACCTGTCGTTGCCGGTGAGCCTGCGGGCCAGCTGCAGGCGTTGATCGTCCGCCTCCTTGGGCAGGCTGAGCTGCTGAATGGTGAAACGGCCGCCGAGCTGTTCGTTGCACCGGTTGGCCACCTCGGTGAACGTGCGCATCTCGCTGGCGGGGGTGTAATAGCTGATGACGATTCCGCCGCCGGAGGACGCCGAGCAGGCCGTTGCGCTGACCACGGTCAGCACGGCCAGTGCGCCGGCACCTCCTCGACCCGGGAAAGACCACCGGAGGGCAGGAGCGAAGCGACCCGGGAAAGACCACCGCCGCCTGAACAAGCGATGTGGCACGACCGCCTCCGTCCTGCACTCGAGGTTCCGACGCGGAACCTATTGCACGCCGACCGGCGCGCTTTCGCCGCACGGGTTTCTCCCGCGCCAGAACCGTAGAGCCACAGGCGCGTGAGATGCAACACTTTGCGACCGCGCGTCGCAATCGTGACCTGCGCGGGAGCGGCGCGCTCACACCGCGCGGGACGACCTCAGATGGTCAAGCGCGCCAGCAGATCCCGGGCCTTCTCGGCGTTCTGCGGATCGCACAACACGTCATACCGCCCGGCGACCAGTTGCATGGTGGAACTGAAGTCCCGTGTACCGCGGGCCATCGAGTACGGAATGGCCGAGGTGATCAGGCCGAAGAAGACGCCGGCCACGAGGCCGGTCAGCAATGCCGCCCACGGCGAGCTGCCGCTGAAGAAGCTGAGCAGCAGGCCGACGAAGATACCGAGCCAGGCGCCCGAGATGACGCCACCGCCGAGCACTTTGGGCCAGGTGAGCCGTCCGGTGACGCGTTCGACCTGCATCAGGTCGACGCCGACGATCGTCACCTGCTCGACCGGAAAGTCCTGGTCCGATAGGTAATCGACGGCCGCCTGGGCCTCGGCGTAGGTCGGGTACGATCCGATCGGCCATCCTTTCGGCGGGGTCGGCAGCGCAGGCGGAGTGCGGCGGCCGACCTTGCCGGTCGAGAGCGGCGGGGTAGCGGGGTTCTGTCCAGGGGTGAATGGGCTGGTCATCGGTCGTTATTCTCCTCTGCTTCCGTACGCTTGTCGCGGTGCCTGATCGCCGTCGCGTCGTCCGCTCCTGGGCGGGCGACCGGAAGTCGAAACCCGCTGAACTCTCCACCCGAAAACGCATCGCCGCTCGCAAAGGTGCCCGCGGAGAGTCCGCTGTGGCGGATGCCCGCTTCCGTTACGTTAGGCAGCATGAGTTATCCGGGTGACGACACCAACAAGCCGTACCTGCAGCCACCTGGCGGCGGATACGACCCGGTCGACCACCAACAGCCGTATCAGGCCCCGGGCTACCAGCAGCCGTCCGCGTACCCGGAGTATCCGCGGCCCACTCCGTACCCGGAGTATCCGCAGCCGTCCACCTACCCGCCGCCCGTGGGGTTCCCCCAGGCAGGGGGCTATCCGATGCCCGGCGGCTATCTGTTGCCGCGCACGCAGCCCTCCGCCACCAATGGACCGGCTATCGCGTCTTTGGTCACCGGAATCATCAGCCTGCCGACGATCTTCCTCTGCCTCGGCGTGATCTTCGGTATCGCGGGGGTGGTGCTGGGCATTGTCGCGCTCAGCCAACTGAAGAACTCGCCCCAGGGCGGTAAGGGCATGGCGATCGCCGGCATCGCGACGGGCGGTGTCGGAATCCTGATCGGCGTCTTATTTATCGTCTTCATCGTCGTGGCAGCCAGTACGTCGCCCTGACCCGGGTTACGTCGTGGGCGGCTCGAACCGGGCCACCCCGGCTCGGCAAGCGCGGCCGCCACCTAAGCGCGGGCCGGCGCTTTCGCGTCGGGAGCCACCGCGTCCTCGAGATCGAGGAACACCTCGTCGGCGGGCAGTGCCTTGGCTTTGTCGATCATTGTGCCACTGCTGCCGGGAACCGAGAGACACGTGCGGCGGGGTCGATAAGCCGAATGCACGCTCACACTCCTACTCTTTGAAACATGGTGTCGGTCAACAGGGTGTACGCGGCCAGGCTTTCAGGACTGACCGTGCTGGGACCGGACGGCGAGTCCATCGGCCGCGTCCGCGACGTGGTGATCAGCATAAGCATCGTTCGCTCCCAGCCACGAGTGCTGGGGCTGGTAGTCGAATTGCTCACTCGCAAAAGAATTTTCGTGCCAATTCTGCGGGTGACCGCGATCGAACCCAGCGCGGTGACCCTCACCACCGCCAATGTATCGCTGCGCAAGTTCGCCCAGCGCCCAGGCGAGGTTCTGGTGCTCGGGCAGGTACTCGAGACGCACGTCCGCATCACCGACCCCGAGCTGCCCCAGCTCTCTGCACTCGATGTCGTGGTGGTGGACCTGGCGATCGAACAGACCAGAACCCGTGACTGGATGGTGGCGCGCGTCGCCGTCCGCAGCCACCGCAGGCTGGGCCGACGCACCACGGTGCACGTGGTGGACTGGAAGAACGTGCAGGGACTGACCCCGTCCGGCCTGGCGATGCCCGGCCAGGGGGTGGCCCAGCTGCTGCAGCAGTTCGAGGGGCAGCGACCGATCGAGGTCGCCGATGCCGTCAGGGAACTGCCGGCCAAACGCCGCTACGAAGTGCTCAACGCACTCGACGACGAACGCCTGGCTGACGTGCTGCAGGAACTGCCCGAAGAAGACCAGACCGACGTCTTGCACCAACTCGACACCGAGCGGGCCGCCGACGTGCTGGAAGCTATGGATCCCGACGATGCCGCGGACCTGCTCGGCGTGCTCAACCCACTGGAGGCCGAGCAACTGCTGGCCCGCATGGACCCCGAGGATTCTGAGCCCGTGCGCCGCCTGTTGAGCCACTCCCCCGACACCGCAGGCGGCCTGATGACGTCCGAGCCGGTGGTGCTGGCGCCCGATACGACCGTCGCCGAGGCGCTGGCGCGGGTACGGGATCCCGACCTGACGCCTGCGGTGTCGTCGCTGGTGTTCGTCGTGCGACCCCCGACGGCCACCCCGACGGGTCGCTACCTGGGTTGCGTGCATCTGCAGCGCCTGCTGCGCGAACCGCCTGCATCGTTGGTGGCGGGGATCATCGACACCGACCTGCCGACCCTGACGCCTGAGACGTCACTGGCCGGGGTGACGCGGTACTTCGCCGCCTACAACTTGGTCTGCGGTCCCGTCGTCGACGACGAGAAGCACCTGCTGGGCGCGGTGTCCGTCGACGACGTTCTCGACCATCTGCTGCCGCATGACTGGCGCCAGCGCGAAGAACCCCTTCTCCCAGCAGCTGAGGCAACTACATGAGCCGCCTTGACACTCCCATCTCGTCGCGCCGTTTCCGGTTCAACGTCGACGTCGAGGCCATCGGGCGAGGCAGCGAGTCAGTCGCCCGGTTCCTGGGGACGGGCCGCTACCTGGCCGCCCAGACCATCATCGTCATCATCTGGATCCTGCTGAATATCTTCGCCGTATCGCTCGCGTGGGACGAGTATCCGTTCATCCTGCTGAACCTGGCGTTCTCCACCCAGGCCGCCTACGCCGCCCCGCTGATCCTGCTTGCGCAGAACCGTCAGGAGAACCGCGACCGGGTGTCGCTCGAAGAGGACCGCAGGCGCGCTGAACAGACCAAGGCCGATACCGAGTTCCTCGCGCGAGAGCTTGCCGCGCTCCGGCTGGCGATCGGCGAGATGCCCACCCGGGATTATCTGCGGCGCGAACTCGACGATCTGCAGACGGCGATCGAGGGCGTCCGCGACACCGTCGACTCCAAGAAGAAGGACCAGGGCGAGCGCCGTTCGCGCAAGCCGGCGTCGTCCTAGCGACCGTTCATCCGCCGTGGCTCCGATGATCACGATTTCGTGCCACTTGCGTCACAACTGTCTGTAGGGTGTCACCCGTTCCACATTTCCATGCTGATGAGGACGGTCCCGTGCATATTGGGGGAAGCGGAGCGGCAAAGGGTGCTCTGGGGGTCGCCCGCCGCGGTACCGGAGCTGTTTGGAGCGCCTTGGCCCGGGTCTGTGCATGTCTACCCTGCGGCATCACCTCCCCCCCTGCGGTCGGTCTGGCTATCATCACTCCGCTGATGCTGGCAGCGGCGGTCGGTGCATCCGCTCCGCGACCCGAGGCCTCCGCCGGCCACGCCGCGGTCACCGCGCTGGCCGCCGTGGCCACGCCCGACGACTCGACCGGTCCCGTCGTCGTCGCGGCGCCAAGGCCGCCGTCGCGCTTCCATTTCGCCGATGCAGCGACCATCGGCGCGCCGCCGCCTGCGATCGTCGTCAGTTCGCCCGGGTCACTGCAGATCCCGAAGATCGCACTCAACGCCTACCGCAACGCGGAGCGGATGATGGCGATGGCGGCCCCGCAGTGCGGTGTTAGCTGGAACCTGTTGGCCGGTATCGGGCGGATCGAGTCGATGCACGCCAACGGTGGCGCCACCGACGTCTACGGAACCCCGGTGACGCCGATCTACGGACCCGCGCTGGACGGCACGCTGCCCGGCAACGAGATCATCGTCCAGACCGCGTCGTCGAACTCGGTGGTGTACGCGCGGGCGATGGGGCCGATGCAGTTCCTGCCCGGTACGTGGACGCGGTACGCCTCCGACGGCGACGGCGACGGCGACGCCAATCCGCAGAACCTCTACGACTCGACGCTGGCCGCGGCCCGCTACCTATGTTCCGGCGGGCTGAACCTGCGTGATCAGTCGCAGATCATGACGTCGGTGCTGCGCTACAACAACTCGGTCGCCTACGCCCGCAACGTGCTGGGCTGGGCCGCCGCTTATGCCACCGGCGTCATGCCGACGGACCTGCCTGCGATCAATGGCCCGGTGCCTGCTATCGGCGACGCGCACCTGGAGGCGTACACCGGTCTCGGCCCGGGCCTACCGATGAATGTGGCGGGGCTGCCGCCTACCGATCCCATGGCTCAGCTGCCGTTGGTCAATACCGACCCGGCCAACCAGGCGCCCATGCTGCCCGCCCAACAGGGCCCGTTGCCCGGTCCGGGGCTGCCACTGGCGCCGGCGACGCCCTGCGTTTTCCTCTGCATCGGGCAGAACCCGGCCCCCGCCCCCGTGTTGGGGCCGGTGGCCCCTGGTCCGGCGCCAGGTACTCAGCAGGCGGTCGTCGCCCCCCAGGCGCCGACACCCGGTCTGCAACCGGGTCCGCTCCCACCGGCCTGAGCGCCTGAGCAGCCGCGGGCACGCCTACACTCGGCAATGATGTCTTCTCCTGGTCCAGCCGCTCAGCACCACCTCGTCGGCCCCGTGCGGGCCGCACTCGGCAAGGTGATCGATCCTGAATTGCGGCGTCCGATTACCGAAGTCGGGATGGTCAAGGACGTGACCATCGGCGCGGGCGCCGATGTGCACGTCGAGATCTACCTGACGACGGCGGCCTGCCCCAAGAAGACCGAGATCGCCGACCGGGTGACCGCAGCGGTCAACGACGTCGCAGGCACAGGCCAGGTGCGGGTGACCCTCGACGTGATGAACGACGAGCAGCGCACCGAGCTACGGAAGCTGCTGCGCGGCGGCGCGGGCGAACCCGTCATCCCCTTCGCTCAGCCCGGCAACCTGACCCGCGTGTATGCCGTCGCCTCCGGCAAAGGCGGTGTCGGGAAGTCCAGCGTCACAGTCAATCTCGCGGCCGCGATGGCCGCACGGGGACTGTCGGTCGGGGTGCTGGACGCCGATATCTACGGTCACTCCATCCCCCGGATGATGGGCACCGCCGAACGCCCGACGCAGGTCGACTCGATGATCCTGCCTCCGATCGCCCATGACGTGAAGGTCATCTCGATAGCGCAGTTCACCCAGGGCAATACCCCGGTCGTGTGGCGCGGGCCGATGCTGCACCGCGCGCTGCAACAGTTCCTGGCTGACGTGTATTGGGGCGATCTCGACGTCCTGCTGCTCGATCTGCCACCCGGCACCGGGGACGTCGCGATCTCGGTGTCGCAGTTGATCCCCGGCGCTGAGATCCTGGTGGTGACCACGCCGCAGCTGGCCGCCGCCGAGGTGGCAGAGCGCGCGGGCGCGATCGCGTTGCAGACCCGCCAGCGCATCGTCGGCGTGGTGGAGAACATGTCCTGGCTGACGTTGCCGGACGGGTCCACTATGCAGGTGTTCGGCGCAGGCGGCGGACGTCAAGTGGCAGAGCGGCTTACCCGCGCCGTCGGCGCCGATGTTCCCCTGCTGGGTCAGGTGCCGTTGGAGACCGCGTTGGTTGCGGCCGGGGATTCCGGTGTGCCGCTGGTACTTTCAGCGCCCGATTCGGTCGCGGGTAAGGAGCTGCGCAGCATCGCCGACGCGTTGTCGACGCGTAAGCGTGGGCTGGCCGGGATGTCGTTGGGGATCGACACCAACCGTCGTTAGCCTCTATTCTCTGGGCCGATTCCTCGGTAGAATCGCCGCACGATTTCTGCAGCGGCCGGGGGGACGCCGATGGCGAGTGTGGGATTGAGGGGCTACCGGTATTCGTCGCGGGTACTGCGTCGCCAGGAGGCCAAGCGGCTCAACGCTGTCGATGGCGAGCGGCTTCGCGCGGCCGTCACAGAAAGCGTCTGGGTAGCCCCACGCGCGTGGGCCGGCCTGGTGTTCTGGGGTGTCGGATTGAGCGGCTTGTCGCTCGTGGTCCTGGAGTGCGTGATGTGGGCGCTGGGGCTGACCGGCAACGACGGCGTTCTGGGCGGGAATGGGCCTGCCGGGCTGGCCGGGTGGCTCACCACGGCATTGTTCGTCGCCTTCGCCGTCCTGCTCGCGGGCTTCTGGCTGTCGTGTTGGCAACGGCCGTGGGTGCGCCTCGATTCCACCGGAATCACGAAACGTGGCCTCCGGTTCGGGTGGCCTCCGCCACCATCGGTCTACCAGTGGGAGCGGTGCGGCGAAGCGACCGTACGGGTGACCCCGACGAGTGGGGGCCAACCCATGTCGACGCTCGACTGCCCGTACGACGACCACACCACGGTCACACTCGACGACTACCGGTTCGGCGCCCCGCACGATCTGGCCACGATTCTCAATGCCTACCGTTCGGTGTACGCGCACACCAGCCCGGTCGACGCGACCGCAACGGATCGAACGCCTGCATGCAAAGGCGACTCACCGGCCGTGCTGCGGCGCAGCGATGCGCAACGCCTCGAGGGGTTGACCGGACCAGCACTGCGCGACGCACTGGGCGAGAGCACCTGGACAGCGTCAGCAGCGCAGAGGTACGGCCAGCTCGGGCTGATCGCGGCGTGCGCCGTGGCCTGGGCGGCATTCCTCATCTGGGGCGCGTCCGAGGACCCGACCAGTGTGGTGATGTGGAGCTTCATGAGCGGAATCGGCGTCGTCATCGGGATCGGCTTCGCGTGGGCGCTGTTCCCGGCGTTGCGCCCGCCGTGGACACAGCTGGACTCCAGCGGCGTGACGCTTGGCGGCGCGCGATTCCCGCGATTGACGCCGCCCCCGCAGCACTACCGGTGGGACGACTGCGACCCGTTCGAAATGCACTACATCCACGACGATCCCGGCCGCTGGATAGCCCGGGGAAGAGTGGATACCGGCAAAACCGGGATGACGACGGTGAAATGGGAATCCACCTACGGAGAGCCCAGCGACCTCGTCACGATTCTGAACGCCTACCGTTCGGCATACGGGAGCGTCGAGGAGTGAACGGCACCGGACGCGCACTCGCCGAGATCGACGAAATGTACGAATTCACTCGCACTTTAACGCCCGTTCGTTCGTTTGGGCGTTAGGTGGCGTCGGTGTCGAATGGGGTGGCGGCGGACGCGGGCGGCACTGGTGCGGCGGACGCGGACGGCTTGTCCGGTGCCGGGGTGGGCGACGGCGCGCTCTTGGGCTTGGTGGTGGGTGTGTCGAAATTGCCGGTCAACCACGAATCGTCGCCGTCGAGAAGATGTTTGGTGAGCGCGGCCCGCGGCGTCATACCGCGCAGCTTCTGCAACTCCGACAGGGGCTGGCGCAGGTCGTCGAACTCTGGTCCGAGGTCTTCACGCAGTTGGCTGGTAGCGCCGCCGACGTAGTCACGCGCCTGCTTCATCGCGCCCGCGGACCATCGGATGGCACCGGGTAGGCGCTCAGGGCCGAGCACCACCAGACCGATGACCACGAGCACCAGCATCTCGGCCCAGCCGACATTGGCGAACATGCGATCAGCTGTCCGAGGCGGGTCTGACCGTCAGGGTGAGGGGACGACCGTCCCTGATCACCTCGATCGGCGCATCCTGGCCGATGGTCAGTTGGCGCACCGCGACGACGAACTCATCGGCATCAGCGACCTCGCGGTTACCGATCTTCACGACGACGTCGTTCTCCTGGATACCCGCCTGCTCAGCGGGACCGCCTGCGGCGACGTTCGCGATCTGGGCACCGTGTGCCATCTCGTTGCTGACCGAGCGCGCCGTCAACCCGAGCGTGGGATGGGCGATCCGGCCGTCGCGAATGAGGGTCTGGGCGACCGCTTTCATCTCGTTGACGGGGATCGCGAACCCAAGTCCGCTCGCGCTGTCCGATAGCGACTTGCCCGCGGTGTTGATACCGATGACGCGCGAATCCATGTCGATGAGCGGACCACCCGAGTTGCCGTGGTTGATCGAGGCATCCGTCTGCACCGCGTCGATGACGATGGTGTCGTTGCCGTCGCCGGGCAGGGCCACCGGCCGGTGAAGAGCGCTGATGATGCCGCTGGTGACGGTGCTGCGCAGGCCCAGCGGAGCACCCGCGGCGATCACCTCTTCCCCGACCCGCAAAGCGTCGGAATCGCCCAGCTGCGCGACGGTGAGGTTGTCGACATTGTCGACCTTGAGCACGGCGAGGTCGGTCTTGGGGTCGCGGCCCACCAGGTTGGCAGGCACCTCGGTGCTGTCGTTGAAGATGACCGTGATCTGCGACTCGGCCGGAGTGGTGGCGGCCGTCTCGATGACATGGTTGTTGGTGACGATGTAGCCGTCGCCGTCGATGACGACGCCGGATCCGAGTGAACCCTCTTCCCCGGACTCCACCTCGATGGTGACGACCGCATCGGCGACCGCAGCCGCGACGGCCTCGATGCGCCCCGCGGGCAACTCGGGATTGTCGGATGTCTCCAGCGTGACCTTGGAGGTGGTGAACGCCTCGACCACCTCGGCGGTATTGCGGCCAACCCAACCGCCTGCCAATCCGATGACCAGCGCGATGACGGCGAGCATCGCCAGCGCTTTCCAGGACACCTTGCCGCCGAACAGGACGTCGCGGACGCCGAGTTTGCCGGTCGGCCCAGCTACGACCGCGGGCCTGGCTTCGGGCAGCGCGGGAGAGCCGAGGGCGGCGGGCGAACCTGGATTGCGCCAGGGATCGGCGGGCACCTCCGGCTCCTGGCGGGCGCGTTCGGCCTCCAGCGCGCCGATGTCGGCCGGATGTCGCTGCAGCGTGTCACCGCCCGGTTGGGGATTCGAGAACGCCTCGGCTAGGACGGGGTCGCGCGCCATTTCGCGCGGGATGTACTTCTGGTCGCCGCGGTACCGTTCCAGCCCGACGAACGAGCCGTTGGCGCCTGCCGGGCGGGCGAATGTCGTCTGATCGGCCTGATTGACCGGCGGACGGAACACCGGGCGCGGCGCAAGGCGGTTACCGCTTCCCGTTTCATCCTGATTGGAGGTCACGTCATCCTTCTCTGGGCCGTCGACATGCGCGCACTAACGGGCGGGCATACGCCGCTGGTCTAATCCCCAACCACACTACCTGCGGCGACGCCGGAGGCGAGACGTGTCCCCAGCTAACTCACCTGGCGCGTCGGGACCGGGCTTGCCCGGATTGTCGAGACCGGTACGGGCCTGCTGGGGAATGTCGGACAGCATTCCCAACAACGTGCTCGGGATGTGAATCGGACACGAGTCACGCAGCGCTGACCGCGCTTGATGCTGCGCGTCGACCTCGCTGGCACAGTCCGGGCACAAAGACAGGTGGTGCGCAGCCCTCAGATGGGCATTCATACGGAGTTCGCCGTCGACGAAGGCGGCGATGGCCTCGGTGGAGAGATGTTCGGTGGAGCCGAACTGCCGTGGCGCACCAACAGCAGCGTCACTCTGGGACGCGAACTGGGACGGCAGCCAGCCGAACGCGCGACGGAAAACATGGCCACGGTCGATCATCACCAGCCCCTTCCCAGTCCCGCGCTTCGGTTGCCAGCAGCCTACAGCGGCGGCGACGCGCGCATGTGCGCGTTCAGACCGCGTCCACGATGGACTCCGCCTGCTGCGCGTGAGAGGCCAGATAGTCGCGCAGCGCCTGACGGCCACGATGGATGCGGCTGCGCACGGTGCCGAGCTTCACCCCGAGCGTCGCGCCGATCTCCTCGTAGGACAGGCCCTCGACGTCGCACAGCACGACTGCGGCGCGGAACTCCGGCGCCAACGAGTCGAGCGCAGCCTGCAGGTCTGGCCCCAGCCTGGAGTCGTGGTAGATCTGCTCCGGGTTCGGCTCGTCGGCGGGTACGCGGTCGTAGTCCTCGGGCAGCGCTTCCATCCGGATGCGTCCACGCCTGCGGACCATGTCGAGGAACAAGTTGGTGGTGATGCGGTGCAGCCACCCTTCGAAGGTGCCCGGCTGGTAGTTCTGCACGGACCGAAACACCCGGATGAAGGTCTCTTGCGTGAGATCCTCAGCATCCTGTTGACTGCCGGAGAGCCGGTAGGCCAGCCGGTACACGCGGTCGGCGTGCTGACGAACCAGCTCGTCCCAGGACGGCATGGTCGCGTGGTCGCCGGTGGCGTCGAACACCGCTGTGCCCTGCGGTTCTTCGGAGGGCTCGTACCACTCGCCATCGGAATACTGCTCGAAACGGGACATGCTGGTCGGTGCCAGCATCGGTGTGGTGGAGGTGGAGATCGTTGCGTCCTCCTGGTCGCGGCTGCTATCTGACAGCAGATCAGTACCCGCCGCAACGCGGGGGTAATCGTCGGTATTCCCCGCGAGCCAGCGCGCACCGTCATCCATGGAGATACCGTTGCCGACCGGCGTGTGGTGGACATATGAGCAAACTGAACTTTCCCTGAGAAACCGCGCGCTTTGGCCGCCGTCCTGCGGAAATGCCGATGTGATTCCTGATCGGGCGGCGCGCGACCGGGCGTGTTGGCACGGTTTGCGTCCTCGGCGCAGAACGGGCGCGCCTGGGCCACCGGGCGACGGGTTGGCTCTACTCTGCCCCCATGGCGCATGACAAGGGCAGCGGTGCGGGCCCCAGCCGGGCCGAATTGGTGCTCGCGCACGCCGAGGTATCCATTTCCGAGGATTCGATCGTCACGGCCGCCCGGGAACGCGCGGTGGACATCGGGGCGGGCGCCGTCACACCGGCGGTGGGCGCTCTGCTGAGCGTCCTGGCGCGGCTGACGGGCGGCAAGACCGTCGTCGAGGTCGGCACGGGCGCCGGGGTCAGCGGACTGTGGCTCCTGTCCGGGATGCGCACCGACGGGGTGCTGACCACGATCGACGTCGAACCGGAGCACCAGCGCATCGCGAAGCAGGCGTTCATCGAAGCGCAGATCAGTCCATCCCGGACACGACTGATCGGCGGACGCGCGCAGGACGTGCTCACCCGCCTGGCCGACGAGTCCTACGACCTGGTGTTCATCGACGCCGACCCGCTGGATCAGCCCGCCTTCGTGGTGGAAGGCGTACGGCTGCTGCGTTCGGGCGGCGCGATCGTCGTACACCGGGCCGCCCTGGACGGGCGGGCAGGCGACCCCGATGCCCATGACGCCGAAGTGGCCGCGGTGCGTGAGGCCGCGCGGATTATCGCCGAGGACGAGCGGTTGACGCCGGTGCTGATACCGCTGGGCGACGGGCTTCTCGCCGCTGCGCGCGACTGATCCTCGTTTTTGACGAGTTCTTGACGGGCTCGCCTTTGACGACGCACTGAACGAGCGTTTAGCATTCTAAACGTGCGTTCAGTTGAGGACCTGACGACCACCGCGCGCATCCGCGACGCGGCGATAGAACAATTCGGACAGCACGGCTTCGGCGTCGGGCTGCGCACCATCGCCCAGGCCGCGGGCGTCAGCGCAGCGCTGGTGATTCACCATTTCGGGTCCAAAGACGGGCTGCGCGCGGCGTGCGACGACCACATCGCCACCCAGGTCCGCGAGAGCAAGAGCGAGGCCCTGCAGAGCTCCGACCCCGCGTCCTGGTTTGCCCAGATGGCCCAGATCGAGTCGTTCGCCCCGCTGATGGCCTATCTGGTGCGCAGTCTGCAGTCCGGCGGCGATCTGGCGAAGATGTTGTGGCGCAACATGATCGACAACGCCGAAGGCTATCTCGACGAAGGCGTGCGCGCCGGCACGATCAAGCCGAGTCCGCACCCGAAGCAACGCGCGCGCTTTCTCGCCATGGTGGGCGGCGGCACATTCCTGATGTATTTGCACATGCACGACACCCCGACCGACCTGCGGGCGGTGCTACACGACTACGCCCAGGAAATGGTGCTGCCCGCGCTCGACATCTACACCAACGGGCTGATGACCGATTCGACGATGTACGACGCCTTCCTGGCTCGATACCACAGGGGCGTCCCCATCACGACATCCCACGAAGGAGCTGATCATGACGTCTCGACACAGTGATTCTGTGATCGATGCCCGGGGTCTGACCAAGAATTTCGGCTCGGTGCGCGCTCTCGACGGTCTCGACCTGACCGTGCACGAGGGCGAATGCCACGGGTTCCTCGGGCCCAACGGCGCAGGCAAGTCGACCACCATCCGCGTCCTTCTCGGACTCGTGCGGTCCGGCGGGGGCGCCGTGCGCCTGCTGGGCAAGGACCCATGGGCCGACGCGGTAAAGTTGCATCGTCAGATAGCCTATGTGCCAGGCGATGTCACGCTCTGGCCGGCACTGACAGGTGGCGAGACCATCGACCTGTTGGCGCGCATGCGCGGAGGAATGGACCAGAGGCGGCGCGACGAGCTCATCGAGCGGTTCGACCTGGATCCGCGCAAGAAGGCCAGGACCTACTCGAAAGGCAACCGCCAGAAGGTGTCCCTGGTGTCGGCATTCTCGTCGAACGCGCGCCTGCTGCTGCTCGACGAGCCGACTTCTGGACTTGATCCGTTGATGGAGAACATCTTCCAGCAGTGCGTCAGAGAAGTAACACGGCGCGGCACCACAGTACTGCTCTCCAGCCACATCCTGGCGGAAACCGAGGCGCTGTGTGAGCGGCTCACCATCATCCGGGCGGGCAGGACGGTCGAGAGTGGCACGCTGGAGTCGATGCGGCATCTGTCGCGGACGTCCATCAAGGCCGAATTGATGGGTGACCCAACACAAATAGAACGCCTCGCCCACATGGGCGGCCTCGAAGACGTGTCGGTCGACGGACAAACGCTGCGCGCTCAAGTCGACGGCGCGAACCTCGGCCAGGTCATCAAAGCGATCGGCGACCTCGGCGTGCGTAGCCTGGTCAGTCAACCGCCGACGCTGGAGGACCTGTTCCTACGGCATTACGACACCGCCGGCGACGAGCCGCAGCGGGTGCCCGCATGACCACCACACTCAGCCACCCGCATCACCCCGCCCATCAGGCACCGAAGCGGGGGTCCAATTTTTCGGGAACGGTTGGGCTGCTGAGGCTCTACCTCCGACGTGATCGCATCGTGGCGCCCCTGTGGGTGGTGCTGCTCTCGATTCCGCTGGCCACCGTGTACGTCGGCGGCGCCGAGGCCGTCTACCCCACCACCGACGACCGCATGTCCTTCGCAGCGACCATCATGGCCAGCCCCGCCCAGCGCGCGCTCTACGGGCAAGTCTACAACGACAGCCTCGGCGCCATCGGCATCTGGAAGGCCAGCATTTTCCACGTGCTGATCGCGGTCGCGGTGATCCTGACGGTGATCCGGCACACCAGGGCCGACGAGGAGACGGGCCGAACCGAGCTGCTGGATTCCACCGCCGTGGGCCGCTACGCCAGCCTGACCGCCGCTTTGGCGCTGGTAGGCGGGGCGTCGGTACTGACTGGCGTTCTCGCGTTCGGAGGTCTGTTCACCCTCGACATCCCCGCCGTGGGTTCGCTGGTGTTCGCCCTCGCGCTGACGTGTTCGGGACTGGTCTTCACCGCCGTCGCCGCGGTGACCGCACAGCTGTCGCCGAGCGCGCGCTACGCCCGCGGGGCGGCGTTCGGTGCGCTGGGCGTCGCATTCACCCTGCGTGCGGTTGGCGACGCGAGCTCGAAGGCGGAGTTCCTGACGTGGCTGTCGCCGCTGGGCTGGTCGCTGCAGGTGCGTCCCTTCGCAGGCGACCGGTTCTGGGTCCTATTGCTGCATCTGGCGTTGACGGCGGCGCTGACAGCGTTCGCCTACCGGCTCCTGGCCGGGCGCGACGTCGGCGCCGGTCTCTTCGCGGAGCGGCCGGGCGCGCCGAGCGCGGGCGCAGGCCTGCGTGGAGCCACATCGCTGGCCTGGCGTCTCAGCCGCGGATCGCTGGTGGCGTGGACCATCGGGCTGTGCCTGTATGGATTGTTGGTCGGCAGCATCGTCAACGGGATCGGCGACGAGATCGGCAACAGCCAGGTGTCGCGCGACATCGTGGCCCGACTCGGTGGCAGCGAGGTAGTAGAGCAGGCGTTCATCGCGGTGGCGTTCACCTTGCTCGCGATGGTGACGTCGGCCCTGGCAATCTCCCTGTCGCTGAGGCTGCACGAGGAGGAGACGAGCTCTCACGCCGAGACACTGCTGGCCGGTGCGGTCGGTCGGACACGGCTGTTGGCAAGCCATCTGACGTTCGCCATCGCCGGCTCCGGAGTGGCTCTGTTGCTGGCCGGGTTGGTGACCGGGGTGGCGTACGGCGCCAGCGCGGGCGACCTGACCGGGAAGCTGCCTGGGGTGCTCGGCACCGCGGCGGCCCAACTGCCGGCGGTGTGGCTGCTCGCCGCGGTCACGATGGCACTGTTGGGGCTCGTCCCCCGCTTCACGCCGGTGGCGTGGGGGGTGCTCGTCGCGTTCGTCGCGGTGTTCCTGCTGGGCTCACTGGGGAATTCGCCGCAGTGGCTGCTCAATCTCGAGCCGTTCGGGCACATCCCGCACGTCGGCACAAGCGAATTCACCGCGACGCCGCTGCTGTGGCTACTCGCCATCGATGCCGGGTTGATCACGTTGGCCGCCATCGCCTTTCGTCGTCGCGACCTGCGCTGAGGAGGGACTGGTCGTGAGAGCCTCGGATCACCGGTTCGGGTGGCCCTCGGTTCCGCTGTGGTTGGTCGTCGTCGACGTTGTCCTGGTGGCGGGTCGGCGTTGTCCTGGTGGCGGTCGGACTCGTCGTCGCGCAGCGCCGGGCCTAGATCCAGACGCCCTTGCCGACGGCGACGACGCCGCCCGCGCTGACGGCGAACTTCTCGCGGTCCTTTTCCAGGTCGACGCCCACCATCTCGCCGGGGCCGACGACGACGTTCTTGTCGAGGATTGCGTGGCGGACCACGGCGCCGCGCCCGATGCGGACACCGGGCATCAACACGCTGCCTTCCACGATGGCCCCGTCGTCGATGTAGACGTTGGAGCTCAGCACGGAGTTGCGGACCGACGCAGCCGAGATGATGCTCCCCGCGCCGACCACGGACTCCTGCGCCGAGCCGCCGTTGACGAACTTGGCGGGCGCTAGGTTGTCAGACTCACCGCGGATGGGCCAGCGCTTGTTGTAGAGGTTGAACACGGGATGCACCGACACCAGGTCCATGTGCGCGTCGTAGAACGCATCCAGCGTCCCGACGTCGCGCCAGTAGCCGTGGTCGCGCTCGGTGGAACCGGGGACCTCGTTGTTGGTGAAGTCGTAGACCGAGGCCATCCCGTCGGAGACGAGCCGCGGAATGATGTCGCCGCCCATGTCGTGATCGGAATCGCCGTCGTCGGCGTCGGCACGGATGGCGTCGATCAGCACCTTGGTGGTGAAGATGTAATTGCCCATCGACGCGAAGGTGGCCTCGGGATCGTCGGGCGTTCCCGGGGGGTCGGCGGGCTTCTCGACGAAGTTACGGATGCGGCCGGAGTCGTCGGCGTCGATGCAGCCGAACGCGGTGGCCTCCGAGCGCGGCACCCTGATGCCTGCGACGGTAGCTCCAGCGCCGCTCTCGATGTGGAACTGCAGCATTTGCTCCGGGTCCATCCGGTAAACGTGATCGGCGCCGAAAACCACGATGTAATCGGGGTCTTCGTCGTAGACCAGGTTCATCGACTGGTAGATCGCGTCAGCTGATCCGGTGTACCAACGTGGGCCTAGTCGCTGCTGGGCGGGCACCGGCGTAATGTACTCACCGGCCAGCCCGGACAGCCGCCAGTTCTGCGAGATGTGGCGGTCCAGCGAATGCGACTTGTATTGCGTGAGAACGCAGATCCGCAGATATCGCGCATTGACAAGATTGGACAGGACGAAGTCGATGAGCCGGTAGGCGCCGCCGAAAGGAACCGCGGGCTTGGCGCGGTCTGCCGTCAGCGGATACAGACGCTTGCCCTCTCCGCCGGCTAGGACGATACCCAGCACGTGTGGCGCTTCCCTCATGGTTCAAACCTATCGGCCGGTGCCTACCACGGCCAGGCAATCGGCCGATTAGTCAGCTTGGTGTCGGATTGTGAGTCAAGCGTTTTCGTGGTGCATACCCGTTTCCGCCCCAATCGTGCGCCTGAGCGCGGCGGCTACTACGGTGCGTTGGTATGCGCGTGGCGATGATGACACGGGAGTATCCACCTGAGGTCTACGGCGGTGCGGGGGTCCACGTCACCGAACTCGTCGCCCAGCTCCGGCACCTCTGCGAGGTGGACGTGCACTGCATGGGCACCCCGCGCGACACCGCTTGCGTGCACCAGCCGGACCCCCAACTGGCGGGCGCCAACGCAGCGCTGTCGACGCTATCGGCCGATCTGATGATGGCCAACGCTGCCGCGGGAGCCACCGTGGCGCACTCACACACCTGGTACACCGGTCTGGCCGGGCACCTGGGCGCAATGTTGTACGGCATCCCGCACGTCCTGACCGCGCACTCGCTCGAGCCGCTGCGGCCGTGGAAGGCCGAACAGCTGGGCGGCGGGTACCGCATCTCGTCGTGGGTGGAGCAGACCGCCGTCGGCGCCGCTGACGCGGTGATCGCCGTGAGCTCGGGGATGCGCAACGACGTGCTGAGGGTCTACCCCGAGCTCGATCCCGGGAAGGTCCACGTCGTCAAGAACGGCATCGACACCGACGTCTGGTACCCGGCCGAGCCCGATCCGACCGATTCGGTGCTGGCCCGGCTCGGGGTCGACCCGTCGCGGCCCATGGTGGCGTTCGTCGGACGGATCACCCGCCAAAAGGGCGTGCCGCATCTGATCGCCGCGGCGCACCGGTTCGATCCCGAGATCCAACTCGTGTTGTGTGCGGGCGCGCCGGACACCCCGGAGATCGCGGCGGAAGTGAGTTCGGCAGTGTCCGCGTTGGCGGAGAAACGCACCGGAGTGTTCTGGGTGCAGGAGATGCTACCGACTCCGAAGATTCGCGAAATTCTCGCCGCTGCAACAACTTTTGTTTGCCCGTCCGTGTATGAACCGTTAGGCATCGTCAACCTGGAGGCGATGGCGTGTGACACGGCCGTCGTCGCGTCCGACGTCGGCGGCATCCCCGAGGTGGTGGCCGACGGCCGCACCGGAGCGCTGGTGCACTACGACGCGACCGACGCCACCGGCTTCGAACTGGCGCTCGCCGACGCCGTCAACGCGATGGTCGCCGATCCAGCCAGAGCCGCCGAGTTCGGGCGAGCGGGCAGGCTGCGCTGCATCGACGAGTTCTCCTGGGCTGCCATCGCCGAACAGACGTTGGAGATCTACCACAAGGTGTCGAGCTAGGCGCAAGTCCTCAGCTGGTCACGTTTTTCAGTTCGTCGCCCAGAGCTGCTGCTTCGTCGGGTGTGAGCTCGACGACGAGGCGTCCGCCGCCTTCCAGTGGTACCCGCATAACGATGCCGCGCCCCTCCTTGGTCGCTTCCAGTGGACCGTCGCCAGTCCGGGGCTTCATCGCCGCCATCGAGTGCTCCCTCCAAGCTGTCAGCCGGTCCGCCGATGCGGACACGGAAGGCGCCGGAAGTTCCCACCCGCTGCAACTTCCGGCATTGAACCCACGGTTCAGCCCCCCATTGTTCACTATCGGCGACGTTCGATGTGCGAGACCCGGCGCGCCGCGTGCCGGAAGTGGCCTCAGCAGGCGCCGGGTCGGACCCAACAGGCGGCCACATGGTCGTCGACCATCCCGGTGGCTTGCATCAAGGCATACGCGGTGGTAGGACCGACAAACCGGAAGCCGCGCCGCCTCAGCTCCTTGGCCATCGCCGTGGATTCGGGTGTGATGGCGGGAACCTGCGCCAGGTCAAAGGGGCGGGCGCGCGATGGTGGAGCGAACGACCACAGCAACTCGTCGAGGTCGATGTCGAGATCGGCGACGACGCGCGCATTGGCGATGGTGGCGTCGATCTTCGCGCGGTTGCGCACGATGCCCGCATCGGCCATCAGTCGGGCGACGTCGGCGTCGCCGAAACCGCCGACGGTCTCGACGTCGAAGCGGGAGAAGGCGTGTCGGAAGTTCTCCCGCTTGCGCAGGATGATCAGCCAGGACAGTCCGCTCTGAAAGGCCTCCAACGACATCCGCTCGAACAACGCGTCGCGGCCGCGCAGGGGCTGACCCCACTCGGAGTCGTGATAATCGCGGTACAGCACAGCATCGGTGCCGATGGACGTCGAGCTGGCCCAACTGCACCGGACGCGACCGTCGTCGCCTTCGACGCCGGCTGTCACTGCCCGTCCTGCGCATGGGCGGCTATTTCGCGCACCGGCTCATCGCCGGGGTGGATGCCTGCGGATTCCCTGGCGCGGATCGTGGACAGCTCGCCGCGCAGTTGGTCGAGTTCGGCGCTGAGCCGGTCGAGTACCCAGTCGACTTCGCTGGTTTTGTAGCCCCGTAGCGTCTGGCTGAACTTGACGGCCTCGACGTCGGCTCCGGTGACCCCGGACGCAGGCAGCACCGTGGCGGTGGTGGCCTGGGGTAACGGCGGCAGCACCTCGCCGCGGCCGAACCCCACCGATGCGACCCCGAAGAGGACGGCGGCGATCAGGATGAGCACCAGAAGGTAAAGCAGCACCATCGTCACGGGGTCGATCCTGCCTGACCGGGCCGACACATGTCATCGGCGGTAGGCGGACACCACCACATACGGCGAGCTGAAGGACACCGCACCTGTGTCGTCGACGTGCATGGGCGATTCGTCGATCATCAAATCCACCGCGGCGTCCAGTGACGCAACGTCAGTGCGCGGCCTGAGGTGCGGGATTCACCCGCGAGCCCTCGATCAGCGCGCCCCACGCGTTCATGGCCGCGGTGTGCTGACGATCCGTGCCGGGCGCTCCCGCCGCCAGCGCGACCAGAGCAGCGGCCACCTTGCCCAGCGAGACACCGCTGCCATGCACCACCTCGACCAGCTCGCGGAACGCCCGGTCCGAGGTGTAACCGCGCAGGCCGATCAGGATGCCGCACGCGAGGTCGATGGTGGTGCGCGCCTCGCGGTCACCCGACGCCTGGTCGTAGGTGAAGCCTTGGTACATAACCGAATTCCTCAAAGCGTGCGGGCAGGCCGCAGCGTGTTCATCGGCGGCCGATCCTGCAGACGCACCGTCGACACGCGCGCGGTGAAGTCGTCGCCGTCGGTGACGAACTGGGTCAGCCCGACACCGGAATCTTCGATGCCACACTTCGAGAGCAAGGTGGCGATGATCTGTCGGCTCATTGCGCCGAGTTCGGTGAGCGGACGGTTGCGATGCACCCGCACACCGAGGTTCACCTGCGCAATGGCGTCGATCCCGAGACGGTCGTAGGTGTCGACGAGCAATCCGATCTCGACGCCGTAGCCCGGGGCGAACGGCACGGAGGTCAGCAGCTCGCGCGTGCCCGCATATTCGCCCCCGAGCGGCTGCAGCACGCCGGACAGTTCGGGGCGCATCGCCGCCAGCATCGGACGCGCGACGAGTTGGGTGACACGCCCTCCGCCGTTGGCGTCCTCGGCGCCACTGACCTTGAGCGGTCTGCGGTAAAAGCCCTTGACCAGGTGCACGCCTTCGGTGAACAGCAGCGGCCCGACCAGCCGCGGCACGAACATCGGATCGGGGTCGATCAGGTCTGAGTCGATGTACACGATGATGTCTCCGGTGGTGGCCGCCAGTGCACGCCACAGCACCTCACCCTTGCCCGGCTCCGGAGGTACTTCCGGCAGCGCGACCTCACGGCTGATGACCTTCGCGCCCGCGGCCATGGCCCGGATCTCGGTGTCGTCGGTGGAGCCGGAATCCAGCACCACGAGCTCGTCGACGAGGTTTCCGGCCAGCGGCGCGATGGTCTCCACCACCGAGCCGACGGTATCCTCCTCGTTCAACGCGGGCAGCACCACGGAGATGGTGCGGCCCTTCTTCGCCGCGATCAATTCCTCGATGGTCCATTCCGGCCGTGACCAGCTCCGGGTGGCTAACCATGTGTCGGTGATAACTGTGTCCTCGGCGGCCAATTCTGCGGTCATGCCAGTCCCCTCACCGTGCGTGTCGGCGGGCGGATGCCCTGGATCGACGCCACCATCTCCAGCACACGTCGAGTGGGCCCTACCTCGTGCACCCGGAACATCCGGGCACCGGCGGCAGCGGCCAAGGCCGTCGCAGCTAAGGTGCCCTCCAGGCGTTCGGTCAGACCCACACCGAGAGTCTCCCCGACAAAATCCTTATTGCTCAGTGCCATCAACACGGGCCATCCGGTCTTAACAAGATCTTCTACGTCGCGCAACAAACTAAGGCCGTGGTAAGTGTTCTTGCCGAAGTCGTGCGTCGGGTCGATCAGAATCGCATCCCGCGCCACTCCGGCGGCCACGGCACGCTCCGCTGACGCGGTGACTTCCCGGATCACGTCGTCGACGACGCCGTGCGTCGTGGTGCCGTAATTGACCCGGAACGGTCGGGTGCGTGGTGTCGCTCCACCGGTGTGCGAGCAGACGATCCCGACCCCGGATTGCGCCGCCACCCGCGGCAGCATCGGGTCAGCTCCGCCCCAGGTGTCGTTGATCAGGTCCGCTCCTGCTGTGCAGGCGAGGTTGGCCACGTCGGCGCGCCAGGTGTCGACGCTGATCAACTGATGGGGATAGGCGTCGCGCAGCCACTCGATGAACGGCACCACGCGGGCGATCTCCTCATCGGCGTCGACCGTCTGGCCGGGGCCTGCCTTGACCCCACCGATGTCAACGACGTCGGCGCCCTCGGCGATGACGCGGTGCGCGGCGTCCTTGGCGGCATCGTCGTCGAACGTCGCGCCGCGGTCGTAGAACGAGTCCGGCGTGCGATTGACGATCGCCATGATCAGCGCGCGGTCACCGGCCACCGGCTTGCCGCAGAAGGTTGCTTGCACCTCTCCCATGGTGACAGGTCGGTCGGCCCGACATCCCGACCGGCGGGCCTGGCACCGCGGACCCGCCGCGGGCGGTCAGTTCTTGGGCCGCTCGCCCCGGCCGACCTCGTCGGGGTAGGAGTCATAGAACTCGACATAGCCCTCGCCCTTGCCTGCCAGGACGTACAACGGATCCTTGACGTCCTTGCCGTAGGCCTGCTCGCGCAGATCGACCTTGCGGCTCTTGAACGTCGACGTCGTCTCGAGGCTCTCGACGAGCCGCACAAACAACGGCACGGCATAGCCGGGGAGCTTGTCGAAGAACGCCTCGGCCAGACCCTGCCCGTCGAACTGGGCGCCGTCCTTCCACTTGACCGCCGCCATGCCTGCCCGCCCGCCGGTGTTGGGTACCTCGACGCCGAACACCGTGCACTCCTGGACGGCGTCCACCTCGGCGAGCGCCGCCTCCACCTGGGTGGTCGCGACATTCTCGCCCTTCCACCGGAAGGTGTCGCCCAGCCGGTCGGAGAACGCGGCGTGGCCCAGCCCCTGCGGACGCATCACGTCGCCGGTGTTGAACCAGACGTCACCGTCCTTGAAAGCGTTGCGCACCAACTTCTTTTCGCTTGCCTCTCTGTCGGTGTAACCGTCGAACGGCTGGAGACGGTTGACCGGGCTAAGTAGCAGACCCGGCTCACCGGACGGCACCTTCGTCACGCGACCGTCGTCGTTGCGGGTCGGTTCACCGGACTCGGGGTCGTATTCGACATAGGCCAGCGGCAGCAGCGAGATCCCGGTGGTGCGCGGGATGTTGAAGATGTTGACGAAGGCGGTGTTGCCCTCGCTGGCCGCGTAGAACTCGCACACCCTGTCGATGCCGAAACGCGAGGTGAACTCGTCCCAGATCTCGGGTCGCAGTCCGTTGCCCACGACCACCCGGACCTTGTTCTCGCGGTCCGTCGGCTTCTTCGGCTGGTTGAGCAGATAGCGGCACAGCTCGCCGATGTAGACGAACGCGGTCGCGTCCGCGTCGATCACCTGATCCCAGAACCGCGACGCCGAGAACGACTTGTCCAGTGCCAGAGTGGCGCCCGCATTGAGCACCGAGGACACCGCCACCGTCAGCGCGTTGTTGTGATAGAGCGGCAGACAGCAGTACAGCGTGTCGTTGCCGCCGAGGCGCACGCCGAGGCCGCCGAAGACGGCCAGTGCGCGCAGCCACCGGTGGTGGGTCATCACCGACGCCTTCGGATTGCCCGTGGTGCCGGAAGTGAAGATGTAGAACGCGGTGTCGCGGGCTTGGACCTCGTTGACGCTGTCCGGGTTCTCCGCGGACTGCCCCTCGGCGGCGGCGTTGAATTCGTCGAGGGTGAACCGCCGCGCCGAGGCGGCCCCACCGCACTCATCGACGTGCTCTGCGAGGTCTTCCTCCGTGATCAGCACCTTACCCTCGAGTAATCCGAGGCTGTGGGATAGGACATCGCCGCGCTGATGGTAGTTCAGCATCCCGGCGATGGCGCCGAGCTTGACGATGGCCAGCATCAGGATCAACGTCTGCGGCGCATTGCGCAGCATGGTGCCGACGACGTCGCCACGGCGGACTCCGCAGTCGGCCAGCACCGCCGCATACCGGTTGGCGAGTTCATTGGCTTCGCGATAGGTGTACTGCTCCCGCTCGCCGGAATGTCCCGGGAAGGTGACGAACAGCCGGTCACCATGCTTGGTCGCGCGCTGCTGGAACACCTTGCCGATCGACGCCTTGGTGGTCGGCCGCGCCAGCAACCCCTTCATCGCGCCGCGGACGATGCCGGGTACGTCCGGTAACACCGTGGGCACCCTGGTTGCGAGATCGAGAAGTCCTACGCCGTTGCCTGCTTCGTCTGACACCTATGCCCCTTATCGCGAGTCCGGTTCTGCGCCGTTCAGCCTAACCATTACTCGGGACCGGCGGTTCGGGTCTCGCGCACGCCAGCATGGCGTCGTCGACGGTGTGCACGACGAGCAGTCGATCGAGCGCAGATGCTGCGACATATCCGCTTTCGACCAGCCCCGCGAGCCAGGCCCGCAAGCCGTCGTAGTGCCCGCCGGGATCGAGAAGAACCACGGGCTTGCTGTGCATACCCAAACAACCAGCTGTCCATGTTTCGAAGAGTTCTTCGAGCGTTCCGATACCACCGGGCAGGGTCAGGAAGGCATCGGAGCGGTCCTCCATCACCTGCTTGCGCTGACGCATCGTGTCGGTGACCACCAATTCGTCGGCCTCGGTGTCGGCCACCTCGCGATGGACAAGCTTCTTGGGGATGACGCCGACGGTGCGACCGTGGGCGGCGCGTGCGGCGCGGGCCACCGCACCCATCGCGGACACGGTGCCGCCGCCTGACACCAGCGTCCAGCCGCGCTTGGCGATCGCTGTCCCGACACGGTCGGCCAAATCGAGGAGTTGGGGATCGGTGGGCCCGGAGGCGCAGTAGACGCACACCGCCCACGGTGGGCCGGGATCGGCGCTCGACACATCGCTACGTTATCGGAGTCGCAGCCGATAAAATCTGCCGGATGACACCCCAGCGGATTGCCTTCGCCAGCACCACCCGCTGGGAAGGTCTGCGGTTCACCGTCGAGGTCGCACTCCCCAACGCGGGCCAGGGCCTGTTTCGCCGCCAACCCCGACGCGTGCGAATCGTCGCCTGCACCGGAGTCGAGGAGCGTGGCCGCGCACTGCTGGCCCGGCTGCGCGGGCGCTACGGCGACGGCCCGGTGTGGATACGCGGCGCCCGCACCGCCACGCTGGTGGTCTTCGGCGACGATCCGATCCGCTTCGCGTTGTCGTCGTCGCCCGACCCGTTCGCCGCCGATCCCGATCCGAAGCGCTCCGGGATGCTCCTGTTCCAACCCGACGCGCTGACCATCTCCCGCGGTCCGTTGTGGACGCAACGCCGACGATTCACTGATTCAGTGCTCGGGCGCGCCGACGGCGACGCGACGCTACGGGAGAAGTTCCTGGCGATCGCGCGCGAAGAAGCACAGGAACTGCTGGGCGAGGTCGACTTCGAAGCCTTCAATCTGGTGCTGCACCGGATGGCCAGGCGGATCATCCTCGGTGAGACTGCGGCGGACGACGATCAGGTGTCTGCGCAGCTGTCGCGGTTGATGGAGAAAGCCAACCCACCCGGACGCGGCGACCCGGCGACATATCAGCGGTTCGTCGCGACACTGACCCGCTACGTCGAGCGGGCGGAGCCGGCGAGCCTGGTCGGGCTGTTCGGCGACGCGCCCGTTTCGGGTGGCACCGATCCGGTCGGTCAGCTGCCGCACTGGATGTTCGCCATGGCCGACAGCGTGGCCACCAACGTTTGGCGCTGCCTGGCTCTGTTGGCCAGTCATCCGACGGCGCTGCAGCGCGCACGTGACGACCTGGTCGCGCAGGCCGCGCCCAGCACCGACTTCGTCGCCGCCTGCCTGCAGGAGTCGATGCGGCTGTGGCCGACCACCGCGATCCTGTCGCGGATCACCACCCGGCCGGTGCGGTGGGCCGGTGCGGACGTACCGGCGGGCACGCAGGTCTACATCGTCAACAGCTTCAACCACCGCGACAGCACCCGATTGCCGTTCGCCGACCGGTTCGACCCCGACGTCTGGCTCGACGGCAACCTGGCGAATAGCTGGGCCATTAACCACTTCAGCAAGGGACCGCAAGCCTGCCCCGGCGCAGGCCTGGCGACCGCCCTGGGTACCGCGATCGTGGCCGCGATCGTCGAACGCACCGCACCGGCGCTGAAAGGCGTGGACCTCGACCGGGACCAGCCGCTGCCGTACACATTGAACCCTTTCGCGGTTCGCTTGAGCCTTCGTCCGTGGTAGGACGCCGACGCTCCGGAGCCCAAAGCGGGGCCAGCAGGTCAGCTTCGGCCCGTCAAATGCGCGCGCGCCAGGACCCCTAGCGCCTCGCGGTCGGACACATCGACTTTGGTGCAGGCCCGATAGATGTGTCCCTCGACGGTGCGCATAGACACCACGAGCCGGCCGGCAATCTCCTTGTTGGACAGGCCGTCGGCGACCATGAGGGCGATCTCCAGCTCCCGTGCGCTCAACGGCAACGGCTTGGTGGCCGACCGGATGGCCCTGGTGAGCGCTCCGCCGCACCGATGGGCCAACTCCACGGCGCGCGCGGCCGAAAGAGCACCTTGTCTGCGGAGTTTGGCGGCGTCGTAGAGCGCGGCGGCCTGTGCGGCACTGTCCGCGGCCGACAGCAGCAGGCCCGCATCTTCGAACTGCGCGCTGACAGCGTCCAGTGCCGCCGGGTCCGATGCGGCGGTGGCAGCGCTGTGGAGGGCGAACAGCCCGGCCACGTCGCCGTCGATCTGAGCGGCGAGCATGGTCAGTCGCGCGGTGACTACCCGGCGGTCACCGAACCGCACCGCGTGGTGCAGCGCTTCGGCCTCGATCGCGAACTGCCCGCTGCGTCGGGCCAAAGCGGCCGCCTCCTGCGCCAGGTCCACCGCCGTGCGGTCGGCGCCGCGAGCGGCGGCCACCCACGCCTTGGTGAGGATCAGCTGCGGTTCGTGCAGCAACATATGTGGGCCGGTGTGCTCGTTGGTGTCGAGCAGTATCTGCTCGGCCTCGGGGATGTGGCCCAGCGCCGCATGCGCGCGCGCGAAGATGATGCGGGCAGGCAGGTGCCATGGCACATTCTTCTCGGCGTTCAGCGCCGCCAGTGCCTGTTCGAACGACGCGATGGCGTCCGGGAACCTGCCGCGATGGGTGGCCACCACACCGGCCATGATCTTGGCTATCGCCCAGCCCAAAAACTGTCCGGCCGAGGAGAATTGAGCATACTCGGCGACGCGGGCGGCTGCCCGCTCCAGCTGGCCGGTGTGCGTCAGCGCCAGGACGTCGCCGTAGCGAATCATGATCCGCACCATGCCGTCGGTGGGTTTCTGGATGGCGCGGGCGCGGGCGGCGATGGCGTCGAACTCGCCACCACGTCCTGCCACCGGCATCGCCAGCCCGGCCCCGAACGCCGCGAAGTCGACCGCCTGCTCGGGGGCATCGGGCTGCGCGAGGACCTTCATCGCGGTGGCCAACCCGGCTTCGATGTGATTCTCGTGCACCGCCATCGCCGAGCGCGTCGCGTCGACCACCAGCGCAAGCGCCGGATGGGTGACGCGGGAATCTAAGAGCGCCAACACTTCGTGAGCCTGATCGACGTACCCCAGCGACCAGAACAGGATGGACAGCCGCGGCACACCCCACTGCACCAGTTGCAGCTCGTCGAGGTCGTCCGGATCGAAGCGCGTCAAGATCTCATCCGCCTCGGCGGGACGGCCCTGCCAGAGCAGGGACCGCGAGAGCAGGGCGCCTGAACGCAGCCCGTCGCCCTGGTCGAAGGCCACGCGGGCAAACCGTTCTCCCAGTGGGAGATTGGCCAGCGAGATGGCATCCTTGGCGGCGGCCACCAGCAGCGCGCCGTCGGGCTCCTGGTCGCTGCCCATGTAGAGCTCGGCCATCCGAATCCGGTCGGCTGCGGTAGCAGGCTGCTGCTGACCCAGCACCCCGACGATCTCGCCGCGCAGCGCCCGCGCCGATGCCGCCCCGATGCGGCGCCGGACGACGTCACCGTAAAGCGGGTGGCTGATTCGCGCATTGACCACCGACCCGTCTTCGACCACCCGAATGAGGCCGCGGAACTCGGCGTCGTCGACCGCTTGCGCACCCGCGAGACGCGACAGCGTGTCGATGGCGAGTGGTTCGTACAGCGCCAGGTACTTCACTGCCGACATAGCCGATTCGCCTGCCTCGGCCAATCGTCCGTCGAGCAGCGTGGCCAGGCCGGAGGAGACCACGGTGGCTCCCCGCAGTTGCCAGACGCCGCGGAACTCCGTCAGCGTGCCTGCCTCGAGAGCCCCCTCGACCATGTGCCGCAGATAGAGCGGGTTTCCGCCCGACGATTCCCACATCACGTCGGCGGAGAGTCCCTCAAGGGTGCCGCCGAGGACCGTCTCGACCAGCGCGATGCTCTGCGGCTTGGTCAACGGGTGCAGGTCCAGCCGACGCAGATAGCCGTCCTTCCAGAGCGACGTCACCGCGTCGGGAACCCGTTCGTCGCTGCGCACAGTGGCAACGATCCGAGCGGATCGTTCGATGGCCATCTGCAGCAGCAATGTCGCCGACAACTGATCAAGCAGGTGCGCGTCGTCGACACCGATGATGGCGTCGTCACGCGTCAGCAGGGACTGGCGGGCCGCCAGCATCAGCGTGAGTGGATCCCGGGTAGCCGAAGGCGTGAGCCACGGTGCGAACACGCCGAGTGGGATGTTCTGTGACGACTGGGTGCAGGCTGCCCAATAGACCTCTGGCGCCATCGCCGACGAGACGGTGCGCGCCAGCGTCGTCTTTCCAACACCTGCGGGACCGACGAGAACGATCCCTGAGACGTCCTTGGCGTCTAGCGCGGACTGAACTGTTTCACGTTCTGACGAGCGGTCGAGCAGTTGCCATTGCCTGCCCATGGATCGGAGTATAAATTCCCCACCGGCGATGTGGGTAGCTGCGCTATTCGGGCAATTGCTCGGTGGACGCCGGCTCTCGCCGTTCCACTTTGTTCACCTGGTGACGATAGTTGCTGGAAGCTTCGTAAACCCTAAGCTTCAACCGATTGATAGACCCGAGCGGTTGATGCGCAGCAATCCCCTTCCAGGAGTTGAACGAGAGCACGTCGTCGCCGTAGACTTGACGTTTCCTGCTGTAGGTGTCCTGCACTCCGAAGACGATCTTGGCGACGGAGCGGTAGGGGGACAGCGCCTCGGGCCACTCGACGCCCGCGTCCTCGATGGGCATCGCGTCCAGGTCGGTGCACAACTGCACCCGCAGCTCATACTCGGCGCTCTGGTTGGCGAAGAAATCGCTGACCAGATCGCGTAGCACCTCCTCACCCGCGCCGGTGTCGATGCGCCGACCCTTCAACGCGGCGACCTCGGGGGAGACAGGTTCGAGGTAGAACTTGGCGATGTACTCGCCGTAGCGGATCGGCGCACCGGAGAAGAACGTCTGACCCAGGATGTGCGTCACTGGTTCAGCAAACAGGAGAAGGGCGTGCGGCAGGTTCAAGCCGACCTTTCTCAACATCGGCTGCACTTTGCCAAGTAGCCCGGTCGCCACGTTCATGACGGGGTCGGGCAGTCGAGACAGCAGAAACGCCAGGAACATCCCCCTCCCGAGATAGGCCTGCACATCGGGAAACGGGAACTCCCGGTGGGTCACCATCAGCAGATCCTGCGTGGTGTCCGTGTCGCCCTCGAGAATGCGGTCTCCCTCGACGTTCAGTATTTTCACGCCGAGCCCACGGATTCCCGGAATCAGATCGCTGCGCAACGCCCCCGAGGTGGTCGACAACCGGGCGATCACCGGAAAACTAGCCGCGGTGGCGAACAATCCCTGGCGCAATTCCGGGGCGAGGTCGGGATAGACGTGCAAGTCTCCGCGCAGAATTCCGTGACTCTTGGCGTGGGCGTCGCGAAGCCCGTGATGGAACTTCTTATACGCGTACTCGCTGTTACCGCGCAACTTCTCGATCAGCTTGTCGATGATCTCTTCTTCGTCGGGCGCTGCCTTTTCGACGGTCTCGTGGTATCGGACATATCCGGACGTCGCACGGGCTGCGGGAGTGCTCACCGGTTCACCTGTCTGTCGTTGAGGGTGGGGGTGGATACGAAGCCTGCATCAGCGCATCGGCACGCCTGCGGTGGCCGTCCACGGCGCGAAGGGGTTGGCCACCCCGCGCAGCGCGTCCTCCAGTTCAGGGAAGTGCCGCAACAGGACTGAGCGCATCGAGTTGTCGCGGATCCATCTCATCCCGGCATGGGTGTAGACCTCTGGCCGGTAGTCGCGGGTCAGGAAGCGGTCGCTCTTGATCCGGCGCACCGCCATCAGGATGAAGATCCGGAAAGCGGTGTCGCTGAACCCAAAACCCGGGGGTTTGCGTTCGGCGAACATGCCGACCATCAGATCCACCCGTTCGACGTGTCCGTACACCTGCCGTAGTTCCTCGGCCCACTTCTCGTTGTCGGTGATGTCCTCGAAGTCCTTGGCGGGCTTGAGCCGCAGTTGCCGCCTGAACTCGTTGTATCGCGGCACCCCGCGTTCACGGATCCGGAGGACGTCGATGGCGGCCAGGTCCACCGTGCCGTCAGCCCGACGCAGCTCGCGCAGATGGTTCGGAAAGTTGTGCAGCGAGAGACTGCCCGGATGGTGGCGCCCTAAGGTGTACAGCACATCGACCATGGGGATCTCGTCCAGGCGGGCGCGGATGTTCTCCACAGTCAGTTGCGGCAGTTCGTGTTCGGCCAGCTTGCGGTTGTCATCGGCGGCGCGGAACACGATGCTGTCGGGCATCAGCGGATGCATCCGGTAGACCGCGACGAACTCCTCGGTCAAGGAGTACGGGACGTCGTGGTGGTCGGTGGCCGAACCGGGAATGCCGAATAGGGCTTCGCTGGACGACAAGCGCCCGAACCGGCGGGCGAACCGCTCGCCCAGCAGGCCGAACCAGTTGGCCCGCATCCCCATGATCGTGGTGGGGTGGCCGATGATCGCCGGCGTCCATTCGATGGTGTGGATCTTGGTCATCAGCGCCGAGTTGACCAGGCGTGCAATGTCATACAGCTGTTGGTCGGTCAGCCACGGATAGTTGCGCTCGAGTCGCCCGCAGATGGCGTTGTGTTCCCGCATGAACAGCGAATGCAGGACGGCCAGCCCCACCCAGGAGTTGCCCGCGTTGCCCTTGGGGTCGAGAAGTAGATCGGTGGCCTGCTCCGGCAGGCCCAGCTCGTCGAGCTGGAGCCGACCGCCCTGCTTGGTTCTGATCGCGTCCGCGAATTCCTTTGTCACGCCATAGATCTGACTTGCATCCCACCAGAAGGTGTCATCTGTGACGTAGGTCGGAGGCCCCGTCGGCGAAGGGGTGGGGTCGGGTTCGGTGCGGTGGATCAGCATCGGATTCGGCCACCGATCTTCAGGTGAGGTCGGTATCCGAAACGGATCGGAGTCGGTGGTGGCGTGGCTGAGCCAGTCGTGTACCTCGAACTGGATCCAGGCCGCGGCCAGCAGATTGAGCGACCAGGCAGGCTGGAACTCGTCGCGCGCCAACAGCTTGTTGCTGATCTCGCGCGGGTTCGGTTCGAGAAGCGCGTCATCGGGTTCCGGATAGGTGCTGGCCAGCGGGACATTACGACCGAAGCGCCGCCCCACCGCACCCATCGACGGGTCGGCGATGTCGTTGCCGCTGCCGTCGACGGTCCTGACGTCGAGGGGCGCCGCGGCTGCGCCTGCCCCGGGCAGGACATCTCCTGGCGCACGGCCGCTGTCGTGCAGGTTCAAGCTCCGCAGCTGCGTTCGCAGGCCGATCAGGACGGCCAGACCCAAGGGCTTCGGCAACCGCCACCAACCGATGAGCCGGTCGGTGCGCTCCGCCAGTCGCGCCGACGCCGAAGTTCGTTTCACGGTCTGCCCGCCTTGTGCGTGTCGTGAGTTGGTGTGTGACCAAACAGGTTTGTACCCAGGTCAATCATGGCAGCGTTCGTCACATCTATCTCGTCAGAGGCTGCACGACCCGCCGATCACTTGAGATCGATGCACCGGAGCATGTGGCGGCAGCGCAGGTGATTCGGCGACAGGACGTGGACCAGCTCGTAGGATCCGCTCGGGCATTGGTCCTCGGTGATCGCGACGTCGACGTAGACGCCGCTGATCTGATGTTTGTCACCCAACAGCGACTTGAGGAACGCCGTGGGATCAGCTCGCAGTTCCTGTTGCTCTTCGGTGTCGAGGTTGATCTCGAACACCTCGACCGTCGCGGTCTGCGTGGCCTGTGGATACTTCAGTTCTGCCATGGATGTAGTCCTTTTCGATTCCGTTGGCGTTGTCTTGTCGCCAATTGTTTCCTGGTGCGTCACGTCCAGGCACGAGTAGCCGGCTACCCGACGGACGGGTGCCTAGCCGGCGGCGATCTCGGCAGCCAGCTCCGCCATCGCGCCGGAGGGTCGAATCCCCAACTCGTCGCACAACAGCCGTTCGTAGGCGCGGATACCCCGTTCCGCGTCGGCGGGATTGCCTAAGCGAAGGTGGGTGCGCACACAGATTCGGTGGGAGCTCTCCCGTAGCGGATCGACACCGATCGTCCACCGCGCCACCTCCAGCGCGTCGACGTAGTTGCCCGTCTCCGAAAGCCAGTCGGCCAGCCGATCGAGCATGGACAGTCGCAACAGCTGGTAGCGGTCGCATTCGTAGGCGTTCCAGTCCTGCATCCAGCCGGCCAGCAGTTCACCCCGGCGCAGCAGCGCCAGCAGCTCGTCGACCATCTCCGAACTCAAGCCTGCGGCACCGCCGCGCCCTAGCACGCGGTCGCCGTACTGCAGGACCAACCGGTAGTCGACGTCGACGGCGTCTGTCAGCGTCACCGAGTGGGCATCGGCGTCGAGGAGTTCTTCCGCGCCCGGCGGGCGCAGCCGCCACAGCGTCGTCCGCAGCCGGGCGGTGGCACTGCGATGGGGAATGTCCGGCCACAATTGTGCACATAGCCACGACCGCAGAACCGGGCGCCCGGCCAACGCGACCAGTGCGACGAGACGCTGACATGACGGCGGCAGGTTGAGGTTTCGCCCGTCGCACGTCACCGCGAAGCCGCCGATCAACGTCAAGGTGAATCTGGTGTTCTGTGCCATCGAATCATCGCTCCTGTGACCACGTGCCGGTACCTTCGCCATCCTGGTTCGTGGCCAACAGGCAAACACGCGTAGTGCGCTACCTGTCTCTGGCGCGGCACACCGACGGTGACGGATTCCGTGACGCCCTCGTGACGACCGACCGCTGTGCTCGCAGGCACCGGCGCGGGAGGCTCAGCACGGCTTTTGCTCCATTTCCGCGCTCGGCGCCGATTTCACCAAACGAGCCGAACGGGAGCCGCATGAGGCCCATCGCCGACAACGAACCGACCATGACCGCTAACGCTGAGGCGGTCCGGATCCTGACTTCGGTACCCGCCCCGCGCACGATCGGAGATCCGGACGGCGAGGATCCGTTCGCGGACTCCGGCCCCGCGTCGAGGAACCTGTTCGGGGCGATGAGCGTCGAACGCTTCGCCGCCGTCGGCTCCCTGTCCGGTTCGCACCGCGACGCAGGTGGCTTCCTGGACTACCTGGAACGGTTCGCGCCGCACAATTTCTGGTACCGCGACGGCGGCGTCAAGTCATGGGCGTACCACGACGAATTCGACGACTGGGAGGACACCTTCGGTGCGGACGCGGTCCGCGTGATCTACCACAGCGGCCACGGCAGTACCGGGCCCGACGGCGTTTTCCGCGTCCCGATGGGCGCCGCATGGCAGGGCCGCGACATCACCGCCACCTCCGACGGAATGCGACTGGGCGACGGACATGCGCGCTACGTGTTCTGGTCGTGCAGTTCGGCGTTGCGGATCTCGGGAGGCCACAGCCCGATTCGCACGTGGTCGTCGGCCAACGCCGGGGTGCGGATGATGTTCGGTTTCGACGATCACGCCTTCGACAGCCCGGACTACGGCACGTACTTCTGGCGGCAGTGGCGCGCTGGCGTGTCGTTGTCCAATGCCTGGCTCACGGCCTGCAGCGACGTCGCCGACGACCACACCCCGGTGGTGCTGGCGTGTGGGCGCGACCGCGCCGAGGCGGTTGCACTGCTCGACGGCGAGCGGCATTTCGCGAACGCCCCCGTGGACACCTCCTGGTGGCAGTGGCGGTGGCATTCCAGTGGACGCCCGGCACGCGAGCCGAATACTGCTGCGCCACCACACCCCGAACGGGCTGTGCTGGCTCCCTTGGCAGCTCGTGGGTTCGCCGATCTGGGCGAGAGGTTCGACGTCGACACCTCGTTACGCGCCGACCGCGGCGGCGTCGTCGTCATCGGCGCTGCCGATCGCAGGCTGCACGTGGGCGACGGGATGTTGGCGCTGCAGCTGAAGTCAGTCAGTTCCGTTGGGATGGATCGTTTTTCGCGGGCCGTGGCAGTGCAGGCGGGCGGGCAGGCGGTCCGGCGCTTCGGACTCGACGCCGATGGCCCGCTGGTGCTCGATCGGGTGGTGGAGGTGCGCGAAGCCGGCGGGTCACGCACGGCCGTCGTCGACGAGCCACGCACCGTGCAGAGCATCGTCGTGTACCGGCAGATGATCAACGGAGTTCCGATCCTTTCCGGTGATGCAGGCCTAGTCCGAGTCTGGGTCGGCAACGACGGTGGGGTGAGGGCGATCCAGTCGTCGACCCGCGCAGTGCTCAGCTTCACCGGCCGCCTCGGCGCCACCACGGCGGAGCCGACGGCCGACGGCGGGCGGGCACCGGAGCCCGACGCCGACACCAGCGATGCACAACTGGCCGCCGCACTGGGCGACCACCTTCGGCACGCGCTCACGCGCGGTGGACATCCGCACGGGTATTCGGTGCTGCCAGGAACCCGCGAGGTCGGCTACCACGTGCACGGCGACACCGCCGATCTCGTCGTATCACAGTCCGTCGAACTGGAATTCGACGCCGGGTACCGCAGCCGGATCCGGGTGTGGGCGCCGCTGTCAGGCTGAGGCGGTGAGGTAGCCGCGCAGGACGTCGGCGACTGCGGTGATCTGCGCGACCGGGACGCATTCGTCACGTCTGTGAGCCAGGTTAGGGTCGCCCGGCCCGTAGTTAACCGCCGGGATGCCCAGCGCCGCGAACCGCGACACGTCGGTCCAGCCGTATTTCGCGCGCACCTGCCCTCCCGCTGCGGTGACCAACTCGGCTGCGGCGGGCCGCGTCAACCCCGGCAAGGCACCCCTGGCCGCGTCGGTCCGCTCGATCTCGACATCCAGACCCGTCAGCACCTCGCGGACGTGCGTCTCGGCCTGCTCGACGGTGCGGTCCGGCGCGAACCGGAAGTTCACCGTCGCCGACGCAGCGTCAGGAATGACGTTGCCTGCCACGCCACCGTCGATACGGACCGCCGACAAACCCTCGCGGTAGACGCAGCCGTCGATGTCGACGCTGCGAGCCTGATACGACCGCAGCCGGTCGAGCACCGCACCCAGTTTGTGAATCGCGTTGTCGCCCAACCACGATCGCGCCGAATGCGCACGGGTGCCCGTCGTCGACACCACCACGCGCAGGGTGCCCTGGCAGCCCGCCTCGATATAGCCACCAGACGGCTCACCCAGCACGGCGACGTCGGCCTGCAGCCAGTCGGGGAATTCGGTCTCGATCCGGCCGAGGCCGTTGGCCGACGCCTCGATCTCCTCGCAGTCATAGAGCACCAGGGTGAGGTCGTGGACAGGCTCGGCGATCGTCGCCGCCAGATGCAGGAAGACGGCGTCGCCGGATTTCATGTCGACGGTGCCGCAGCCGTGCAGCACATCTCCCTCGCGTCGGGACGGAACGTTGTCGGCGATGGGAACCGTGTCGAGGTGGCCGGCCAGCAGCACCCGCTGGGGGCGGCCGAACCGGGTGCGGGCCAGGACCACGTTACCGTTGCGGATGATCTCGAAGCCTGTGGTCTGCTCGCGCAGCGCGACCTCGACCTCGTCGGCGATGCGGGACTCGTCGCGCGACTCGCTCGGTATATCGACCAGCGCGGCGGTCAGCGCGATGGGATCTCCCTGTAGGTCCAGCACAACTGACCAGGCTAGTACGGTGGAGCACCGTGACCTCTGCAACCGGTGTCGGCGTCGCGAGTATCGCGGCCGACGGAACTGTGCTCGACGTTTGGTTTCCCGCGCCTGAACTGACCGGCGATGGCCCTGCCTGCACGGCTCGGCTGTCGGTCGCCGAGGTGTCCGGCGAGCTCTCGGCGCTGGCCGTCGCCGACCCCGACCGCGGTGTCGAGGTCGTGCCGGTGCGGACTGTCATCGCCGATCTGTCCGACAAGGCAGTCGACGCGTTCGACGTCTATTTGCGGCTGCACCTGCTCTCGCACCGACTGGTCGCGCCGCACGGGCTGAACGCCGACGGGTTCTTCGGGCTGCTGGCCAATGTGGTGTGGACGAATCACGGCCCGTGCGCCGTCGATGGCTTCGAGTTCGTCCGCGCGCGGCTGCGCGCCCGCGGCCCGGTGACGGTGTACTGCGTCGACAAGTTTCCGCGGATGGTCGACTACGTGGTGCCCGCTGGCGTGCGGGTCGCCGACGCCGACCGCGTGCGCCTCGGCGCTCACCTCGCGTCGGGCACCACCGTCATGCACGAGGGGTTCGTGAACTTCAACGCGGGCACGCTGGGCACCTCGATGGTCGAGGGCAGGATCTCGGCGGGCGTCGTGGTCGACGACGGCTCCGACGTCGGCGGCGGAGCGTCGATCATGGGCACCTTGAGCGGTGGCGGCACGCAGGTGATCTCCGTGGGCAAGCGCTGCCTGCTCGGCGCCAATTCCGGACTGGGGATCTCACTGGGCGACGACTGCGTCGTCGAGGCCGGGCTGTATGTGACGGCGGGCACCAAGGTCACCACCGCCGGCGGCACCGCGGTCAAGGCCCGCGAGCTGTCCGGTGCGAATAATATTCTGTTCCGGCGCAATTCGGTCACCGGCGCTGTCGAGGTCGTCAGCCGCGACGGCCAGGGCATCGCGCTCAACGAGGCGCTACACGCCAACTGACGCCGGGTGTAACGACCGAATTCCATCCTGCGCTCAGGCACACCGCTACTCAGGTGACAGCTTCAGCACCCGATTGGCGGCCGACTCGGTGACGTACAACGCGCCCGAGCTGTCGAGCGCAATGCCGTTGGGCGACGACAGGTCGGGGAAGGGCAACGCCTCCTGGTCGCCCGCGTTGAGCACCAGTACCTGACCGTCGTCGAAATCGGTCACATAGATCGCTCCCCCGGGGCTCACCGCCACCCCGACCGGTCGGCCGAGGTTGGTGAACGGCACTTCCTCCTGGTCCTCGGAGCCATCCTCCAACTTCACTATCCGACCGTTACCACCGTCGGTGACGTAGACGGCGCCCGAGTCGTCCAGGGCTATCCCGCTGGGGCTGCTGAGACCGGTGAACGGCAACTCCTCCTGGTTGCTCGAACCCCGAGGTAACCGCAGCACCCGGTTGTTGTCGTAATCGGTGACCAGCACCGCGCCCGAATCGTCGATCACGATGCGGCTCGGCGAGCTCAGGCCGGTGAACGGCAACACTTCCTGAGTGCTCGCGCCTGCCGCGAGACGAAGGACCCGATTGTTGTTCACGTCGGTGACGTAGACGTCGCCCGAATCATCCAAGGCGATTCCGGCGGGCGTATCCAGTCCGGTGAAGGGCAGCACCGACTGCGTGCCCGACTCCGTCATCACCACGACGCGATTGTTCTTGTTGTCCACGACGTACATGTCCCCGGAATCGTCGACCGTGATCCCGATCGGGAAGTTGAGGCCGCTGAACGGAAGCACCGACTGATCGGTGGGAATCACTTCGGACGTGGGGGTCTGTGAGCTGCTTTCCTCCCGCGAGGTCGATGTCCTCGAGGAGGATGACTGCGCCGAGGAGGAGTCACCGCTCCTGCTGACGACGGCGATCGCCGTGCCGAGCAGGACGATCGTGACGAGCACAGCTCCGATTGCGATGAGCGCCGTGTTGCGTTTCCACCACGACTGCTCGTAGTGGGGCCCCTGCTGTCCGGGACCCATCGGCGCAGCGCCGTACGGCCCCGGCTGCCGGCCGGGCTGCGACGCGTACATCTGCGGCTGGGACCCATAGGGCAGCTGGGCCTGCGGTGGGCTCGGCATCGGCGTCTTCGGCGGCATCGGGGCGCGGTTCATCATCGGCGGCGGCGGCGAGTGACTTGGGGTCGGCCGCTGCGCAGGCGCGGCAGTCAGAGCAGCTCGGGCGCGGTCGGCCAACTCGGTGGTGGTGCGGTAACGCTGGTAGGGCTGCTTGGCCATCCCCGCCGCGATCACCGCGTCCAACGCGGCAGGCACCGATCTGACCAGTTGCGACGGCTTCGGCGGCGGCACCGCCAGATGCCCACCGATCTGCTGCTCCGGGCTCTCGCCGGGGAATGGGCGCCGCCCGGTCAGGATCTCGAACAGCACGCAGGTCAGCGAATAGATGTCGGTGCGTGGATCAACCACTCCGCTGCTGAATCGTTCCGGAGCCATGTAGGCCCACGTGCCGACCGTCATGCCGGTGTTGGTCAGCGCGGTCTGTCCCGCGACCCGTGCGATACCGAAGTCGATCAGGTAGGCGAAGTCGTTGTCGGCGATCAAAATGTTGGACGGCTTGATATCCCGGTGCACCAGACCAATCCGGTGCGCGGCAGCCAACGCCCACGCGATCTGCTCGACGACGGCTACCGCCCGCGGTGCCGGCAACGGGCCGTCGCGAAGCACCGACTCCAGGTCACTGCCTTCGATCAGTCGCATATCGACGAAGAGCCGACCGTCGATCTCCCCGAACTGGTGAATCGGTATGACGTGCGGCTCGTTCAGGCTTGCCGCAGCTTGCGCCTCACGCCGGAACCGCTGCTGAAAGTCGGTGTCGTTTGCCAGGGTCTCCGGCAGCACCTTGACCGCGACATACCGCTTCGTGTCGGTGTCGTAGGCACGCCACACCTGACCCATTCCGCCCTGACCCAACAGTTCGAGCAGTCGGTATTTTCCGAATGGAGTTCCCTCCACCAGCGCACCCTTCGAGCCGCGGGACAATCAGTTCAGTGTATGGAATCGGCAGAATCCAGCGAAGCACAACTACTTGGCCGCGAGAATGCAGAACTCGTTGCCTTCCGGGTCGGCCAGCACCACCCAGTCCTCGGTGCCGTCCTGACCGACATCGACGTGGCGGGCGCCGAGTTCGATGACGCGCTGCACCTCGGCGTCCTGATCGTCAGGTCTGAAGTCGAGGTGCAAGCGGTTCTTCGTCGTCTTGCCCTCCGGCACCGCCACGAACAACCAGTCGGGTCCCGCGCCCTCGGGCGTCGTGAGCACGACGTCGCCGTCATCGTCGACGTGCGCCGGCCAGCCGAGTACCTCCGACCACCACGCACCCAACCAGCTGGGGTCAACGGCGTCGATGCAGAGCTCGTCGTATCTCAACCCCATGTCAGCAACTCCTTCTTGAGAACCTTACCCATCGCGTTGCGCGGCAGTGACTCGACCAACCGCACCTCGCGTGGCCGCTTATGGGCTGAAAGCTGTTGCGCGACGTAATCGATCAAGGCTTCCGGCGCTGCGTCGCCGACCACGTAGGCAACGATGCGCTGACCCAGGTCGTCGTCGGCCACTCCCACCACAGCCACCTCGCCGACGCCCGGATGTCCGAGCAGGATGGTCTCGATCTCGCCCGCCCCCACCTTGTAGCCGCCGGTCTTGATGACGTCGACGGATTCGCGGCCGACGATGCGGTGCATGCCTGCGTCGTCGAGCACGGCGACGTCTCCGGTCCGGTACCAACCGTCGTCGCCCAGCACCTCGGCAGTGGCGTCGGGCCGGTTGAGGTAGCCGCGAAACAGCATGGGTCCGGCGACGACCAGCCTGCCGACGGTCTCCCCGTCGGCGGGCACGGGGCTGCCGTCGTCGTCCTCAAGACGGGTCTGCACCCCGGCGACAGGCAAACCGACCCAGCCGGGCCTACGTTCCCCGTCGACCCGCGTGCTGAGCGTGATGAGCGACTCGGTGGAGCCGTAGCGCTCGATCGGCTGGTGCCCGGTGAGCTCGGTCAGCCGGTCGAACACCGGGACCGGCAACGGCGCACTACCCGAGACCAGCAACCGCGCGCCGGCCAACGCCCGCGCCGCCGGCTGATCGCCGACCACTCTGGACCACACCGTCGGCACGCCGAAGTACAGGCTGCCGGCCGCCGCCGCGTAGGCCTCGGGAGTGGGCTTGCCGGTGTGGGTGAATCGGTTGCCGATGCGCAGCGAGCCGAGCAGACCGAGTACCAGTCCGTGCACGTGAAACAGGGGCAAGCCGTGCACGAGGGAGTCCTCAGCGCTCCACTGCCACGCCCCGGCGAGGGCGTCGATGTCGGCGGCGACGGCGCGCCGGCTCAGGAGCACTCCCTTGGGCGGGCCCGTGGTCCCCGAGGTGTAGACGACCATTGCCGTGGACTCCGCCGACGGCTCTGCGTAGCGGTGCCAGGACCGCGCGTGCAGGCGCACCGGTACATGCGGCAGGCCCTCGGTCTCTGCCGGGAGTTCGCCGAGCCACGCCTGCGCGCCGGAGTCGGTGAGGATGTGACGGCGTTCGGCGGTGCCGACGTCGGGTGGCACCGGGACGACGGGCACGCCCGCGATCAGACACCCCGTGATGGCCAGGACCGTCGCCGGTGTCGGGGTGGCCAGGACGGCGATCCGACCCGCACCGCCGACGCGCTCGGCCACCGACGTCGCCGCGCCGACGAGATCGCTTCGGCTCAGCACGATACCTGCGATGGTGACCGCGTCGGGAATGTCGCGTCCTGCCGCGACGGCGGCCGGGTTCAGTGAGGCCAACAGCACGTCCTGCACGCTACGGGACGTGGCTGGGCAAAGCCGCGCGATACTGGGCGGGTGGATCCCATCGTGCGACTGGCGTCGCGTCCGGTCTATGCCAACAACTGGATGACGGTGCGCGAAGACGACATTCGCCGTCCCGACGGGAGCACCGGTATCTACGGCGTCATCGACAAGCCGACCTACGCCCTGATCATCGCGCTCGACGGCGACCGGGTGCGGATGGTGGAGCAGTTCCGGTACCCGATCGGCCTGCGCCGGTGGGAGTTCCCTCAAGGCACCGCCCCAGATCTGGCGGAGCTGGAACCCGCGGATCTGGCGGCGCGCGAACTGCGGGAGGAGACGGGTCTGCGCGCGGAGTCGTTACGCGAGATCGGCACGCTGGACGTCGCGCCCGGCATGAGCAGTCAGCGCGGACGGGTGTTCGTCGCCACCGGCATCACCGAAGGCGAACCCGAGCTCGAACACGAGGAGCAGGACCTGCACAGCGCCTGGTTCGCGCGAGCGGAGGTGGAGGCGATGATGCGCGGCGGCGCGATCACCGACTCGCAGACGCTCGCGGCGTGGACGCTGTTCCTTCTCGACGGACACCCGTCCGGGTAGCGCGCTGGTGGAGTGACGATATTCGAAGCGTGCACTATTCCTGGAAGGCTTTGGCTGGTAGGCGTGGTGGACGTAGTCAAATGCAACGTGGGTGTGCCAGATCAATACCCGACGGCGGCGATTGCTGATGATGGAGAGTCAGCGCACCGCCATCGCGCGCGAGAAACAACGATTGGCCCCTGCGCAATGACCTAAGCGATAGGGGCGCCGCCGCAAACTCGATACGACGGCGATGCTGCCTAGACGTGTGTGCGACGTCAATCTCGTTGGTCTCCGCTGGCTTCGGGAGCATCGCTGCGCGAGGGATAAGCGTGTACCAGCGCGCTGGATAATTTTGGCACGGCGTGGGTGAGAGTGTGTTCGGCGTCGTGGGCGATGCGGTGCGCCTGGGACAGGCTGGCTGCCGGGTCGATGTCGAGTTCGGCGTCGGCGTGCAGTCGGTGTCCGATCCAGCGCATCCTGACGCTGCGGACGGCGGTGACCCCGGGTTCGGCGGCCAGTGCGGCTTCGGCGGTGTCGACGAGGGTGGGGTCGACGCCGTCCATGAGGTGGCGGAAAACGTCGCGCACGGCGGTGCGCAGGACAGCGAGGATGGCGACGGTGATGAGCAGCCCGATGATGGGGTCGGCTATCGGAAAGCCCAGCGCGACGCCGCCGGCGCCGAAAAGCACTGCCAGCGAGGTGAATCCGTCGGTCCGGGCATGCAGTCCGTCGGTGACCAGTGCGACTGAGCCGATTCGCCGTCCGACGCGGATCCGGTAGATCGCGACGAGTTCGTTACCGATGAACCCGACCAACCCGGCGGCGGCGACCCAGCCGACGTGCTGGATGGGGACGGGGTTGATCAGGCGGCGGAAGGATTCGACCCCGGCGACGATGGCCGATAGGGTGATCATCGCGACCACGAACAGCCCGGCCAAGTCCTCGGCGCGGCCGAAACCGTAGGTGTAACGGCGGGTGGCGGCCTTGGTGCCCAGCGCGAACGCGATCCACAGCGGGATCGCGGTCAAGGCGTCGGAGAAGTTGTGAATGGTGTCGGCCAGAAGCGCGACAGACCCCGAGATCACCACGATCACCAACTGCGCAACCGAGGTGGCACCGAGGGCGAGCAGGCTGATCTTCACCGCCCGGATGCCGGCGGCGCTGGACTCCAATGCGCCGTCGATGCTGTCGGATGCGTCGTGGCTGTGTGGGGCTAACACCTCTCGCAGGGCTGCGCCGATCCTGCCGCCGCGGCCGTCGTGGCTGTGCCGGTAGTCGTGGGTGTAACCGTGTCCGCCATGGTGATCGTGCTCGGGACCGTGGCAGTGGCTGCCCGCTTTGGCATCGTCGGTCATGCGCTGCGTCCCTTTCGTCGCGTCGATCTCGGGCCGGGCGCGTTGCGCGTGCCGGAGTCGTTGTCGGAGTGCAGGGTTCGCAGCTCTTCGGTGTTGCGGTGATGGCCCGGCACTCCTGAGCCGGCGTGTTCGGCGTTGAAGACGGCGTCGGTGACCAGTTGTCCGACGTGGTCGTTTTCGAGGCTGTAGAAGATCGTGGTTCCCTCACGGCGGGTGCGCACGAGTCGCGCCATCCGCAGCTTCGCCAGATGTTGCGATACCGACGGCGCTGGTTTTCCAACATGCTCGGCGAGGTCGTTAACTGACATCTCCCGGTCGACCAACGCCCACAACACCTGCACCCGGGTGGCATCGGCGAGCATGCGGAACGCCTCGACCACGAAGTCGACCTGATCTGGCGGGAGCCCCCTCCGGCATGCGCCGCTATTTGCATTCATACGCACATTATAGGCGGAATGCGGTCGGCGTGGTCGCCGGTGTGAGCGGCTTCGATGTGCCAGTCCGACGGCGAGGTGTGCTTTACCGGTGCCGACACCGCTCCAGATCGTGGGCTCGCCAGGACCGCGTCGATGCCTGGTGGGCAAGCATTGGTTGGCCTGTCCGGCCAGGCCACCGACCGCCCGACCGCGGTCGTCGATGACCAGTCTCGAGGTTTCTCAGCGCGTCTTCAGCAACAAACATATACGTTCCCGCCTCATGAGCGACACAACGAGATCCGCGGCGGTCAAGGCCTCGCGCACGATGCTGAGCAAGGTTCCCGAGATCACCGTGTGGTTCTGGGTCATCAAGATCCTCTGCACCACCGTCGGCGAGAGCTTCGCCGATTGGATCAACATGACGCTGGGCGTCGGTCTGGTCCCCACCGCGGTCATCTTCACCGTCGTCCTGGCCGCCGCCCTTGGCTGGCAACTGACCCTGGACCGCTACAAGCCCTTCGTCTACTGGCTGACGGTGGTCGTGCTCAGCGTGACCGGCACGCTATACACCGACATCCTCACCGACAAACTCGGGGTTCCCCTGGCAGCCAGCAGCGCCGTCTTCGCCGCGATATTGGCGGTGGTGTTCGGGGTGTGGTTCGCCCGGGAGCGCACGCTGTCGATTCACAGCATCATCACGCTGCCGCGTGAGTTGTTCTACTGGCTCGCCATTCTGGTCACCTTCGCCTTGGGTACCGCGGTCGGCGACTGGACCCTTGAATTCACTGGCTGGGGTCCAGGTCTCTCGGTACTGCTGCCTGCCGGACTGATCATTGCGATCGTTGCCGGATGGAAGCTCGGCGCCAACGCGGTCCTGTCGTTCTGGCTCGCCTACATCCTGACGCGCCCGCTTGGCGCAAACCTCGGCGACTGGCTCGGCTTTCCCAAGGATCAGCAGGGCTTGGGCCTCGGTGTAGCCATCACCAGCGCGATCTTCTTGACCGCCATCCTGGCGACGGTCATCTACCTCACCGTGACCCGCGCCGACGTCATCGACAAACCTGACGCGTCACGCCCGGTCAACCCGGGGCGCGAGATGGTCATGCTCGGCTACTTCGCCGCAGTCGCCGTCGCGGCGGGTGCCTTGCTCACCTGGGCCAACGCTCAGCCCCACGCGGCTCCCCCGGGAGCCGAGGGTCCGACCATCATCGTTCCCATCGCGGCGGGGCAGGCGGGAGCCCACTTCCCGGCAACCGACCTCGCCAACTTCCGCACCATCACCCAGGACATTCTGACCAAGGTGCAGGCCGGTGACCAGGCGGGCGCAACAGCGGCCGCCAAGAACCTCGAAACCGCTTGGGACGACAGCCAACCCACGCTCAAGGCAATGGACGCAACCACCTGGACGGCGATCGACGGACGGATCGACACCGTACTGACCTCGGTCCGTGATGCCAATCCCGATCCCGTCACCGAAACGCAGACCCTCAACGATCTGCTGAACGCACTCCAGTAGGAAAAACGACGCGAAGGTGAGCATGAGCGCGGCACTGCCCACAACCCGCGTCGAAGCCAGGACAGGAGCAACGCCTATGCGCTCCTCGAACGGTACCGCTGTGCGGGGGAACACCTTCCGCACCACCACAGTGAACGGAGTACAGAAATGACCGACCGGCCCGACAAAGATCCGCACGACGTTGATCTGCCCGCCGAACCCACCGAACCCACGAAGCCGACCGCCGCCGATCGCGCACCGGCGGCCGCAGATCTGGAGACATCCTTACCCGACCCGGTGCCATCACGATGGGACAGCGTGCGTCCCCGCGGTCGCCTCGGTCAGATCTCGGCGATCTTGGTCGCGACTGCATCCGCCGTCTTCATTGCCGGGGCCATCTTCGTGGCGGGTTTCGCGGTGGGCTCCGAGGGCGGCGAGCAGCACGGCCACGACGGTGATGGCTACAGCCAGAGCGAGGGCGACGATCACCGTGGCGGCGAAGCAGCGGATGGTTCGAGCGATGAAACATCCGGGGAAGTATCGGATCACGAGAGCTCCAACGGCGGCGAGGAACCTTAGTCGGCTGAGAGATGCCTGACGAATACCTCAGTGCCGCAGTGCGAGTGGTCGCCGAGCGCATGAACGGACCCTCTCGGCGTTGCTTCAGCCGTGCGCCCCTGCGGTCGGGCGGCGTGACCAAAGCGACGAGATCCGACGCCGTCAACCTATGGCTCGAACTTCTGAGCCATGAGCATGCGTTGGGAGAGCCGATTGCGTGTGAGGTATCACCGATGGAGGACAACTGCCGGTCGGGAGGAACATCTCTCGGCATTCGCTCATGACCAGAATGGCTCGTACGCCGAACCTTCACTGGGGCCTCCCACATCTTGTGGCTCTACCGGCCAGGACCACTTCCTGGAGGCAACCCACGTTCACATGTGGCGAGGCCCCAGCCTCCTCATACCGTCTAGCTCTAGCACGACCGAGTTGCGCCGCTGGCGTGTTCCCGGCCGGCAAGTCGTCAGGTGATCCGCATGCCGCTGACGGTCCGCCGTCCGAGCCGCCGTCTGGCGGTCAATGTTTCAGGCCAGCCGCAGACGCTGTCTGCCCCGGTCCTCAGCGAGTTCACAACGTTGCAGGTGGATCGTGAGAGTCGCAAGGCCGACACGATGAGGAGCGCGCCATGACACACGGTGTTCACTTGAAACCGGGCAGCAGCGAGCGGCGGCCGATGCCGCACCGTCCGCGGATCAGGCGGCGTGCGCAGTTCAGCTTGGAACTCGACGACGGAAGGTCGGTCCGGTTGCGCGGCAGGTGCCTGATAGGGCGTGCACCGGCGGTCGGGGCAGACGTCGATCACCGTGTCGCGCTGGCGGATAGCACGTTCGGGCTCTCTCGGACGCATCTGGAGTTCGGCATCGGTGAAGGCGGGCTCTGGGTGTGCGACTGCGGCTCGACCAACGGGTCGGAGATCGAGATCAACGGCCGCAGGTCAACGCTCGCGCCGGGACTGCACGTACCGGTGCCACCCGACAGCACAGTGCATTTCGGCGGGCGCCGATTGACGGTGCGGGCGATCGCCGGTGGCGCCACGATCGGCGCCGCGACGGTCGAGTGGGGGGCGGCCAGTCAACTCGGTGTGCGGCGGAAGGAGAACCAGGACTCCTTCTGCACGACGCCGCCTGCATTCATCGTGGCCGATGGCATGGGTGGGCACTGCGCTGGCGGCGTGGCCAGCCAGTACGCGGTCGAGGCCCTGCGAACGCTCAGTGAGCGTGCCCACGTCACGGTGAAGACCGTCATGGCCTGCCTCGACGATGCCCGCGCGCGAATCGACGAGATCGCCGTCGGCAGGGCGGCGCCACCGGGAACCACGGTGAGCGGCGTCATCGTCACCGAAGAAATCGGTGCGCCGTCCTGGATAGTCGTCAACATCGGCGACTCGCGCACCTACGGTATGAATACGCGCGGTTTCTGGCAGATCACCGTCGATCACTCCGTCGTCCAGGAGGCCGTCGACCGTGGCACGATCACGGCAGCTGAGTCGCGCCATGTTCGTTACAACAATCTGTTGAGCCGGGCTCTGATCGCCGGATCCGTTCATCCTGTCGACGTGTGGCTGCTCCCAATGGTCGTCGGCGACCGAATGCTGGTGTGCTCGGACGGGATCACGCGCGAACTCGACGACGAAATGATCGCGAATGTTCTGCGCGCCAACGGCGATCCGCTCGCGGCCGCGACGAACCTGGTTCTGGCCGCCGCCGACGCCGGAGGGCGCGACGACATGACGGCAGTGGTGGTCGACGCAGTCGCGGTCCGGTCGGTGCGCGACTGCGTCGGGACAGTGTCTTCGTAGTGACGTCACACGCCACAGCGAAGGCGCGCAATCTCAGTCGACGGTCGGGTGCGACCCCCGGTTCCGGCGTCATCCGTGCACCCAACTTCTGCGGCGCTACCCGGTCACGGATGCCGCGCCTCTAGTGCTTTGCGAAGGTGCAGCACGCCGCTCGGGAAGGTCCGAATAGCATTCTCACCGCGTAGGGCGCCGCGGAGGCGACGGTGACCCGTGCCGCCGGCAGGTAACGGTCATCGGCCGAACCCGTGGACGAGCAGATGCCGGCTGGTCTTTCAGCGGTTCCTCAGCAACGTTCGTCCAAGCTTTCCTAAGGAATATCTGGCAGATGTTGGACGAAACTCGCCGACGTTACGGTCACTGCTGGACGATCGGACCCTTTGACGGCCAACCCGATCATCGAGGTGCCGGTTGGGCGTTGCAGTTCCGGTGTCGCCGCTTTCTGCATCGATGAGAGCAAGCAAGCTGAAAGACAAGGACATACGGTGTCGACGATCAACGGGCTACCCGCCCACGTGCTGCTGGTCCACCTCGTCGTGGTGCTGGCCCACCCGCGACCGCGCTCCTGCTGGTGCTGTGCGGCGTGTGGCCGGCGGCGCGGCGCCGCCTGATCTGGGTGATGGTCTCCTTGGCCGCGATCAGCGCGGCGCTGACGCCGCTGACCATCGACGCCGGCGAGTGGCTGCAACGCCGACTGGGCGATCCACCCGACGTCGCGACTCATGCTCGACTGGGCGAGACGATGCTCTACGTCTCGGTGGAACTGGCGATCGGGGCGGCCTCAGTCGCAGCCCTTCATGTGTGGGAGCGCCACCGCGCGCCGGCAGGGTTGATGCTGCGGATCACTGTGGCCGCGGTGACGGTCGTCATCGGCATGGCTACCGCCGGGCAGGTGTACCTCATCGGCGAGTCTGGTGCCCGCGTCGTGTGGGCCGATCAGATCTCGCCAGCGGCGTCAGCGACTCAGCCGTGACCCACGGGTCAGCGGCGGCCATATCGTCGGCGACGCTGCGCGCCCCTTCGTCGCGAACGATTCCGACATGACATCTCATGCGGTTCGGGCACGGAGTCAATATTGCTGTCCTGCAGATCTTTCGAGCCTTCCTGCCGGGCTGCGGCGCGGCGACAGTCCTCTTACCAGTCGCGCCGAAATGGCTCTCAGCCGCGCACAGCGAACCTTCAGCCCCAGGCGGGCACCGTGAACTCAGCAGCCCGGACGGGGCTGACCCGAGGAAAGGAAACACACCGCATGATGAGACCCACACAGCGGCTGCTCGCCGGGATCGGCACCCTGCTGGTCGCTACCACGATCGGCGGTGCGGGCATGGCGCTGGCGCAGGCGACCCCGACACCGGCCCCGCCGCCGCCGGCGACATCGGAGCAATGCGACGCACCCGAGACCGGTGACACACCGGATCAGCCGGGCGCACCGGACACCGACAACGTTCAAGACGGTGAGCAGGGCGGTCCCGAGGTCCCCGACGCCCCCTGCTGAAGACCCGTCCATGACCACCCGGGTCGCGCAGTCACCTGCGTTGCCCGTACCACGTCGCGGTGCGGGACCAGACACGGCACCCCCCGTCGTGCATCTGACCCGCACCGCGACACCCCATCTCATCTCAGTCGAATCGAGGCATCACAGCATGACGCGCAACAGCAGCCGCTTGGTGAAGGCATTGGCCGGCGGGGCCGCGGTCGTCGGCGTGCTCGCCGGGTGCGCCGCCACGACCAGCCCCACCGGTCAGCCGCCTACACCGCCGCCGTCGGCGGGCCCGACCCCACAGGCGACCGAATCCAACCCGCCGGGAGACATCCCGGACAACCAGGCCTTTGTCGCCTACACTGCCGCCGATCAGTCCTACACGGTGAAGTACCCCGAAGGGTGGGCGCGCACCGACTCCGGCGCCACCGTGATGTTCAGCGACAAGTACAACAGCATGACCGTAGCCCCCCACGACGGCTTCTACCAACCCACCGAGGCCTACGCCCGCACCGTGGAAATGCCCGAGATCGCGTCGACCACAGCCGGTTTCACACCAGGTCAGGTCAGCACCGTGACCAGGCCGGCTGGACAGGTCATATTGATCACCTACCAGGGCGACTCCGCACCCAGCCCGGTCACCGGCAAGTCGGTCACGCAGGACGTGCAGCGCTACGAGTACGCCCGCAACGGGCGCGGCGTGGTGGTGACGTTGGCGGCCCCCGCCGGTTCGGACAGCGTCGACCCGTGGCGCACCATCACCGACTCGTTCAGCTGGCAGCGATGACTGGCAGTGCGCGAACCGGCGCTACCGCGACCCGACACGACGAGACGGCACCCGCGCTGGAGGCCACCTCGCTGTACCGGTTCTTCCGAGCCGGCGACGAGGAAGCCCTGGCATTGCGGGGGGTCTCGGTGACACTGCACGCGGGCGAACTGGTCGCCGTCGTCGGCCCGTCCGGGTCGGGAAAGTCCACCCTGATGACGTGCCTGGCCGGGCTGGACGACCCCGACGGCGGCACCGTCCGCATTGGCGGGCAGCGCCTGTCCCATCAGCCCGAGCCGCTGCGCGCCCGGCTGCGCGCCCGCCACATCGGCGTGCTGTATCAGGATCGAAACCTGCTCGGGCACTTGAGCGTCGAGCAGAACGTGGAGTTGGTGCAGCAGATCGCGGGCGGACCGGCGGGATCTCATCCGGCGGTGCTGCTGGCGTCGCTGGGCATCGCCGAGCGCGCCGCGGCCTACCCCGACGAGTTGTCCGGCGGGGAGCTGGCCCGCGCGGGGCTGGCCGTCGCGTTGGCCAACGACCCGCTGGTGGTGCTGGCCGACGAACCGACTGGCGAATTGGACACGGCCACCGAAGCCGTTGTGCTGGCGATCCTGCGGGATCGCGCCGCGAGCGGGTCGGCGATCCTGATCGCCAGCCACAGCCCCGCGGTGGCCGCGGCCGCCGACCGCGTCATCCGCCTCGTCGACGGTCAGGTCACGCCGTGAGTACCGCGCACCGCGCCACCGCGCCGGTACCGGTCGACGACGACCCGGCGGTGGTGCGCCTGGAGCGGGTCACCCGCTGCTACCGTGCGGGCGCGGCGACGGTGGTGGCCGTGCGGGGAGTCACCGCGACGGTGGCCCACGGCGCCCGGATCGCGGTGACCGGCCCGTCCGGGTCGGGCAAGTCCACCCTGCTGCACCTGCTGGCCGGGTTGGACACCCCCACCTCGGGCACGATCAGCTGGCCGGGAATCGACCCGCGCGCGGCGCGGTCCCCCGAACGGGTGGGGTTGGTGTTTCAGGGCCGCAGCCTGGTGCCCAACCTCGACGTCACCGAAAACGTCTGCTTACCATTGCTGTTCGCCGGGCACACCGAATCCGAGGCGACCGCCCGCGCGTTGGGCGCCTTGGACCGGGTGGGCATCGCCGAGTTGGCCGGCGCACTGCCCGACACCCTCTCCGGCGGTCAGGCCCAGCGGGTCGCCATCGCCCGGGTTCTGGCCGCCGGGCCGCGGCTGATCCTGGCCGACGAACCCACCGGCCAACTCGACCACACCGCCGCCGCCTTGGTGATCGACGTGCTGATCGGCGCCGCCGACGAGTTGGGGTCGGCGCTGATCGTGTCCACCCACGACCCGGCCATCGCCGCACGGCTGCGCACCGAATGGACGATGCGCGATGGTCGGCTCAATACCACCGCCCGC
>JBPPMS010000183.1:0-11269 GCA_051306175.1 Mycobacterium sp. | reverse complement strand
GTTGTCGTGGAGCAGCCGGTCGAGCTCGGTCCGCATGGCATCGAACGGCACCGAGAAGTCGACATCGAGTTCAGCGGTACCGAGCAACTCGGTGGCGTTGCGGGTCCAGTTCTGGAACGGCGTGGTGGTGAAGTAAGTGCACGGCAGCACCAGCCGGCGCTCGTCCCACAGGTGCACGACGACGTAGGTCAGCGTGATCTCCTCGATTCGGCCCCACTCGTCCTCGAGCACCACCACGTCTCCGACCCGGATGGCGTCGGAAAACGCGATTTGGATACCCGCGAATACGGCTCCCAGCGACGTCTGAGCAGCCAGACCTGCCACCACGGACAACACGCCCGCAGACGCGAACAGCGTCTTGCCGATATCGCTGAACGACGGGAACGTCATCAGAGCGGCCGCGGCGCCGAGCACGACGACCACCGCGATGACGAGCCTGCGCAACGTCGTCACCTGGGTACGGACCTTGCGCCAGTGCCGGTCGGCATCTGTTAGCCCGGTATCGCCGCCGGCGAAGCGAGAGATCGCCTGGCGTTCGGCGACGAGCACGAGGCTGGCCAGCGCCCAGGTGATGGTGCCGATCAGAACGATCACCAAGGTGTGATCCAACCATCCGCGCCAACTGGACTGCACATCGGACGTTCGGCGGAGCGCGGCGGATGCGCCGATCACCATCAGCGTTGTGCGCAGCGGCCTGCGGGTCAGCTGCGCGACGTCGCGCAAGACGGCACTACGCCTGCCGATGCGCTGCATCAACCAGGACAGCACCAGGCCGAGCCCATACCCGGCGGCGACAGCGCCGAGCACCCACGCGGCGGTGACGGCGAAGTGTGTGGCGGACGCCAACTCGATCGTCTCAGGCATGTGAAAACCAACTCCTGCGGATCGGGGATAGTCGGACCGCGACAACTGTGTCGACTCGTCCTGGAGCCTTCCCGGCAGACACCGGGGCCCAAACAGATCCCGGCGGTCTCCGCGGGGTTTTGAGATCGGTTTCACACCACTGCGCGCCGTGACGCAGCGTCCGGCCAGGGCCCCGCACCGTCTCAGCCCAGTGTTCTAGCACCCGGGAACTGAGCCAACAGCAGGTTCGGGGCGCCCGTTCGGCGCCGCCGAGGAGGGACTATTTGGGATCGATCAGGTCGCGAAAGCTACCTGCGTGGGTGACCGACGAAAAAGCGGCGGGGACGGCGGGCGTTCGAAGACGACGGTGACCGACGGACCACGTTTCGAGCATCTCGACGAGCGCGGCCATGGCACGGCGGCGGTCTTTCCGCCAACCGTCGGGCCGCGACCCGATCACGTTCATTCCGTCCACGATCCACCGCACGCCTACCAGGGTAGGGAGTCTGCCGCCACACTCGAGGGATGAGTCCCGACGACATCGCGGCGGCACGTCAGATCGTGCGACGGCGCTTCCCGCAGGCGCGGGCGGCTTGGCTGGGTGGCAGCGTTGCGGCAGGCACCGCGACCGACACCTCGGACCTCGATATCACGGTGCTCCTCGACGGGCCTCCGGCGCCGTTTCGCGAGTCGATGCTGTTGGACGGCAGGCCGGTGGAGTTGTTCGTGCAGACCGAAGAGTCGCTGATGCGGTTCTGCGAGAAAGATATTCAGCGTCGGCGACCGACGACCATGCGATTGGTCGGCGCCTCGATCGTGCTGGTCGATTCCGACGGCGTGGCCGTACGGGTGCAGCAGCACCTGGACGCCCTCGATCACGCCGGTCCACCGGCCGCGTCGCCCGAGGAGCTGGAGACCGCCCGGTACCTGGTCACCGACTACCTCGACGACCTGGGGGGCCCACGGGACGGCGAAGCGCTGGTGATCGCCTCAGGCTTGTGGACGGCCACGGCGGAATTGCTACTGCTCGCCAACCAGCGGTGGAGCGGCAGCGGCAAATGGTTGCTGCGCGAACTGCGTTCGTTGGACGCAGCCTGCGGCACCACGTACGCCGAGCGGCTTGTCGGTGGGTTCACCGCGGCGGCAGGTGGAGATCTCAAGCCCCTGCGGCACACGGCAGGCGCGATCCTTGGACTGTGCGGAGGCAGGTTGTTCGACGGGTACCTCCGCGGTGCACCGGACAGTCCGAAACCACGGCGGCACAACACCACCGGGTCGGTAGTGCTCAGACTGCGCCACGCCGGCGCCCACGACATCGAGTTCTGTTTCGCGTTACGCAAGGCCGCCATGGGCGGCTACATCAGCGAGGCGTGGGGCTGGGACGAGGATGACCAACGCGCCGTGCACGAACGTGACTTCGGCCGCGGCCGGTACCAGATCGTGTGTATCGGCGGACGTCCCGTTGGTGTGCTGGACGTCGAGCCCCGCGACACGGTACTGCACCTGCGGCGCATCGATCTGCTGCCGGAGTTCTGCAACCACGGAATCGGTACCTCGCTATTGCGCGACCTGCTCGACCGGGCACGCCACGACGGACGAGGCGTCACGTTGAACGTGTTGGTGGTCAACCGACGCGCTGAGCAGCTCTACCATCGTCTCGGCTTCGTCGTCACCGCACGATTGGGCCAAGCGCCTGGCGAGCTGATCACGATGGCATGGCAGTCAGATGCATCCTATCTTCCGCCGTCCGACGGATCTGGGTGAGGAAAGACGCCGGGCAATTCGACATGACAAACCACAATGACGACGTCCCCGGCGCCGTCGATGAAAAGAGACGGTGGCGCACTGGCATCCGGCGCGCCGCCTATCCGCACGGGCCGAAAATCAGTTGCCGTGACGGTCGGTCGCGACGTTGACTGGAGGCATGGACGAACAGGAACGGATCTTCCTGACGGCCGTTGCCGATCGACAGCCGTTGGCAGGCAACGGTTTCACCGTCGGCTGGTACGCGCTGCAGCGATTCGCGGTCGCCACGGGGCTGGGCCGCTCACGTAGCGGTATACGCGTCGAGGGGATCGATCCGTGGGTGCTGCGCGCTGAGACCTCGCGGTAGGAAACGAGATCACATCCCGATGCGCCGCGCGTTTATCCGGTTACCGAATGGGTCATCATACGGGGGTGAATCTGATACCGCTGCCCACCAGGACGATTTCCGACGGTGCTGTCGCCGCGGCGCTGTTCCGCACTGTTCAGGTCATCGATCCGCTGCTCTACGTGCTGTGGGAGACGGACCCGTTGAGCTTGAAGAAGCGCACCCGCGAACTCGGCGGAAAGGTGGACGACTTGCCCGACGCGTTGGCGTGGGTGCTCAACGCGGCTGACGTGCCCGGCACCGAGGCATGGGACGAGATGGACCTGGACTCGCGCATCGATTGGTGGGTGCACCGCGTCGGCGCCGTCAACACACTGGCGGTGGCGTTTCCCGGTTTCCTCGGCGTGATCGCCGACCGGTTGCCCATCCAGGACCTGTTCGGATTCACCAATCAGGCGATAGTGCTGTGCGCTGTCGCCCATGAGCACGGCGTCACCGACCAACGCGAACTGGTGCGCCTACTCGCTGTCGTGCTATGCCATCGCGACCTATCTTTCGATGACAAAGACACTGTTGTGCAAAGGGATTCAGCGCCAGCCGAATCAGGTGTGGCCGTGACGTTGTGGAACGCGCTGGGGCTGATCCGGGCCGTCGGCGACGAGCTGGCGAAACGCCCGAGACCACGAGGGTTCTTCCGGTACCTGGGGATGCTGCCCGCCGTCGGCGCCGTCGCCGACTACGTGGGTGAGTACGGCGCGCTCGATCGCGCAGCCAAACAGGGGCAGCGCTGGATCGCCGAGCGGCCCGTCACACCGCCGGGCTTCCACAACCGGTCCTTCTGAGCATCGGCGACCCTCCACACCGGTGTGCTCGCCTCCGGAGATCGTCTCCCGTTGATTGGCCAGGACGTTGCAGTACTACGGCCTCAGCCGGCCACCTCGGCGCCCGCTACTGAATCTTCGCGACGCCGGCCCGGTTGGGCAAGGCCGAGGTGATCGCGCAGCGTCGTTCCTGCGTAGTCGCCGCGGAACACGCCACGCTCCTGCAGCAGCGGCACGACTCGGTCGACGAACGGATCCAGCCCACCAGGTGTGACGTGCGGGACGAGGATGAATCCGTCGCTGGCGTCCTCCTGCACGAGGTGGTTGATCGTCTCGGCGACGGTGCCGGGGGAGCCGATGAAATTCTGGCGGCCGGTGACCTCGACGATGAGCTCGCGGGTGGTCAGCTTGTCGGCCTCTGCCTTGGCTCGCCACTGCGCGGCCACGGCGATCGGATCGCGGTACATCCGCACGCTGGCCCGGCCGCGGGCGATCGTGTTCTCGCCGACCACCGGATCCACCGAGGGCAGCGGTCCGTCCGGATCATGGTCGGACAGATCGCGGTTCCACAGCTGCTCGAGGAACTTGATCGCGGTCGCCGGCGACACCTGCGCCAACCGGACCTCCTGAGCGAGCTCGGCGGCTTCCGCGTCGGTGTCTCCGACTACGAACGTGGCCGCGGGCAGGATCAGGAGCTCGTCGTGGCGCCGCCCGTATTTGGCCAGTCGGCCCTTGACATCGGAGTAGAACGGCTGGCCCGCCTCCAGCGTGCCGTGACGGGAGAAGATGGCGTCAGCCGACGCCGCGGCGAACTCGCGACCGTGGTCGGAATCGCCCGCCTGGAAGATGACGGGCCTGCCCTGCGGGCTGCGCGGCACGTTGAACCGGCCGCTGATGTCGAAGTGCGGGTTGGAGTAGGTGAACGACCCCGCGCTCGGATCGGATAGGAACACCCCGCGGTCCTTGTCGGCGACGATCTCGTCGCCGCGCCACGAGTCGAACAGCGTGTGCGCGGCGTCAAGGAAGCTCTCCGCCCGTTCGTAACGCTGGTCCTCCGCCAGGAATCCACCCCGTCGAAAGTTCTCGCCGGTGAACGCATCCCACGACGTCACCACGTTCCACGCCGCGCGGCCCTCGGACAGGTGGTCGAGCGACGCGAACTGCCTGGCGACCTCGTAGGGCTCGTTGAACGTCGAATTGACGGTGCCGGTGAGTCCGAGCCGGTCGGTCACCGCGGCGAGCGCGGCGAGCACGGTGAACGTGTCCGGCCTGCCCACGACGTCCAGGTCGTAGATCTCGCCGCCCTGTTCGCGCAGGCGAAGCCCCTCGGCGAGGAACAGGAAATCGAACTTGCCCCGCTCGGCCGTCCGAGCGAAGTGCACGAACGAGCCGAAGTCGATATGACTGCCCGACGCCGGATCGCTCCACACCGTCGTGTTGTTGACGCCGGGAAAGTGCGCGGCGAGGTGAATCTGCTTGATTGGCTTGGTCATGAATCCTCACGCGCTCGCGTAGCGGTTGGCTGGACGGGACAGGCCGAGTAGCCCCCGCAGGGTGGTGGCCTCGTACTGTTCGCGGAAGGCGCTGCGCCGCTGCAGCTCGGGGACCAGACCGGTGGTGATCTGGAGCAGATCGTGCGGGAGTGTGGCGGGGCGCAGCCGGAATCCGTCGACGCCTGCCGCACGCCAGTCCTGCAACAGATCGGCGAGCTGCGCCGGGGTACCCACGAATACGTAAGCGTCGCTGCGGTATTCGGCGCCGTAACGGTCGTCGAGCCGGCGCCTGCATTCGGCTGCGGCGTCGGCATTGTGGGCTAGGAACACCAACAGATCGGCGAAGACGCGCACCGGCTCGGCGGCGCCCGATCGCAGGGCGGCAATCCCGGAGACGGCGGCGGCTGCCTCGGCAGTGCTGTGCGGGGTCACGAACCCGACGTCGGCGCTGGTGGCGATCAGCCGGTAGCCGGGTTCGCCGTGGCCCAGCGCAGCCACGATCGGCTGCCCCTGCGGCGGTCTCGGCGTGATGGAGGGACCCTTGACGGAGAACTTCTCGCCGTGAAAGTCGATGTAGTGCAGCTTGTTCCGGTCGACGAAGCGTCCGGTGGCCACGTCGCGGATCTCGGCGTCGTCTTCCCAGCTGTCCCAGAGACGGCGGACCACCTCCGTGTAGTCGGCCGCCTCACCGAGCAACTCGTCGATCAACTCGGGAGATAACTCGGGTACCTCTCGGCGCCCGAAGTGTCGGGCCGCGTCGCGGCTTGGTGTCACCTGCACCCGGATTCCGGCGCGGCCGGAGCTGACATAGTCGAGCGTGGCGATCGCCTTCGACAGGTGGAACGGCTCGGAGTGGGTGGCGACGGCAGTCGGCAGCAGGCCGATGTGGCTGGTCAACGGTGCCACGCGCGACGCGACGAGCACCGCATCCAGCCGCCCGCGCACCTGATCGGTGCGCTCGTCAGCGCGCAGCGGATCGTCGAACTGCAGCGTCAGCCCGTCCTCGAGGGTGACGAAGTCCAGCAGGCCGCGCTCGGCCTCGTTCACGTGTTCGGCCCAGTACCGAGGTCTGAACAGGTCGGTCGGGCGGGCATCGGGCTCCCGCCACGAGGCGGGGTGCCAACCCGTGCCGTCGAGCGCGAGGGCCAGATGAATTGCCTCCGAGGTTGCGCACATTGGTGTCTCGCTTTCCCATCGCAGTCTCACACCACAGGTCTCACACCACAGGTCTCACACCACAACGGTCACCAGTGTGCAGCCATTCCGTTCTGCGCACACTGATCGCAACCGGTACCACTGACGCAGCGTGACAGGCTCAGAAGCCGCGGACCTGCCCTTCGAGGGCGGGCACGGTAGCTGGGATGCGATAGGCCTCGATGCCGTTAAATGGTGTTCTCGTTGGCGTGTCGGGCAGTTGCGTGACCAGCCAGCTGGGATCGTCGAACGTCGAGTGTTCGTCATCGTCGGCGTCGTTAGAGATCGTCGCTAGCTGACTGAAGCCTCACCCGTCACCTGTCGCGCGCACGATCCGACACCGCACCCCGAAGTGGTCGGACGGAAACACCCGTGGCTCCGATTCCGCGATGGCCCGGGTACCGAGAAGTTCGATGTCGGTGGCGCGCCACCGCCAGCCTTTGAGTAGCACGCGATCGAAGCGGACGTGCCGATGCTTGTTCTTCATGTCATAGCGCATCAGATTGATCGACGTGTCCTCGGTAAATCCGTCGTCGGCGGGCCGCAGCGCGGGCCAGACATCCTGGAACGGCGCACCGATGCGGGTGTTCTCGGCGTCGCGCATATTGAAGTCGCCGAGGACGACGACGTCGTCGACGCCACGCAGTGCACTGAACAGCTTGCCGAGTTGACGGGCACGCAGTCCCGACGACGACTTCCCGCTTTCGAGGTGGACGCAGCAGACCACCAGACCATCGGCCCCTTGGAGGTCCGCCCGCAGAAAGCCCCGCTGGAGGCGGGTGGGCAACCGTGTGTAGCTGACGGCTCCGACCGGGACCCGGGACAGCAGCAGCATGCCGTAGTTGCCACGGGGGACCCACGCACTGCGGTAGTGGTCGCGAATCCACGGGCGGGACAGCAACACGTCCACGGCGACGTCGGTGACCTCCTGAAACACCATGACGTCGGCATGGTCGTTCGCCAGCACCTCGGCAATGGCGAGGTAGCGCTGTCGGGCGAAGAAGTCGTTGAACCAGATGTTGTATGTGGTCAGCGTCAGCACGTCCCGTGCGACGCCGTCGACCTGCGCGTCTACCTGCTGCCACCGCTGCGACGCGGTGTCGAACCCGCGCAGGCGGACGCGACGTCGACGGAACCACACCCCGTAGACGCTAACGAAGCGACTCGTCGCACATCGCCGAGATCCGGCCTGTGGCGGAGAAACGACGGGTATCCCGCCGACGACCGAACCTGGATAGTCTTCAAATCACCCGCACCACTGAGTTATTAGCCTTCACTCCTGCATCACCTGTCACTCGTCGCACCGGGGTGGGCACTTCTGCTCTCCGCGCCGTGGCGGGTGTAACAGACATGATGAAACGATCGATTCTCACGTACCGCAGAAGGTTTGGTAGGAGGCGCCGAAATCGTCGGGCGCCGGGACTGCGTAGCGCTCAAGGCCGCTGCGCTCCTCGTACGGCGCGGCCAACACCTCGAGGAGCTGCAGGACCGGCGCCGGATCACCGGCACTGGCAGCGGAAAGTGCCTCTTCCACAAGATGATTGCGCGGCACATAGACAGGGTTGACGCGGCCCATCACAGCGGCGTCCGGGCGCAGCGCACGCCAGCGCGCCGACCAACCGTCGAATGCGGCGAGGTCGACGAACATCCCCCGCGCCGGTTCCGCGTCGCCGGCCGCAGCCGCACCGAGACTACGGAAGAACGACGTGTAGTCGATGTGGTTCGCCGCGAGTAGGTCCAGGAGATCGGCCGTTAGCGACGTGTCGTCGACGTCACCCCGCAGTCCCAGCTTGCGGGCCATCCCGGTCCGGTAATTCTCGTCGTACTGTTCGGCGAAGCGACCCAACCCATCCTGCGCGAACGCGATCGCCTGCTCCTGGTCGTCGGCGAGCAGCGGCAACAGCGCCTCGGCGAGCCTGGCGAGGTTCCACTGCGCCACCGCAGGCTGATTGCCGTACGCGTACCGACCGGCGTGATCGATCGAGCTGAACACCGTCGCGGGGTCGTAGACGTCCATGAACGCACACGGGCCGTAGTCGATGGTCTCGCCGGAGATCGTCATATTGTCGGTGTTCATCACGCCGTGGACGAATCCGACGAGCATCCATTTCGCGATCAGCGAGGCCTGCGCGCTGACCACCGACTCGAACAAGACCCGGTAGGGGTTCTCGGCCGTCGCGGCGCTCGGGTGATGTCGGGCGATCGCGTGGTCGGCGAGTCGGCGCAGCAGATCGACATCCCCACTGGCGGCGGCGAAATAGAAGCTGCCCACCCGCAGGTGGCTGCTCGCGACGCGAGAAAGCACGGCTCCCGGCAACGCGGTCTCGCGGTACACCGTGTCGCCGGTGGCCACGACCGCCAGGGAGCGTGTGGTCGGGATGCCGAGAGCGTGCATCGCCTCGCTGACGACGTATTCGCGCAGCATCGGCCCGACAGCGGCCAGACCGTCGCCGCCGCGGGCGAACGGGGTGCGCCCGGATCCCTTGAGGTGCAGGTCACGGCGAGCCCCGCCGGCGTCGACGAACTCTCCGAGTAGCAGCGCACGCCCGTCGCCCAGCCGGGGGACGTAGCCACCGAACTGGTGCCCCGCGTAGGCCTGTGCCACGGGCGTGGCCCCGTCGGGCACCGTGGTGCCCACCAGCAGCGCGACACCGTCGGTGCTACGCAGCCAGGCGGGGTCCATGCCGAGCTCGACGGCCAACGCGTCGTTCAGCACGAGCAGGCGCGGATGGGCTGCCTCGGCCGCCTTCCACGGGACAGCCAGCTCGGGGAGCTCGCGGGAGAATAAGTTGTCCAAGACCACGGTGGCGGCCGGTGAGATGCTCACCCCGTCCAGGGTACGAGCCGTTACCCGCGGGCGAAGCGATCGAGGGCGCTGACCACGTGGCCTCCCATGGTGCCTCCGGCGGTATGGCCTGCGAGTCGCCGGTACGCGAGGAGATGGCCGCCTACCAGCAGCGATACGACGTTCCGACGGAAGCGCTGAGGTAGCTGCCCGCCAGCGCTGGGACCGACGGGGCGTTGCGGATCGGTCTCAGCTGTGGCGGAGAGAGGAATGAGCCCCCGACGCCTTGTAAACTCAGGCGGGTATGTGGGTTGGGGGACCGCGGTCGACCGCGGGCTCACACGATTCCGGCGCCGTTACAGACGGAGCCGGTAACGGTCACTCTGATCTGGGGAGGGCCCGATTGGACCTCGTTCTTGGTGTATCCGTCGCGGACGGCATCGCCCGATTAGCCGTGGTCGGTGGAGCCGCGGCTGACGGTGATGTGATCGGTCAACTCGCTGTCCAGCTGAAAGCCGAAGACCAGACACAGCGGGCCGCCGAAGTTGCGAAGCTGGTGTTCGGTGCGCACACTGCGCAGGCCCTCAAGGGCCACCGGACGGCGGCCACCGGATTGTGCTGGGATGATGCCGCCGCTGCGACGCTGGCGTGCGCCCTACTGCGCCGCGCGCGGATCACCACCGTCGCCGTGATCGACAACTCGGCTGCTGTCGCCGGCGTGATCGGCAGGTTGGCGCGTGGCGTGGAGCTCAGCGCAGCGATGGGGGATCTCACCGACCGCGGGGGACGACGATCGGGCGCGCTGGTCCTCACCCGAAACATGGCGTCTCTGTCCCTGGTCGGTGCCGAGTCGATCGACGCGGTCGCCACCCGCACCGTCGCCGACGATGCCGCCGCGGTGTGCGTGGAGCTGATCGGAGAACTCTCTACGGATGCCGTTGACCGCGTCTACCTGGTAGGCGACGGAGCGGAGTCGGTGGCGAATACCGAAGCGTTCCGCCTCGCGACCAAGCTGCCCACTGCGGTTCCCAATCATCCCGAGTTCGCCGTCGCCTGTGGCGCCGCACTGGTGGCGCCCAAGTCGGTGGAAGCTGCCGCGCCGCCCGAAACCGAAACCGACGCCGGGACCGCGGTGGCAGCCATGCTCGCTGCCGCCGCGAAGCGCAATCCGACGCAACCGCCGCGATCGACGGTGAAGGCCGCACCCGCGACTCCCGCGCTGACGATGAAGAACTATGCGACCGCTGCGGGGACCACGCCGACCCGCTACTCCGATGTCACCGTCAAGCTGCACCGCCAACCGCCGAAGCCCAAGGTGAAGCCGGCACCACCGGCTGAGCCTGAACGCGCGCCCGTCGTCGTGGTCGCGACGGTGGACACGCCGGCCGAGGCTGACAAGTCGCCCGATACCGCAACCGAACCGCAGCGGTCGCGTCGTCCGCGACTTCTGGTGGGGAGCGCGGTGAGCGCGTTACTGGTCGCAGGCGTCGCCGCTATCGCCGTGACCGCCGCGAACGGCGTCGAACCCGCAGCAGATCAGCGCCAGGGCGATGCCCAGGTGCAGGTGCCCGTCAACCCCGCGCCCGCGGCCGTCGATGCCAACCAAGTGATCCCTGCACCGCAACTGGTCATGCCGCCATTGCCCGAGGCCGTGGGCGAACCCGCACCCGAGGTACTCCCGCCTGCGCCCGAGGAGTTGATGGTTCCCGGGTTCGTCGACGTGGTCCCGGAGGCGCCCGTCGTCGAAGTGCCCGCAGTCGTCGAAGTGCCTGGGGCGGCACCTGAGCCCGTCGTCCCCGCTCCTGAGGCCGTACCCGCCCCGATCGAAGGCCAGGTGCCCGCGACCATGCCGGACACCGCGCACGTGACGGACGGCGTCCCCCCGGGCGCACCGATCGCCGAAGCAACGATGCCGGATCCGTCGCTGCCCGCGGCCACCGGCCCGCAACCGCTACCGCAGGCCGAGGTGGTGGCACCGCCGCTGCCCGGTCCTGCTGTGGACGCCGCGACGGCTGGTACCCCGCACGGCCCGCCGGTCGTG
>JBPPMS010000182.1:0-26920 GCA_051306175.1 Mycobacterium sp. | reverse complement strand
CATACCGCGCAGATGGAGAAGTTCGCCGCTGCCGAGGCCGAGGCCGCCAGCAGGCCTGCGTCCAATGGTTCCTCTTCGTCGTCGTCCGGTGAGCCCACTGGTGGGTCGCTGGCCAGCGATGCGCAGCTCGCGGCGCTGCGGGAGAAGCTCGCAGGCAACGCGTAACTATACCGAACGGCGCACGCCCCGACCCTCTGGATCGGGGCGTGCGTTGCGCCGGGATGGTCCACTGACAGACTGGTGCAGTGCTGCGTATTGGATTGACCGGCGGTATCGGCGCCGGAAAGTCGACGGTTGCCAACACATTCAGTGAATGTGGCGGCATCGTCGTCGACGGCGACAAGATCGCCCGCGAAGTGGTCGAACCAGGAACCGTGGGCTTGGCCAGGCTCGTCGAAGCTTTCGGCGAGGACATTTTGGCATTCGACGGCACACTCAACCGTCCGGCACTGGCCGCGATCGCGTTCAGTAACGACGACGCGCGCAACACGCTGAATGGCATCGTGCACCCGTTGGTGGGTGACCGCAGGGCGGAGTTGATCGCGGCCGCCTCAGCCTCCGCCGTTGTCGTCGAAGACATCCCGCTACTGGTGGAATCCCAGATGGCGCCGATGTTTCCGCTCGTCATCGTGGTGAACGCCGATCCCGAACTGCGCGTCACACGGCTCGTCGAGTTCCGCGGCATGTCAGAACTGGACGCCCGCGCGCGAATCGCCGCTCAGGCGACGGAGGAGCAACGCCGCGCCGTCGCCGATGTCTGGCTGGACAACTCCGGTACGTCCGACGACCTGGCCATGCGGGCCCGCGAGCTCTGGGAGCACCGCATCGTGCCCTTCGCGCACAACCTGCTCGCAGGCGAAATTGCGTGCACCGCACTACGACTAGTGCCGTCCGACCCGGAATGGCCCGCCCAGGCACAGCGCATAGTGACCCGGCTCAGGGCGGCTTGCGGGCACCGCGCCAAACGCGTCGACCACATCGGGTCGACGGCGGTGCCTGGGCTGGACGCCAACGACGTCATCGACATTCAGGTCACCGTCGACTCACTGGCAACGGCCGACGAACTGGTCGACGCGCTGCTCGGTGCCGGCTATCCGAGGATCGTCTCGGTCACTGGTGACACCGTCAAGGCCGATGCACGCAGCACTGTGGCGCAGTTCGATCATGACGCCGACGAATCGTTGTGGCACAAGCGGATTCATGCTTCGGCCGATCCCGGTCGGCCCACCAATGTGCACCTGCGGGTGGATGGGTGGCCCAATCAGCAGTACGCCTTGCTGTTCGCTGATTGGCTGCGCGCGGGTGCCGCGATTCGCAACGAGTACCTGGTGCTCACGCGCTCCGTGGCAGGTCAGGGGCACAGCACCGCCCTGGAGTGCGGCGCGGCCAAGGAACCGTGGTTTGTCGATGCGTACCGCCGCGCATGGGCGTGGGCCGACGAGACGGGATGGAAACCGTAGCTCTTGGTCTACCGCCAGCTAAGCTAGCTAGGGCGCGGGGGCGGGCTCGACAGGTGCGGGCTCGCCGGCCACCGGGTCGGTGTTGACGACGTTGTCGAGGCCGGTCACGGTATCCAGCGAGGCACCGCACTGCAGCGTCGCGTAGAGCGGATCGTCGCGGACAGGGAAGGCCCGGGGCGCGATGAACTCGTCTGCTTGGGCGACGATCGCGTCGTTGACCAGAATCTCGCAGTGCAGGTTGGCCGAGTAGGGCCAATCCACGGCGACCGTCATGCCTGCCATCCCCGGATCCGACACCACACCGGTGGCCTCGAAGATCCGCCCAGGCAGCATCGACGGGTCGGCGGTCTGTACCTGAGCGTCGTCGAACCGGTAGCGGATCGTCGCCCCCCGCGCGACGCCGTCGACGCGGGCGCGATAGATCACGTTGTACAGTTGCTTGTCCGGTGCTGGGGTGGGCTCGGGTTCGGGTTGGGCCCACGTCGTCGCGGGAATTAACTGGCTCGCGCCGACCATTGCCGCCACAAGTGCGGCGGTGACGGATGATGCGGTGGTCGCGGTCATGATTTCAGACGTTACGCCCCGCGCCAAGTGAGGTCCATGCCGTTGCCGGACAGCCACCTGTTCAGATCGTGATCGTTGCGGGTGAGACCCTCGACCGCGGTGATGGTGCGCATGACAGCGCGCTCCGCTACCGGTGCGGCAAGCTGGCCGTCGGCGACGGCGGCCATCAATTCGTCCACGTCGAGTACGTCGGTGCCGACCCCGCGATGCGTTACCAGGTCCACATAGTGATCTACGCCATACCAGGTGTCCGGTCCTGCGGTGTATTCGCCGACGTCGAGATAGACGTCCTGAACTTTCTCGTGGCCGGGGTTGAAGTGGAAGACTGTCGCCCGCAGTCCCAGCGACGGCAGCAGCCATGACTCGAGGTAGTGGAACTGGGGGCGCCCCGGCGTCGGGCGGGCCATGTAGAGGCCCCAGGAGCGCACCGTATAGACATCGACAGTCCGCACGACACCTTTGGGATCGGTGTTCGTGCGGGCCGGGATGTCGAACGTTTCGCGTTTGGGAGGGTGGATAGGTGCGAGGTTACTGTCTCGGTATCTGACGGGTGGGGTACTCGTAGACCAGCGTCGGGTCGACGTCGATGTCCCAGTGGTATTCGACACCTGGATAGAGCAGGCCACTGCGGTTTGCTCCGAGGTGTTTCGACGCATCGTCCGATTAGGGCTCCGCCCGCGCTGGAACAGAAGTTGTCGGTGGCTGGCTCTACCCTGGTGCAATGGCCTTCGCTACCGAACACCCTGTGCTGGCCCACTCCGAGCACCGTCCAGCCGCAGACGCCGTGGACGGCGTGGTCCGTGCCGGCGGTCGCTTCGAAGTGGTCAGCGAGTTCCAGCCCGCCGGCGACCAGCCAGCGGCCATCGAAAGCCTCGAGCGCCGGATTCGCGGCGGGGAGCGCGACGTGGTGCTGCTCGGCGCCACCGGCACGGGCAAGTCGGCCACCACCGCATGGCTGATCGAACGCCTGCAGCGCCCCACCCTGGTGATGGCGCCCAACAAGACGCTGGCCGCCCAGCTCGCCAACGAGTTGCGAGAGATGTTGCCGCACAACGCCGTCGAGTACTTCGTGTCGTACTACGACTACTACCAGCCCGAGGCGTACATCGCGCAGACCGACACCTATATCGAGAAGGACAGCTCGATCAACGACGACGTGGAGCGGCTCCGGCACTCGGCCACTTCCAGCCTGCTGTCGCGGCGCGACGTTGTAGTGGTGGCGTCGGTGTCCTGCATCTACGGTCTCGGCACGCCGCAGTCGTATCTGGACCGTTCGGTTGAACTCAATGTCGGCGACGAGGTGCCGCGCGATGCGCTCTTGCGGCTGCTCGTCGACGTACAGTACACGCGAAACGACATGGCTTTCACCCGCGGCTCGTTCCGGGTGCGCGGCGACACCGTCGAGATCATCCCGTCGTACGAGGAACTGGCGGTTCGCATCGAGTACTTCGGCGACGAGATCGAGGCGCTCTACTACATGCATCCCCTCACCGGAGACGTGGTGCGCCAGGTCGATTCACTGCGTGTCTTCCCCGCGACGCATTACGTGGCGGGCCCCGAACGCATGGCGCGCGCCATCTCGACCATCGAGCAGGAGCTGGAGGACCGCCTCAAGGAGCTCGAGGGTCAGGGCAAACTGCTGGAGGCGCAGCGGCTCCGGATGCGCACCAACTACGACGTCGAGATGATGAAGCAGGTCGGGTTCTGTTCGGGCATCGAGAACTACTCGAGGCATATCGACGGCCGCGGTCCGGGCACCGCGCCTGCGACGCTGCTGGACTATTTCCCCGAGGATTTCCTCATGGTCATCGACGAGTCGCACGTCACGGTGCCTCAGATCGGCGGCATGTACGAGGGCGACATGTCCCGCAAGCGTAACCTGGTCGACTTCGGCTTCCGGCTCCCGTCGGCTGTGGACAACCGGCCGCTGACGTGGGAGGAGTTCGCCGACCGGATCGGGCAGACGGTGTACCTGTCGGCCACGCCGGGCAATTACGAACTCAGCCAGACCAGTGGCGAGTTCGTCGAGCAGGTAATTCGTCCGACGGGGCTGGTCGATCCTCAGGTGAGGGTCAAGCCCACTAAGGGTCAGATCGACGACCTCATCGGCGAGATCCGCAAGCGCACCGCGCTCGACGAGCGCGTCCTGGTCACCACGCTCACCAAGAAAATGGCCGAGGATCTCACCGACTACCTGCTCGAGATGGGCATCCGGGTCCGCTATCTGCATTCCGAGGTCGACACCCTGCGTCGCGTCGAGTTGCTCAGGCAGCTTCGGCTGGGTGAGTACGACGTGCTCGTCGGCATCAACCTGCTGCGCGAGGGTCTCGACCTGCCCGAGGTGTCGCTGGTTGCAATCCTCGACGCCGACAAGGAGGGCTTCCTGCGCTCACCCCGCAGCCTGATCCAGACCATCGGTCGCGCCGCGCGCAACGTGTCCGGCGAGGTCCACATGTACGCCGACAAGATCACCGACTCGATGAAGGAGGCGATCGACGAGACTGAGCGTCGCCGCGATAAGCAGATCGCGTACAACAAGGAGAAGGGTGTCGACCCGCAGCCGTTGCGCAAGAAGATCGCCGACATCCTGGACCAGGTGTATCGCGAGGCGGACGACACCGACGCCACCGTCGAGGTGGGTGGTTCCGGTCGTAACAGCAGCCGGGGCAGGCGCGCACAGGGCGAGCCAGGGCGGGCGGCGGTCAGCGCTGGTATCACCGAGGGCCGTGATACCTCCAACATGCCGCGCGCCGAGCTGGCCGATCTGATCAAGGACCTCACCGCGCAGATGATGACCGCTGCCAGGGATCTGCAGTTCGAACTGGCAGCGCGTATTCGCGACGAGATCGCGGATCTCAAGAAGGAGTTGCGCGGGATGGACGCAGCAGGCCTCAAGTAAGCCGCTTGATCTCAACACAGGTTGAGTTCCTAGGCTATCCGGCATGAGCGATCTCGCGCACGTGGCTCCCGGAACGTGGCGCCAACTGCTGGGCGGAAAGTACCTGGGGACGTCGACGGTGCTCGCCGGTGGTGTCGCGTTGTACGCCACCAACGAGTTCCTGACCATCAGCCTGCTGCCCAGCACCGTGGCCGATATCGGGGGTCAACGGCTCTACGCCTGGGTGACGACGGTCTATCTGGTGGCCTCCGTGGTGGCGGCCACCACGGTCAGTTCGATGCTCGTCCGGTTCGGGCCGCGGTGGTCGTATCTGTTGGCGCTCAGCATATTTGGGCTCGGCAGCCTCGGCTGCGCGCTGGCGCCCACCATGGAGCTGCTGCTGGTGGGGCGTGTGGTGCAGGGTCTGGCGGGTGGCCTGCTGGCCGGGCTGGGCTACGCGGTGATCAACGCGGCGCTGCCCGACTGGCTGTGGACGCGGGCGTCGGCACTGGTGTCAGCCATGTGGGGCGTCGGCACCCTACTTGGCCCGGCGGCGGGCGGCCTGTTCGCGCAGTTCGCGGTGTGGCGCTGGGCTTTCTGTGCGCTCGTCATGATGACGGTCGCGATCGCGGTGCTCGTCCCGTTCGCGCTGCCCGCGCGGGACCGCGAGGGCCTTAAATCGATTCCGCGCGTACGCATTCCGGTGTGGTCGCTGCTGCTGTTGGGCTCGGCGGCCATGGCCGTCAGTGTAGCCGGGCTGCAACACCATCCGGCTGTGATGACGGCGTGCGTCGGACTCGGCGCGGCGCTGGTGGCGGTGTTCGTCCTCGTCGACCGCAGGGTGACAGCCAAGGTCCTGCCGCCGTCGGTATTCGGGCCCGGCCCGCTCAAGTGGATCTATATCGCGATCGCAGTGCTGATGGCAGCGACGATGGCCGACATGTATGTGCCGTTTTTCGGTCAGCGGTTGGCGGGGCTGACGCCCGTGGCGGCCGGTTTCCTGGGCGCAACCCTTGCGATCGGCTGGACGAGCGGCGAACTCATCAGCGCGTCGTTGACCCAACGCGCGGTGATCATCCGCGTGGTCGCGATCGCGCCGATGGTGATGGCGTCCGGGTTGGCGCTGGCCGCGTTGATTCAGGACTCGCGTGTCGAGGTGGTGCATCTCGCATTGTGGGCGGTGGGTCTGCTGATCACCGGTGCGGGCATCGGCATCGCCTGGCCGCACCTCGCAGCATGGGCGATGGGTTGCGTCGACGATCCCGCTGAGGGTGGCACCGCGGCCGCGGCGATCAATACCGTGCAGCTCATCGCCGGAGCTTTCGGTGCCGGTCTGGCCGGGGTGGTGGTCAACATGGTGGGCTCCGGTGACGGCGCAGCACCGTCGGCGGCGGCGGACACCGACGCGGTGGCGGCGCGGTGGTTGTTCATCGCCTTCGCGGTCCTGGCCGCCGCCGGTGTCGCCGCGTCGTGGCGAGCCAGCCGGGCGGGCCGGGTCGTCGAGGCGGCAGTCAGTCAGAGATAGGGTGATCGCCCAGAGCATTCCTGCGGCGTGGGAGGTGGCGAGTCCCGTCCGTATCAAAGCCGTGCGCCCCGAGGTCGTCGACGTGGCGGTGATGCGGGCTCTGGGTCAGGGGATGGCCGGCCCGGTAGAGATCAGCCGCGGCGCGGTGATGCTGCGTCGGGTGGCGGAGGGCGTCAGCGATGTCGCCGGTCGACCTTTGTATGCTCGACATGCCGAATTGCCCTGGCCCGATGAGCTGTTCGCTCGTGCCAGCGGAAGGAATCCGACGACGATTAGAAGGTGCATCGCCGTAACCGTGCACGCGAGTAGCAACAGTCCCGCACCTGCCGCCATCCCGATCGCGGCGGATTCCCAGACCGAAGCAGCAGTGGTCAAGCCGTGCACGGCGCCCCGTCGGGTGATGATGAGGCCAGCGCCGAGAAAGCCGATGCCAGTGACGATCTGGGCCGCGACGCGCGACGGGTCGAGCACGACGGTGCCGTCAGACAACACGTCGGTGAAGCCGTACTTGCTGATCAGCATGATCAGCGCGGCTGCGGTGCCGACGATCGTCTGCGTGCGTAAGCCTGCGGCCTTGCCCTGGATCTCGCGTTCCAGACCGATCAGCGCCGTCAGCGCGAACGCCGCGAGCAGTTCGATGATCTGCCTGCAGCCCTGCCCGGGGCCACCGAACAGCGGCGGATCGGCCAGCCACACCTCCATCCCGTGAGTTAACCAGCAAGCATTCCTGGGCCGGCGGTGACGCGCCGTCGGTCGGCATCTTCGATCGACGTGAGCAAAAGTCTTGGCATCGGTGTGACTCCATGGAATGGTGGTGCTCGTTCGCGGGTGTGGCTGAGTGGTCAGGCACCGGCCTGCAAAGCCGTTTACACGGGTTCGAATCCCGTCACTCGCTCGAGAGCTGTGTTGGTAGAGCCGTTCTCAGTGTTTGCTGAAAATGGCTCGACTTCTTTCTCTACCCGTACGATGCGAAGCAGCCCCTAATGAGAAATTGGGATGCGCCGTGTCGGCTGAGGTTCTGTCTCAGCCCGACGCCACATGCGCGCGGAGCGACCCGCAACCTTTTGGAGCGATCACCCGCACCGCCGGCTTAAAGTTCGTTTACCCACCCCACGCGGTTTGACGAAATCGAAGCGCCGACAACGACGCGGCGAACCTCGCCGAGGCCAACGAGGTCGCGCTGGCGGTGCTGCCGAAACTGTAAGTCTGAGCCGCCTTTTCAGCAGGTCGCGCCGTCGGCCGGCAGCGTGCCGTTGATCAGGTAGTCGACGGCGTATCCGTCGACGCACGCATCGCTTTGGAAGACCGCCGTGTGCTGGGTGGCTTCGACGGTGATCAGTCCGCCCCCCAACTGTTCGGCCAGGTCGACGCCTGCCTGATAGGGGGTGGCTGGGTCGCCCGTCACGGAGACCACGAGTGTGGGAGCCAGGTCGGGCACCGACACCACGTGCGGCTCGCTGGTCGGCGGCACCGGCCAGAACGAGCACGTCGGCATGGGCGCGAAGCCGGTGAAGGTGCCGTAGCTCATGAATGGCGCGACCTCGCGGTACCTGCGATCCTCTTCGACCACGATTTCCGGGTCGGTGATCGGTGGTTCGTCGACGCAGTTGACCGCCACGCGGGCGTCGGTGGCGTTCGAGTAGCGCCCCTGGTCGTCGCGTTGCATGTACATGTCGGCCAGGATCAGCAGCGTGTCGCCACGATCGCGGGTGAGCTCTTCCAATCCCTGGGTGAGGTACTGCCAGAAGCCGGGGGAGTACAGGGCCATGATGGTCGCCACGATTGCGTCGCTGTAGGCCAGGTTTCGTGGATCATCGGTGATGGCCGGCTTGGCCACCAACGGATCGACCAGGCTGCGGTACACGTCCAGCGCTTTGTCGGGGTCGGTTCCCAGGGGGCAGTCCGGCGAGGTGGCGCAGTCGGCCGCAAAGTCGTTGAACGCCTCCTGGAACGCCTGAGCCTGCTCGATATTGCTCTCGACAGGGTCGGCATTCGGGTCGATGGCGCCGTCGAGAATGATGCGCCCGACGTTTTGCGGGAACAGTTCGATGTAGGTGGCTCCGATGCGGGTGCCGTACGAGTAACCCAGGTAGTTCAGCTTCTCGTCGCCGAGCGCTGCCCGAAGTGCGTCGAGATCCTTGGCGACACTGACGGTTCCGACGTTGGCGAGGAACTCCAGGCCCATTTTGTCCACACAGCGCTGGACGAAGGCCTCGGTCTCGGCGTTGATGCGTTCCACGCCCGCCTCGGAGTAATCCACCATCGGGTCGGCACGCAGCCGGTCATTCTCGGCGTCGGAGTTGCACCACACCGCAGGCTCAGACGCGCCCACCCCGCGGGGGTCGAATCCGACGAAGTCGTACTGTTCCCGGATATCGCCCGGCAGGTCATTGACCATGTACATCGCAGTGTCGACGCCCGGTTCGCCAGGGCCACCGGGATTGACCAGCAGCGAGCCGATCTTGGCGCCAGTTGCCGGGAAACGGATGAGTGCTAGCTGCGCGGTGTCGCCGTCGGGTTTGGCGTAGTCGACGGGCACGGTGAGCGTGCCGCACTCGGTGTCTGCGGGAAGGTCGATGTCGATGTCATCCCTCGGCGCGCATTCTCCCCAGGCCATCGTTCCGGTCGGCACGGCGGCCCCACCGGCAGCAGGTCCCTCGCCAGTCGCCTGCCCGTCGACGACCTTGCTGCAGCCCGCGGCCGCGGCCAGCAGGGCCGTGAGCGTGGTGACGGTCACGGCAGCCCGGATGAATCGTCGTCGGTGCTGCAAGTCCATGCGACACATGCTGCCATGTCGCCACGTCAGGTCCCCGTCTGCACACGTAGAACGATTTCCTTACGACACTTCCCGATGTCCCGCCGGCGAACTCGATCGAGCCTTCGGTAGGTGCCGTCGACCACGTTGCAGTGTATTTGCTGCCAAACATGGCGATCCGTGTTTCCATGTACGGCGACAATCGCTCTAGTTCTCCCGGACCTCAGCGGACCAGCGAAAGGGTAAGGCGACCCGACGTGCCGTTCCAGGATTTCCGAGAGTTCCTCACAGCGTTGCGCGACCACGGTGAGCTGGTGGATGTCGAGCGCCCTGTCGCACTCGATCGAGCGGGCGAGGGCTGTGATCGCGTACGGCTGTGACGAGTCGACCGTGGTCCAGCACTAGGGCACTACCGGTTCGAGGTGATCGACAGCCGTACCCTGTCGTTCTTCGCTGAGCCCAACCGCAGATTCGGAAAGAACCTGGCCAAGGCAATAGCGAAGGCGGCGCGCCGGTGGAACTGGTGAAGTGTCGGACCATCGAATGACGTTCCCGACCATCGAACGCAATGCGATCCCGACGGCCATCGGTTCCAACGTCCGGCCCAAGACGGGTGATCGTCGTCGACGACCTTCCCGGCGGCCCATTGGATCCGACGCTCGACGAATCAGTCGCGAACGACAGCGCACGGGCCCGGCAATGGGAATCGACGCCAACGTACCCATACCGCACCATAGTACCGGTGTCTCGGGACTGAATGGGTGTTCGCCTTCACCGGGTGGCCCCAATTCGTCTGGGAGGTAATGGAATCGGACCGACCCCGAAAAATGTTGTGGCGCTGCGTCGAAGGGCCCGGCAAATCCGCGGGCACCACGGCCACCTTCGATTGTGTCCGCACTCGACGACGGTCGGACGCTGCTGACGCTGCACCACGCCGGCTGGGCAGGCACGCACGGAAACTTCCGCAAGCGCATCACGATCTGGGGGTGCTATCACACCACATCCCGCAGTACGTCCAAATGTCGGCGACTGGGCGGCTGTGACGATGCGCCGCGTGCCGCTATACGTTCTCCGACAGCGACTTTGCCGTGCCCGCGCCCCTCGCACCGCACAGCAATTTCGATCCGCGGCACGGGTAACGCCGATTGAATCCGTTCAGGCACAACGGGTTCAAAGGAGATCAGGATCACCCACCATGGTCTGACGAGGCGACGGCAACAGCTCCGCGGCGGTGAGCTGCGCCTTTGCCGTTCAGGTCGCGATGCTCCCGCGTACCGCGCGTGTCGGCCATCACGAACTTCGGACATCAGAGACCGTCACTGTAGTGCGTGTGGCGAATCGGGTACATGTTCAGCATTTCGCGGGTTAATGTCTCCGGTGGTGTACTAACAGAACATGGGAGGGCACGGATGACCGGATATCGGACTGTCGTGGTCGGCACCGACGGCTCGGATTCGTCCTTGCGGGCGGTCGAGCGCGCGGCCACGATCGCTGCGGGAGCGGGTGCGACGCTGATCGTGGCGACTGCGTACTTCCCCTCAGAAGACGACAGCCGGGCGGCCGACGTCCTCAAGGACGAGGGCTACAAGATGTCCGGCAATGCCCCGATCTACGCCATCCTGCGTGAGGCGCGCGACCGGGCCAAGGCCGCCGGCGCCGAGCATGTCGAAGAGAAGGCGATCGTCGGTGCGCCGGTCGACGCGTTGGTGGACCTGGCCCATGAGTCCAACGCGGATCTCCTGGTCGTCGGCAACGTGGGCCTGAGCACGATCGCGGGCCGGTTGCTCGGGTCGGTGCCTGCCAACGTCGCACGCCGCGCCAAGTCCGACGTGCTGATCGTCCACACCACCACCTGACCTGGGCGGCGTTACCAACCCCGCTCCCGCCACTCGGCCAGATGCGGGCGCTCGGCGCCCAGCGTGGTGTCGTCACCGTGGCCGGGATAGACGATGGTGGCGTCGTTGTACACGTCGAACACCCGGCTGCTGACGTCGTCAAGGAGTCGTGCGAAGTCGCCGTCCTCCCAGGTCTTGCCGACGCCCCCCGGGAACAGGCAATCGCCGGTGAACAGCTGGGTCACGCCGCCGACGGCGTCGCCTCCTAGCGCCAGCGCCACCGAACCGGGGGTGTGACCGCGCAGGTGAATGACGTCGAAGGTCAGCTTTCCGACCTGGACCTTGTCGCCACCGGCCAACTCGCGGTCAGGTCTGACTGGCAGCGGCTCCTTGTCGAGGGCGTGCACCGCGGTGGGTGCGCCGGTGGCGGCTGCCACCGCCTCCAGCGCCTGCCAGTGGTCGTAGTGTTGGTGACTGGTGACGATCAGCGACACCGTGGGTGCGTACTGCTGCACGAGGTCGACGAGGACTTCCGCATCGTTGGCCGCGTCGATCAGCAGGGTCTCACCAGTGTCGGAACAGGTCACCAGGTAGGCGTTGTTATCCATGGGGCCCACCGACGCTTTGACAATCGTGGCACCGGGCAGGGTGCGGCGAGCGGCGGTTCCTCGTTCGAGATGGCCGGAGTAGTCGTCGGTGACGGTGGTCATGAGTGCCACGGTATCCGCGCAGTCTCAAGCCGGGCGAGGCGACGGGAAAAAGACTTGTCGGTGCGGCCGCATAGCATTGGGACAGACTTCGCTTCTTCGGCTTTTCGCTGTGTCCGCCGAGGGGTACCAGCTGGAGAAAGCTCATTGGAAGGGGCCGGGTGGCTGACCGCCTGATCGTCAAGGGTGCGCGCGAGCACAACCTTCGCAGTGTTGACCTGAATCTGCCTCGCGACGCGATGATCGTGTTCACCGGCCTGTCCGGATCGGGCAAGTCCTCGTTGGCGTTCGACACCATCTTCGCCGAGGGACAGCGTCGCTATGTTGAGTCGTTGTCGGCCTATGCGCGCCAGTTCCTGGGTCAGATGGACAAACCCGACGTCGACTTCATCGAGGGTCTCTCGCCCGCGGTGTCGATCGACCAGAAGTCGACGAACCGAAATCCCCGCTCCACGGTTGGCACCATCACCGAGGTCCACGACTACTTGCGCCTGCTCTATGCCAGGGCGGGTACCCCACACTGTCCGATCTGCGGCGAGCGCATCGCCAAACAGACGCCACAGCAGATCGTCGACCAGGTGCTCGCCATGGAGGAGGGCATCCGGTTCCAGGTGCTCGCCCCGGTGGTGCGCACCCGCAAGGGCGAGTTCGTCGACCTGTTCGAGAAGTTGAACACCCAGGGCTACAGCCGTGTCCGCGTCGACGGTGTGGTGCATTCGCTCACCGATCCACCCAAGCTCAAGAAGCAGGAGAAGCACGACATCGAGGTGGTCGTGGACCGCCTGACCGTCAAGGCAGGAGCCAAACAGCGCCTGACCGACTCGATCGAGACGGCGCTGAACCTCGCAGACGGCATCGTCGTGCTGGAGTTCCCCGATGATCGAGCCCAGGAGTCGGACCCTCCGCGCGAGCAGCGGTTCTCCGAGAAACTCGCCTGCCGCAACGGACACCCGCTGGCTGTCGACGACCTCGAACCGCGGTCGTTCTCGTTCAACTCGCCGTACGGTGCGTGCCCGGAATGTGTCGGTCTCGGCATCCGCAAAGAGGTCGACGCCGAACTCGTCGTCCCCGACCCGGACATGACGCTGGCCGAGGGTGCCATCGCGCCGTGGTCCATGGGTCAGACGGCCGAGTACTTCACCCGGATGCTGTCGGGCCTCGGCGACGCCCTCGGCTTCGACGTGAACACGCCATGGAACAAGCTGCCCGCCAAGGCGCGCAAGGCCATCCTGGAGGGCTGCGACGAGCAGGTCCACGTGCGGTACAAGAACCGGTACGGTCGTACCCGCTCGTACTACGCCGATTTCGAAGGCGTGATGGCGTTTCTGCAGCGGCGGATGGAGCAGACCGACTCCGAGCAAATGAAGGAACGCTACGACGGGTTCATGCGCGACGTGCCGTGCCCAGAGTGCAACGGCACCCGGCTCAAGCCGGAGATCCTGGCCGTGACGTTGGATTCCGGTGACTACGGTGCCAAATCCATCGCGCAGGTCAGCGACCTGTCGATTGCCGAGTGCGCCGACTTCCTCAACGCGCTCACCCTCGGCCACCGCGAGGCCGCGATCGCCGGACAGGTGCTCAAGGAGGTGCAGTTCAGGCTTGGATTCCTGCTGGACGTCGGCCTGGACTACCTGTCGCTGTCGCGCGCCGCAGGGACACTGTCCGGCGGTGAGGCGCAGCGGATCCGGCTCGCCACGCAGATCGGATCCGGGCTGGTCGGGGTGTTGTACGTCCTCGATGAGCCGTCGATCGGGCTGCACCAGCGCGACAATCGGCGTCTGATCGACACGCTCACCCGGCTCAAGAATCTCGGCAACACCCTGATCGTCGTCGAGCACGACGAGGACACCATCGCCCACGCCGACTGGGTGGTCGACATCGGTCCGGCGGCGGGCGAGCACGGCGGGCAGGTCGTGCACAGCGGCACCTACGCGGAGCTACTACGCAACAAGAACTCGCTCACCGGTGCCTACCTCTCGGGCAAGGAGAGCATCGAGGTGCCTGCCCTCCGACGGCCCATCGACCGCAAGCGGCAAATCACCGTCATCGGTGCGCGCGAGCACAACTTGCGCGGTATCGACGTATCGTTCCCGCTCGGGGTGTTGACGTCGGTCACCGGCGTGTCGGGTTCGGGCAAGTCGACGCTCGTCAACGACATTCTGGCTTCGGTACTCGCCAACAAACTCAACGGCGCACGCCAGGTCCCGGGCCGTCACACCCGGGTGACAGGGCTCGACCACCTCGACAAGATCGTGCGGGTCGACCAGGGTCCGATCGGGCGGACGCCGCGGTCCAACCCCGCCACCTATACGGGCGTCTTCGACAAGATCCGCACCCTGTTCGCCGCCACCACCGAGGCCAAGGTGCGCGGCTATCAGCCGGGCCGGTTCTCGTTCAACGTCAAAGGTGGGCGCTGCGAAGCGTGTTCGGGCGACGGCACCATCAAGATCGAGATGAACTTCCTGCCCGATGTGTACGTGCCCTGCGAGGTGTGCAACGGCGCGCGCTACAACCGCGAGACCCTCGAGGTGCACTACAAGGGCAAGACCATCGCCGAGGTGCTTGACATGCCGATCGAGGTCGCCGCCGACTTCTTCGAGCCCATCACCTCGATCCACCGCTACCTCAAGACGCTCGTCGAGGTCGGATTGGGCTACGTACGGCTCGGCCAGCCCGCGCCCACCCTCTCCGGCGGCGAGGCGCAGCGCGTCAAGTTGGCGGCCGAACTCCAGAAGCGTTCGATCGGTCGCACCATCTACATCCTCGACGAACCCACCACCGGCCTGCATTTCGAAGACATCCGCAAGCTGCTGAAAGTGATCAACGGCCTGGTCGACAAGGGCAATTCGGTGATCGTGATCGAGCACAACCTCGATGTCATCAAGACCTCGGACTGGATCGTCGACATGGGCCCCGAGGGTGGCTCAGGCGGCGGCACCGTACTCGCTGAGGGCACACCGGAAGACGTCGCGGCGGTACCGGAGAGCTACACCGGCCAGTTCCTCGCCGAACTGCTCGCACAGCGCGTCCGCAACGGCACGGTGCCCGCGTCGCAGAACGGCAAGGCGGCACCCGCCAAACGCGGAAAACGCAAAGTCAGTGCGTAGCGAACTGCTCAGCGGTGACGACAGTTTCCCGTGCCGAACTCGCCGTCCGGGAGGCCACGGACTATCCCACCCGAGCCGCTAAGACGGTGAGAACCTCCGGCGACCGGCCCCTTCGCCACCCAACGACGTGCCCGGCGCGGGGTTGTAGTGCCTGCGAGCTGCGGCAGTGCCATGCGCAACTCGGCTGCGCGGACCCTGTGCGCTGCAGTACTGCGTCACAGTCGTCCTCGACACACGCGGCTCCGTCGACGGCCCGGCCTGCCTTCTCGACGTCGGCCACCAGTCGGCGGTGCTAGGTGTCGCCACTCATCGACGCGCGGATCTGCGCAAGACGCTCGGCGGCAGCCCGTTGGCGCGCCTCGTACTGCTCGTCGACGGTGCGGCCTTCCGGCGTCTGCGCGTCCAGCTCGGCGGATCCGATCGACGTGCCGTACCGCGTCTCGATCTTTTCGCGTACCGCATCGAACGTAGGCACTCCGGAATCGGTGTAACCGGGATCGGGCGCGGCGAGGGGTTCGGCCGCCACCGGAACGACCGGAGGAAGGTCGACAGTCTCGGCGTCGATGGGTTCCGAAGGATTCACGTCATCCGGCATGCGGCCCACGCTACTCCGAGCGCCCGTCAGGTCGAGGTCGTCGCGCTCGGCAGTGGTGACCGGGGAACGCCGGGCGTCCCGATCTGCCCCGCCAGCCACGGCAACGCGACTTTGAACGCCTGCGAGGCGAAGGCCCAGTCGTGCTTACCGTTCTGTGCCTGGACCGCGCAGTCGATGCCCTGCGACTGGCTCAGCGCACACAACAACGTCGCGGCCATCATCTGCGAGCCGGGATGTGGCGCTGTCGGGTTGCCCTCCGGCGCGGTCGACGCGTCGACGCGTAACGCGGCCGCATCGCTGTTGACGTCGAACCAGCCCGACATCCGCGGATAGGGGCCGTGCCGGGTGATCACGGTGGCCGGATCGAACGCGTCCCACGCCGCGGAGTTGCCTCCGAACAGCCGGTCGATGGTCTGCGCCTTGTTCCCCGTGTTGGGACCGATGTCACCGGCGATGTCCTCGAACGTGCTGAACAACTCGGGATGCATGGCGGCCAGGTCCACCGCGCACGTTCCGCCCATCGAGAATCCGACGACACCCCAGTTGGCCGGATCGGCACTCACCCCGTAATTCGAGATCACAAAGGGCAGGACGTCTTTGGTGAGATGGTCTGCGGAGTTGCCGTGCGGTCCGTTGACGCACTCCGTGTCGTTCTGGAACGTCCCACCGGGATCGGCAAACACTAGGACGGGTGCCTGACCACCGTGCGCCGCGGCGAAATCCTCGACTGTGCCGACCGCTTCGCCCGCGCGCACCCAATCGGCCGGCGTGTTGAACTCGCCACCGATCATCAGTAACACCGGCAGCTTCGGCGGGGGACTGGTGGCGAACCAGGCGGGCGGCAGGTACACCAGTTCGCCGCGATGGACAAACCCCGAGGCGGTATCCGGGATGGTCACGGTGACGAGCGAGCCGCGCGTCGGCACAGTGTGTTTGGCCGCCATCGCGACGACGGTCGCTGGGTCGGTCTGATCGGGGAGTCGGGCGTCGGTGATTTGACTCCACGCAACGTCGGCGTTGGGGAAGTACCCCGTCCAGTCGTTGAGGGTGAAGCCGAAGCTCAACACGGTCAGCGGCACGGCCAACACAGCCACCGCGCGTCGCCACCAACCGGCGCTGCGCCACCCGAACAGCACCACCGTCACCGCCACACCGGTCAGCGCGGTCCACACCAGCAAGGTGTAGGGCGGCGGATCGCCTGCGAGCCCCGAGGACATCAGGTTCCACCGTGTCCAGAGAGCAAGACCGACACCTGTGACGCAGGCGAACGGTAACCAGAACAGCCACCATCGCCTGCTCCGCCAGCCGATGGCAGCGCCGAGCGCGATCGCGCTCACCGCGTGCACCACCAACGGAAGCCAACCGTGCGTGAGAGAAAGGTGCTGGCCCACTCCTTCAGAGTGCGGTGTGATCCTTGGCGATTACTGGGAGGTAGCTGTCAACGTGGTTTGGCCAGCGGGAACGGCAGCGTTTCACGAATGCTGCGTCCCGTGATGAGCATGACCACCCGGTCGACGCCCATGCCCAGCCCGCCGGTCGGCGGCATCGCATACTCCATGGCCTGCAGGAAGTCCTCGTCGAGTTCCATCGCCTCCGGGTCACCGCCGGCCGCTAGCATCGACTGTTCCTGCAACCTTCTGCGCTGTTCCACCGGATCGGTGAGTTCGCTGTATGCGGTGCCCAGTTCGACACCCCACGCGACGAGATCCCAGCGCTCGGCCACGCCGGGACGACTGCGATGGGGCCGCGTCAGCGGCGACACCGATGTGGGGAAGTCGGTGTAGAACGTGGGCAGTTCGGTGTGGTCCTCGACCAGGTGTTCATACATCTCCAACACCACAGCGCCTGCGTCCCAGTGGGTTTGGTACGGGATGTTCGCCGCATCGCACAGCCTGCGCAGCGTCGCCACCTCGGTCTCAGCATCGATGGGTTCACCCAGTGCGTCGGACACCGCGTCGTGGACGGTCTTGACCGCCCAGTCGCCCGAGATGTCGAGGGGTTCGAGCGCGCCATCTTCTCGTGGCCGCATGAACACGTGGGCGCCGTTGGCGGCCTGTGCGGCGTTCTGGATGAGTTCGCGGCAGCCGTCGATCCACACCCGGTAATCGGCGTGCGCCTGGTACGCCTCCAGCAACGTGAACTCGGGATTGTGGCTGAAGTCGACACCTTCGTTCCGGAACGCCCGCCCCAGCTCGAACACCCGCTCTACCCCGCCGACGCACAACCGCTTGAGATACAACTCGGGGGCGATGCGCAGGTAGAGATCCAGATCGTAGGCATTGATGTGGGTCAGGAACGGGCGGGCATTGGCGCCGCCGTGTATCTGCTGCAGGATCGGGGTCTCCACCTCCAGAAATCCCTTGGCGAACAGCGTTTCCCGGATGGCGTGCAGCACACCGCTGCGCGCGGTGATCAAGTCGCGGGCCTCGGTGTTGATCGCCAGATCCACGTAACGCGCCCGGACCCTGGATTCGGGGTCGGTCAGCCCCTTCCACTTGTCGGGCAGCGGCCGAAGGCATTTGCCGATGAGTCGCCAGCTGCGCACCAGCAGAGACCGGGTTCCGGACTTGCTGACGCCCATGAGTCCCGTTGCCTCGATGAGGTCACCCAGATCGATGGCGGCGGTGAAATCCGCGGTGGCGCTGCCTTCGAGGAACGAATTGTCCAGCAGGATCTGCACTTCACCTGACCAGTCACGCAACTGGGCGAACAGCACGCCGCCGTAGTCGCGGACCCGCATCACCCGACCCGCCACGGAGACCGTCGTCTCGTCGTCGCCGTCGATCGCCTGGACGATCGTGTGGCTGGGAGGTTGTCCTACGGGATACGCATCGATCCCGTTGTCCTGCAACATCTTCAATTTGTCCATCCGCACCCGTACTTGCTCCGGGAGCCGAGGACCTACCTGTGCCTCGTCGTCCACGATCACCGTATCCAGATCGGGTGCACTGCCATCCGCGTGCAACAGGCCGGTGTCGATGACGGCCTGCGGCACCGCGGAATGTTGGCCGGTCGGCGCCTTGCTGCGGCGGCTGAACGGCAGCACGAGGAAGCCTTCGGCGATCACCGATGCCACCCCGACCCGCGGAACCAGGCGCGCATCCTCGTAGCAGGCGAACCGCGGCACCCACTCGGGTTGGTACTTCATGTTCGAGCGGTACAACGTCTCCAGCTGCCACCACCGGGAGAAGAACACCAACAGCCCGCGCCACAGTCGGGCGACCGGTCCTGCGCCGAGTTGAGCGCCTTGTTCGAACGCTGACCGGAACATGGCGAAGTTCAGGGAGATTCGCGTGATCGCGACGCGCTCGGCCTGCGCGCACAGCTCACTGACCATCAACTCGTTGGTGCCGTTGGGCGACTGCGGGGACCGTCGCATCAAGTCCAGCGAGGCGCCCGTGGTGCCCCAAGGCACCAGCGACAGCATCGCGACCACTTGGTCACTGCCGTCATACACCGCTTCGGCCAGGAAGCAATCGCCATCGGCGGGATCGCCGAGGCGCCCCAGCGCCATCGAGAAGCCGCGTTCGGTCTCGGTGTCGCGCCAGGCGTCGGCGCGTTTGATCACCGTGGCCATCTCCTCGGCGGTGATGTCGCGGTGGCGGCGGATGCGCACTGTCAGCCCGGAACGCTTGGCGCGCGTCACCGCCTGGCGAACTGCCCGCATGTCCGGACCGGAGAGTCTGAAGCTGTCCGGATGGAGAATGGCTTCGTCGCCGAGTTGGATGGCGTTGAGGCCGGCATCGCGAAAGGCTTGTGCACCTGCGGAACTGGCGCCCATCACACCTGGAGCCCAGCCGAACTCCAGACACTGGCGAAGCCATGCCTCGATGGCCTGCGGCCAGGAGCGTTGGTCGCCTACCGGGTCGCCGCTGGCCAGGCAGACGCCGACCTCGACGCGGTAGGTGATGGCCGCGCGTCCGTTGGGGGAGAAGATCACCGACTTGTCGCGCCTGGTGGCGAAGTAGCCCAGTGAGTCGTTCTTGCCATACATCTCCAGCAGCCCGCGGATGGCCGACTCGTCCTGACCGGTGAGGGCGTTGTCGGCGCGCTGGGACTGGAACAAGACGATCGTCGCTGCGATCAGCGCCAGGGCGCCGAACAGGCCGAAGAGAGCGTTCAGCAGACCGTGGGCGTGCTGGCCGTCGAAGATGTCGGAGTCGGCGCCGGTGAAGAACAACACCCGGTTGACGGCGTAGGCCGGCCGATTGGCTGGCTCCAGGTTGTTCGGCCACAAGGTCAGCAGGCCCCACGCCACCGCGATGCCGATGGCCATGCCGGCCACCAACACGGCAGCAGCCTTGAACAGCGCCGCGCGCCGAACGCGAGCCCAGAACTCCCCGCGCGCCAACACCAGCACTGAGACGGCCACTGCGTGGAACAGCACGCCGATCACTTCGAAGGCGACCTTTTCGCCTTGGGCGATGTCGTAGACATTCCACAGGATCGCTGCGGCCATGTACAACACCAGTACCCACCACGCGATGCGCTTACGGGCGGCCAACGCGGCGGCCAGAATTGCCAGCACGAACGCCCAGGCGAAGCTGGTATCAGGGAAGTTGAAAACGTAGTCGTTGACGAACTCACGCGGGATTTTGATGATCCACCGGACCAGCGGCGACACGCTCGCAGCCAGCGACAACGTCGCGATGACCCCGATCGTCCAGCCGGCGATGCTTGGCACGAGGGTCAGCCGCGACAACATCGGCCGACTTGTGGTGAGGGTCATAGGCCGCGAGGATATTCGCTTAGCTGCCCCGATGGGGGCGGGACGCCACGGCAATCGGACGTGTCGTGGTCACCAGACCGATCAGGCAGTGGTCACCAGACCGATCAGGCAGTGGTCACCAGACCGATCACGCAGTGGTCACCAGACGGGGCCGGTGTACTTTTCCCCAGGGCCGCTGCCGGGCTCATCCGGTGCCGCGCTGAGTTCGCGGAAAGCCAACTGCAGCGATTTCAGCCCGTCACGCAAGGGTGCGGCGTGCGGGCCGAGATATTCTGCGGACGCGGTGATGAGTCCCGCGAGCGCGGTGATCAGGCGTCGGGCTTCGTCGAGGTCGCGAAACGGGCTGTCCTCGGGATTCTCCGACGACAGTCCGAGCTTTTCGGCCGCGGCGCTCATCAACATGACAGCCGACCTGCTGATGACTTCGACGGCTGGTATCTCTGCGAGATCGCGTACCGCAGGCTCGGTTGCAGGTGGCAGGCCTGGCGCGATTCCAGAATCATCGGTCATGCCTGCTAGACTGGCATGCGCGACCGTCCCGGCTTGTGCCAGGGACAGCAAGTGGAGTCCCACTCCCACCGTTGACCGTACAGGATCAGCGGTCCGGTCACAGGCGTCACGGCGCTTGATCTGCGGTATCCGCAGGCGGGTTCGTCCCGCGACCGGTCGGCATCGGGCCCTGCGACAGCAGGGCCTTTTCGCTGATGGCGTGGTGTTTCACCCGCTGTCCCAGCACATCCCTGAGCGGCGCATCCAGCAGACCAACCAGGGAGGCCCCATCAGCACTGAGACCCGCATCAACGAGCGTATTCGCGTACCTGAGGTTCGCCTGATCGGACCGGGCGGTGAGCAGGTAGGCATCGTGCGTATCGAAGATGCACTCCGCGTCGCCGTCGACGCCGATCTCGATCTCGTCGAAGTAGCCCCGAACGCCAAGCCGCCGGTCTGCAAGATCATGGACTACGGCAAGTTCAAATACGAGACGGCACTCAAGGAGCGCGAGTCTCGCAAGAACCAGCAGCAGACCGTCGTCAAGGAACAGAAGCTGCGACCGAAGATCGATGATCACGACTACCAGACGAAAAGGGGCCACGTGGTCCGCTTCCTGGAAGCCGGGTCGAAGGTCAAGGTCACCATCATGTTCCGCGGACGCGAGCAGTCGCGGCCCGAGCTGGGTTTCCGCCTACTGCAGCGCCTGGGCGCCGACGTCGCCGACTACGGCTACGTCGAGACGTCCGCCAAGCAGGATGGCCGCAATATGACGATGGTGCTGGCGCCACACCGCGGTGCGAAGACCCGCGCCAAGGCCGCGCACGACGCCGACGAGCCGATCGCGCGTCGCGCCGACCCTGCGGCGGTCGAGACCCCAGATCCAACCCAGAACTAGTACCAGCCACCACAAGAATTGAGGACACATGCCCAAGGCAAAGACCCACAGCGGCGCTTCGAAGCGGTTCCGCAAGACGGGTACCGGAAAGATCGTGCGCCAGAAGGCCGGTCGTCGGCACCTCCTAGAGCACAAGTCGAGCAGGCGCACCCGTCGCCTCGACGGCCGTACAGAGGTGGCGGCCAACGACACCCGCCGGATCAACGCGATGCTCAACGGCTGAGTGTCCGTCACTGACCTACCTGACCTGACCGAACGAGAATAGGAACACTTCCATGGCACGCGTGAAGCGCGCACTCAACGCCCAGAAGAAGCGGCGTACCGTCCTCAAGGCATCGAAGGGCTACCGCGGCCAGCGCTCGCGGCTCTACCGCAAAGCCAAAGAGCAGCAGCTGCATTCGTTGACCTACGCCTACCGGGACCGTCGCGCCCGCAAAGGTGATTTCCGCAAGCTGTGGATTTCGCGCATCAACGCCGCTGCCCGCGCCAACGGCATCACCTACAACCGGCTGATCCAGGGTCTCAAGCTCGCCGGCGTCGAGGTCGACCGTAAGAACCTGTCGGAGATCGCCATCAGCGACGCCGCCGCGTTCACTGCGCTCGTCGAGGTCGCCCGGGCCGCGCTGCCTGAGGACGTCAATGCGCCGGCAGACGCCGGAGAGGCCGCCTGAGCGTCACCCCCGCTTCAGCGCTCACCGAGCGCTCCGCCCTCGTGACGGCGGCGGCCAAGCTGCACCGCCACGTGGGGCGCCGACGCGCCGCACGCTTTCTCGCTGAAGGGCCCAACCTCGTCGAGACCGCACTGCGGCGCGATTTGGTGGTGGAACTGTTCGCGACTGCCGATGCGCTGACCCGATTCGCCGACCTGCTCGACGGGGCCGCCGTGCATCTCGTCACCGAGAAGGCGGCCAAAGTGTTGTCGGACACCGTGACTCCGGTCGGTTTGGTCGCCGTATGCCGGATCCCCGAGGTTGACCTGACGTGTGTGCTCGCGCGGCAGCCCACATTGCTGGCTGTGGCGGTCGGTATTTCCGAGCCCGGTAATGCAGGCACCCTGATCCGGGTCGCGGACGCCCTGGGAGCTGACGCAGTCGTACTGGCCGGATACAGCGTCGATCCGTACAACGGCAAATGCCTGCGCGCCTCGGCGGGCAGCATCTTCTCGCTGCCGGTGATCAGCGCGCCCGACGCGGCCGCAGCGATGGCCGCCATCGGCGCCGCGGGACTGCAGACGCTGGCCACCACAGTCGACGGCGAGACTGACCTGGACGCCGTCGAGCCCTCGCTGGTGGGCCCGACCACCTGGCTGTTCGGCCCTGAATCGTCGGGCTTGCCAACGGAAGTCGCCGCAGCCGCCGACCGTCGAGTTCGCATCGTCATGCCCGGCAGCGCCGAGAGCCTCAACGTCGCAGCTGCCGCGGCGATCTGTCTGTATCAGAGCTCACGGGCCCGGCGGCGCTACGCTGAGTGAATGCCGTCGCGGCGCCGACTGTGCGGCTTGTGCAGGCGAATTCGCGAAATCTCCTCCAGAACCTGCACATTCGCCGGTAAGAAGATCTCCCGGCGCGAGGACTAGCTGAGTAGGCCGCGGGCAACGTGGGTGATCTGAACCTCGTTACTGCCCGCGTAGATCATCAGCGACTTCGCGTCGCGTGCGAGCTGTTCGACCCGGTACTCGGTCATGTAACCGTTGCCGCCGAATAACTGCACCGCCTCCATTGCTACGTCGGTCGCCGCCTGCGAGCAGTAGTACTTCATCGCCGATGCTTCGGCCAACGAGATCGCAGTGTCGGTCTGTGCCGACTCGATCACCCGGAACAGCATGTTGCGCACGTTCATGCGTGCCACCTCCATGTTGGCCAGCTTCAGCTGGATCAGCTGGAACTGGCCGATGTCCTTGCCCCACAGCGTTCGCGTCTTTGCGTAGTCGACGCAGAGTCGCAGACATTCCTCTATCACCCCGAGTGCCATCGCCGCCACGCCGATGCGTTCGGCGGAGAAATTGGACCGTGCGCTGTCACGGCCGTCGCCTGAACGGTTCTGCTCGCTCTCGCCCAGCAGCCGATCGCGCCCGAGCCGCACATTGTTGAAAAACAACTCGCCGGTGCGTGACGAGTGAATGCCCATCTTGCGGAACGGCTTCGACTGGACGAAGCCTTCCATGCCGCGGTCCAGGACGAAGGTCAGAACGGTACGGTCGCGCTTCGAAACGTCAGGGTTGCCGTCGTCCAGTTTCGCGTAGACGACCACGACGTCGGCGTCAGGCCCGTTGGTGATGAACGTTTTCTGCCCGTTGAGGATGTAGTCGCCTGTCCCGTCGGCGGCACGCACTACATAGGACTTCATGCCGCCGAAGGCATCGGAGCCGGAATCCGGCTCGGTGATCGCCCAGGCACCCACCTTCTCGTAGGTCACCAGTTCGGGCAGCCACCGCTCCTGCTGAGCCAGCGTTCCGCGCGACTGGATCGTCGGCACGGTGAGGCCGAGGCTGACGCCCATCCCCGTCACCACACCCATGCTGACGCGGCACAGCTCGCTTACGACGACGAAACCCATGCTCGCCTGCGCTGAGTCGCTACCCAACATGCCGCCACCGGCGCGCGACGAGCCTCCTGACGTGCCACTGTCGCGCATCCGGGCCAGTCGCTTCTGCAGTGACTCGCTGGCCATCGCATCGATACCGAAGGTGGCGAACAGCTTCCGGATGATCGGGTAGGGCTCCATCTCACCGCTCTCCAGCGCGTCGACGTGAGGCCGTATCTCCTTGTCGACGAACTCCCGGACGGCGTCGCGAACCGCGAGGTCGACGTCGGACCACTCGATCATCAATTGCTCGATTCTGTTGTTCCGACGGAGATTATGCGTATCACGCTACTCGTTTGCACCCGCGGCTAGTCGCAGGCCTGCCAGCGAGATGGTGCTGTGCACCAGCGATCCGGCGCGCTCCATTAGGGACTTGCCCGGCGGGAAGTAGTGCATCGGCAGGCCGTGTCGATCGCGCGGCGGCGCCATGAACGACGGCGCCTCGACCAACGGCTGACTCGCGGGCGCCCGACCCTCGGCGCGTCGATAGGCCGAAAGGGCCCGTGGGTGCAACCGGATCTCGTCGGGAACCGCGAGGAACGCGATTTCGACGGCCTTGCCGAACAGCCGGAGCAGGATCTCGTCGGCAGGCGTCCACCGCATGTTCGCCTTCTCCCGCACGGGGGCATCGAACAGACCCGCGGCCAGCCAACGTTGCCCCGCGAGGAGCGGCTTGAAGAACTGATCCCACACCGGTGTCGGCATGAGCACGAACTTCGGCTTCGGAATCCGGATGTCGAAGATGTCGAGTGTGGCCTGGTTGATCTCCAGCTCTTCGCGACAGGTCCGGTCCCAGTATTCGCAGAATGCTTCCCAGGTCTTCGGAACCGGCCGCATGCTCATCCCGTACATCCGGTACCACTGGACGTGTTCGTCGAACAGTTGACGTTTCTCGCCCTCGGTGAGGCCGCCGCAGAAGTACTCGGCCGTCTTGAGCACCAGCATGAAAAAAGTGGCGTGCGCCCAGTAGAACGTCTCGGGGTTGAGGGCGTGATATCGCCTGCCGTCGGCGTCGACGCCCTTGATGCCCGCGTGGAACCCCTTGATCTGCGCGCCGGTCTTCGCTGCACGGTCGCCGTCGTAGACGACGCCCATGATCGGGTAGACCGAGCGCGCGACCCGCTGGAGCGGCTCACGGAGCAGGATGGAGTGTTCTTCGACACCCGCGCCGAGTTCGGGATACATGTTTTGCAGCGCGCCGATCCACACACCCAGCATCCCGGTGCGAAGATCGCCGAAATACTTCCACGTCAGCGAATCCGGACCCAACGGTTGCGCCGCGCCGGCGGACCGGCGCGGCAACGTGTCGTGTAACGCGCCGTTGGTCGTCGATGTCGCGGTCATCAGTCATCCTCCGAATGTTGCGAAGCGCGTCGTTGCGCCACCCCGACTGCAAGAATTAGCTTTCACCATAATGCTGACAACAAACGTTGTCCATGATTCGGGGTGCGCGGCGCGGGTCCGTTACCAGGTGTCGGCCGCGGCTCCACAACCCGTTTGTGCACTGGCTACGGCAAACAAGTAGCCCAGCACACGCCCAAGATGTTTGCCGCGCGCGGAAGCCAGCACCTACCCTGACAAACGTGGATCGCGAGCCGCTCAACCCAGGCTCCGATGAGCTTGACCTCTCCAGTGGCGCTGCTTCGATTTCGCCGGTGTTCGCCGTTGCGTCGTGGCTGCGCGAGACCAATCGGCAACAGCAGCTGGTCTTCCTGGTCAAACGGGCCCGTCGGGCACTGCCCGGCGACCCCGAGTTCGGCGACCCCCTATCTACGGCAGGGCCTGGCGGGCCACAGGCCGCCGCACGCGCCGCCGAGCGGATCTGGGGTGACCAGTCCACGGCGTCGCGCGAACTGAGCCTGGGGACGCTGCAGGTGTGGCAGGCGCTCACCCAGAAGGTCTCGAGCCGTCCCGTCAACCGTGAGGTGACGCTGGTGTTCACCGACCTCGTCGGATTCTCGACGTGGTCGCTTGGCGCGGGCGACGATGCCACGTTGACGCTGCTGCGACGGGTTTCCACGGCGTTGGAGCCACCGCTGCTCGACGCAGGCGGCCACATCGTGAAGCGCATGGGCGACGGCATCATGGCCGTGTTCAAGGACCCCACCACCGCCGTCGCCGCCGTCATACAGGCCAGGGAAGCCGTTCGCGCCGTGGAGGTGGACGGCTACATCCCGCGGATGCGGGCTGGTGTGCACACCGGCAGACCGCACCGCCTCGGCTCCGACTGGATCGGCGTGGACGTCAACATCGCCGCCCGGGTGATGGAGCGCGCCCCGCGCGGCGGGCTGGTGGTATCCCACACCACCCTGGAGGGGATTGACCAAGACGATCTGGACGCGCTCGGCGTCACGGTCAGACGGGTGCGCAAACTCGTCTTCGCGCCTAAGCAGAGCGGCGTACCGGAAGATTTCGTGATGTACCGTCTCAAGACCCGTCGCGAACCCACCACCGAAGACGACACAGACGAAGAACCGCAACACGCCTGATTCGGCGTTGCGGAAACGTGATCACCGGCGGATCAGGTGAATTCGACGGCGCTTGCCACCGTCGCGCACTGGAAGTGTGCACGCCCGCTTTCCAGATCGAGAGGAACTCGGTGCGGGATGTACAGCTTGAGGCCGAGACGTTGCAGCGCGGTGTCGTAGGGCTGTGTGCAGTCCGGTCCGCCGAGCCGGACGCAGGGTGCCAGCTCGTCGGCGAATCGAGCCCGGACGGAGCTCGTACCCGGGGGCGTACACCTCGCGTTCGGTGCCGAACCGCCTGACCAACGTCGGTCCCTTCGGTTTCTGCGC
>JBPPMS010000181.1:0-4601 GCA_051306175.1 Mycobacterium sp. | reverse complement strand
GCGTCATTTTGGTATAAGAGACTGGGTGGGGGCGGGTAGCGGCCATAGGAGCCCAATCCCAATTCGGACGCACGGGCCTGCTCTTCGAGCGGGCGTTCCAGCTCTCGGATCCGGGCTTCCGGATCGTCCTTGCTGTCCATGCGCCGATGCTCCCACAAGGGTAGGAATCGCGTCACCGATCAGTTGCGTCAGCGCGTGCAGTCCAGCGACACCGTGACGGTGCGGCGCACGTCCTCGAAGGGGTTGTTGTCGTCATCGTCGTTGTCGATGAAGCCCTGTGACTCGGTCGGGTTGCCGATGTCGGTGACCACGCACTGGTCCAGCGGCGCGCTGCCGATGCGATCGATCCTGACGGTGAACCCCTGCGCCTCCAGGAGGTTGATGGTGTTCTGCGCCGAACTGGCGGCCATCGCCGGTGCCGCGACGATCAGCAGGCCAGCGGCCGCGCCGGCGCCTCCGGCGATGCAGGACAACAGCAGAGTTGATTGCTTCATGGTGAACTCCCTTGTGCGGGCGAGTTTTTGGCTCGCGTGTTGATGATGGACTCATCGTGGCGCACAGGGAGGGGCGCAAGCTTGGAGGTTACGTGCAGAACAGATGGAGAACTGCTAGAGAAAACTACTCGGGTGGAGCGGCGGGAGCGCGGATCACCAGCGGAACCGCGGGGAACAGGGCCGCCATCTCCGAACGGGACATGCGCAGTGCCGCCGTTCCGTAACCCAGCTTGCGATGGGTGTGGCTGATCCAGATCCGGACGTCGAGCTCGCCGTGTGCCAGCTCGCCGAACACCATGCCCACCTTGTTGGACACGTCGCTCTCGAGGACGAACCAGGCGGCCTCTTCGGCGTAGATGCGCAACTGGGCTGCGCTGATCTCGTCCTCGAGGCTGCTCGCAGGACCACCAGAGCCGTCGCCCGCCGCATGCATGTCCTCGGTGCGCGCGGCGAAGATGTCGCGGTCGTCTGACGCGTCAAACGGTCGCAGTGTCAATCCGTCGCCAGAGCTGGCGGGCCGCTCGGCCAGCGTGAAGCTCAGCTGGCTGTTCAGGTCATCGAGTTCGGCAGCGATCTTTCGCCGCGAATCCTTCGTCAGGCGATCGAACGACAGCTGCAGCACCGCTTCGCTGCTGGAGATCGACGTGCCGAGCAGCTCCGCGATCGCGTTCACCGCGCCGGTGTTGTCGGCCTGTCCGACGATCGCGTCGAGGACTTCGTGGCGGCGCTCGAAGGCGAGGAGCAGCGCATCGGCGATATCGCGGCGCGCTGCCACGCGGTCGTGATCAGTCATGAACCAAGCCTAATTCACGGCGAGTGCGGTGACGTACATGATGACGGTGCCCGCGCACGGAACGCCGTCGATCTCGGTCTGCCAGGCCACGGAGCGTCCCGTCGGGCTGAATGGAGGTCGGGGTTCAGCCGGTGCAGTCCAGCGACACCGAGATCGACTGGCTGACCACGACTTCGACGTAGTCGTCGTCGCCGCCCGAGAACGGCCAGTGGCCGTCGTCGTCGTGGTCGTTGCCGACCGGTACCCGTTGGGTCTGCTGTTGAGGGTTGCGGACGTCGGTGACGATGCAGTCTTGCAGGGGTGCGCTGCCGACCCGGTCCACGTTGACGGTGTAGCCCTGGGCCTCCAGAGTGCCGATGACGACGATTGCGGACTCGTCGGCCGATGCGTTTCCTGCGGGTGCGACGACCACAACGAACGTTGCGGCGCAGATCGCGGCGAGTGCTGATGCCAGGCGCATAACCCCGCCTCCTAACTCCCGACCACTGAATTTCACGATGAGGCGATGGGTACATCGCTTCGGGAGTGCGAAACGCTACGTCCGGTTTCAGATGCCAGGCCGCAGGGGAGACCGGCCGCGAACCGGAGGCTCTATGGCGTCAACTAAGCCACTGAGCTTCGGGTCTCACATTCCACGCATCCACGTTTGCCCCGCCACGCGTCTACTTTGGTTTGTTGCCGTTGCCGTTGCCGTTGCCGTTGCCGTTTCCAGTCCCGTTGCCGGGGTGATCATTTGCCTGGTCGACCACCGCGGTCTGGGTCGGCATCGGTGACTGAATTGCTGGCGAGGGCACCGCAGTTTCTACAGGCTGCGGCACCGGACTGCTGACGCTGGCGGTAGCGGTCACCGACGTGCTGACGCTCGCCGGCTCCGGCGAGGTGGGCTGCGTGGTTGACGAAGAGTCGAGTGCGAATGCCAAGGTTGCAACCGCCACGGCGATCAAGATCGCTGCTGCACCCAGCGATTTCTCGGTCCGTGTTCGTCGCGGCCCACGGATCGTCAGCGCCGCCGCGTCGTCGGTCACGGGTCGTGCCTCGATCACGGCGGTGGGCGTACGCCTTGGCGCCATCAGGGGCGCAGGGTCGCTAAGCGAGCGATCAGTCCTCATCAAGGCAGCTCGCATGGCGTCGGCGGTATTGAAGCGGCGCGCCGGATCTCGGGACATCGCCCGGTCGATGACGTCCGCAAATTCCGGCTCCACGTCGGGCCGTAGCGCGGCCAGGGACGGCGGTTGCTCGTTCAGGATTGCGCTGGAGAGCGGTGCCATGTCCTGTTGTAGGAATGGTTTGCGACCCGTGAGGGCTTCGTAACCAACGACTCCGGTTGCGTAGAGGTCGTCGGTGACGGTGGCAGGGGTGCCAGATATCCGATCGGGACTGAGGTACGCCAGAGTGCCGACAATTTCACCAGTGGTGGTGTGAGCGGCGCCGGGCGTCTTGACTATGCCAAAGTCGGCGACCTTCACTCCGCCGTGTGGTGTGAGCAGGATATTGCCCGGTTTTATGTCTCGATGCAGCATTTTGCAACGATGCGCGGCCGAAAGCGCGGCAAGCACGCTGTCCAGCGCAGCGTAAACCGCCCCCTGCGTGAGCGGGCCGATCGCGATTTGGTCTCCGAGAGTTACACCTGGCAATCGCTCCATCACGATGAAAGGTGTTCCGTGGTGGTCGCCAAAGTCGTAGACCGCCACAATGTTGGGATGGTTAAGGGCGGCTGCGGCGCATGCCTCGACCTTGAATCGGTCCCGGATGGCGGACTGAGAACTCATGCCGGGATGCAACAATTTGACGGCAACGGGCCGACGCAGCCGGGTGTCCCAACCGTCACGGACCTCGGCCATGCCGCCGAAACCGAGTACAGCCCGCAATTCGTAGCGACCGCAAAGCAGTGCAGGCGCCTCCATTGCGCTACGGTACCCGTAATCCGCAGATCGCAAACTCTCACAGAACTGCCGTCGAAATGCGCGGTGTTGGTGATCCGGCCAGTCAGCACGGCTGTATCGTCGTGGCGCCGGACGCACCCCACCGTAGCCGAGTAGGTCGAACGCTTTGACAAAAATTACTTGTCAACCGCACGATGGAGCCGTGCTCGACGTCGAAGTGATCGCCGACCCCGCGGCCACAGCCGCCAGAAGGTGAACTACCGCCTGCGTGCGCTGGAAGGCCACGTCCTGGTGGCGGCTTTACGGCGGGTGAACGGCGGTGGAGCGGATTGACGGAGCGACTGCTCGTGGCCACCGCGTCGTCGCATGTCATCTCGCGGGGTGCACTCGGACCCGCCTACCGCGAAGCTGCTGCGAGGACCCGGTCCCCGCAGCAGCTTCCCGGTGAGGTGTCTATCCGGCGTCGACAGTGGTGGGTTCGATCGGCCTGGCTCCCGAAGTGTGGGACACTTCGATTCGCCGCGGCTTCGCGCGCTCGGCCACTGGAATCGACACTGTCAGAACGCCATTCTCGTACGTGGCGGTGATGCCGGTGGTGTCGATGCCGTCGCCGAGCGTAAGCTGCCTTCGGTAAGTACCGAAGAAGCGCTCGTTGGCTAGCCACTGCACCGATTCCTCGGACCGGCTTGAGCGGTGCGCGGTCAACGTGAGCGTGCCGTTGTCGACGTTGACATCCACCGAACCAGGGTCGACCCCAGGCAGATCAGCGGTCAGGACGTAGTGATCCTCGACCTTGTACAGGTCCATCGGCATGAACCGCGGACTGCGGTTGGATCCGGACTCGCTAGACAGCAAACTCCGGGTCAGGGCATCGATATCGCTGAACGGATCAAAACGAAGCACAGTAATCCACCTCCTAGGTCGATATCAGAGCCCGCCACCCTGGCGGGCAGCTCAATCACTGTGCATCGCCGAGATTAGCACTCGAGCCACGAGAGCGCTAGCCCCATTTTTCGGTCAGTTTCGGGACGCGGGTGCCCGAACATGCAGCGACGGTAGCGATCTCGCGGTACGTCAGTGTCAGTGTCAGTGTCAGTGTCAGTGTCAGTGTCAGTGAAGGGGGACCCATATGACTTGACCATACGATGCTCACTGACTGCCACCGCTGCATCCGGCGTCCGGCAGCGGCCGGCACACCGATCCGGGCCCGGAGACATCGGTGATCACCACCGGGTCGGTGGTTGTGCAGGTTGGGACTGACTGCGTCGTCCGAGCACCACGAGTTCGCCGAAACAGTGGTGCGGCCGGTGGCGGCCGAGCACGACCGCAAGCAGGAATTCCCCTGCCCGGTCGTCGAAGAGGCGGCCCATCAGGGCTTCTACAACCCGCTGTTCTACCGCGACATCATCGGTGACCCGACCGGGCTGCTGG
>JBPPMS010000180.1:0-10738 GCA_051306175.1 Mycobacterium sp. | reverse complement strand
ATGGCGTGGGTGGATTACGCCGAAGGATTCAATGAAGGTGCGCACACCCTTGCGCCGCAGCGCAACGTGCAGATGGATATCGCGGACATCGCCTTCCCGGTGTCGGGGGCGTTACATCGCCTTTGCCGGCGATACCGGGCGATCAACCCGGTCTCCTGGATCGCCTCACCACCGCTGGCGATGCGGGAGTCAAGCCAGGCCAGCGCTCCGAGCAACGCTCCGATCGTTACGCCCGCTGCCACCGCCCGGTACCACGCCGCGCGCCACGCCATGCGCAGGCAGGCAACGGGATCACTGGAACTAAACGGTGAACCCCAACGCACGTAGCTGTTCGCGGCCGTCCTCGGTGATCTTGTCCGGCCCCCACGGCGGATTCCAAACCCAGTTGATCTTGATCTCGTTGACCAGGCCTGCGCCGACGAGCGCAGTGCGCGACTGGTCTTCGATGACGTCGGTCAACGGACAGGCTGCAGACGTCAACGTCATGTCGATCAGCGCCACCTTGCCTGTATCGCCGGTTTCGACATCGAGTCCATACACCAAGCCGAGGTCTACGACGTTGATCCCGAGTTCGGGATCAACGACGTCGCGCATCGCCTCCTCAAGGTCAGCGATGAAATCCTCAGGTATCGCAGTCTCGCTCATAAGCCATCCTTTTCAGAGTCGTCGTTCACGGATGCCTGGGCCACCGCATCTTTGAACGCCATCCACCCGAGCAGCGCACATTTGACGCGCGCCGGGTATTTCGCGACGCCCGCGAACGCGATACCGTCACCGAGTACATCCTCGTCCCCTTCGACGTTTCCGCGCGATGAAATCATCTCCGAGAACGCCGCAACGGTCTTGAGTGCGTCCCCGACGGTCTGGCCGATCACCTGGTCGGTCAACACCGACGTGGCAGCCTGGCTGATCGAGCACCCCTGGCCGTCATAGGACACGTCCAGCACCTGCTCGCCGTCGTCGGACAGGCGGACGCGAAGCGTCACCTCATCTCCACAGGTGGGGTTGACGTGCTGCACCTCGGCGCCGAACGGCTCACGCAGGCCGCGTCGGTGCGGGTGCTTGTAGTGGTCCAGGATCACTTCCTGGTACATCTGCTCCATCCGCACGGGCGTCAGTCTCCGCCGATTCCCCGAGTCGCTTCGCTCCTGCCCTCCGGGGCGAAGAAGTCGATGGCCCGCTCGACGCCAGCGACCAACCGGTCGACTTCGTCGACGGTGTTGTACACCGCGAACGACGCCCGAGCGGTGGCGGCGATTCCGAAGCGGCGGTGCAGCGGCCACGCGCAGTGGTGTCCCACCCGCACCGCGACGCCCTCGTCGTCGAGCACCTGGCCGACGTCGTGCGCGTGGATACCGTCGACGACGAACGACACCGGCGAACCGCGGTGCTCCAAAGCCGTCGGACCGATGATCCGCACAGCGTCGATGCCCGACAATCCGGCGAGGGCCGCCGCGACCAACTCGTTTTCGTGCGCTTCTACCGCGTCCATCCCGATTGCTCCGAGATACCTTGCAGCAGCTGCCAATCCGACGACCTGCGACGTCATCGGCGTGCCCGCCTCGAATCGTTGCGGCGCAGGCGCGTAGGTGGTGGCCTCCATGGCGACCGTCTCGATCATGGAACCGCCGGTGATGAACGGCGGCATCGCGTTGAGCAGCTCGCCGCGTCCGTACAGCACGCCGATCCCGTTAGGCCCCAGCATCTTATGCCCGGAGAACGCGCCGAAGTCGACATCGAGCCCATGGAAGTCGACGGGTTGATGCGGCACCGACTGGCAGGCGTCCAACACCGTCAGCGCACCAACGGCCTTGGCCCGCGACACCAACTCCGCGACCGGCGCAACGGCGCCGGTGACGTTGGAGTGATGGCTGAACGCGACGACCTTCACCCGGTCGTCGAGCTGAAGTGAGTCGAGATCGATCCGCCCATCGTCAGTTACGCCGTACCACTTGAGAGTGGCTCCGGTGCGGCGCACCAGCTCCTGCCACGGGATCAAGTTGGCATGGTGCTCGAGCTCGGTAGTGACTATGACGTCGCCAGGCCCGACCGCACGGTCGAATCTGCTGTCCCCCAACGTGTAGGAGACCAGGTTGATCGATTCGGTGGCGTTCTTGGTGAACACCAGTTCGTCGACGTCGGCGCCGACGAACGCCGCGATGTCGGCTCGGCCCTGCTCGTAGGCGTCAGTGGACTCCTCCATCAGTTGGTGCGCGCCGCGGTGGACGGCACCGTTGGAGGTGGTCAGGAAATCACGCTCGGCGTCGAGGACCTGCAGCGGCTTCTGCGAGGTTGCCCCGGAATCCAGATAGGCCAGCTGATTTCCGCCCCGCATTACGCGGCTCAAGATAGGGAAATCGGCTCTGATCGCGGCGAGGTCCACGGGCCGGCTGACGGAGATCGTCATCCTTAAGCTCCCGCGGCTGCAGCCTGCGTGTACCGCTCATAGCCGTGCTCTTCGAGTTCGTCGGCCAACTCCGGACCACCTGATTTGACGATTCGACCGCCGAAGAAGACGTGCACGAACTGCGGCTGGATGTACTTGAGAATGCGCGTGTAGTGCGTGATCAGCAGCAGCCCAACGTCTTCGGCCGCGGCGAAGCGGTTGACTCCTTCGCTCACGACCCGCAGCGCGTCGACGTCCAGACCCGAATCGGTCTCGTCGAGAATCGCGATCTTGGGCTTGAGCAGCCCCAGTTGCAGGATCTCGTGGCGCTTCTTCTCGCCACCGGAGAAGCCCTCGTTGACGCTGCGGTCGGCGAAGACTGGATCGATGCCGAGATCGCTCATCGCGGTCTTGACCTCCTTGACCCAGTGCCGCAATTTCGGCGGCTCGCCGCGCGCGGCGGTGGCGGCGGTGCGCAGGAAGTTCGACATTGACACGCCAGGCACCTCGACTGGGTACTGCATCGCGAGGAACAGCCCGGCACGCGCGCGTTCGTCGACGCTCATCGCCAGCACGTCCTCGCCGTCGAGGGTGATCGAACCCGAGGTGACGGTGTACTTCGGATGTCCGGCGATGGCGTAGGACAGGGTGGACTTGCCGGATCCGTTGGGACCCATCACCGCGTGGGTCTCCCCCGAGCTCACGGTGAGGTTGACGCCCTTGAGGATCTCGACGGTCTCGTCCTCGTTGGCACCAACGACGCTGACGTGCAGGTCTTTGATTTCCAGAATGGTCATGGCTGTGTGACTTTCGATTCGGTAATTTCCAGTTCACGTTCTATGGCATCGGTGAGCCGCTCGCGAACCTCGGGGACGGCGATCTTGGCGATGATCTCGTTGAAGAAGCCGCGCACCACCAGTCGGCGGGCCTGGGCCTCGGGGATGCCTCGCGCGCGTAGGTAGAAGATTTGCTCGTCGTCGAAACGGCCGGTGGCACTGGCATGCCCGGCGCCCGTGATCTCGCCGGTCTCGATCTCCAGGTTTGGCACGGAATCGGCACGTGCACCGTCGGTGAGCACCAAGTTGCGGTTCACCTCGAAGGTGTCGGTCCCCGTGGCCTCGGCCCGGATCAGCACATCACCCACCCAAACGGTGTGCGCATCCGGCTTGTCCGAATTCGGATCACCTTGCAGCGCACCCTTGTACAACACGTCGGACTTGCAGTGCGGTTGCGCGTGGTCGACCAGCAGCCGCGACTCGAAGAACTGTCCGTCGTCGGCGAAATAGGTACCCAGCAACGTCGCCTCACCGCCGGGCCCGGTGAATCGCACCGTGGCGGACGTCCTGACCACCTCGCCGCCGAGCGTGACGTTGACGTGGCCCAGCACCGCGTCCTTGCCGAGACGGGCGTGATGCGCACTGACATGGACCATGTCGTCCGCCCAGTCGGCGAGCCAGATCACCCCGACAGCAGCGGAGTCGCCGACGATGATCTCCACGTTGTCGGCGTAGGTTCCGCTGCCGCGTAGATCCACCACGACGATGGCTCGGGACAATTCCTCGACGCGGATCTGCAGATGCCCGTAGGCCACAAATCCTTCGCCGGGGCCGGTGACCGCGATCTCGATAGGCCGCGCCACTTCGGTATCCCGCGCCACCGTCACTATCGTCGCAGACTCGAACGACGAAAATGCTTGGGCGGCAACGCGATCGGAAGGAACTCCACCCTCGCCCAGCCGCGGGTCGCCGCGCTCGACGGTTTCGAGCGTCACACCGTCGCGTCCGGAGACGGTGATGGGGGCGGTGCCGCTGGCGATCGCGGTGCCGTCGTGCAGGCCGCGAAGGCGCCGCAGCGGGGTGAACCGCCACAGTTCGTCACGTCCACGGGGTACCTCGAAGGCTTTGACGTCGAACGAGGCGAACTGCTCGCCCTTGTTCTTGGCGATCCCTTCGACTGTGTCAGTCAGATTGGACGTCATCCGACAGCGCCCTCCATCTGCAGCTCGATCAGCCGGTTGAGTTCTAGCGCGTACTCCATGGGGAGTTCCTTGGCGATGGGCTCGACGAAGCCGCGCACCACCATCGCCATGGCCTCGTCCTCGGTCATCCCGCGGCTCATCAGGTAGAACAGCTGATCGGCACTGACCTTGGAGACGGTCGCCTCATGGCCCATCGTCACGTCATCCTCGCGGATGTCGACGTATGGGTAGGTGTCGGAGCGGCTGATCGTATCGACAAGCAGCGCATCACATTTGACGCTGGAACGCGATCCGTGGGCACCCTTGTTGACCTGGACCAAGCCGCGGTACGAAGCGCGCCCGCCACCACGGGCCACTGACTTGGAGACGATGTTGCTCGATGTGTGCGGTGCGAGATGCAGCATCTTGGCACCGGTGTCCTGATGCTGCCCCTCCCCGGCGAACGCGACCGAGAGCACCTCGCCCTTGGCGTATTCGCCCGTCATCCAGACGGCCGGGTACTTCATAGTGACCTTGGACCCGATGTTGCCGTCGACCCACTCCATGGTGGCTCCAGCCTCCGCGCGTGCGCGCTTGGTGACCAGGTTGTAGACGTTGTTCGACCAGTTCTGGATCGTGGTGTACCGGCAGCGCCCACCCGGCTTGACGATGATCTCGACGACGGCGGAATGCAACGAGTCGCTCTTGTAGATCGGCGCGGTGCAGCCCTCGACATAGTGCACGTAGGCACCCTCGTCGACGATGATCAGCGTGCGCTCGAACTGGCCCATGTTTTCGGTGTTGATCCGGAAGTAAGCCTGCAGCGGGATGTCGACGTGCACGCCCTTCGGCACGTAGATGAACGAACCGCCCGACCACACCGCGGTGTTGAGTGCCGAGAACTTGTTGTCGCCCGCGGGGATCACGGTGCCGAAGTACTGCCGGAACAGCTCCGGGTGCTCACGAAGGCCCGAATCGGTGTCCAGGAAGATGACACCCTGGGCTTCCAGGTCCTCACGGATCGAGTGGTAGACCACCTCGGAATTGTGGACGATAAGGCCCTCGGCGACGAAGTTGTGCGGCCCGTCGACCTCGATATCGTAGACGGCCTCCACCTCGTACGGCTCGATCGATGCCACCCGCTCGAAACCCAACCAGTCGTTGGTGTGCGACCGGATGGTCGTACCGCGCGAAGCGGTCGACGAGTGCATGTCGGCCCGACGTCCGAATCGGCTGGCGCGCTTGGAATTGCGGCGGCCCAGCTCTTCGAAATCACCCGAAATCCGCAACCGCCAGGCGATTTGCGTGCACTCGGGAGCGTGCCGGTAGGGCTGCGAGAACGACAACGGCCCACCTGCCTGCAGCCCGGACAGCTCGGCCAATTCACGCGCCTGACCGATCAATGTCTCGTTGGCGCAGGTGAGCAGGAGGGAGCCGCTGCGGTCAGGTCCCCCGGAACCGTCAGCGTCCACCCAGCCGCCCAGGAAGGCGAGCCGTTGTTCCACCGGCAGCCGGTAGACCCACGCCGGCACACGCTTGGTCAGTGCCAGACCGGTGAACTGCAACGCTGTGATCCACTCAGTCAGCGCTTTGGAGTTGATCACAACCCGATACGCGTCGGCGTCAATGCACCGCAGTCCGAACAGCTGCGTCACAACGCGTGTCAGCTCTGCACGCAGCTCCACATCAGCTGCGGGAATGGCGAATTGGACGCGGTAGGTCTTCGTCGAGGGGTGAAGATTGCCGTCACCGATGTAGAGACCCAGCAGCCACATCAGGTCGGCGGTGCTCACCGCGGGTGTCGCCAGGCCCGCGACGACAGGCAGGGTTGCGGCAGCGCCGAACTCCGGGATCTGCCGGGGGACCGCGATGAAATCACCCGGCTGGATCTCACCGACCGTGACCCAGCGACGGGCGAACCTGGTGTGCTGCCGGCCGGGCTTTCGTTCATCGCGGAGTACGAGCATCGGATGGTTGTCCGTCGCCCGCACACTGCGGCGCGTGGTCTTCACCGTGTAGGTCAACCGGGTGTCCGTCTGTGCCGCGGACTTCACCGGCGCCACGACGAGGCGCTCGGCGTTTTCGTCGTACGCGAACACGCGGTCGCCGCTGGCGATTTCCTTGATCGGAATCTGGCCGCGATCGGCCGTCCACACCAAGGTGTCACCCGCGAGGCACTCGTACTGGGCGGCCACACCGGACACCAGGCGCTGCTTCTCGGCCTCAGGGATGCCGAGCCGGTCGTAGGTGTTACGGATGTCCTCGGGCAGGTCGTCCCACGTGGCCGCCTGCTTCTCACTGGACCGCACGAAGTACTTGATGTTGTCGAAGTCAATGCCCTCGAGGTTGCTGCCCCAGTTGGGCATCGGCTTTTTGGAGAAGGTGCGCAGTGCCTTGAGGCGGACGTCCAGCATCCACTGCGGCTCGCTCTTCTTCGACGAGATGTCCCGCACTACAGCCTCGCTGAGGCCGCGCTGAGCGCTGGCCCCCGCGACGTCCGAGTCAGCCCAGCCGTAGCCGTACTTCCCCAGGGAGGCGATGGTCTCCTCCTGGGTGAGCGGCACTGCCAGCTTGGCATCCGGTGTGAGAGTCATTGCGACGCTCCTTCGGCGTTCGTAGCGGCTTCGTCGCGGGGCTGTTGCGGCGAAGGACAGTCCGGCTGGACTGGGTGTCCCGGCGTGCGGGGCAGTCTGGGTATCAGTTGACCAACGGGACGTGGGTGGTACAGGCGCAGTCGCCGTTGGCGATGGTGGCCAGGCGTTGTACATGGGTACCCAGCACTTCGGCCATCGCCTCCTGCTCGGCCTCGCACAGCTCCGGGAACTCGGCAGCCACGTGCGACACCGGACAGTGATGCTGGCAGATCTGGATCCCGTGCATCTGCTTCCCCCCGTCGCTTCGCCGGCCAGGTGGCGCACCGACGCGCTCGGTGGTGGTGGCGTATCCGGCGCCGGTCAGCGCTCCTGCGATACGGCCAGCGGCCTGCTCAACGTCTGCATCCGCACCGGTGACGCTGGCGGCGACCCCGGTGAGGATGGAATCGATGCGCCTACGGGCGAAGGTGCGCACGGCGTCGTCGCCGCCGATCTCGCGCAAGTGCCGCATCGCGGCCGCTGCGAGATCGTCGTATTTGTGGTCGAGCTTGCCTCGGCCGGTCGCGGTGAGCTGATAGCGCTTGGCTGGGCGACCGCGCCCGCTCTGCTGCCACGACGCCGCCGCATTGGCCCGGACGTCGCCTGCGTCGATCAGCGCGTCGAGATGACGCCTGACGCCTGCGGCGGACAACCCAAGCTTCGCGCCGATCATGGTGGCGGTGACGGGGCCCGATTCCAGCAACAATCGGATGATCGCGGTGCGCGTGTGTCCGTCCGTGACGACAGCGCCGGGCGCGCTTGTGACCTCAGTACGGATTTTCACAACACCAGTGTGACGTAATTAAGGGAGCAGGTCTAGCAAGGGGACCCTTAGCGGCCCTTAGCGGCCTGTTGGCATACTCACACGGTCTGACGGGAATACCCTGCGGCTACGCTGCTCGAGTGGCAAGCCGCGACGCGAGGAGGACGACCACGTCCCCCCAGGCGAAGAGGATGTGTCGCCTGGCGGCCGTGAGGAGGACATTAGATCTCCTCGACGCGAGGCGGAAATTATCGCGCAGCCAGCGGTCTCTGAGCACGTCGATCTCGCGGTGGCACGCCGACGAACAGGTGGTCGGCTCGCCGCTGAACGACACCGAGGTCGTCGCGCTGCGGCGAACACGGTTGTTCGGCAGCACCGGGACCGCCCTGATGGCGATCGGCGCCCTCGGCGCAGGTGCGCGGCCCGTGGTGCAGGACCCGACCTTCGGTGTACGGCTGCTGAACCTGCCGTCGCGCATCCAGACGGTGTCACTGACGATGACCACCACCGGCGCGGTGATGATGGCCCTGGCCTGGTTGATGTTGGGGCGCTTCGCTCTCGGCGGCCGCAAGATGACGCGCAGCCAGCTGGACCGCACTCTGGCGCTGTGGGCGCTGCCGTTGCTGATCGCTCCGCCGATGTTCAGCCGCGACGTGTACTCCTACCTGGCGCAGAGCCAGATCGCACGGATCGGTCTCGATCCCTACGAGGTGGGACCAGCCTCCGGCCTTGGTCTCAGTCACGTGTTCACCCTCACCGTTCCCAGCATGTGGCGGGAAACGCCCGCGCCGTACGGCCCGTTGTTCCTGTGGATCGGTTCCGGTATATCCCGCCTCACCGGCGAGGACATCGTCGGCGCCGTGCTGTTCCACCGCGTCATCGTGCTGGTCGGCGTCGGATTGATCGTGTGGGCGACGCCGCGTCTGGCGCGACGCTGCGGGGTGGCCGAGGTGAGCGCGCTGTGGCTGGGTCCCGCCAATCCCCTCCTGTTCATGCATCTCGTCGCTGGCATTCACAACGAGGCGCTCATGCTGGGTTTGATGCTGACCGGTACCGAATTCGCGCTGCGCGGTGTCGACGCGGCCAAGCCTCTGCTGCCCCGTCCGCTGCAGTGGCCGCACTCACGCGAGCTGCGCGCGGAGTGGGGGCCGCTGGCGGTCTTGATCGCTGGTGTGGTGCTGATCACGATGTCGGCGCTGGTGAAGCTGCCGTCGCTGCTGGCGCTGGGCTTCGTCGCTATGGCGCTCGCCTACCGATTCGGGGGCACCATCAGCGGCTTCGTCAAGGCCAGCCTTTTCCTGGGGACGATCTCGGTGCCCGTCATGGCACTCATCGGTTGGGCCAGCGGGCTCGGTTTCGGCTGGTTGTTCACCCTCGGCACCGCCAACGCCGTCCGCAGCTGGATGTCACCGCCGACGCTGGTCGCCCTCGGCACCGGGCAGGTGGGTATCCTTCTCGGGCTCGGTGATCACACCACCGCTGTGCTGTCGCTGACGCGCGCGATGGGCGTGCTGATCATCGCCGTCGCGGTCAGCTGGCTACTGTTCGCCGTACTGCGAGGGCGGCTGCACCCCGTCGGAGGTCTCGGCGTTGCGCTGGGCGTCACCGTTCTGCTCTTCCCAGTCGTGCAGCCCTGGTACCTGCTCTGGGCCATCATCCCGTTGGCGGCGTGGGCGACGATGCCCGCGTTCCGTACTACGACGATCGTCTTCACGATCATCGTCGGGGTGTTCGGCCCGACCGCCAACGGCGACCGGTTCGCCGTTTTCCAGATCGTCGACGCCACCCTGGCCAGCCTCGTCATCCTCGGCGTCCTCTACGCGCTCACCTATCGCATCCTGCCGTGGCGAGCATTGCCGGCAGCGGCGACCGGGCACGCGGTCGCCGAGTCGGGCCCGGTCGAGCCGAATGCGCCCGGCTCCGGCACCGCGGACTACGCCGCGACGGCGGCTGCACCGAGCCCACCCCCCGGCGCCTACGCTGAGACTCCGTGAGCGCCGACCCCGTTGTCCCCGTGCGATTGCACGGGGTGTCGAAACGTTTCGGGTCGACGACCGCCGTCTCGGACCTCGACCTCGAGGTCGGGCCCGGTGAAGTGTTCGCGTTGCTCGGCCCCAACGGCGCTGGCAAGACCACCACGGTGGAGATGTGCGAGGGGTTCCTGCGTCCGGACGAGGGCAGCGTCGAAGTTCTCGGCCTGGACCCCGTCGCCGACAACGCGCGGCTGAGGGAACGTATCGGCGTCATGCTGCAGGGGGGCGGCGGATACCCTGCTGCTCGAGCAGGCGAGATGCTGAACCTGGTGGCGGCCTACGCCGCCAACCCACTGGACCCCGCCTGGCTGATGAGCACGCTGGGACTTACCGATGCCGCACGTACCACCTATCGACGACTGTCCGGGGGCCAGCAACAGCGGCTGGCCCTGGCTTGCGCGCTGGTGGGCCGCCCGGAGTTGGTATTTCTCGACGAGCCGACCGCAGGCCTGGACGCACAGGCCCGGCTGGTGGTGTGGGAACTGATCGACGGACTGCGGCGCGACGGCGTCACCGTGGTGTTGACGACACACCAACTCAACGAAGCCGAAGCACTGGCCGACCACATCGTGATCATCGACCGCGGCGTGGCGGTGGCCGCGGGTTCACCCGCCGAGCTGATGCGCTCGGGTGCTGAGGATCAGCTTCGATTCCGGGCGCCGCGAAAGCTGGACCTGAGATTGCTGATTTCCGCTCTGCCGGAACGCTATTCGGCGTCAGAACTCTCCCCGGGCGAGTATCTCGTCGAAGGCCACATCGATCCGCAGGTGCTGGCCACGGTCACGGCGTGGTGCGCACGGCTAGACGTGCTGGCCACCGATATGCGCGTGGAGCAGCGGAGCCTGGAAGATGTGTTCTTGGAGTTGACCGGTAGGGAGTTGCGATGAGCGCTCGCGCGAAGAGCCGAGGGGTGCGATGAGCGCTCGCGCGAAGAGCCGAGGGGTGCGATGAGCGCTCGCGCGAAGA
>JBPPMS010000179.1:0-6538 GCA_051306175.1 Mycobacterium sp. | reverse complement strand
CTTCGAGGTACTCGACCTCACGCCGCTGATCGCCGACACGCCTGACGCAGTCCCCGTTCCGGACGGAACGGTCTCGGTCGAGTTCGACAAAGTCCGCTTCTCCTATCCGTCGGCCGACAAGGTGTCGCTGGACTCCGCGTCCGAAGCGGCCGTCCAACAGGCGCTCGGCGAGGCGCTGGCGGGCCGCACGTCCATCGTCATCGCCCACCGGTTGTCCACCATCCGGGCCGCTGACCAGATCCTCGTGATCGAGGACGGGCGCATCGTCGAACGCGGCACGCACGACCAGCTCCAGGCTCGCCGCGGTCGCTACGCGGAGCTGTACGAGACCCAGTTCGGGCCGCAGGCGGCGGCGTGACCGATAAGCGATTGCGTCGCGTGCGATGATCGGAAATAGGGTGTCGGACCGCAGCGTTGATGAGGGTTCGCAGGGCCGCGCCAGCGCTGCCAAGCGCACCACGACCGCAGGAGACCGATCGAGCGTGGATTTTTCGTTGGTTGAACCAGTCGGGGACACCGCTGCGGCGCAGGCCGCCTCGGAGCAGTCGCATGCCCGGCTGACATCCGAGCCCGCGCTCGCCGCACCACAGCGTAGGTTCGGGATCGCAGGCGATCTGCTGCGCCTGGTGCCCTACCTCAAGCCGTATCGCGCCCGCTGGATCGCGATGCTCGTCGTCGCCGTCGGCAGTCTCGGCGCCACCGTGTCGATCCCGCTGGTCACCAGAGCCGTCATCGATGGGCCGATCCGCCACCAGGATCAGCAGGGTCTGTGGATCTTCGGAATTACTGCCATGGGCGTCGGCATCGCCGAGGCGGTGCTGTGGTTCATCCGCCGGTGGCTGGTGGCCCGCGCCACCGTTGGCGTCGAGGCGGATATCCGCAAAGATCTTTACGCCCGCCTGCAGATCCTGCCGATGTCCTTTCACGGCCGCTGGCAGTCGGGTCAGTTGCTGTCGCGAATGATGAACGACCTGAGCAGCATTCGTCAGTTCCTATCGTTCGGCGCGGTGTTCCTGCTGCTCAACATCCTGCAGATAGCGGTGATGACGACGATCCTGCTGGTGATGTATTGGCCGATGGGTGTCGTGGTGCTGGTGTCGATCGTGCCGATCACCGCAACGGTGCTGCACTTCCAGCGGCAGTACACGCGGCTGTCGCGGCAGGCGCAGGATCAGTCGGGGCACGTCGCCACCCATGTCGAGGAGTCCGCACTCGGCTTGCGGGTGGTGAAGTCGTTCGGCCGCGAGGATTACATGTACGAGAGGTTCGACGAGCGCATCACCACGCTGTACGGCCTGCAACTCAAGCGGGTGGCGGTGTCGGCGCGGTTCTGGACGGTGCTGGAAGTGATCCCCAACCTGACGCTGATCGTCGTACTCGGCTTCGGCGCGTACGCCGCCGGGCACGGCCTGGTCACGATGGGAACGCTGGTCGCGTTCATCACGATGATGCTGTCGCTCGTGTGGCCCGTGGCATCGCTGGGCTTCCTGCTGTCCATGACACAGGAATCCTTCACCGCGGCCAACCGGATCGCCGAGATCTTCGACGCCCCCCGCGAAATCGTCGACGGACCTCAGTCGGACGCACCCAGCGGAGGCCGCCTCGAGCTCGACGACGTCGGTTTCCGATTCCCCGGCGCCGCCGAGTCGGATTGGGCATTGCGACATGTGTCGATCACCGTCGAACCGGGCGACACCGTGGCGCTCGTCGGCGCCACCGGATCGGGAAAGTCGGTGTTGGCTGCGCTGCTGTCGCGGCTCTACGACGTCACCGAGGGAGAGATTCGCATCGACGGTCGCGATATCCGCGACCTCACCCTGCCCGCGCTGCGGCAGGCGGTGGCCACCGCGTTCGAAGATCCGACGCTGTTCTCGATGTCGGTGGCCGAGAACCTGCGGCTGGGCCGGCCGCACGCCAGCGCAGCCGACATCGCCCGTGCCGTCGACGTGGCCGCTGCGGACTTCGTCTACGAACTGCCGTTCGGCCTCGACACCCGCATCGGCGAGCAGGGTATGAGCCTGTCCGGCGGGCAGCGGCAGCGCCTTTCGCTGGCCCGAGCCATCCTTGCCGCACCGAGGGTGCTCGTGCTCGACGACACCCTGTCGGCGCTCGACGTGCATACCGAGGCGGTGGTGGAGGATGCCCTGCGGCGGGTGCTGCGCGACGTGACCGGACTCGTCGTCGCGCACCGTGCGTCCACGGTGCTGCTCGCCGACAAGGTCGCGTTGCTGGAGGACGGCACCATCACGCACGTCGGCACCCATGCCGAACTGCTGGCCGCAGTGCCGCAGTACCGCTACCTGCTGGCTGCCGACGACGAGCTGCGCGACGACCTCGAACCCGAACAGCCATGGCAGGACGACGACGAGCTGGACCGCCTCGACCACACCTTCCGAGAGTGTCAGGCGCGCGAATCATGTTGGGCCCATCACGATTTTGCGAAAGCGGACGGGGAGGGGCGATGAGCGCTCGCGTGAAGAGCAGAGGGCAGCGGTAACGGTGACGACCACTTCCTGGCGCGGCCGCTACACCGAGCGCGACGACGACGATCTCCCCATCGACGAGGCACTGCCGCGTCGCCGCGAGGCCAGGGCGCTGCTCGGCTCGCTGCTTCGTCCCCATCGCACCGTGGTGATCCTGCTCGCGGTCGTCGTTGTCGTGGAAAACTCTGCGCGCCTTTCGGTTCCACTGCTGGTGCAGCGCGGCATCGACCGCGGTGTCCCACCCATCGCCGCGGGAGGTTCGGCGCGCGAACTGTTCCTGATCCTCGGCGCCCTCGCCGGGGTGGTGGTGGTGCAGGCCAGTACGCGGCTGCTCTTCCTCGTGCGGTCGGGCCGGATCGGGCAGTCGGTGCTGTTGGACCTGCGGCAGCGGGTGTTCCGCCACTTCCAGCGGCTCGACATCGCGTTCCACGATCGCTACACCTCCGGCCGGGTGGTCAGCCGATCCACCAACGACGTCGAAGCCATCCAGGACATGCTCGAGACGGGGTTCGACGGCCTGATCACGGCGGTGCTGACGCTGGTGGGCACCGCGGTGCTGCTAGTGGCGCTCGACTGGCAACTCGGCCTGATGTGCCTGGTGGCGTTCCCGATTCTGGTGGCGCTGGCGGCGTGGTTCCGGTCGGAGTCGGCCAAGACCTATCGCGAGGTCCGTGAGAGCGCCGCTCTGGTGATCGTGCAGTTCGTCGAAACGATGACCGGGATCAAGGCTGTCCAGGCTTACCGTCGGGAGGGCCGCAATCAGGAGATCTTCGACGACGTCGTCGAGCGCTATCAGGCGATCAACGAGAAAACCTTCCGGCTGCTGGCCATCTTCATGCCGGGGGTCAAGCTGGTGGGCAATGTCACCACAGGTGTGGTGCTGCTCTACGGCGGCTGGCGGGTGCTGCACGGTGAGATGACGATCGGCACGTTGACGGCGTTTCTGCTGTATCTACGGATGTTCTTCGAACCGATGCAGAACATCACCCAATTCTTCAACACCTTCCAGTCGGCGTCCTCAGCGCTGGAGAAACTGGCGGGCGTGTTGGCCGAGCAACCCGCCATCAGCGATCCGGTGCACCCGACGCCACTTTCGAATGTGCGCGGCGACATCGGGTTTGACGACGTGGTGTTCGAATACAGCGAAGGCAGAGCGGTATTGCCCGGGCTCACCGTCGAGGTTCCGGCAGGCCAGACGGTGGCGCTGGTGGGCACCACCGGCGCGGGCAAGACCACCATCGCCAAGCTCATCGCCCGGTTCTACGACCCGCGCTCCGGATCGGTGACACTCGACGGAACCGATCTGCGCGACGTGGCGCAGTCCGATCTGCGCAGCAACGTCGTGATGGTGACACAGGAGAACTTCGTCTTCGAGGGCACGGTCGCCGACAACATCCGGTTCGGCAAGCCATCGGCCACCGACGCCGAAGTCCGCGCCGCGGCAGAGGCGGTTGGTGCGGACCGGTTCATCACGGCGCTGCCCGAGGGCTATGACACCGATGTCGCCAAACGGGGCGGACGGCTGTCGGCGGGGCAACGCCAGTTGGTCGCGTTCGCGCGGGCCTTCCTGGCCGATCCGGCGGTGCTGATTCTGGACGAGGCAACGTCGTCGCTGGACATCCCGAGTGAGCGCACGGTGCAGCGTGCGATGCGCACGGTGCTCGCCGATCGCACCGCTCTGGTGATCGCACACCGGCTCTCGACGGTCGAGATCGCCGACCGGGTGCTGGTGCTCGAACACGGCCGGATCGTGGAGGACGGCGACCCGCAGGACTTGATCCATCACACCGATGGGCGGTATGCGGCTCTGCATCAGGCGTGGCTGCATTCGCTCGCGTGATTTGGTGCTGCCCACGCGGTCATTTGACCGCTAAGGTCCATCCGTATGACGTACTCAAACGTCCCCGGGGGATACGGGGCGCAGCAACCACCGAGCCAGCCGAATTACGGCCAGCAACCACAAGCCGGCTATGGGCAACCGGGATTCAGCGGCGGTGGGCCCAGCATGGCGACCATCACGACGTACGTTGTCATAGCCTTCGGTGTGCTGGCCTTCCTGCTCGGGTTCGCGCCGTACAAGACCGAGGTCGACGGCGTCGAGGAATCCGGCGAGAGCTTTTTCGAGACCGTCGGCGTGGCGGGACTGATCCCGCTGCTGGTCGCTGCCCTGGTCGCCGGGCTTGGAATGCTGCCCAAGCAGACCGGCAATGAGGCGGTCGTGGCCGCGCTGTCGGTCAGCGGGTTCCTGGCACTACTGCTGATGCTCACCGGACTCGGCGACGAATTCAGCGCAGGCGTCGGCCTCATCCTCGTGCTGGTGGTCGCGTTCCTGCAGGCGGCGGTGGCCGTCGCGTCGCTACTCGTCGCGGCCGACATCATCAAGCCACGGCCGCCCAACCCCTACGGCGGCTACTACCAACAGGCCGGCTACGGCCAGCACGGCCAGCCCGGCGGGTTCGGTCAGCCAGGTGCGCTGCCCCCGGCGCAACCGCAGCCTCAGCAACCCAGCTACGGTGCGCCACCCCAGCAGGCGGCGGGCGGCTACGGCCAGGGTTATCAGCAACACTGACGCCCCGCTTGACGGGTATTGCGGTCGACCGTAAGACTTCAGCCCGTGTGGACGCCGACAGTGGCACTGCTCGCGGTCGTCGTCGTTTTGGCGTGCGTGCTTGTCGGTGGGGGTCTCTATGAATTGCGCGTGGTCGATCCGGCCTGGCCGTACCGTCCCGGCATCATCCAGCCGCGTAGCGGAGGCATCGCCCGGCGCAAGTTCTGGGCGCCCAGTCACACCTGCTTCGAGGTGGTCGCGGTGGTCGCCGTTTTCGTCACGTGGTCACAACCCGACGTGCGGTTGGCTCTGCTCGTTGCCCTCGTCAGCCATGCGGTGATGCGCGTCTGGTCGCTGGTGGATTTCGTGCCGAAGGCCATCGCGTTCGAGAACACCGATCCCGCGGTGATCGAAGAGGCCGAAGCCAAGCGCTGGACGTACCGCAGCATGCTGCGCCTGCCACTGGAACTGGTGACCGCCGGTGCGGCGTTGAGCGCCCTGGTGGCGGCGGCCTGACGAAGCAGCGGTCGCGGTCCGAGCTGCGCGACCACCCGGCCTCCACCGGAAGTTGCCCCCGCCCACCATCGCCACCTCGAGTTCTGGGCCCCGCGGCGGCTCGAACTCGTACGGCGCGCCCAGCGCATCTCCCGCTGCGGTGGCCAGCAACGTTCCTTGGGCTCGATCACGTTGGGCGGCAGTCAATTTCATTCGGGAACTCCAATGCGTCGATAGCGCGCCAGTCGGTCGGTGTAACGCTCCGCTGCGGGCGCGTTGCTGAGCCCGTGCAACTCGCAGGCGATGGCCCTCGACAGCCGCCGGGAGAACTCGACGGGCTCGTCAGCGGCATCGGGGTGCTCGGGCACGATTACGTCGACGATCCCGTTGCGCAGCAGGTCGGCTGATCGAACTCCTTGCGCCGCAGCAAGTTCAGGTGCGTGGTCGGTATCGCGGAACACGATGGCCGACGCGCCCTCCGGCGGCAGGGGTGCCAGCCAGCCGTGCAACGCGGCGAGCACGCGGTCGGCGGGCACCATCGCCAGCGCGGGCCCGCCGCTGCCCTGGCCCATCAGCACCGAGACCGTCGGCGTGTCGAGGGTGACGAGATCGGCCAGGCAGCGCGCGATCTCGCCCGCCAGGCCCTCCTGCTCGGCTTCTGCGGACAGCGCCGGGCCTGCGGTGTCGATGACGAGTACCAGGGGCAGCTGCAGGCCAGCAGCCAACGCCATTCCTCGCCGCGCTTCCCGTAGCGACGCGGGGCCCGCCAAGCGGGCCCTCTCCCCGGTCGCTTCGCTCCTGCCCGCCGAATCGAGCGTGCGCTGTTGACCCACCACCACGGCGGGCTGACCGCCCAAGCGGGCCAATGCCAGCAGCGTCGTCGACGCCTCGCCGAGCTGGGTGCCGCTGAGCAGCACGCTCTCGGTGCTGCCGTAACGCAGCAGGTGCCCGACGCCCGGTCGATCCGGTCGCCGCGAAATCTCCACGGATTCCCACGCGGGCACGTCGGGGC
>JBPPMS010000178.1:0-3741 GCA_051306175.1 Mycobacterium sp. | reverse complement strand
TGATCAGAGGTGGCGCCAGTGACGAATCCCCCGCCGCCCGGCAATTGGGGGCCGCCCCCGCCGCCATACGGCCAGGGTCAGCCTTCCGGGCCTGGCCCGTGGCCGCCGCAGCAGGGGTGGGGACCACCTCCAGCGCCCCCGAAGAACAACGGTCTCAAGTGGTTGTTGATCGGCGTTGCGGTGCTGTTGGTCATCGCCATATCCGTAGGTGCCACGCTGCTTTTCACGCGGGATCGCGGCGGTACAACGCAGACGGCCACCGGGAATCCGCCGGCAGCTGGTGAGATTGCGAGCGCGGGCGATACGGGGCCCGTGACGGTTATTACGGAGGATCCGACGTGCATATCAGCACGTCCCATATTCGACACCCTCACAGCCAAGCAACGTCAAGGATGGACAAATAGGGATTACAAGATCCCAGCTAGGGCATGGACGGCCGATCAGCGCGATATGTATCGCACGGCGGGAGATGCAATGCTCCGCGCCGCCGACCAATTGGCTGCACTTGCACTGGTCACACCCCACCGAGTCATGCGGGAACTTTATACGCAGGCAATTGCATACTGGCACGCTTATGTTCAAACGTTCGACAATTATGAAGAACGAGACAATCACCTCGTCTTGACTGCAAGCAATGCGGCAAGTGCGCTCATAACGCTGTGTACGACCATCGATTATAAAGTTGCAGCCGCTCGCGCTCCCCTTGTTGATCCTGGTAAAAATCCTGCGACGCAACCTATTACCGGTGATCCAGAAATGAACAATGATATGTTCATTTCTGTCGACGGAAATCCAATCTGTCGAGAATGGGTTGAGTCGATAGACCAATTTGACGTTGCGTCGAAGGAATGGCGCGCTACCGATCTGAGCGTTCCTTCAAGCCAGTGGTCAGACGACCAGCGTGCAATTGTTGCAACGGTTTCGCCTTTGATTTCCGAGCATGCAGATAAAGTGGAACTGTTGGGAAGGGACAGCGGGAACCCTGTTTTTGAGGATATTGCGACATTGTCGGCACAGTATTGGCGAGCAATTGTCGAGGCGTTTCCGAGTTACAGTTCCGCGGACAGCTACCTGTCCGCCACGGCCTCACACGCCGACTTTATGATTCGCAACGCGTGCAAGGCGGTCGGCAGTTAGTCATGACCGTTCCGAGGCCGTCAGGTAAGTACACCGACCAAATGATTGATCCGGGCGGTTGGCCAGACACTGACGAGACAGCGATTGCCAAGCGAGCAGACGATCTCCAAGGCGACTTAAAAGTACTGTCGTTCACCCTCGAGAGGTGGCAGCGCGAAGTTAGAGAACTCGACGCCGGAAGCACCTGGGCTGGATCGGGAGCGAACGCTGGCGTTACGGCGATTGAGAAGTCAGTTGAGGGCTTAGTTGCGCAGCAGTCGTTTCTAGTTAAAGCGATCACCTGGCTTCGGCAAGTTTCGAGCAGTGTTCAGGCATTGAAAATGGCGATATCGGCACGAGTAGCAGCCGCTGAGGAAGGGATAGCTGCGTTTGAAGCTGCCAACCTCCGAGGCGAGGTGCGTCAGGAACGTATCGACGCGCTCGTTGCAGCCACGCACGACAGCAACGTAGACGACGTCGAAAGCGCTGCTAGTACAACTCGATTTCAGAATTTTGCTTTGAACGACGAACAGTTCACGCGATCGCTTGAGAATCTCCTCAAAGAGGATGTTCCCGCACCCGCTCCTATGAACCCGAACTCGTCCAATGCCGAAGGGACGCAGAGTCCGACCGCCCCCACTCAGCAGGGAGGCATTCAAACAATCCGCAATAGTGAACCTGCTCCCGCCAACATGAACGCCGCTGGCGGAGCAACTGGAGAACTTCCAACCGCTCCACCCCCAGCTCAACCCCCACCTAGCCAGCCCCCAGCAAACATGAATGCCGGATCGGGCCCAACCGGCAACCTTCCGGATGCACCGGCACCGGAAGCATCACCACCAGCAGCACCCCCTCCGGCAAGTCTTCGAACACCGCCGTCAACCGGCGATCTGCCAGACGCACCGCCCACTCCGGCACCTGCGCCCACCATTGCGCCGAGGCCACCCGGGACATCAGGCGGCTCTGCAGTTAGTCAGCCAGCAGCTCCGCTTTCCAGCGCCGGCAGTAACGGCAGTTCTGCGGGCAGCGCGTCAGCTCTGGGCGGCAGTAGCGGAGGTGGCACCGGTGGCGGCGGACCGCAGGCGCCCGCAGCATCAGCCGGCCCCGGTCAAGGATCCGGTTCCGCTCCGGTCAACACACCGCAGCAGGACTTCCAGAAGGGGTTCACCGACGCCACCAAGGCCGCGAATGCCAATGCGATGCCGCTGAACCAAACGCCGCTCGGCCCTTCGGCGCCTGCACCGCAACCGGCCGCACCCGTCTACCAACAGGCCGACACTTCCGGATCCACGGCGCCGGCTGCGGCCACCGGCCACAGCGCGCCCACCGCCAGCGGACCGCCTCCGACTGCCCCACCGGCTCCCGCCGCACCGACCGGCGCCCCACCCATGCCGCTGGGCAACCCGTCGACCCCGGCGCCAGCCGCACCCGTCGGGCCGGGTGCAGGTCCCGTCGGCCCCGGCGTCGCACCGGCCTCCACGAACCAGGGCGCCGCCGGCGGAGCTGCTGCGCCGGTACCGATCTCAGCCGCCCGCGCCGAACGCGACGCCATCGCCACTGCCGCCACCGCGGGCGCCATGCGACGCAAAGGCCCCAATCCGAGGCAGCTCGCCCGCCACATCGGCGCCGCACTCAACGTCGACATCACCGACCCCAGCCTGTTCTGGATCACCGCCGTCACCTCCGAAGGCCAGATCCTCACCGCCAACAACTACGGCCTCGCCTACATCCCCGAACACGTGCACCTGCCCGAACAGGTCCGCATGGTCACCGCTGACGAAACGATCCCCGCGCAAACCCGCGGCACCTGGGCCACCTATCCCCTACTCGCAGTCCAGGAATGGTCGCGCCACCACAACGTCACTCTGCAGGCAGTGGTCGGCACCGAGGAGAACCTCAAAGGCTTCGACCTCGGTGCCGCCAGAGACATCATCACCCCGGAAGACATGCCGGAAAGTGGAAAGATGCAGGGCCGCATCCGGTTAGCGGTCATCGCTCCCGAGGTCGCCACCAAACTCGCCGGTATCAGCGCCACGGGGCTGACCGAACTCCTGCCCCCGGCGCCCGCCGACAACACCCCGCCGCCCGACAACAGGATCAACCTGCTGCTGGAAGTCTGCAAGCCGCTGCTCAGCGCCAACCCGGACCGGGCAGGCGCGCATCTGAAAGCGATGGTCAACTACGCCGACCACCTGCAGGAGGTAGCCCTGCACCGCGCACACCACGCGCAAGACGCCGAACTCCAGCGGACCGCCATCGCGGATTGGATTTACTGGCAACACATCAGCGTGCTCAGCTCCGATGCGCTCGCCGCAATGGTGAGCTGAGACGCGGTCGAAAAGTAGTACTACCGGTAGTACCACTTTTCAGAACATGTCATCGGCCCAAATACCGAGACCGAAGTGGCAGAAACGACCCGCTCCAGTACCTACAGATTGATCGTCGGATCCTCTTGAGCGGCCGGTTTCCGCGGAGCGGGCGCCGCCGGGGCGCGTTCGCCCTCGGTCTCACCGGGTGCGGCACCGGCAGGTTGCTCAGGCGACGGCTCCTCGGCGCGGTGTTTCCCGCCGGCCTCGTCTTTGTCCTTGTCGTCTGACTCTTTACCGCTGAACTGCCCGACAATCT
>JBPPMS010000177.1:0-7842 GCA_051306175.1 Mycobacterium sp. | reverse complement strand
CGGTGCAGCGGCGCGGGCGTGGCATGCGCAACGAGCTGGGTCGCGAGGTCGTCGGCGCCGAATGCCACGTCGGCGATGGGCGTCGCCACCCACCCCGGGTAGAGCACGCCGGCGCTCGCGCCGCGGCCGGCCAGTTCGACCCGCAGTGCCCTGCCGAGTTGTTCGACGGCGGCCTTCGACGCGGCGTACGGAACGTTGGCCACCCCGTTGACGTAGGCGTAGGTGGACGACGTGACCAGAATGTGGCCGCGGGACTCGAGGATGGCTGGGAGCGTCGCCCGCACCGTGTTCCAGACTCCGCCGAGGTTCACGGCGAGCACCCGTTCGAATACACCGTCAGGAACGGTGGCGGCGGTGTAGGCGGTGTCTCCGCTGGAGATGCCGGCATTGGCGAAGGCGACGTCGATCCGGGTGAGACGTTGTCGCGCGACGGCGACCACGTCGTCCATCGCGGCCTTGTCAGTGACGTCCGCGCCGAGGGCCAACGTACGGGCCGAACCGAGTCGGTCTGCGACGGCGTCGACCGCGTCCTGGTCGAGGTCGACCAGCACGACGCGCGCGCCGCGCTGATGCAGCGACGAGGCAACGGCCGACCCGATGCCGCCCGCCGCACCGGTGATGACGACGACGGCGGCCGTGAGGTCGATCGGCATCCGCTTCATGGACGAAAACCCGTGTAGACGCGGGCGATCCGGCGGCGGGACACGGCGTCGGCGATCCCGGGCACCAGCCGGTTGGCGAGCACGGCGGCCCGGGTGCGAAGGCCGGGCACGATCATGCGGCGGCCGGCAGCCACACCGGCGAGTGTCTCTGAAGCGACCTGCTCCACGGAAAGCTTCGGGATCGTGAGGACATGCTCCCGGTTCTCCGGGGTGCGGCTGTCGTCGAGTGCGTCCACCATCGGCGAATCGAATTCGCTGGGGCACACCAGGACGACGCGAACACCCCGCGGTTCGACCTCGTAGGCCAGGGCGCGCGTGTACCCGACGATGGCGTGCTTACTGGAACAATATGCGGTGTAACCGAATACGCCGATGAGTCCAGCCACCGACGAGACGTTGACGATCGTCCCGGGATTCTCGCCGAAGGCGGCCAGTGCCGCATTGCACGCGTTGACGGTGCCAAAGAGGTTCACGTTCATCACGTCGTGAAATTGCTGGGCGGTGAGCTGCTCGGCGTAGCCCTCGATGAGGATGCCCGCGGAGTTGATCAGGGTGTCGATGCGGCCGGCAGTCTGCGTGAGGTCGGCGAAGGCCGAGCGAACGGCGGCCGGGTCGGCGACATCCACGCTGAGCACTCGGACATTCGCGGCGGGTGTGTCCCGGCGCAAGGTCGTCGCAGCCTCCTGCAGCCGAGATTCGTTGCGGGCGACCAGCGTGACCGCGACGCCGCGCGGTACGAGCTGCCGGGCGATCTCCAGACCGAGGCCCGAGGACCCACCGGTGATCACGCAGTGGTGACCCGGACTGAAATGGCTCACGAGAGGGCTCCTACCTTGGGTGGGACGTGGCTGAGCGCCTCTTCGGCCATCGCCACAATGGTGAGGCTCGGATTGACGCCGACGTTGGCCGGCATCGTCGACCCGTCGGTGATCAGCAGGTTGGCGTAGCCGAACGCGCGGCGGTACCGGTCGACGACGCCGTCGGATGGCGTCGATCCGATGACGGCACCACCCAGGATGTGCGCCGTGGTCGGCGCGCCCAACAGCGACTCCGAGATCGATGACTGTGGATAGCCGCCGATGATGCGCGCCGCCCGCTGGGCGACCTCGTTGGCGATCGGGAGGTAGCTGCTCGGCGCCGGTCCCTCGGCCGGCTCAGACACCAGCCGCTTGCCCCAACGCGCGGGCCTCAGCCGAAGCGACGAGTCCACGCTCTGCATGACGGTGAAGATGACGGTTCGCCGTGACCACCCCCTGGTTCGCACGGGGTTGAGCCACCGCCGAGGATGCCGCACGAGCTCCCAGAGGAACTTCACCGGTCGACCGCGGCCGCCGGTGAGCGGTCCGAAGATCAGACCGATCAGATCGCCGCCAGGACCGTAGGTGTTGTTGGTGAAGTGCGTCTGTTCGTCAGGATGCACGCTCGAGGTGATGGCGATATCGGCCCGCAGATCGGTGTCACCGTCGAATGCCGTTGCGGCGACGATGGCCTCACTGTTGGTGCGGACGGCATCTCCGACCCGCGCCGATAGTCGCGGAAGCGATCCGGAATCGCGCATCGTGTGCAGCAGTCGCGTGGTTCCCAGTGCTCCACCCGCGAGCACCACACCGGCCGCATGATCACGACGGCGATCCTTGCGGAACCATCGCCCGGTCCGCACGCTCGTGACGACGTAACCGTCCGAGCCGTCGGCGCGGCCCGCCGGCGCAATGTCGGTGACAGTGCGCTCCGCGCGAATCCGGGCACCGTACTTCTGCGCGAGATAGAGGTAGTTCTTCACGAGTGTGTTCTTGGCGCCGTGCCGGCAGCCCAACATGCACTGCCCGCAGCGGATGCATCCGGTGCGAGCAGGGCCGTCGCCGCCGAAATACGGGTCCGCGACAGCGACCCCGGGTGTTCCGAGGAACACTCCGACCTCGGTCGGATGGTAGGCCTGCGCTACGCCGAGTTCGGCTGCGACGGTCCGCATCATCTGTTCGCTCGGCCCATCCGACACGCATGTCACGGCACCCAACATCCGCTGGGCGGTCTCGAAGTGCGGCGCCAACACCGCGCGCCAGTCGGCGAGCTTCGCCCACTGCGGGTGACGGTAGAAGTCGTCCGAATGCGGAACGTAAAGCGTGTTCCCGTAGACCAGCGATCCACCGCCGACGCCGACGCCGCTGAGCACGGACACGTGCCGTAGCGGGGTCAGCGCGAGGATGCCCTTGAGCCCGAGGCGCGGAGCCCACAACAATCGGCCGGCGTCGAACGCCGTGCGGGCGAAGTCCGCGTCGTCGAATTGACGGCCCTGCTCCAACACCGCAACGTCGTAACGCTTCTCGGCCAGTCGCAGTGCGGCAACGCTGCCACCGAACCCGGATCCCACGATCAGCCAGTCCAGGCGTTCGGAAGCGGGTGCGGTCATCGTCGACGTGTGCCTCCATCCGGGTCCGACGACCCGAAGGACGACGATAATCCCGAGACACTGCCGAGAACAGGTGCAGAGCGGACGTAGAGTTACTCGATTCGGCGACGTGGTCGCCAGAAGGGGAACCACCACATGGTCGACTGGGATGTGCCGCGATCGGCTGCGGGGGCCCTGGTCATGGTCGAGCTCGGCCGCGACCGTGGGCTCAATGCCACGGACGTGCTTCGCGGCACCGGGCTCGACACATCGCAGCTGGCCGACGGCGGCACTGACATCACCACCCGGCAGGAATTCACAGTGGTCAGCAATGTCGTGGACGCCTTGGGCGATCCACCCGGTTTGGGCGTGGAGGCAGGCATGCGGTTCCAACTGCCGCTGTACGGCACGTTCGCGTTCGCTCTCATCAGCAGCCCCACCGTTCGCTCGGCGATCGACACAGTGATGCGCTCGATGAGCCTCACCTTCGCCTTCGCCACCGTGACCAACGCGACCAGCGAGGCTCGGACGAACTTTGTGTTCACCGCGTCCGGTATCCCGGAGCGCCTGCAGCGGTTCGTCGTTGAACGCGACATCGCGGGTGCGCGGCGACTGCAGTGCGAGATCTTCCCGGACACGCCGCCGCTACCGGTCGAGTTCGCTTTCCCCGAGCCTGCCCCCGACGAGGTCTGGCGCTACGACAACGCGTTCGGGGTCCGACCGCGGTTCGATGCGGAGGAAAACACCATCGTGGCGGACGACGACCTACTCGACCAGCCGATGCCGCAGGCCAACGAGCAGATCCTGGCGCTGGCCCTCACGCAGTGCAGCGTCCTGCTCGAGCAGCGCAGGCCCCACCGGGATACCGGTCGACTCGTCCGCGACATCCTGGTCCGAAATCTGAACAACACTCCCGATGCCCGCACCGTCGCCCGCGAATTCCACATCAGTGAAAGGACTTTGCGTCAGCGACTCGCCGCCGAGGGGACCTCGTTCCGGGGACTGGTCGAAGAGGTCCGCAGTCGTTTCGCCGAGGAGTTCCTCGCCAACGGTATGCCGGTCTCCGAGATCGCCGACCGCCTCGGATATCGCGAACTGTCGAGCTTCTCGCAGGCCTTCCGCCGCTGGAAAGGCGTTGGGCCGCGCGACTATCGGGCAATGATCGCCACCAAGCCCCATTCTGGGGAGGTCACCGGGCGTGCCGGGAAGGCCCATGGACAGACGTAGGCCGGGTCGGCACGTTCGGACGCCGGCACCAGTGAATTCCCAGACGAAGAGCCTGACGGCGAAGCTAGCCAAGACGGTTCGACATGGGCGATGGCGCCCAGCTCGAAGCCGCGGTGTCGATGCTCGGCGCAAGGGAACCCCCGCCAGCGCCCCAGGGTCCGCGGGGAGAAGTCCTCGGCCCGCTATGTCTCGGCGGGCCCGCACCTCTCGCCGATGGCGAGGTCGATCGAGTCATACAGCTGGAACATGTGGTCGATGCCCAATTGCTGCATCGGCCGCAGCGTCACCGGGCCCTTCGCCACCACACGGCAATCCAGGGACAACTCGCGGCAGCGCCGTTCAGCCTCCATCAAGATGCTCATACCAGTCGGTGCCAGGAACGTCACCGCGCTGAGGTCAAAAATGAGGCGTGGAGGCCGATCACGCAGCGCGGCCCGCACTTCATCGGCCACGTGCGGTGCCGAGGCCATGTCGATGACGCCGGCGAGAACGAGCACGGCATACTCACCGTGCACCTCGGTCGTCACCGTGTAACGCGCCGAGGACACTCGAGGCCCACTACTGCTACTCATCGACCCATACCAGCCGCACCGCCGCCTGAGAGTTCATCCAGCCACCCCTCGGGTTCAGGTCGACCGCCGGTTGGCGGTTAAAGCGAGCACGGCGACGTCGTCATCGGGTTCAAGTTTCGTGGTCAGCGTGGCCAGGTCCTGGACAAGTTCGGACGGATCGAGGTGCGCGCGCTGTTGGGCGAAGGCCGCCAGGCTGTCGATGTCGAAGGCGTCCTGCCCGCGGCGGGCCTCCACGATCCCATCGGTGAACAGCAGCAGGGTTTGTCCCTGCCGAAGCCGCAGGCTGCAGGCACTGAACAGCGCATCCTTCATGGCGCCGAGCATCATCCCGGTGCTGGGTCGAACCTGTTGGGCTGCAGGTGCGGCCGGATCCAGGAGCAACCCGGGTTGGTGACCACCGGTGCCCAGCGTGATCAAGAAGTCGTCGCTGTGCGAATCAGGCTGGATCGCGCCGGTGATCACGGTGCACGGTCGCCGCGGTGCCAGTTCGCCCATCATCACAGTGTTCAGTTCCCGCAGCACCTGGATGGGGTCGTCATAGTGCCAGGCGGCCGATCGCAGCGTGTAGCGGATCAAGGAGGTCGCCACCGCGGCCTGCACACCGTGGCCGACCACATCCCCGATGAAGAAACCCCACCGACCCTCGCCGAGTGGGAACACATCATAGAAGTCGCCGCCCACCTCGCGCGGTGACGCAGGGCGGAAGTGGCTCGCCAGCTGGGCTCCCTCGATGTTGGGCAGCGAGGGCGGGATGAGCGTGCTCTGCAATGTGCTGGCATACGCCTCGACTACATCGCGTTCATGCTCCGCGCTGTCGCGCTGACGCACCGCGCTGTCACGATCGCTGCGCGCATTGTCGCGGTCCAGTCGTGCATAGTCCCGGTCCCGGTTGGCGTCCTGGCGGGCCGATTCGGCAACTCCGCGGCTGTGCTCCTCCGATCGCAAAGAATCCCGCGATGAGCGCGCCATTTCCAGGTTCTTGGCAACCACCGCCGCCAGGTCCTCCAGCATGCCCAGCTGTTCGCTCGACGCTGATCCCGGCACGGTGTCCATCACCGTCACCGTTCCAAGGCGATTCCCATGCGCATCGCTGATGGGGGCACACGCGTAGAACCGCACACCCCACCGCCGCACAAAAGCGCGCGTCGCAGTCACGGGGCTCGCGAGCGCATCGTCGACGAGATGACCCACTCGGCCGGTGACCACCAAGTCGCAGATCACCTCAGCACGAGGCACCCGACCGGAACCTCGATCGAATCCGTACACGCCGACCAAGCGGATGAACTCGCGCTCGACCAGGGTCACCTTGGCCATCGGCGCGCCGAAGAGTCGCGCCGCCAACCCGGCGATCTGCTCGTAGACGACATCGGATTCGACATCCAGAGCGGAGTAACGCCCGACCGCTGCCAGCCGCGCCTCCTCCACGTCACGGTCAGTGGATGAGTCGTCCGTACTCACAACCCCCACCGTCCCAACGAGACTCCGCCACGCTCTCGATGACGCTGCACTCTGACCACTCCTTCATCAACGGCGACACCCGCCACTCTGTGTGGATAGCCAGGTCGAGTCCTGAATTTTTCCCCGCGGAACGGCGTTCTAAACCATGCCGCCATGGTGGATCGGTCAGGTTGCCGAGTGGATGTGCCGGCACAGCGCCGAGGAAACCACGACGCCGGGCTGTTGCTTCCAGGCGTCCGCACGTTCACCTTGGCCGGTGGGAAGTGCTAACTCCTCACGACGTAGCCGCCGCGGCGAACATTGGTAAGGAGCCGTGCGACGGGGCGCGTCGATACGGAACGTCGAGCCAAACTGCTCGACGAGGTGGCTGAGCTGTTGCTCGCCGAGAGTTTCACGACCGTGAGCATCGACGCTCGACCGGCAATCAGCTGGGCAGCTTGATGACCGACGTGTACATCTCCACGATCGGACGGTACAAGTCGACGTTGTCGAGTTCACTCCCCAAGACGACGGAGTCGCTGGTGGCGACCAGGGTCTGGGCGAACGTCAACGGCGGGATGAGCAGCGTTGCGCCCAAACGTTCCATACCGTCGACGATGAAGTTCGCGAGCGCCTCCACGACTTCGGATCTCTTGGCCGCGATCCGTTCCCGTGCATCCGGATTGCGCAGCAAGTAGAGCGTGAACTCCATGCCCAGCGCGGCGTGTTCGGCGCCGCGGTCACGGCTGAGCTGTCGCCAGCGTCGGGCGATCTCGTCGAGCTCGCGCTCGCCGACGACTGTCGATGCCGACATCACTTCGGCGAAGTTGTCGAAGTACCGGCGCCAATAGCGGTTGCTGACCGCCAGGAACAGGTCCTCCTTGGCTGCGAAGTGCTTGTAGATCGCGCCTTTCGTGTACCCGGCAGCCCCGGCGATGTCGTCGAGAGTAGCTGATGTGAAGCCCTTTTCGGCGAATACCTCCTCGGCGGCATCCAGCAGGACCGAGCGCGTGTGCTCGAGTCTGCGTTCTCGCGTCCAGCGCTCCACCATGGAAACATTCTGCCACAGAATCTTAGTGCCCTATTGGACTCTTAGATACTGCATAGTATATTCGCATCCGATGCATTGCCTTCGAGCAGCCAATTACTTCGATCGCCAAGGGGATAACGATCATGAGTGATCCATCCAAGAAGCCTGCCGTCACCGAATCGGTCGGCGCGACCGCCGAACTGGGACGGCAGCAACCGTCGTCCTCGGTCGCCTTCAAAGTCTGGGCGACGATCGGCGCCGTGTTCCTGGCCTACACGGTCTATGTGTTCGTCCGGTGGGTCACCGGCCCTTACTTCGAGTCGGTGTCCGGCGGCCCGAGCGAGCCGCCGATGTACATGCAGATCCCGCTCATGATCAACGCCATCGTGCTCTGGATCGGACTGCCATTCGCACTGTGGTACTTCCTGATTCGGCCCTGGGTGCGGGAGAGACGCATCACTCTCGACGGCATGCTGCTGGTGTCGATGGGCCTGATGATGTTCCAGGACCCGATGCTCAACTACTACA
>JBPPMS010000176.1:0-2536 GCA_051306175.1 Mycobacterium sp. | reverse complement strand
AGGCGGCCCAGTACGCGATGGAAGTCGCGATGGTGGCGACCACACTGGCGCAAGCCATTCCGGAGTACGAGGGCATGCAGGACGAGGCGGATGCGATCGCCAGGGCCGTCGCCAAGGTCGGTGACGAGTACAAGCGGATCGCGGACGGCGTCACCATCTCGGACTCCGCCAACGACTACGACCCACGGACGCCCCCGACGCCAAGGAGATGACATGACCGCACCCTTGAGCCCACTTCAGATCAGCGCGGGGCATATCCGCGTGCTGGCCGATCAGCAGAGCCAAGCCGCACGGGCGGTGTGGGAAGCGCAGTTCATGCCCGTCGACGTCAACAAACGGGTCGAGAAGACGCACGGAACCGTCTGCGATGACACCGCCAAGGCACTCAAACGTGCAGAGGATGAGCGCTCGCGCGCCAGTCGCATGGTGCGAGCACAGTCGGACGATCTCGCCGTCAAGCTCGAGCACGCGGCCGAGAAGTACGACGCCATGGATGCCAAGGCAACGAGCGATCTCGATCAGCAGATGCAGCCCGGTGGTTGAGTCGATGGTGGCCGGCCGGTGAGCGGCGGGTCATGGGATGACGATGCCGAGGATGATGACGCGACCGAGCAGCAGGGTGGCGAACTTGCGGCCCTGGATTTTTCGGACAGCCCGCACGCTGATATTCCGGTGCCGGAGAAGCACGAGGACTCCGAGGTTCCGGCCTCCACCGTGACGAATCCGGCAGGCACGGTGTCGGTCACGGCATACCTCACCGGACCGGTCAAACGTGTGGACCTCGATCCGAGCGTGGCCAGAATGACCGAACATGAACTGGCGGAAGAGATTCGGGTAATCGCCGGACTGGCGCAGCTCAAGGCACGGTCCGTGATGCACGGCTTCCTGCTGGAGGGATTGACCCGAATCGGACACGACCGATCGGAGTGGAGTTCGATCTTGAGTACCGCGATACAGCTGCCGTCACCGGAACAGGCCGCCGAAAACCTCGCCGAGGTCTTCGCAACCAGGTACCGAGACGGCTAGACCTGCCGGATCACTGCTCGTTCAGGCGGCCGCCGCACCCCACGAATTCGCCGACCGACCGCTCCTCGGCAATGGCCCTGCCATTGGCCATCACTCGGCAGGCGAGTTCCTCATCGGATCTCTTTGCCCTTCGCACGGAGACCTCGAAGTAAGCGTCCTCGCCCTCCAACGTCACGGTTTCACGCCACGGGAGGGTGACCGTTTCGAAATGCTCCAGACCCTCAGTGCCGCTGTAGTAGAGCTCCACCGATCCGACCGTGCCGGTCACCTCGTAGGTGACCTCGGTGCGCGGTAGAGCGTCCTCGTTGCCATCGCCACCAGAACCGATGGCGGCAAGCCCGACCACGGCCACCAGAACGAGAACGACCACGCCGGCACCGATTCCGATGATCCATGGCCACTTGCCCTTGCCTTTGGGCGGCGGCTGTTGCGGATAACCGGGATGGCCAGGGAAGCCGGGCGGCGGTCCCTGCGGCCCGCCCCAGGGCTGTCCACCGGGCGGCGGGTAGTAGCCCCCGTCGTTACTCGTCACCGTCGAACTCCTCGCGTAAAGGGTTCATCCAGTTTAAATCGACCGATCCAGTCCCTCGTTCACATCTTTTCGCGATGGTGCGGCCTGAAGGACTAGCGGTGCGACAACACGTTGACGACGTTGCCGGATCCGTCGGCGAAGAAGAACCGGCGCACGCCCCACTCCTCGTCGGACAACGGGTGCACGATCTGCAGGCCAGCGGCGACCGCGGCAGCGTGCGCGGCGTCGACATCGTCGACCTCGATCGACACCGTCGGGTTGACCGACGCAGTGAGGTCCTCGGTCATCAGACTCACCTGGTGCCGATGCTCGGCACCACCCGCCCGACGGTCATATCGCCGGACCGAGCAGATCGTCGGCGTCTTTGATGATGTAGCCGTAGCCCTGTTCGGCCAGGAATCGCTGCCGGTGTGCGGCGTACTCGGCGTCGAGGCTGTCGCGAGAGACCACCGAGTAGAAGATGGCGCCGCCACCGTCGGCCTTGGGGCGCAGCAGCCTGCCCAGTCGCTGAGCCTCCTCCTGGCGGGACCCGAACGTCCCCGAAACCTGAACGGCCACAGAGGCTTCCGGAAGATCGATGGAAAAGTTGGCCACCTTCGACACCACCAGGGTGCGGATCTCACCGCGGCGGAACTGATCGAAGAGCAGCTCGCGTTCGGCGTTCTTCGTCGAGCCCTGGATCACCGGGGCGTTCAGTTCGGTGCCGAGTTCGTCGAGCTGATCGAGGTAGGCCCCGATGACCAGCGTCGGCTCCTTCGGGTGGCGTTCCAGGATCGACTTCACCACCGAGATCTTGGAACGGGCAGTGGAGCACAGCTTGTAGCGTTCCTCGGGTTCGGCGACGGCATAGAGCATCCGCTCGTTATCGGTCATCGTCACCCGGACCTCGATGCACTCGGCGGGCGCGATCCAGCCCTGGGCCTCGATGTCCTTCCACGGCGCGTCATAGCGCTTCGGGCCGATGAGCGAGAACACGTC
>JBPPMS010000175.1:0-12703 GCA_051306175.1 Mycobacterium sp. | reverse complement strand
TCCATCACCATCAGCTGGCGCACCGCCGGCACGGTCACGCAGACGAGCGCCGAGATCGCCGAGGCATTGCCCGATGCGCGCTTCGACCAAACCGCCATCGCGCTCCAGGCGCAAACCCAGGTCCGTGACCTCACGCAAGCCGAGCACGGGGGAATTTTCGTGCCGGTGGAGCACAATCAAGGCCTGCCGCCCACCGGGCACCACTCCGTCCGCTTCGACGGGCTGGACCCCGACACGCTGTATGCGTACCGCGTCCAGGGCGCGGAGGGGCATTGGAGCGAATGGTTCCAGACCCGCACGGCGCCGCGAACCGGGCCGGTGCGATTCATCTATCTTGGCGATGCGCAGAACGGGCTGGATTCGCACTGGCCGCGCATCATGCGTGCCGCCTTCCAGAGCGCGCCCGATGCCCGCTTCATCCTGCATGCCGGCGACCTGGTCAATCGCGGCTCGCGCGATCTGGAATGGGCGCACTGGTTCCGCGCCGGCGGGTTCATCAACGGCATGATCCCTGCCATCCCGGTGGCCGGCAACCACGAATACGAGCGGGTTGGCCTTTCCGAAGCTGACGGCCAGCGGGTCCTGTCGTTCCTGTGGCGCCCGCAGTTCCGCTTGCCCGAAGAGCCGACGCTGTCGGAAGACCTGCGCGAGACGGTGTACGATATCCGCTACTCGTCGGACGTCCATGTCTTCGTGCTCAACAGCAATATCAGCGACATGAGCGAGCAGGCGGGCTGGCTCGATCGCGAGCTGGCCCAGAGCGACGCGCGTTGGCGCATCGTCGCCATGCACCATCCGATCTATTCGTCCGGGCGGGACCGCGACAATCCGGAAAAGCGTGCGGTGCTGCTGCCGGTGCTGCTGAAGCACCGCGTCGACCTGGTGCTGCAGGGGCACGACCATACCTATGCCCGCGGGGCGGTGGGTGTGGAGGGGCAGAGCCCCGCCCGTCAGGCCGCAACCGATGGCGAACAGGTGACCACCATGTTCGTCAATTCGGTGTCCGGGCCCAAGCAGTACGAGTTCAGCGAGGACGGCTGGCGCCAGTATGCCGCCAGCGGGGTCACGCTCGACCGCATGGCCGAGAACACGCAGTTCTACCAGATCATCTCCATCGACGGGGACGAGCTGCACTACGTCGCCCATACCGCCGACGGCGCGATCTACGACGAGGTGCGGCTGCGCAAGTCGGCCAACGGGACGAAGACGATCTCTTCGGATCAGGACGCCCTCCCGCCCACGCGCCGCTTCGATAACACTCTGCCGTACCAGAGCGTCGGCGGCTGATCGTCCGGCACCATCGCCCATAAGCCTTCCCAGGGGGTTCAAGACATGACCGGTTCCTTGACCGTGCGGCGGTTTGCCGCGCTCGCTTCGACCGCGCTGATCGCACTCGCCGCCGGCACCGCACAGGCGCAGACCACCACCGCGCCGGCGCCGTCGTCCGGGGCTCGGAACGACGCCGGCACGATCACGGGCCGTGTCTACGATGCCGAGACCGGCCAGTCGCTGCGCGGCGCAATTGTCAGCGTGGTCGGCGCCAACGCCCGGGACGTGACGACCGATGACGGTCGCTTCCAGGTCGCGGTCCCGGCCGGCGAGGTCACGCTGCAGGTGGACTATATCGGCCTGGACACGCTCCAGCGCACGGTCAGCGTACCGCGTGGCGGCAATACGGTGGTCGAGATCGGCCTGACGAGCAGCGAACTCGGCGGCGAGCAGATCGTCGTCCGCGCGGCCGCCGCCGGGCAGGCGCTGGCGATCAACCAGCAGAAGACCGCGAACGGCATCGTCAACATCGTGTCCGAGGAGACCTTCGGCCCGATGCCTGATGGCAATCTCGGCTATGCGTTGCAGCGCCTGCCCGGCCTCAGCGTCAACACCGACCAGGACGGATCGCCCACCGGCATCAACATTCGCGGCATCTCGGCAGAGTACAATTCCTTCCAGATCGACGGCAACCGTCTGCCGACCTCCGGCGGCGATCGGGGGCTGGGCCTTACCCAGTTCTCCGGCGATGGCATCACCAATATCGAGGTGATCAAGGCACCCACGCCGGATCGCGACGGCGATGCGATCGGCGGCATCATCAATGTCGTCACGCGCAGCGCCTTCCAGCGCAGCGGACGCGCGATCGAAATCGATGTGGGCGGCGTCTACAGCGACCTGCCCGATGCGTGGGGGCACCGGGTGACCGCGCAATATTCCGACATCTTCAGCATCGGCGGGGGCGACCGCAATTTCGGCGTCAGCGGCACCATCAGCAACTTCCAGACCGATCGCTACTCGCGCAATCGCGACATGGACTGGGTCCAGGTCAGCCCTGCCAACAACCCGCAGCTGAACCTCGATGCGAACGGCGACCCGATCTGGTTCATGGAAGCCTCGCACTGGGAGTATGACACCCGCGTCACGCAGACCACCACCGCGAACCTCAACCTGGATTTCCGAACCGATCCGTTCAACTCGTTCTATGCGCGCATGTTCTACAGCACGGCCGAGCGACGCGGGACCAAGTACGAGACCGATGTGGATATCGACACGCGCTTCCAGGATGCAGCGGGCGGGCGCAAGACCTACGCCGCGCTGACGGAGGATTACGGGCGGGGCACGCCCGGCGATGACGGCTCGCAAGGCTCGCGCGGCTGGATCGGCACGGAAGATGATCGGGACACCGAGCTGTACTCCATCAATCTCGGCGGCCGCCACGAAGGCCGCGGCAGCCTGCTCACCTATGACGTCTTCTATTCACGCAACGAGCAGACGATCACGGACGACAATGAGCTGAACTTCCTGATGGAACCGGACGACCCGTGGCTCGTGTTCGAATACCAGATCCTTGACGTCAACCGCGGCGAGGTCGCCATCAATGAGCTGACCGGGCGCGATCCTACCGATCTCTCCCTGGTGACGGAAGGCGAGCTTGCCCTGTACAGCTCCACGCGCACCGAGGATGTGCTGAGCGCGCGGGCCGATTGGGAGCGCAGCTTTGACGTGGATTCCAGCGTGTTCACCTTCAAGACCGGGGCAAAGTTCTATCGCAGTTCGCCCAAGTTCGACCAGATGGCCGACGTCTATTCGATGGATGAGGACTTCCCCTATGAGCAGGTGGTTGAGCCGACCGACGAATTCGTACTGGGAGGAGCGAAATATTTCGACGTGATCCCGGCCAACGGCGTCGCGCTGCTGCAGAGCAACCCCGAGCTGTTCGAGTTCGAGGAGCAGGACGCCCTCGAAGACAGCTATTTCGAGGATTACGACGCCAGGGAGGAGACCAAGGCCGGCTATGTCATGGGGACATTGCGCGCTGGCGCTCACACGATCCTGGGCGGGGTGCGCTACGAGCATGTCGATTGGGAGAATACCAACTACCAAGTCAGCTACCTTGACGAGGAGGCGAGCTTCACCGAGGTGGAGCAGGGGGATTCCTACGGGTACTGGCTGCCGGGTATTCATTTCCGGCACGAACTCGCCCCCAATTTGATCCTGCGCGAAAGCTACAATCGAAGCTACGGCCGTCCGAGGCTGAGCGAGCTCACGGCCGGCCGGTTCGTCGACGACGAAGGCAACATCGTCGACGGAAACCCCAATCTGCGCCCCGCTCTGTCAGACAATTTCGATGCCCAGATCGAGTTCTACACGGACTCCGGCGGGCTCTACTCGGTTGCCGTGTTCTACAAGGACGTGAAGAACTTCTCCTACGTCTCTGTGTACAACTTCGACGAGCTCGACGCGGCCGGCGTGCCGGTCTTTGCCGAGGAAGGGGCGTTCGAATACGAGGTGCCGATGAACGGCTCTGCGGCCAAGAACTACGGCATCGAACTGATCGCGCGTCAGCGCTTCGGCTTCCTGCCTGGCGCGCTCAGCGGCCTCGGCGTGGACCTGAGCGCAACCTTCGCCGACAGCGAGGCAACCTACCCCAATCGCGACGATGATCGCGACCTGCCAGTGCCGGGCTTCTCCAAATTCCTGTTCACCGGAACGTTGAGTTGGGCATGGCACGGCTTCGAGATCCGCGGCGATTACATCTTCCGGGACGATTACGTCGAAGGGCTGGGCGACAGCATCGAGACCGACGAGTTCTACGCTGCCGAGGATCGCGTCGATCTGCAGGCCTCCTACAGCTTCGCCGATGGGATACGCGCCTATGCCTCGGTCATCAACCTGACCGACGAAGCGCAGCTGTCCTATGCCGGATACCGCCAGTTCGTGGAGGATGCGAGCCTGACCGGGCGCAAGTTTACCTTCGGCCTGCAGTACAGCTTCTGAAGGGAGCACCATTCATGACAGTTTTTCAGCACATCCGCCATTCGCTGCTGCTTGCGGCTGCGATCATGGCGCCCGCAGCCCCGACCTTGGCACAGGATGCCGCCGTGCGGCCGGCTGCGGTGCAGGAGAGCCGAGACGAGGGGCAGCAGGCGAAGAACGTCATCGTGTTTCTCGCCGATGCAGGCGGCGTGTCGGTCCTCAACGGGGCCAGCCTGCTCGCCTATGGCGAACCGCTGAAGCTGCGCATCCAGCAATGGCCCTATCTGGGCCTGAGCGAGACCTCGCCGGTCGATCAATTCGTGTCGGATTCGGCCAACGGCATGTCCTCGATCATGACCGGGGTGAAGACGCATAACGGCGTGATCAGCCAGGGACCCGACGCTGCGCGCGGGGAGCGCGATGGCGCACCCACCAAAACGCTGCTCGAATACGCCGAGGAGCGTGGCCTGCTGACCGGTGTGATCACCACCCAGTCGATCGCTGATGCAACGCCGGCCGCCACCTACGCCCACTCCAACGACCGCAGGAAATGGGGCGAAATCTTCCATCAGGCGTTCACCCCGCGCTTTGGCGACGGGGTGGACGTGATGTTCGGCGCCGGCCGCAGCCGTATCGGCGAGCAGCTGACCGCTGCGGGCACAAGTTTCGAGCGGTTGAGCGAGCAGCATGACCGCCCGATCTACGCCGCGCTGGGGGAGGTTCCGGCAGCGGATGCGCGGCCGGTCGTCGTCGCCAACGAGATGGATGTGCGCGCCGCGACCCTCAAGGCGCTCGATCTTCTTGAACAATCCCCTGCCGGCTATTTCCTCGTGGTCGAGTGGGACGCGCACACGGATGATCCACGCCAGGGGCTGCAGAACGTCGCCGACTTCGACAGACTGATCGCCGAGGTGGAGCGACGGGTCGATCTCAGCGACACCCTGCTGCTGTTCACGGCAGACCACTCGTTCGGCTTTCAGGTGGACGGCGGGGGGCGCGGTCAGGCTCTTCTGGAAGGCTACGACGCGTGGAAGGCGTCCCGTAGCGAGGAGGGGATCGTCCGGCTCCAAAACGTGCTCGTCAACGACAGCCATACGGCCGAGGAAGTGCCCGCGCTGGCGATCGGTCCGGGGGCGGAGCGCGTCCACGGCTACTTTCCCAATACCTATCTGTTCGAAGTCGTCATGGATGCGTGGGGCTGGCAGCCGGATAGCACGCCGGACAACTGAGCGCCCGACCCGCGCACGGTGTTACGGCGCGGCGACACGCTCGGACGAGCCGTACCATCGAGAGGAGTACACGTTGGCTTATCCGAGATCGCTTGCGCATCGCTTGGTGCTCGGGGTGACGTCCGCCGCGTTGCTGTCCGCCGCGCCCGGTTCGGCGCAGGAACCGACATATCGCGTTCGCTCCGACCTTGCCCCTCCCCTCAACGCCGACACCGGCTGGGCCGGCGAGCCGGGCCAGGAGGTCACGGTGGAGGCCGATCGGCCGTTTCGTCTGCGACTGGAGATTGCACCGGCGAAGGGAGAGGCCCGCTACGCCCTGCAAGCGCGCCGCAACGCAGATGAATGGGAGACGCTGGAGGCGCACGACTTTCCCCATCCCCTGCGCGAGTTGGCGATCGAGTTCAGCGCACAGCCGCCGGGGTCTCACCCGCCCGGCTGGACCGTGGCCGCAGACTCGCCTGCGGACTTGACCGTGGTCGATGACGCAGCCGGCCGCGTTTTGCGCGCCCGGGGTGGCGAGCGCGACATGATGGCGATCTACCGGGCGCCGTGGCCCCTCGCCGAGTTCGGCTACGGCGCCCGCTTCCGCCTGCCGCTCGGCATCCAGACCGGCTTTGCCCTGATCTTCGGCCATGTCGACGCGCGCAATTACGGTCTGGTTCGGATCGATCCACAGCGCGGGATCAGCGTCAGTCGGGTGGTGGGCGGCCGCGAAACACTGGCCGCACAGCACGCTGCGAGCATCGCCCCCGGCACCTGGCATGAGGTGGAGCTCGAACTGGAGAACGGCCGGCTCGAGGTCACCCTCGATGAGGACGCAGTCCGGTTCGTCACTCCCATCGAGGTTGCCGCGCCCGGCGAACCCGGGATCGGCGTGCCGGCCGGCGCGGTCGTGGAGCTTGCCGCGCTCAGCATCGAAGGCGTCGCGCGAACGCCGCGCGTCAGCATCGTTTCCACGCCCGGCTATGCCGATGGGGATGCTACGGCCGATCTCCTCGCCGGCTCTCCCGCTCCGTTCGCCCCAGGCTTCGGCCTCTCCCTGTCGGAGCGGACCCCCCGCTGGACCGGCGCGAACCGCCATGGCGAGTTCGAATGGCCGCTGGTGATCCGCCGCTACGCGGACGGGCCGCAGGTCAACGAAGCAGGCGACCGGTTCGAGTTCCGCATGGTCGATGCCGCAGGACGGCCCGTGGCGAATGGCGCGACGGCACGGGTGACGCTCGCCGTGCCTCCTGGTCATCTCGGGGGCACGTTCGTGGAGAATCCGGGGCGTATCGGCCCATGGCAGGCCACCAATGGCGACCTCTATGTCATCATGGAGCCGACCGAGACCGACAACAAGTTCATGATGATGAAGTCTGCCGACGGCGGCCGCAGCTGGCGTGAGGTCGACGGCGCCAATCGCCCAGACACCAACGATCTGGAATCGGTCGACAGCCGACTGGAAGGAGACCGCATCCACATCGCCCATCAGGTGACCCGCTCGGTCCGCTACCACGTTTTCCGCACGTCCGACCACCCGACCCATCCCGACAGCTGGGAGATCCGCGACGAGGTGGTGGCGCACGCGCAGGCGATCGCCCAGACCGCCACGCTGGCCGTCCGCTCCGACGGCAGCGTCGTCGTCATCTTTCTCGCAGACCGCCTTCATTACGCGATCCGCAGCCCTGATGGCGTATGGAGCGCACCGATTGCGATCGATGCGCAAGCCTCCTTCATCAATGCCGGCCCGCAGGCGATCGCCGATCGCTACGGCAGCGTTCACCTCGCCTATTTCAGCGACGACGGGAGAATCTGGTACCGCCGCCTGCTGCCCGACGGCACCCTGACCGCGCGCCAGCAGGTGGCGGGCGGCGCGGGTACCGGTCGCGCTGAGTACGGCGCGGTGCTTCCCCTGGCCTATGATCGCAGATCGGACAGCGTGACCATCGCCTACCGGCTCGATGACGGGAGTTTGTGGGAACGGCGCGTCCGGGGCGGGGCTGCGCTGGCGCCGCCAGTCAGGATCACCGAGCGGCGCGTGATCACCGACGCTGTGGATTCACAGCAACCCGCCGCCGATCTCGTCAGCGACGAGGGCACCTTGCACGTGCTGTTTGTCGACGAAGACACCCGCAGCATCTTCAGCATCCGCGAGGAAAATGGCGATTGGCAGGGGCCGGTCCTCCGGATCGCGAATATTCAAGGCTCCTGGGTGCGGGGCAATGTCATCGAGAAGCCGGACGGCAGCCGGGTCTATGGTTACATCTACGACGCCGGATCGCAGGGCGGGGCAGGAATGAATCGCTACGGGGAATATCCGCTCGCTGAAGAGTAGCTGGGACGAAGACGGCGACATCGGGGTTCCCGTACCACTTTCGCAAATAGTAGCGTGACCGATCGGAAACTGCTTGACCTTGCCTCCGGCTACTCAGACGCCCACTCCGCTGCGGGCCGGGGACTTTGCAACAGAGCCTTCGTCTCCATCGTCGGCAGATCGATGCAGGCGCTCAGGCCGCCCGGTCCGGAACGGAGCACCAGTTGCGCGCCGATATCGTTGCAGATGTCCCGCGCCATGGCGAGGCCCAGGCCCGACCCCGGCATGGACGGGTCGAACCGGCTTCCGATGTCGCACGCCTTGCCGATCTGTTCCTCCGACATTCCCGGCCCGTCGTCGCGGATCGTGATCGTGAGCCGGTCGCAGCCGGTGCGGGAGATCTCCAGCCGCACCGTCTCGCGCGCCCATTTGCCGGCATTGTCCAGCAGGATCGAGAGCAGTTCGGCCAGGTTCACCGGATCGGCCGGAACAACCACCGGCGCGTCCATGCCAGCGAGTTCGAAGTGCTTGCCGGGATGCAGGCGCCGCATGGCATTGATGATCGGAATCGCGACTTCCGGGAGCATGGCGCGGCTCCCCGGCACGCGGGCGCCGGCGGCGGAGCGCGCCCGGGCAAGCTGATAGTCGATCTGCCACCCCATCTTGTCGACTTGCTCGAGCAGCACCCGGCCCGAAGATGCGCACCGCTCGTCCTGCATGATCCGCTCGGCCTCGTCGGTGAGGATGGCGAGGGGGGTCCGCAGCGAGTGCGCCAGATTGCCCGCCTGCACGCGCGAACGGGCCACGATCTCGCTGTTCTGCCGGATATATTCGTTGAGGTCGGTGACCAGCGGGGCGATCTCGGCGGGATAGCGGCCCTCCAGCTTGTCGGCCTGCGCGGCGCGCAGCCGCGCAATCGCCCGACCCAGCCGGCTGAGCGGTCGCAGCGCGAAGCTGATGATCGCGATGCCGGTTGCCAGCAGCAGAGCGGCCAGGATCGCCAGCCAGACGACCAGTTCGTTGGTGAAGGATGCGATATCCTCGTCCAGCTCGCTCTGGTCGGTGGCGATCAGGATGCGGATCATCTCGCCCGCAGGCCCCTCCCTGACCGCACCATAGATGATGGCAGGCCCCGTCGGCCCGGCTCCCACTGTGTGAGCGATGCCGGCAGACCGGGCGACGCTTTCGTCGAGTTGCCCGCTGGTCATGCTGTCCGACCGCAGGACCGGGCGGCCGGGCACGCTGATCTGCCAGTAGAACCCTGACAGGGGGAATTCGAAACGCGGGTCGGACAGCGGCCTCGTCAGCCGCGGGCGGCCGTTCTCGTCCAGTTCGGTCAGGCGGGCGAGCTCGCGGACATGGACCTCCAGCTCTTCGTGGTACATCTCCTCGATATGCCGTTCGAAGACGCGGGTGGCGGTGAACCAGATGCCGGCCACCCCCAGCGCCACCCACAGCATCACCGCGAGGAGAAAGCGCAGCCGCAAACTGCCGGTGGTGATGCGCGGCGCGCTCACTTCTCGAACCTGTAGCCCATCCCGCGCAGGGTGGTGATCCGCTCGCGCCCGATCTTGCGCCGCAAGCGGCCGACCAGCACTTCCACCGTGTTGAGTTCGCGCTCCGCTTCCAGGTCGTAGAGATCCTCGAGAATGTCTCCTTGCGCGAGCACCTGCCCGGCGCGGCGCATGAACAGATGCAGCAGGCCGAATTCCTTGCGGCTGAGCGCGATCGGTTGGCCGTGGTTCTCTACCGCCCGGCCCACCGGGTCGAGCCGCAGGCCGTTCACTTCCAGCCTGCCGTGCCGCTTGCCGAGGTGGCGGCGGGACAGGGCGTTGAGGCGGGCCTGCAATTCCTCGAAGCGGACCGGCTTGACGACGAAATCGTCGGCCCCGGCGTTGAGGCCCTCGACCTTGTCCTGCCAGCTGCCCCGGGCGGTCAGGATCAGGATCGGGCAGGCGATGCGCTGTGCCCGCCAGCCTCTCAACAATTCGATGCCGTCCCCGTCGGGCAGGCCGAGATCGAGGATGATCGCCGCCATCCTGTCGAGATCGGGCCAGTGCCGGGCCTGTTCCGCATTCGTCGCAAGGTCCACAGCATAACCGGCGGCGCGGAGCCGGTCGCCGAGCCTGCGGCCCAGTTCCGGATCGTCCTCAACCAGCAGCACTCGCATGCACTCTCTCCCGCGACCACAATGCGCGCCATTCCCTTTTGCCTGCCCGCGATGCGCGACCAAGCTGACAACAAGCTGGCAGTCTGACAAGTTGTTGTCAGCTTGACCGCCCAAGGCAGCGGGCATGAGACCGCACCGCCTCCTTCCGCTCGCCGCCCTGGTGGCGATCCTCACCCTGCCGGGCTGTTCGGACGAGGTGGCGGATCGGGGCGACGCCGGCGAACAGGAGGCGGACGGCGCCATCGCCGCCGCCCCCGCGATGGAAACCGCCGCCGCCAAGGCCACCACCGCCCGGCCGCTCGGCACGGTGCCCGCCACGGTGACGCTGCCGCCGGAAGCCCGGGTGGCGGTCACCGCGCCCTTTCCCGGAGCAGTGGTCCGCGTCTTGGTGATCGAGGGGCAGGGCGTATCGCGCGGGCAGCCGCTCGCCATCGTGCGCGCGGCCGAGCCCTTGCGGATCGGTGCTGATCTCGCCCGCGCCGACAGCGAGGTGCGGCTCGCCGAGGCCCAGGCGGCGCGTCTCGGCCAGCTGGCGCAGGAAGGGATCATCGCGCGGGCTCGCGCGGACGAGGCCAATGCCCGGCTCGAACAGGCGCGCGTGACCGCTGCCGAAAATCGCCGCCTCGCCTCGCTCGCCGGTGCCGGCCCGGACGGCATGATGACGCTGCGCGCCCCGATCGGCGGGCGCGTCTCGCATGTCGGGGTCGAGACCGGCGGCCCGGTCGACCTGATGAGCGCCCCCTTCGTGATCGAGGCGACCGATGCCTATCGGCTCGACCTCGCATTGCCCGAACGGCTGGCACGCGCGGTGCGCCCCGGCATGGCGATCGAGGTGAACCTGCCGCTGGACAATGGCGAGACGCTGCCCGTCGGCGGCCGGATCCTTTCGGTCGCCCCGTCCATCGATCCTGTGTCGCGCTCGGTGATGGCCAAGGCGACGATCGGCGCCGCGCCGGGGCTCGTGCCGGGACAGAACGTGATGGCCGTGATCATCGGCTCTGCAAACCAGACCGGCGTATCGGTGCCGAGCCGGGCCGTCACGCGGATCGGCGGCAGGCCGCACGTGTTCGTGCGCCGGGGGAACGGGTTCGTTCCCCGTCCGGTCGTGGTGGTGGCCGAGGCGGGCGACCGGACGGTGCTGTCGGACGGGCTGGAAGCGGACGAGATCGTCGCCATCAGCGGCGTCGCCGAGCTCAAGGCGGCGGCGGAGTAGGCGGATGCTGCGCAAGCTGATCGAACGGGCGCTCGACCTGCGTCTCGCCGTCCTCGGCCTCGCCACCCTGCTCGCGGGGATCGGTGCCTGGTCGTTCGCCACTTTGCCGATCGACGCCTTCCCCGACATCAGCACCACGCAGGTGAAGATCATCCTCACGGCGCCGGGCATGACGCCGGAGGAAGTGGAAAGCCGCGTCATCAGCCCGATCGAGATGGAGATGCTCGGCATCCCCGATCAAAGCGTCCTGCGCTCGGTCGCCAAATACGCGATTGCGGACATCACCATCGACTTCGAGGATGGCACCGACATCTACTGGGCCCGCCAGCAGGTGGCGGAGCGCCTGAACGCCGTCATGGCCGACCTACCGGACATGGTCGAGGGCGGGATGGCCCCGATCTCCACGCCCCTGTCGGACATGTACATGTTCACCCTCGAAGGCCCGCAGAGCCTGTCGGAAAAGCGCCGCGTGCTCGACTGGATCATCCGGCCGGCGCTGCGCACGGTGCCGGGCGTGGCGGATGTCAACGCGCTCGGCGGCTTTGTCGAGACGTTCGAGGTCGCGCCCGACAATGCCGCGCTGGCAGCGGCGGGCCTGAGCACTGCCGATCTTGCGGCGGCGATCGATGCGGGCAACCGCAATGATGGCGCGGGCCGCCTGACGACCGGCGAGGAAGCGCTGATCGTGCGCTCGACCGGGGCGATCCGCACGCTGGAAGACCTCGCCAACACCGTGGTGCGGACCGCGTCGGGCGCCCCGGTCCGCATCGGCGACGTCGCGCAGGTGCGATCCGGCAGCCTCACCCGCTACGGCGCGGTCACCAGGAACGGCACGGGCGAGGCGGTGCAGGGCCTCGTCATCGGCCTGCGCGGCGCGGACGCCTCGAAGGTCGTGGCCGGGGTGAAGCAACGCCTTGCCGAGATCGAGGCCACCTTGCCGCAAGGGATGAGCGTCGCCGCTTTCTACGACCGCTCGATCCTCATCGAAAGCGCCGTCGGCACGGTCGAGCGGGCGCTGCTTGAAGCCACCGTGCTGGTGGTGATCCTGCTGCTGCTGTTCCTGGGCGATATCCGCGCGTCGGTGATCGTGGCGCTGGCCCTGCCGATGGCCGTGCTGCTGACCTTCATCTTCATGCGCTCCATCGGCCTGACTGCCAACCTGATGAGCCTGGGCGGTCTCGCCATCGCCGTGGGCATGCTGGTCGACGGGGCGGTGGTGGTGGTCGAAAACGTCGTCGAGCGGTTGTCGGACCAGGAACACGCCAAGACGGGGAAGCTGCACAATATCTTCGTCGCCACCGTGGAAGTGGCCAAGCCTGTCGCATCGGGCCTGGCGATCATCGCCATCGTGTTCCTGCCGCTGCTGACGCTGGAGGGGCTGGAGGGAAAGCTGTTCTCGCCGGTGGCGCTCACCATCGTTCTGGCGCTGGCATCGGCATTGCTGCTCTCGCTCACGCTGATCCCGGTGCTCGCCTTCTATCTGCTCAAGGTGAAGACCGGCGAGCACGAACCGTGGCTGATGCGCCGGCTGTCGCCGGGCTACGCCC
>JBPPMS010000174.1:0-13290 GCA_051306175.1 Mycobacterium sp. | reverse complement strand
CCGGAGATCGACGGCGTGGAGGTCATGCGCCGACCCGCGCTCACCGTATCGCCGACCGACGTGCTGGAGGCTGACGGTTACATCCTCGGGACCCCGGCCAACTTGGGTTACATGAGCGGAGCTCTCAAGCACGCGTTCGACGTCTGCTACTACCCGTGCCTGGACGCCACCAGCGGCCGCCCCTTCGGCCTGTACCTGCACGGCAACGAAGGCACCGAGGGGGCGGAACGCGGCGTCTCATCCATCACCACCGGACTCGGCTGGGTGAAAGCCGCTGAGTACATTGTGGTTTCGGGCAAGCCGGAGAAGCCCGACCTGGAAGCGTGCCGGGAGCTCGGCGGGACCATCGCCGCACACTTGATGGGATAGCCACTTACCGGCTTGCACCTGCCCGCGAGATCGCGCCCACGTCCGCGTGTTCTCGTGGTGCGGGAGGTGGAATCTGGAGCAGGGCGGCGGAGGTGGCGCTGGTGACGGGTGAATGTGAAGCAATAACATGACAGCCGACAAAAGGGGGACGAGACCATGGCCGGTATCGCCGAACTCGCACTGGCAGGCGCGCCGATCGCAGGCGGTGCCCTGCTCGGGCTCGCCGCGGGCAACATGAAAGGTCCCGACATCCGGGCGTCCATCAAAGCCGATATGGACTTGCTCGATCACCTTCCGCCGGAACAGACGGAACGACGCGCCGCGCTGCAACGCACCATCGACATGCGGATCGACGACATCGTCGCGGGGGTGAACCGCAACCGCGAAATCCGTCAGCTCGCGTCGTCGTATACCGGCAACTGGCGCGACATCGTCGTGTTCATCTGCACGGTGCTGTTCACCATCATCTGGTGGAACATCAGCCACACCCGCTCCAACTGGTTGCTGATGTTCATCGTCCTGCTGGTGGTGTCGTTCATCGCCGCGGTCTACGCGGCCCGTGGCGTCGCCCGTGCCGTGGCCACGTTCCTGCACTCACGACGTCGCGGCCCGGCTGAGTCAGGCTCAGCCCAGTCTTAGGTGCTTGGCGAAGAAGTCTTTCATCGCGTCCCAATGCTGCCGTGCCGCAGCTTCGTCATAGGGACCGTTGTCGGGAACCGCGAAACCGTGCCCGGCCGAATAGGTTTCGATGGTATGCTCGACGCCTGCCGCGGTGAGCGCTTTGTCCAGCGTCGCAGCGTGCTCAGGTGTGAACGACGCGTCGTTCTCGGCGCCGCCGACATACACCGCCGCAGTGATCTTGTCGGCCAGCAGATGCGGGCTGGCCGGATCGTCGGACACCAGCCCGCCGCCGTGGAATGACATCGCCGCAGCAACCTCGCCAGGAAGGCGTCCCGCCACGGTGAGCGACGCCCGCCCGCCCATGCAGTAGCCCGTCGTGCCGAACTTGTCGCCGTCGACCTCGCGTCGAAACGACAGGTAGTAGAAAAGTGTCGCGGCGTCGCTGGCCATCGCATTGGGGGTCACCGATTTGATCATCTCGTACAGGCGGTTGCGTTCGCTCTCGTCGCTGAACACGGTCCCCATGTCGAATGGAGCCCAATCCCCGCTGCGGTAGTAGACGTCGGGGACCAGTACTACGTAACCGTAACTGGCCAGCTCAGTGGCCATATCGTCGAAGACTTGGCGGGGACCGCCCGCATCCGGGTACATTACGATTCCCGGCCAGGGCCCGTCTCCGTCGGGCGTCGCAAAGGTCACTCTGCACTGACCGTCGGGGGTTGTCACCGTCTCTTGGGTGGTCGGCATGGCATCCGTTCTACTCTGCGTGTCGGACGGGGCGAGCGAAGCGACGGGGAAATGGCAGGAAGTAAGCTGACCGAGTGCCGATTGCCACGCCGTACGAGGATCTGCTGCGCCTGGTGCTCGATGAAGGTACACCGAAAGCCGACCGCACGGGCACCGGCACACGCAGTGTGTTCGGCCGGCAGCTGCGCTATGACCTGGCGGCCGGTTTCCCACTGATCACAACGAAGAAGGTGCATCTCAAGTCGGTGATCTACGAGCTGCTGTGGTTCCTGCGCGGTGACTCCAACGTGGGCTGGCTGCATCAGCACGGAGTCACCATCTGGGATGAATGGGCAAGCTCCACAGGGGATCTCGGTCCTGTTTACGGTGTGCAGTGGCGCTCGTGGCCCACGCCGTCGGGTGGCCACGTCGACCAGATCGCCGCGGCGGTGCAGCTGTTGAAGTCCGACCCCGATTCCCGGCGCAACATCGTGTCGGCGTGGAACGTGGGCGAGATCCCGCGGATGGCACTGCCGCCGTGTCACGCGTTCTTCCAGTTCTACGTCGCCGACTCCAAGCTTTCGTGCCAGCTGTATCAGCGCAGCGCCGACCTGTTTCTCGGGGTGCCGTTCAATATCGCCAGTTACGCGTTGCTCACCCACATGATGGCCGCGCAGGCAGGGTTGGGCGTCGGCGAGTTCATCTGGACCGGCGGCGACTGCCATATCTACGACAACCACGTCGACCAGGTCGCGCTCCAACTGGGCCGGGATCCCAGGCCATATCCGGAACTGGTTCTGGCGCAACGTGATTCGATTTTCGACTACACCTATGAGGACGTCGCTATTGTGAACTACGACCCGCATCCGGGAATCAAAGCACCCGTGGCGGTATGACCACGGGCCTCATCTGGGCCCAGTCGAACTCTGGCGTTATCGGCCGCGGAAACCGCATCCCGTGGCAGCTGCCGGAAGACCAGGCCCGCTTCAAGGAACTCACGGTGGGTCACACCGTGGTGATGGGGCGGTTGACCTGGGAATCGTTGCCGAAGAGCGTGCGTCCCCTGCCGGGACGCAGAAATGTCGTACTCACCCGGCAAGCTGATTTCCATGCTGACGGAGCTGACGTGGTGACCTCGGTGCACGACGCCCTGGCCGACGGCGACCTCTGGGTGATCGGCGGCGCCGAGATCTACATCTTGGCGCTACCGTTCGCCGATCGGTGTGAGGTCACCGAGGTGGAGATCGACTTGCGCCGCGAGGACGACGACTCCATGGCGCCGGTGCTCGACGAAGACTGGCAGGGGGTGACGGGCGACTGGCGCGACAGCCAGTCCGGCCTGCGCTACCGATTCTCCACCTACACCCGGCGGTGAAGCTGACGGTCGCCCATGCGCGCCGAGTCGCTGTTTCGGCGCAGGGATTTTATGAAGCGGCGCCACGGGGCGTGGTGAATCGCGCCCACCTGCGCAGGCTGATCTCGCGCATCCAGGTGCTACAGATGGATTCGGTGTCGGTGAGCGTGCGCGCCCACTACGCACCGGTGTTCAGCAGGCTCGGACCGTACGACCGCGACGTGCTCGACCGCGCGGCGTGGAGCCACAGTGCGAAGGCGCCTCGGTTGCTCATCGAATACTGGGCCCACGAGGCGGCGCTGATGTCGATGGACGACTGGCCTCTGCTGCGTTGGCGAATGCGTGAATACGCCGACGGACGCTGGGGCAAGGAAATCGTGCGGAAGAACCCGCAGCTGGCCGAGGACATCCTGGCTGCCGTCGACGCACTCGGCCCCTGCACCGCGGGACAGATCGAGGCGCATCTGGAATCGGAGCCCCGCGGCCGCAAGGGGCCGTGGTGGGACCGCAGCGACACCAAGTGGGTGGCAGAGGCGTTGTTCGCTTCGGGGGCGTTGACGACGGCGACGCGGGTGGGGTTCGCGCGACACTACGACCTCACCGAAAAGGTGCTTCCCGAGGAGGTGGTAGCGCGCGAGCTGGACGACCACGCCGCCGTACGCGAGCTCACGCTGCGCGCAGCCACAGCGCTGGGCATCGGTACCGAAGCCGACATCCGCGACTACTTCCGGATGGGGGCCGCGCAGTGCAAACCCGCATTGGCCCAGCTGGTGGTCGAGGGCGAGCTGGAGCACGTCGAGGTGGACGGGTGGACCGCGCCCGCCTATCTGCGGGTGGGGCAACCGGTGCCGCGCAGCGACCGTGGCACCGCGCTGCTGTGCCCGTTCGACCCACTGATCTTTTTTCGACCCCGCGTCGAGCGGCTGTTCGATTTTCACTACCGGATCGAGATCTACACCCCGGCGCCCAAGCGTCAGTTCGGCTACTACGTGTGGCCGTTCCTGCTCGACGGGCACCTGGTCGGCCGGGTCGACCTCAAGCGCACGCCGGAAGCGCTGCACGTGGTGGGCGCATTCAGCGAACCGGGGCAGGACCGTGCGCACGTTGCCGCGGCGCTGGCGGTGGAGTTGCGGTTGATGGCCGGCTGGTTGGGGGTCGACGCCGTGACCGTGGGCCAACGTGGCGATCTGGTGGGGGCGTTGGGGGCGGCGCTTAGTGGGTTGGGTTTCGAAGCAGCGACCTTCAGTGGCAGGCGGCGACGCTGATAAGCTACGCCCTACGCGGCGTTCCGCGGCTTGCGAGCAGCCGGGCTAATGGGTTGACGGCCGCGAGCACCCCCGATAATTCGGCCTGCGATGCCTCGATCGCGGCCACTCTCGCCTCAAGGTCTGCCAGGGTCCCCAGGTCGAGGAGTCTAGGTAGCACGGGGCGGATTGTCAGTTCACGTTAGGCTCACCGCCGTGGCCCAGATCGCCCCGCTGCGCGTACAGCTGATCGCCAAAACCGCGTTCGCGGCGCCTCCTGACGTCGAGTGGACGACGGACGCCGACGGCGGCGAGGCGCTGCTCGAGTTCGCCGGGCGCGCCTGCTACCAAAGCTGGGACAAGCCCAACCCACGCACCAACACCAACGCCACCTACCTGCGGCACATCATCGACGTCGGGCACTTCAGCGTCCTGGAGCACGCGTCGATGAGCTTCTACATCACCGGCATCTCACGGTCCTGCACTCACGAGCTGATCCGGCACCGGCACTTCTCGTACTCGCAGCTGTCGCAACGCTACGTGCCGGAACACGATTCGCAGGTGGTGGTGCCGCCCGGCATCGAAGACGATCCCGAGCTGACCGAACTCTTCCTTGCCGCCGCCGACGCGGGCCGCGTCGCCTACACCGAACTGCTGGCAGGTCTGGAAGCCAAGTTCGGTGACCAACCGGGAACATTGCGGCGCAAACAGGCCAGGCAGGCCGCCCGCGCCGTGCTGCCCAACGCCACCGAGACACGGATCGTCGTCACCGGAAACTACCGGGCCTGGCGGCATTTCATCGCGATGCGGGCCAGCGAGCACGCCGACGTGGAGATCCGCAGATTGGCGATCGCCTGTCTGCGGGAACTGGAGGCCGCTGCTCCCGCAGCGTTCGGCGACTTCGAGATTTACACCCTGGCCGACGGCACAGAAGTCGCCACGTCACCACTGGCGACCGAATCCTGACGCCGCGGGTAACCTAGTTCCCCGTGAGCACCAGCGGAATGGATGTCGGCGCGCGCCTGGGCACCGTGTTGACTGCCATGGTGACGCCGTTCAGCCCGGACGGCTCGCTGGATCTGGACGCCGCCAAGAAGGTGGCCACGCACCTGGTGGACTCCGGCTGCGACGGTCTGGTGGTGTCGGGTACCACCGGCGAATCACCCACCACCACCGATGACGAGAAGGTCGCGCTGCTGGAGGCGGTGCTGGACGCCGCCGGCGACCGCGCCCGCGTCATCGCGGGCGTAGGCACCTACGACACCGCCCATAGCGTGCATTCGGCCAAGCGCGCCGAAGCTGCGGGAGCGCACGGCCTTCTGGTGGTCACGCCCTACTACTCGCGGCCACCCCAGAGCGGATTGGTGGCCCATTTCACCACCGTCGCCGACGCCACCGCGCTGCCGGTGGTGCTGTACGACATCCCGCCGCGCTCGGTAGTGCCGATCGAATGGGACACCGTCCGCACGGTCGCCGCGCACCCCAACATCGTGGCGATCAAGGACGCCAAAGCCGACCTGCCCGGCGGCGCACAGATAATCGCCGAGACCGGACTGGCCTACTACTCCGGCGACGACGCGTTGAACCTGCCCTGGCTGGCCATGGGCGCCATCGGTTTTATCAGTGTCTGGGGCCATGTCGCGGCGGGTCAACTGCGAGAGATGCTGTCGGCGTTTACCTCCGGCGACGTCGCGACCGCCCGCAAGATCAGCGTCGGCCTCGGCCCGCTAAACCACGCCCAGAACCGCCTCGGCGGGGTGACGCTGGCCAAGACAGGACTGCGCCTGCTCGGAATTGAGGCCGGCGAACCCCGACTGCCGCAGATGCCTGCCACCGCGGAGCAGGTCGACGACTTGGCCACCGACATGCGTGCTGCGGGCATCCTGCGGTGACTTCGGTGAACACCGATCTGACACCGCCGGGGCCGCTGGCGCCCGGCGCCCTCCGCGTGACCGCGCTGGGTGGGATCGGCGAAATCGGCCGTAACATGACCGTTTTCGAGCACCTCGGCCGGTTGCTCATCATCGACTGCGGCGTGTTATTCCCGACGCACGACGAGCCCAGCGTCGACCTGATCCTGCCCGACCTGCGCCATGTCGAGGGCCGCCTCGACGACGTCGAGGCGCTGGTGCTCACCCACGCTCACGAAGACCACATCGGCGCTATCCCGTTCCTGCTCAAGATGCGCTCCGACATCCCGATCGTCGGCTCGAAGTTCACCCTCGCGCTGGTGGCGGCCAAATGCCGTGAGCACCGGATCAAACCGGTATTCGTCGAGGTGGCGGAGGGACAGAGCAGTAATCACGGCGTCTTCGACTGTGAGTACTTCGCTGTCAACCACTCCATCCCGGACGCGCTGGCCATCGCCGTGCACACCGGCGCGGGCACCGTCCTGCACACCGGCGATATCAAGCTGGACCAGCTGCCACTCGACGGCAGACCCACCGATCTGCCGGGCATGTCGCGACTGGGCGACTCCGGCGTCGACCTGTTTCTCTGCGATTCCACCAACGCCGAGATCCCCGGAGTGGGCCCGTCGGAAAGTGAGATCGGACCCAACCTGCACCGGTTGATCCGCGGTGCCGAAGGCCGCGTCATCGTGGCGTGCTTCGCTTCCAACGTGGCTCGCGTCCAACAGATCATCGACGCCTCGGTGGCACTGGGTAGACGGGTGTCGTTCGTCGGCCGCTCGATGGTGCGCAACATGGGCATCGCCAAGGATCTCGGTTTCCTCAACGTCGCCGACTCCGACGTGGTCGATATCGGTGCGGCCGAAATGATGTCCCCTGAGCAGATCGTGTTGATCACCACGGGCACCCAAGGCGAGCCGATGGCGGCGCTGTCACGGATGTCGCGCGGTGAGCATCGCAGCATCACGCTGAGCGACGGCGACCTGATCATCCTGTCGTCGTCATTGATCCCCGGCAACGAAGAAGCCGTTTACGGCGTGATCGACTCACTGGCCAAGATCGGCGCCAGGGTTGTCACCAATCAGCAAGTGCGCATTCACGTTTCGGGCCACGCCTACGCGGGTGAACTGCTGTTTCTCTACAACGGGGTCCGGCCGCGCAACGTGATGCCGGTGCATGGCACTTGGCGGCATCTGCGCGCCAACGCCGCCCTGGCGGTCAAGTCCGGGGTGCCCGAGGATCGAATCATGGTGGCCGAAAACGGAGTCAGCGTCGATCTGCTAGCGGGCAAGGCCAGCATCGCGGGTGGAGTCCCGGTCGGGAAGCTGTTTGTCGACGGCCTGATCACCGGTGACGTCGGCGACGCGACCCTGGGCGAACGTCTGGTCTTGAGTGCGGGTTTCATCGCCGTGACGGTGGTGACGCGACGCGGCACCGGAAAGTTCGTGGCGCCACCGCGCCTTCATTCCCGTGGCTTCTCCGAGGATCCCAAGGCTCTCGAATCGGCCGCCCTCAAGGTCGCGGCCGAGATGGAGAGGCTGACGGCTGAGCACGTGGCCGATCCCGGACGCATCGCGCAGGCCGTGCGCCGCGCCGTCGGAAAATGGGTAGGGGAGAGCTACCGCCGCCAGCCCATGATCGTCCCGACGGTCATCGAGATCGACTTCAACGACCGCGCCGGGGAGGCAACGTGAGAAACATCGGTCACAATATTGACGGTGCGGTAAGTTGGTGAGGTCGGGGTGAGGGCTACATGAGAGCCATCTCATGTAGCGCCCCTCGTCAACACCCACCGGGGTTACCGGGCCTCGTCGAGCCGATAGCCCATTCCTCGCACTGTGACTAACCGGTCGGCGCCCAGTTTTCGGCGCAGATACCGCCGTAGACGTCGACGATGGCTCAACAACTGCTCGCGGCCAACACTTGGGCCCCGCCAAGCAGGAACGTCTCGGCCAGCGCTACGAGCGCGCCGGTGATCAACGCGGCCTTGCCGGTGACGGTGCCCACGTCAGACCTTCAATTGCCCTTTGGACGGATTGCCGGCGATGACCGGTGCCAGCATCTTGATGTCGGGCGCGCCATCAAGGTGTTCGGCGATCGCCCCGAACATCTTGGCCACCGCGGGAGCGCCGCTGTGTGTCTTCAAAGCGTCGTCGTCCGCCCACTGCTCGATGAACACGAAGGTTCCGTTGGCCTCGGTGAGCGCGTAGAGCTCGCATCCGGGTTCGTCGTGGACCTCGCCGACGGCCCGCGTGCAGGCGTCCCGAACGAAGTCGATCGATTCCGGCTTGGCGATCATGGTGGCGACGACGACAACGGGCATCCGGGGGGCTCCTCGAGGTGGTGGGTTCAGCAGCTCAGCGTGACGCCGAACACATTAGCCCACCTGTGATCCGCCAGGGCGGGCAGCTGACGAAGCAATCGCTTCTGTTGCCCGTGTTGCGAATGGTTCTAATGGGGTGTTTGCGACTAGGCTTGCGCGCATGGCAAGCAAGACCACGGCGGGGACCGGTGGACGAACCGGCAGGTCGGGAGCTGGTTCGCGAGAAAGGTCTGCGGGTCCGTCCCGACCCCGTTCGCCTCGACCCCGTTCGTCCGGGAGGGCTGCGGCGCGCCGCAAGCCGGCCCGTCGCCGTTCCGGCTCACCCGTTGCCACCGCGGGCCAGGCCGTGGGAAGAGGCGTCCGCGCCACCTGGCTGCTGATGGCCAAGGGGGTCGGCTCCGGTGCCCGCTCGATCGGGCGCGCACGGGAGATCGAGGCTGGCCACCGCCGCGATGGGGTCGCGCTGGCCCTGCTCGGCCTCGCGGTGGTCATCGCGGCGAGTTCGTGGTTCGACGCCGCACGTCCGGTCGGTGCTTGGATCGACACCGCCTACCGAGTCCTCATCGGCGGGGCGGTCGTACTGCTACCGATTCTGCTTACGGTGGTGGCAGTGACGCTGATGCGCACCGAGCCGGATCCGGAGTCGCGGCCGCGGATGATTCTCGGTGTCGCCATGGTGGCGCTGCCGGTGCTCGGGCTGTGGCACCTGTGGTCGGGCTCGCCCCAGACGCCTGCGGGTCGCGAAGACGCGACTGGCTTCGTCGGTTTCGCCATCAGCGGGCCGCTGTCCGACGGAGTGACGGTATGGATCGCAGCGCCGCTGCTGTTCATCGCCGCATTGTTCGGGCTGCTGCTGGTGACCGGTACCACCATCCGCGAAGTGCCGTCGACCCTGCGGGACATGTTCAGCACCCGGATGTTCGCGCGCGGCGACGACTACTACGACGATGACGACTACTACGACGATGACGACTACTACTACTACGACGCGCGCGGCGACACCGACGAAGGTGCCGACGACTTCTCCGACGGCTACTTCGACCAGCCCGTACGCGACGACGAGCCGCCGGCATGGCCGACACCGATGGACAATTATCCGGCCGCGGACGAGTCGCCGCCCGTCCCGCCAGCCGAGATCGAAAAACCCGCACCGAAGCGCAAGAGGGCTCCGACGGTGGTCGAGTCCGAGAGCGTCGAACCAGTGGGCCGTCAGCTCGCGCTCGAGCCGGTAGCGGACCGGGTGGTCGACGGCGAGTACTCGTTGCCATCGCTGAACCTGCTCGCTGCGGGCGATCCGCCCAAGCTGCGAAGCGCGGCCAACGACAAGATGGTCGAGGTCATTCAGTCGGTCCTGGAACAGTTCAAGGTCGACGCGGCCGTCACCGGCTGCACGCGGGGGCCGACCGTCACGCGTTATGAGGTCGAACTGGGCCCCGGCGTCAAGGTCGAGAAGATCACCGCGCTGCAGAAGAACATCGCCTACGCGGTGGCCACCGAGAGCGTGCGCATGCTGGCGCCGATCCCCGGCAAATCCGCTGTCGGCATCGAGGTGCCCAACACCGACCGCGAGATGGTGCGCCTCGCCGACGTGCTCACCGCCCCGTCGACACGTCGTGACCATCATCCGTTGGTGATCGGGCTCGGCAAAGACATCGAGGGCGATTTCATCTCGGCGAACCTGGCCAAGATGCCGCACCTGCTGGTCGCCGGCTCCACCGGTTCCGGCAAGTCCAGCTTCGTCAACTCGATGCTGGTTTCGTTGCTGGCACGCGCAACGCCGGACGAGGTCAGGATGATCCTGATCGACCCCAAGATGGTGGAACTCACGCCCTACGAAGGCATACCGCACCTCATCACACCCATCGTCACGCAGCCCAAGAAGGCCGCGGCGGCGCTGGCGTGGCTGGTCGAGGAGATGGAACAGCGTTACCAGGACATGCAGGCCAACAAGGTTCGCCATATCGACGACTTCAACAAGAACGTGAAATCCGGCGTCATCACCACACCGTTGGGCAGCGAACGTGTCTACAAGCCCTACCCCTACATCATCGCGATCGTCGACGAGCTCGCCGACCTGATGATGACCGCGCCGCGCGACGTCGAGGACGCCATCGTGCGGATCACGCAGAAGGCCCGCGCCGCGGGCATCCATCTCATCCTGGCCACCCAGCGACCGTCGGTCGACGTGGTGACGGGGTTGATCAAGACCAACGTGCCGTCCCGGCTGGCTTTCGCGACGTCGTCGCTGACCGACAGCCGCGTCATCCTGGACCAGCAGGGCGCGGAGAAGCTGATCGGTATGGGAGACGGGCTGTTCCTGCCGATGGGCGCCAACAAGCCGGTGCGATTCCAGGGCGCGTACATCAGTGACGAGGAGATCTACGCCGTCGTCGCCGCCTGCAAGGACCAGGCCGAGCCCGAGTACACCGAGGGCGTCACCGCCGCCAAACCCACCGGCGAGCGCACCGACGTCGACCCCGATATCGGCGACGACATGGAGGTCTTCCTGCAGGCCGTCGAATTGGTGGTGAGCTCGCAGTTCGGCTCGACGTCGATGCTGCAACGCAAGCTCCGGGTCGGGTTCGCCAAGGCGGGCAGGCTGATGGACCTGATGGAGACGCGCAGCATCGTCGGGCCTTCGGAGGGCTCGAAGGCACGTGAGGTGCTGGTCAAGCCCGACGAGTTGGCGGCGACGCTGATGGCGATCCGGGGCGGCGCACACGTCGGAGGCGGAGAAGACTGACGGTGGGCGCTTCTCGTCTCTACATCTAGGCCGAAGTTACGGCGTTGAGGGCGGCGTTTTCGGGGTTTTACCTGGTGGTTTTGTTGTTTTGGGGTGGTGTTTTCTGTCGACGTCAGGTCAGTGTGAGTGGGACGGCGGCGCCCAGGAGGTCGAATGCGCGTCGTTGGGTGTCGGTGGGTGCGGTCAGGGTGGGCACGATGGGGCCGTTGTCGCCGTAGCGCAGGTCGTTTCGGGTCAGGGTGCCCAGGTGTGTGAGCAGGGCCTGGTAGCTGCGGGCTGGTAGTGCGGTGTCGGTGGTGGTTTTGCGGGCGGCTTTGGTGGCGGCGGCGGCTGAGCGCCGGGCGGGGGCGACGGGGTCCTGGCGTGTGGGTGGGTGTTCGTCGGTGAAGGTCAACGGGGCCAGTGCTTTACGCATGTGCCAGGTCAGGTAGGCGGCCAGCATGCAGATCAGGACGTGGGCTTTGACGCGGTCGTCGAGGCGGTGGTGGATGGGGCGCAGGTCGAGGTCGATGGCTTTGAGGCTGCGGAAGTCGCGTTCCACCTGGGCGAGGTTCTTGTAGGCCCCGATCACCGCGTCGGTGCTGAGTTCCGTGGGTGTGGCGGTGCTACGCAGGACGTAGATGCCGTCGAGGGCGGCTTCGGCGTCGATGCGGTCGGTGTCGCGGCTGATGGTCAGGGTGGTGTCGGTGATGTCGAGATGAAAGTGCTTGGCCATCTTGAACTTTCCCAGGATTTTGCCGGCTTTCACCCCGATCGGCCCGGCGCCGGCGACCCGGCCCGCGGTGACCGCGGCGATGATCGGTGCCAGGGCGGCCTCGGTGGCGGCGAGCAGTTCACCGCGTTTACGCGCCCGTTCGGCGGCCAGCAGCGGGTTGCGGCACGCGACGAGACGTTCGCCGGGGTAGTCGGGGTGGGTGATCTCGGCGAAGTTCTGCTCATCGAACAGCGTCATTTGCAGCGGTCCGTCATCGGCGGCCAGCGCAGCGATCTGCGGGGCGCGTAGCGCGGTCAGCCAGCCGATCCCGCCGAGGTCCTTCAGCGCGGTGATGCGGGCGGAGGTGATCATCCCGCGATCCCCGACCATCAGCATGTTCTGCAACCCGAAGGTGTCTTTTACCGCGGTCACCGCGTGGGTGAACGCGGTCGGGTCGGCGGTGTTGCCGGGAAACACCCGGATCGCGACGGGACGCCCGTCGGGATCGGTGAGCAGCCCGTACTCGATCTGCTCGCAGCCCTTCTTCCCGTCGCGGGAGTAACCGCGGGCAGCCAGGTCGCAGTGCCGTCCGGTCACCCACGAGGAGGACAGGTCGAACATCGCGATCCGGGACGGATTGACCGCCGGGCCCAGATGGCGTGCCGCGAGTTTCTTCTCGATGGCCTCTTGGCGGGTCAGTAGCCAGTCCATCGACGCGTACACCTCGTCGGTGGAGGTCGAGGCGAGGTCCAGATCGGTGGCCAGGGTGGTGTCGGCCCACCAGGAGATGGTCGCCAACTTCGAGGCCGGGGCCACCGTGCGGGCCAGGATCAACGCCATCGCGACCTGACGGTGCCGGCACGTCGGGCCCAGCAGCCCGGGCAGGCCCAATGCCTTGGCGGTGACCGATGCCGCGGCCAGATGTCCGTGCGGTAGAGCGCGGGTCACGGTGCACACCGCGGCGGGATCGACCAGGCTCTTGCCGGCCAGGATCGCCCTGATCGCCGCGATCGCCTCCGGTGGCAGCACCGAGAGGTTGGCCAGCGTCTCGTTGCGCACCCGTCCGTCCTCGCGGAAGGACCGTCGCAGCAATTGTGACTCGTAGACCCGTTCGACACCATCTTTCCCGGTGTACTTACGGCGTTGTGTAGCGATGTGAACTGCACCAGTCCCCTTGGGCATGAACAGATTCTACACCACATCCACCACGCAGTCCACAATATTAGTGACTACACAATGAACGTGTCGAACAGTCAACTCCGCAGATCAGACCTCAAAACCAGACTCAAACCCGCCGTAACTTCGG
>JBPPMS010000173.1:0-3624 GCA_051306175.1 Mycobacterium sp. | reverse complement strand
GGACCTACCACCGACGCCGACGCCAGTCCGGCCTCGGACGGTTGACCCCGATCGAATTCGAGGCAATTATGACCACACCGGCCAGTCAGGCCGCGTGACCGAAACTGTCACCTGATCGTGCAGCAGACCCTAGTGTTCATTGCTGGACATGTATTTCGGCCACCACGAAGCGAACTTTGAGTCACGGACTACGCCAGTTGGATAGGTGCGCGGATGCTCTCGCATCCGGAAGTTCGGAAAAACGCCAGAGAGACGCGGGTGCATACGCCACCGGGGTGCGCTGCGGCGCCTCGGCGGGGGCCGCATCCTGTGTGCGCCGCGTGGTGTACGTTCGCGGCGCCGGTGGATGCCGAGGCCCGCGCAGCGCGGAGGGCGAAAGACGGACGCACGCCAGCGGGGAACCGGAATCGGCATTGCTGTCGGCGAAACGGCTCACGAGCCCGCTATGGGCACGGTGTGTTTCTGTCAAAGATGACACTCATCAAGACGTCATCGTCGTCGTGGAAGAACTCAACCGAGATGCTGTGCGTCCCATCACTCCACGTCCCGGGCACCCCGTTGCAACGCGGCCAACCGTTGCCTGGGAACTGCTTCGCAATCTTCCGCACGACAACGGAATCGTAGTCGTTGTAACCGTCGGCATCGTGGATCGAGAACGGATACTGCCAAACTTCAAAGTCCGGCTTGTCGTTGGGCACCCGCACAAACTGCTCGGGCAGTTCCATCGCCAGGATCGGAGACCACCGCTGAGCATCGTCCCCTGCGGCCGATGTCTGCGAACTCTCGATGTCGGTCTGCTTGTCGCGGAGGTAATCGCCTACCTCATCCATGGCCTTATGCGCCTGCCAATTCATGTACAACGCGGGCAGTACGACGAGGGTAGCCAAGCCCGCGATGACCGCCAGCACGATGGAGCGGCTACTCCATCTCGTGTCGTTGTTGCGATCGCCATTCAATCCTTGTGGTGGATCGTCGGGGTGAGTCTGTGTGTGCTGGTTAGCCATCGCTTTGATAGCGGCGGCCGCTGTGCCCGTCACGATCATCGCGAGGACCGTGGCAACGAGGTAGAACGGCCCCATCACGATCCATTCTGGGACAAAGCTAATCTGCATGGCGGCCGTGACGAGTGTCCAGACAGCTGTCAGCCACATGACGAACATGCATCCGATCGACAGACGGTCCAACAACTCACCGGCGGGACGCCAAGCACCTTTGATGACGACGGCGGCTGCGACGCTCACGACGCCCGATACGAGGTTCACCACCGTAGCCAGCAAGTCCGAGCCAAGATTGACGAATGCAAGAAACAAGTCTACGGCGCCTAGGGTGGCCAACACGACCCAGAGCAGATTCAGGCGTTTGGTCAGCCATTCGTGCACGAAGAGGGCAGGGACGCCGCTGACGCCAATCATGTTTAGTCCGGCCCCTGGGGGACGGTCGGGCCGTTGCCGCCTGCCGGGGACGCCGTCACCGCCGTTCAGGAAACCGTGGTCGCTATCCATGTCGATTGATCACCGGCCTACTGTGGGCGTTTGCGTCCAAATTTGATATCACAGCGGCGACGTGGTCGCGGCGTTTCCGAGGTAGCAAAGCTCGCCAACAGAAAGATTCACCCGAACAGCGGACATGTCAGGCAAATGCGGCCGACCAGGGACGGCATTTGAACGTTGCGTCATTGCCGCTTAGACAACTTGGGGCGGTGAGCCCGGCGCAGACGTCGCCTTGTGCAGCCGCTCCATATCGTGATGTCCCGCATGCGGCTTTAGCCTTCTGCAGCAGTGACATTGGTGGCGCCCAACTGTGTCGCGCCCTGCCGTGCCCAGCTGTCTTCTCTCACATGCCAGGTCAATCCCGTAGACGCCAAGGCGATTTGGGCTTCCCACCCTCGACAGTGCAGCGGCAACGACGCGCCTCAAGCTCTCCAGCACACAGCCCCCAACTGTCAGCGGAACTGTTCGCGGTACCGCTCAGCCGAATCATCCCGAACAGCAGTGGCGAAGTCCAGACGCTCATCACGCAGGTAGCCCGCGACGCCGAGCGCCGTGGCCAGCGCGCCGGCCGCCCACGCCGTCCACGCCATGGTGTCTCCCGCGTATCCCGCCGCCCACGGCGACAGGAACAGCGCGAATCCCGTGATGGCGAGCGTCAGGAAGTTGTGGGTGGGGTCCGAAGCCAGCAGCGACCAGACGGCGACCACAGCGATCAATCCGCCAAGACCAACGGACACTGCGGCCCCAGCCGGCGTCGAGTGAAACGCAATACCCAGAACGACGCTCGCAAGGCCCACTGCCAACGCGAGTCGCCCAATCCTGTAGCTCCATGCGTGCCGCAACCGCTGACTGTCTCCCGGCTCGCTGATGCCGTACTCGGTCGGCGTCCTGTCATGCGTCCAGCCGATGCCGCCGACGATGATCGCGAGGCCCCCAGCCACCCAGCATGTCCATGAGGCGCCCGGGTCGTAGTTGTAGCCGTTACTCATGAACGGGACGACGAACATGGCCAGGCCGACCACCACCAAGCCCCAGTGGTCGGGGACCTGGTTGTGGGCAAGAACGGACAGTGCCCCGAAGAAGACCACGAATGCGCCGAAGCCGAACGCAAATCCCTGACCGACCTGAGTCGAACTCAGCGCGAACGCCGACACCACTGCGCAGACGCCGATGACTACTGCGCTCCAGCCAATCCACAATTTCGAGTTCATACCTAGTAATCAACGCCGACACTGCCCGGACAATTAGAGTCTTTGGGCCACACTTCGGGCCCATGTCGCGCGATGGGGGCAGGCCGCTATAGCGCGTCGCCCACCCGACCCGCCGTCAACGGCGTCACCACTGTGTTCCCCTGATCCCCGCACTCGTCGCTCTCCACAACCGTGGTGAGCGCACCGGTGAAAGATCCGTCCGGGCGCGGGGTGAAGCCGAGCGTCACCGTTGTCCAGGACTCCCCGGCGACTGATCCGTCGTCATAGGTACAGGTGGACTTGACCCGGGCGGGCGCAATGTCCTGCCAGCTGCCATTGGCCAGTCTGAAGGTGATGAGCCGCGCTCCGTCCAACCGCGTTCGGTCCTGGCCGAGAACCTCGCCGGTCGCGATGCAGTCGGTGTCCGTGCAGGCCGACGTCAGGTTCAGCCAGTCCTGGGCCGGGCCTGCGGCAGCCTCCCCGTCCCACGTCGTGTCGCGACCGCCGTCGCGGGACGTGGATCGATCCCAGTGGTATTCAACGCGGTACACACCGTTGAGCAGGTCGGGACGCGGTGCTGACTCGACAGCAGGCTCATCGCCGCGCAGGACCCACACCGCGACGCCCGAGGCTGCGGCGATCACCACCACCGCCGCGGCAACCGACAAAGCCGTGATGCGGCCGGGGGTGATCCGGTCAGGCCCGATGCGGACAGGCGAGGCCTTCTCTCGCTCCCACTCGGGCTCCTCATCGAAGGCCCACGCGTGGGCGGCCTGAGTGTTCGCATCCGCAACACCGGCCATCTCGGTCGGGGCGCCGGCATCGGCCATGTAGCCAGTCGGCTCATCGCCTTCCCCCGGCTTCGTCATAGCCGGGACAGTAGTCCTGCAACGCTCGGACTGCGATGGCTTCACGGCCGCACCGTCAACATCCACGCCGGAACC
>JBPPMS010000172.1:0-15273 GCA_051306175.1 Mycobacterium sp. | reverse complement strand
GAGGCGCTTGGCGCTCCTTCACGTCTGGGAGCTCGTTGGTCATCTCATTCCTCCGGCTAGCACGTGGTCACGTCGATCTTGGTATGTCCACCCCTTACGAGTGGGCGGACGCGCATTAAGTTCCCCCGAAGCGACCCAATCAGCGGTCTCTGACCGGCTCGGGTCGTAGGGATTGTGGTATGACCGTGGCGCCACGCGGAACCATTTTCTCCGACGTAGCGCCACGTGTCCCACCACAGACCCGCTACGTCATCAGCTTCGCCGCGCTGCCGCGCTCAAAAGTGTCGTTCTTGGCCGGGCGGCTGCGACCCGCCGTGGGGACCGTGGACCGAATATCTTGCGGGAAGACGGAAACCGGCCCGGGGCCGCGGTGGCGGCCGCAGCCGCCATGCCGCTTTCCCGGGCCGGAAACGTCCGAAGGATCACGCCAGTGTCCTGAAGCCCTACGGCGTCGGAATGGTCACCGGTTCGGCCCACTTCGACAGCACGACGTTGACGTTGCCGTCGTCCCTGACGATGTTGATCTGAACCAGATTCGGGCCTGCACCGGTTGATTGCGCGTCATCGGCGATCGTGGGCTCCTCCCCAGCGGTGGGCGGCGGTACGTCCGCGATCCACAGCGTGACCGGCAGGGGTTCGGTGGTATCGGCACCCAGTCGCGGCACCACGGGGTCGATGACGTCGGGGGCGATGAAACCCTCCACCTTGATCGTGGCGACGCCGCCGAGGTCTTCGCGGCCGATGACGACGGGATCCTGCACCTCGGAGATGACGTGGGCCAGACCCATGTCCTTGTCCAGGATCACACCCGGGTCGTAGATCCGCTCCGACGCACCCATATCGGTGTAGCTGCCGTCGGGAGCCTTGACGTACATGACTCGGTCCACCGCGAGGAACTCGGTCTGCACGTATTCCTCATCACGGCTGGGCCGGAAGTTGGCGGTGCCCACTGCCGAGGCCGCACCCTCCGGCAGGTTGGTAACGTCGGCATCGACGCTCTCCACCGGCAGGTTGGGCAGGTTGGTGGACTTCAGCACCAGGTGCACCGACCGCAGTGTCTCAGTGGTCCTCGCGGACTCGGCGATGATCTGTGGGCCTTCGGGCAGCGGCTGCTCGGAGGCGGGCGCGCTGGCCGCCGCTGAGGTAGAGGCCGATGCGGCGGGCGTCGAACTAGCACCCGCGCTCTCGGAGGTGGTTTCCTCGGTGGATGTGGGATTCGAGCATCCGGCCACAAACACGGCCAGTAATGAGGCGGCGACCACCAACGCGCCTGCTCTCGCAGTGGACGGCCGACTAGGCAAGCCGGTTGTTCGCGATTTCAAACTGATCATGTTTCCCCTCGAAGCGCCTTTGGGTTGGGCATCTCTCAGCACCTTCGAACGCCACACGTCGTGCCGCCGAACTTGCTGAAAACTCAATACCACACTGGCCTGCCCACTGGGCAGGGTTTGCGGAACTCATTGTCGTCAACGTAAAAACACTACCGCGGGATGCGCCGCGTGCTGTGCGGTAGTTGGGGCGGGCTAGCGACCCATGCACTCAGCACCATATTTCAATCCCCGCCAGGGAGTGCCTAGTTCGAGTCGTTCGCCGACCAATGCGGTGCGGTGCGTAGGACTGGGATGGCGAGTCATCCTCGTAGTGGCCAAAGTTCATCCGAACACCTCTGACACATCACGCTACGTTCGCCGCCTGCTTGAGTGCAGCTGCTCAAGGTACGCCGATAGGTTCAACGCTGGCTGTTGCGAAGCGCGCTCCCCGTCAGGCGAATCACATCACGTGGATGGCAAAGCGCAGATAGTCGCTCATTACGTTGTTCAAGAACATATTTCGTGTTCATACGTCGATCAGACCTCTGGCATGTCCACCCAACGACCAGCGTATGGCAGTCGGGATCGTGACTGGGTGGACCCACTTTTACAGCGTGATGTCCACATCGCCGGTGCCACTTACTTACCTCGTTGATCCACAAAAGATTAGCGCCGGTGCCTGGCGATTCGAAACTCACGCGCAACACTGCGTCGATTCGCTGGAAACCACCGCGCTACGAGCGGTTCGAATATGCTTCTGCAATAATCGCGCAACGCACTCGTAATTGCGACCGCATCTCCGGGGGGAACTGTGAGTTCGGATGTGAGCCCTCGCGTCGGCACCCGGTTCGGCAAGTACGAGATCATCCGCCTGTTGGGTCGTGGCGGGATGGGTGAGGTGTACGAGGCCCGCGACACCGAGAAGGGCCGCACTGTCGCGCTGAAGATCCTCGTCGACCAATTCTCGAAGGACGACGCCTACCGCACGCGTTTCACCCGCGAAGCGCACGCCGCGGCGCAGTTGCAGGAGCCCCACGTCATCCCGATCCACGACTGGGGCGAGATCGAGGGATCGCTGTTCATGGACATGCGCCTCGTCCGCGGCACCGATCTCAGAAGGCTTCTCAACGCCGGGCCACTCGAGCCAGCCCGCGCGGTGAACATCATCAGCCAGGTCGCCTCCGCTCTCGATGCGGCGCACGCCGACGAGTTGATGCACCGCGACATCAAACCGGAGAACATCGTCGTGACTGCCGACGATTTCGCCTACCTCGTCGACTTCGGGATCGCCGAGAAAGCCGGTGACAGCCGCTTGACTCAGGCGGACCTGACCGTCGGCTCACTGGCGTACATAGCACCGGAGCGCTTGGCCGATCAGCCGACCACGCCCGCTGCAGACACCTACTCGCTGGCCTGCGTGCTGTACGAAAGCCTCACCTGCCAGACCCCTTTTGGTAAATCTGGCACCGAGCAGCTCCTGAGCGGACATCTGTACGCTCCTCCGCCCCGGCCCAGCACCACGCAACTCGGAGTACCCGCAGCGTTCGACGAGGTGATCGCCCGCGGCATGGCCAAGGATCCGACCCACCGCTACGAGTCCGCAGGTGCATTCGCGCGTGCCGCCTCGGGAGCACTGTTGACGCCCACCGCGGTGATCAAGCAGTCCGACGTGCAGACGACGGACAACATCGTCGACGCCACCGACGTCCACCCAAGGACGACACCGTCGACACCCACCCAGAGCGCGCCGCTGGCGCAGACCCAGAGCGCGCCCATGATGGCCACCCAGATGGCGCCGTACCAGCCTCAGACGCCACCTACCGGGCCACCGGGGGCACCACAGAACGTCTACTGGTACGGGCAGCAGCCGCCGCAACAGCAGCCCCAACAGCAGAAGAGCAACAGCTGGTTGGTACCTACCGTGATCGCGGTCTGCGCGGCGCTTCTGTTGGCCGTCGTCGGCGTCACAGTCGTCGTGCTGACCGGTCAGGAGCCATCCGACCGCACCACGTCCTCGGGGCGGACCACCGCGGCGGGCATGGCGAACAGCAACGACGACGACAGCGATTCCGACATCACCACAGAGCGCACCACCACCACCACAACAACGACGCGACAACTCGTGCCGCCGCCGCTGGTTCGCGGTCTCGACCCCAACCAGGAGAGCTGCGATGACGGAATCCAGTACGCGGGAGCAACCGGTCCCGGTAGCCGAGGAGCCAGGGGTTCCACCCAAACCACGTGCTTCTTCGTCCGCAACGTCCTGTCCGCGTACTGGGAAGCCGGACGGCCGACGTCGGCGCCGAGAACCGTCTACGCGGTGGGCAGCGTCAGTTGTCAGCAGACCGCAGGACAGTGCGTGGGCGACAAGTTCGTCATGCAGTGCGCGACGTTCGGTTCCGAGGACTGGATCACCTGCACCGGCGGTTCGAACGCGCGTGTCTACATCTATTAAGGCGGCGGCGTCCAGGGCCGCAGCGCTTTTCGTCGTCGTCACGGCCATCGCGGGATGCACCACGGAGGTGGGCGGCCAACCCGCCGAAGCCGCCCCGGTGGCGTCGACAGCGTCTACCGCTACCGCTGTGGTCCCGTTGGTCAGTCCACCGCCGCCAGCGGAGACTCCCGCGCCCGTCGACCTGCAGGGCACGTTCGACTTACTGGCCGAACAGCTTCCCGAGGGCGCCGTCGGCGTCACTGTGGCAGGCGGCGGACAGGTGCTGTCCTTCGGCACGTGGACCGCCGGTGCGGCCTGGTCCACCATCAAGGTGCCGTTGTCGATCGCAGCGCTGCGGGTGGATGCCGCAGCCGCCGAATCCTCTATGGTGCAAGCCATTACGCAGTCGGACAACGCGGCCGCCGAACAGTTGTGGCAGCTGCTCGGCGGTGGGGAGACCGCGGCGGCGGCCGTGCAGGGCGTGCTCTTCGAAGCGGGTGATACCAGCACCGTGGTGCAGTCAGAACAGGTTCGACCGCCCTACAGCCCGTTCGGTCAGACCACCTGGTCGCAGGACCAGGCCGCCCGATTCGCTTCGGCGCTACCGTGTGTCGCGTCGGCGGGCCCCGTGTTGGATCAGATGCACAACATCCAGTCCGGCTACTGGGGTCTGGCCACCATGAACGGGGCGGCAACCAAAGGCGGATGGGGACCGGAAGCCGACGGTGGCTATCTGGTGCGTCAGATCGCCGTCGTCACCAATGACGCTGGCAACTTTGGTGTTTCGCTGGCGGCCAAGCCATCAGACTTCAGCTTCGAGACGGGCACAGCGATGCTCGACGTGCTGGCGGGCTGGATCGGCGAGCACCTGCAGGAGTTCCCCGCGGGCAGCTGTTAGCAGGTGATGAACGAGGTGGGATCGGTGGTCATGTCGAGCCACTTCCCGTATGCGTCGCCGCCTTCGGCGCGCACCGCGGCGCAGATCGAGTCCAAGGTTCTGCCCGCAGGCCGGTACACCGCGTAAATCGGGTTGCCGTCCAGGTTTTGGCGCAGGGACGGGCAGGCCTGGTCGGTGCGCAGATAGAGCGCGCCCGGGTTGGCGTTCAATTCCTGCTGCACCTGCTGCTCATAGAGCCCCGGGGTGGTCAACGACCTGATGATCACCACTCCCGAGCCGTCACACGCGGGACGGGTCATCGGGATGCTGAGACCGAGATCGCCGGGCACCACCTGCGGCGGAGGTAGCGGCGGCGTGGTGGTGGTGGTCGTGGTCGTCGTGGTCGTGGTGGGGGTCGTGGTGTGGTCCGAAGACACGTCGTCGAAGCGCCCCGACGTCATCGTGGCGCCATCCTGGACGCTCCTGGTGCCCGTGGCGTCGTCGCCCGGCTGCTGCATCAGACCGGCCGCTCCGAACGCCACGACTGCCACCAAGGCGACGGCGGCGACGAGCACACCGATGAGCAGCCCGTTGTTGGAACGGCGCTGCGGCTGCTGGCGCGGTGGAGGTGGCGGCACAGCCCGGTACGGGGCGTGCTGCGTGGGTTGCTGCGACCGCGGTATCCAGTCGGTGGTCTCGACGGGCGGAGGCGCGACGAACTGGGTGACGGCCTCGGGCCCTGCGATCGAATTCGCCTGCTGCAGTGCGGCGGCGAACTCCTGGCAGGTGCCGAATCGCACGTTCTGATCTTTGGCCATCGCCTTGACGATGACGTTGTCCAGCCCCGCCAGCTCCGGGTGGTACTGGGACACGCGCGGTCGCGGGGCGGTCAGGTGCTGGCTGATGACCACCGCGGGGTTCGAGTTCTCGAACGGCCGCGTACCCGTCAGCAGGTTGAACGCCGTGCACGCCAACGCATATTGATCCGAACGACCGTCGAGCGCACCGCCGGTCAGCTGCTCGGGCGGCGCGTAGGATACCGAGCCGACAGCTTGATTTGTGCCGGTCAGACCACTGATGTCGTCGATCTTGCGGGCAATACCGAAGTCGGCCAACAGGATTCGACGTTCGCCTATCTTGGTCTCGGCGAGCAGGATGTTGGCCGGCTTCACGTCGCGGTGCAGCAGGTCCTCCTGATGCGCGTAATCCAGCGCGCTGGCGACGGCAGTCACGATGGTCAGTGCTTCGTCGACGCGCATCCCGGTGGGACACACGTCGCGCAGCAGCGCCGCGGCATCGGTGCCCTCGACGTAGTTCATGGTGATCCACAGCTGGCCCTCGTACTCGCCACGGTCGTGGACCCCGACGATGTGGGGATGCCACAGCCGCGAGGCCAGTTCGGCTTCGCGGTTGAACCGCTGCCGGAATCCGGCGTCGTCGGTCAGCGCGGGAGGCAGGATCTTCAGCGCCTCCTGCCGGGGCAGACGCGGGTGTTGGGCGAGATACACCTCACCCATGCCGCCGGCTCCGAGCAGGCGCATGATCGTGTATCCGGCGAATTTCTGGCCTTCGGTCAACGGCATCGAGCATTGCCCCGTCAGCTGCCGGTGCGTTCGAACGTCTCGGTGATCTCGCCACCCAAGCAAGTGGTTCCGGTCATGTTCAGCTCGCCTTGCCCGGTGAGGAGCTGGATCGGATCGTCGCCGTTGTCGGGCAGCGGATACTCGACGTGCAAGCTGACCTGCGCCATCCCCCCGGTGTCGCACTCGGTCTCCCACGACCCGTTGGTCTCCCACTGACCGTCGGAGAACACCAGCGGCAAGCCGCTCTGGGGGACGTCGAAGTAGCTGATGCACCGTTCCGCGGTACGCAGGCAGTAGGTGCGCACCGGGTAGTCGGTCTCGGTCGACAACCCGTTCTTCACATACGTCCTGGTGTGGTGGTACCGGCCGTACAGCGCCTCGGCGGGCGACGGGACACGCGGCGCGATCTCACTCGGATCGGGCACGTCGTCGGATTCGGTCACGTCGCCGGTGCGGGTCAGGGTGATGTCGTACTTCTGAGCGCAGCGTGCGGGATACAATGCCTCCACAGTGCCGGTGAAGCTTCCGTCCGATTGTTCTTCCAGCGTTGTCACCTCGAAGTACTCCGCCGGTTCGTCCCAGCACGTGCCCGAACCGGTGCCGACCGCGACCCACGTGCCGTCGACCTCGTCGAACACCGGCGCGAGCAACTGCGAGTTGCCCTCAGTGCGCCCCGCCCTGGCCAGGCACCCGGTGTCGGGGCATTCCGAGCGCACCCCCCACGTCTCGCTGTCGAGCGCGTCATTGCCGTTGGCCACACCCTGCAGATTCATCGGTTGGCCGAATTCGACGTCGTAGATGCCGCTGAACGGACCTTCCTCCTCAGCGGCGGCCTCTTCTGTGGCACTCTCATCCACCGATCCGCCACCGGGCGAGGGCACCGAAGAAGAAGCCTGCTCCGAGGAGTCGCCGCCGGTGGATGCCAGCACCGCCACGACGGCCACGATCGCGATCAACGCCACGGCTCCGGCGAGTAGGTACCAGAGGCTCTTCTTGGATTCGTTGCCGCGCGGCGGCGGCTGATTCTGCGGGGGGAAGCGTGGGTCGGCGAAGCGCTGCAGCGTCGGCGGCGCTGGCTGGAGCGGAGGTTTTGGCGGACCGCCGCTCGGGCTGGCCCACGGTTGCGTCGGCCGCGCGGGCGGCGGTGGCGGCTGGCGGCGCGCCGGCCCGCTCGGACGGGAGGCGCCCGAGATTCTGGTGGGGACGGGCGTGGTGACGGCATCGCGCGCCGCCTCGGCCATCTGCAGGACGTTCGCGTACCGGTCGGTCGGATTCTTCGCCATCCCTTTGGCGACGACGGAGTCGAGGCCGGCGGGCACGTCGCCGCGCATCATCGACGGGCGGGGCGGCGGCATCGTCAGATGGCCGCTGATCTGTTGCTCGATGCTCTTGCCGGGGAACGGTTGGCTGCCGGTGAGTGCCTCGTGCAGCACGCAGGCCAGCGCGTAGATGTCGACCCGGGGATCGACGTTCCCGCCGGTCAACCGCTCCGGCGCTAGGTAGGCCCAGGTGCCGATGACGTTGCCGGTACCGGTCATGCCGGTGTCGCCCGCGGCGCGGGCGATGCCGAAATCGATCAGATACGCGAAGTCGTTATCGGAGACGAGAATGTTGGACGGCTTGACGTCGCGGTGCACCAGGTTGACCCGGTGGGCCTCGTCTAGAGCTGACGCCACCTGCTCGACGATGTTCACCGCCCGTCCCGGTTCGAGGCGCCCGCGCGAGATGAGCGCCTGCAGGTCATTGCCCTTGATCAGGCGCATATCGACGTAGAGGCGTCCGTCGATCTCGCCGAAGTTGTGGATCGGGACCACGTGCGGGTCATTGAGACCGGCCGCCGCGAATGCCTCCCTGCGGAATCGCTGCTCGAACTCGGGGTCGTGGGCCAGGTTCTCCGGTAGCACCTTGACGGCCACCGTGCGCTGCGTCGCCTCGTCGTAGGCCCGCCACACTTCGCCCATGCCGCCACGACCGAGCAACTCGATCAACTGGTAGCGCCCGAAAGGCGTGCCGTCCATCCTGCCCCCTCAGCCGATGTCGCAATACTTAGCCAGCACGATAGCTGTGGTCAGCGCTTGCGGTGAAGATTCGGATTCGCCGCTTTAGCGTACTGACGCCGCCGACACCCCGTGACTGCATGGATGCCGGCGCGAGCTACCAGACCCGTACGTAGTCGACGAGCATCTGGGCGGGATAGATCCCCATAATGGGATCGCCTCCCCCGGAGCCCCCGACGGCCAGGTTGAGCACCGGGAACATTTCGAATCCGGGTTCACTGAACGGCCATCGGCCCAATGCGCCCGCCCGGACCTCGAAGTACGGGACGCCGCCGCTTGTCGCGGGGTCCTTCCAGAACCGGACGCCCACTGCGTCCCATGTGCACCGCCACGTGTGCCATTCAGGGTCCACCTCGATGGGGAAGCTCACTGCGGTGGTGCCGTCCAACCGTCCGTGCACGGTCGAACCCGGGCCCCAGCCGCCGTTGCCGAACCACTCCAGCAGGTCGATCTCACCGCCGATGGTGTCGTTCAGCAGCCACCAGGCAGGCCAGCACCCAGGGGTCAGGCATTCGAGCTTCACCCGCGCCTCCCAGGTGTGCCCGATCCCGATGCGCTGCTTGCCGGTGATCTTGGCGCCCGAGAACCTGCCCCCCTCGTTGGTGGCGCGGATGACGAGGTTGGAATTGCCGTCAAGGAACAGGTTCTGGCGGTCGTCGCGGTACTGGCCCATGTTCTCGGGCCGGTCCCAGAAAGCGGGATTGCGGATCGTCTCGCGGGCCAGGGCAGGCGTCCACAAGGTGTAGTCCGGCGGCGCCCCGGGCGGACCGTCGAACTCGTCGGCGAAGATCACAGCACCGACCGGTTCAGCACCCGGAATCACCGGTTCGGCGGCCGCTGGTGGCGTCGGCAGCGCCGCTGCCAGCAGTCCAGCACCTGCGAGGGACAGCATGCTACGACGATCGATCCCCGACACAGTGGGAAATATAAGGCCTCCCCGCGGTTTGAGATGCGCTGCGGCGCCATCCGCGTAAAACTGCGTTCACCTCAGCGACGCGACTGGTGGTTTTTCGGTAACACCGAGGTGCCACACTGATCCGTCCGCGCCCCCCGGTATCAGGAGCAAGCAGTGACAGACACCGCACAGACGTCGTCGGCAGACGCAACCTCCGTCGACGCAATCGCGACGCCCGCGAACGGCGATGACGACGAGCACAGCCGCACCGGCATGTCGGCCGACGCGCTGCGTCGTGCGATCTCCGATCACCTCATGTATTCGATCGCGCGTCCAGCCGCCGCCGTCACTTCCGAGCATTACTACCGCGCGCTGGCACTCGCCGTGCGTGACCGCATGCAACGCCGGTGGATGGCCACCACCCAGGACTGGCTGGATCTGTCGTCGAAGGTGACGTGCTACTTCTCGGCGGAGTTCCTGATGGGACCGCAACTCGGGAACAACCTGCTCAACCTCGGGATCGAGGACGAGGCGCGCGCCGCACTGGCCGAGCTGGGTCAGGACCTCGACGAGATCATCGCCTGCGAGGAGGAACCCGGCCTCGGCAACGGCGGTCTCGGCAGACTGGCCGCCTGCTACCTGGACTCGCTGGCGTCGCTGGAGCGTCCATCGATCGGCTACGGCATCCGCTACGAGTACGGCATCTTCGACCAGGAGGTCCGCGACGGCTGGCAGGTCGAGAAGACCGACAACTGGCTGGTGTACGGAAACCCGTGGGAGATCGACAAACCCGACGCCAGCTACCTGGTCTGCTGGGGTGGGCGCACCGAGCAGTACCGCGACATCGCCGGGCACTACCGCGTCCGGTGGATTCCGCGCCGCGTGATCAAGGGTGTCTCCTACGACACACCGATCCAGGGCTACGGCGTCAACACCTGCAACACGCTGACCCTGTGGAGCGCGCGTTCGGTGCAGTCCTTCGCGCTCGACGCGTTCAACACCGGAGACTTTTACAAGGCGGTCGAGGATGAGGTCGCCGCGGAGAAGGTATCCAAGGTGCTCTATCCGAACGACGAGCCCGAAGCGGGTAAACGCCTCCGGTTGCAGCAGCAGTACTTCTTCGTCACCTGTTCGCTGCAGGACATCTTGCGCATCCACACCGAACGCGCGGGCCTGGCGCTGTCGGCGCTGCCGCAGAAGTGGGCCATCCAGCTCAACGACACCCACCCGTCGATCGCCGTGGCCGAGCTGATGCGCCTTTTGATCGACGACCACCACCTGGACTGGGACGAAGCGTGGGACATCACAGTGGCCACCTTCGGCTACACCAACCACACGCTGCTTCCCGAGGCGCTGGAGACCTGGCCGCTGTCGATCTTCGGTGACTGCCTGCCGCGGCATCTGGAGCTGATCTACGAGATCAACGACCGATTTCTCGACGAGGTGCGCGCCACATTCCCCGGGGACGACGAGCGCGTCGGCCGCATGTCGCTGATCGGCGAGGAGGGCGGCAGATCGGTTCGGATGGCCCACTTGGCCACGGTCGGAAGCCATTACGTCAACGGTGTCGCCGCGCTGCATTCGGAGTTGCTGAAAGAGAGCGTGCTCAAAGACTTCTACGAGATGTGGCCGCAACGGTTCGGCAACATCACCAACGGGGTGACGCCGCGCCGGTTCCTCGCGTTGTCCAACCCGGGTCTGCGCGAGCTGCTCGACGACACCATCGGCGAGGGCTGGATCAGCGAGCTGAGCCGCCTCAAAGGGCTCGAAGCTCACGTCGACGATCCCGCTTTCCGCGAGCGGTGGCGAAATATCAAGCGCGCCAACAAGGGCCGTCTTGCCGAGTATGTCCACGCCTCGACGGGCATCGAGCTCGACCCGACGTGGATGTTCGACGTCCAGGTCAAAAGGATCCACGAGTACAAGCGTCAGCACCTCAACGCGCTACACATCATCACGCTGTATCACCGGCTGAAGAACAACCCGGGCCTGACCGTACCCCCGCGCGCGTTCATCTTCGGCGGCAAGGCCGCGCCGGGCTATTACCTGGCGAAGCGGATCATCAAGCTGATCACCGCGGTCGGCGACGTCGTCAATTCCGATCCCGATGTCAACCGGTTCATGAAAGTGGTGTTCCTGCCGAACTTCAACGTGCAGAATGCCCACCTGATCTATCCGGCCGCCAACCTCTCCGAGCAGATCTCGACGGCGGGCAAGGAGGCGTCGGGCACCGGGAACATGAAGTTCATGATCAACGGCGCGCTGACCATCGGAACTCTCGACGGCGCCAACGTCGAGATCCGGGAAGAGGCGGGCCCGGAGAACTTCTTCCTCTTCGGCCTCACCGTCGACGGGGTGAACCAGGTGAAGGCCGACGGCTACCGGCCACGCGATTACGTCGACCGGGACCCCGAGTTGGCGGCTGTGCTGGAACTCATTGCGCAGGGCCATTTCACACACGGTGACACCGATATCCTGCGGCCCGTCGTCGAGTCGCTGGTCTACCATGACCCGTTCCTGGCGCTCGCCGACTACCGGTCCTATGTGGACTGCCAGGACAGCGTAAGCGCCGCCTGGCTCGACGGCGACACCTGGTCGAGGATGTCGATCCTGAATTCCGCTCGTAGCGGCAAGTTCTCGTCCGATCGCGCCATCGAGCAGTACTGCGACGAGATCTGGAACGTCGGGCCGATGTCGGTGGAGATCTAGTCGGTGGGCGTCTAACTGGCGAGCCGCGCGTAGCCGGGAGCGCGGATCATCAGTCCGCGTTCCCTGGCCACGTCGGCCAGCAGCGACCTCAGCTGCCGCCGTCCGCGGTGCAGACGCGACATGACCGTGCCGATCGGCGTGCCCGCGATCTCGGCGATCTCGCGGTACCGGAACCCCTCGACGTCGGCGTAGTAGACCGCCATCCGGCTCTCCTCGGGCAAGGCCTGCAACGCCGCACGGATCGCGGTGTCCGGCAACGCTTCCAGCGCTTCGATCTCGGCCGAACGCGGCCCGGTCGACGAGTGCTGCGCGCTGGCCGCCAACTGCCCGTCGGTGAACTCGTCCGTCGGGTATTCGGACGGTCGAACACATCTGCGGCGGTAGGAGTTGATGTGGGTGTTGGTCATGATCCGGTATAGCTACGCCAGGAGGTTGCTGCCGTCCTGGTACGACGCGAACCCGACGAACGCCTTCGTCGTCGTCTCCTGCACAGGTCCTCGGCGTCGGCGCGGTTGCGCGTCATCCGCATGGCACCGCCGTAGAGCTGGTCGATGAGCGGGATCGCGTCACGTTCGAAGCGGGCTGCGAGCTCAGAATCGGATCCCATCGTCACGCTTCTCCTTCAGGTCGGTTACTCAACCTTTTCTCAGGAAGCGCGTGAAATCTGCGGTGCTGACCCGAAACCCGTGGGTGGGGTTACCCCACCCCGCACTACCGGTTAGCCGGTAGCGCCTGCGGGCCGGACGGGAGATCAGGCGGGGGGCAGCGGCCCGGGCAGCGGCGCAAGCGCCAGCAGAGGTGGATCGGTTTCGGTCAACGGCGCCGGTTGCGACACCGGACCTTCCTCGGCCACCGTCGCCACCTCAGGCGTCAGCACCGGTTCCGACGAGGGCTCGACCCTGCCCGCGGCGAAGGCGGCTGCCTGCTCGACGAATCCGTCGGACACGTAGCGGTTGTGAGCACTGAAGTCGGTGCCCTCCGAACAGACGAAGTCCATCGGCACGCACAGTTCGATGGTCTTCGGTGCGTACAACGGCCCGATCACCACCACCGGCTGGCCGACCTGATTCATGAAGCGGTCATTGGGCTTACCGAACAGCGTCACGGCCACCACGTGATCGGCGACGGCAGCAGGCATCGGGGATGGCACCTCCGAGGCGGTGACGCCGTCGGGGATCAGATCGGTGGTCACGAAGCCCATCACCGCGGCGCCCTGCGAGAAGCCACCGAGAACCAGTTCGGTGTCGGGGCAGTTGGCGACCATGGTCTGGATGTGGGTGGTGGCGTCAGCAATGCCTGCAATGCCCTGGTTGAAATCCAGGGTGGCCGGATAGTTGACCGCGTACTCGCTGACGTTCTTGCCAGGCAGCTTGGCGCGGAGCGCATCGACGAATGCCTGGCCTGTCGGTCCGAGGCCTGGCGGCTCGGTGGTTCCGCGAGCGAACACGGCTTGCACGTCGGGGCAAGGCTCCGCTGATGCGGTCGGTACCCCCAACGGGGAGGCTGTCAACGTTGCCGCAGCTAGGACCGCTGCGCAGGAAAAAGTAAGCACGCAGGGAATTCCCATACGCAAATGGTGTCATAGGCGATGCTCGGGTGCCCGCTGGATGAGCAGATTTCACATCCGTGTCATGACGGCCCGCAACTGGGCGAACAGGAAAAGTCCCGGCCTGCCTGCCACCGATTCGTAGACGTTCACCACACCGTCGATGAAAGGCGTCCCGGTCGGCAGGGTCGAGTCGGTCAGTCCACGCCCCGGCCCCGGCGGCGCACCACGCAGCAAACCTGTCGCGGCTGCCGAAGTCCCATTCTCGTTCGGCGACATCGCAACTGGTGAGCCCGAGCCCGGCCGCCGACACCAGCTCGACGAAGCGGTCCGGTTCGACATGGAAGTACGGTGCGGCGAATCCGGCGAACCGCGACTCCCACCGCGGGTCTGCGGCCTGCTGCTACATGACGTCTTCGATGCTGCTGCGCGGTGACTCACACACCATCTGCACCAGCGCCCATCCCGACGGATTGAGCACGGCGGCGATCTGCTCGAGCGCCCCCGCAGCTGGTCGTGCACCCTGTGCAGCGCGTTGAACGAGACCACGGCGTCGACGTGCCTGCCGAACGGCAACCGCAACGCGTCGCCGAGGACGTACCGCGGGCCGGGAGCGGCAGCCGGCGAGGCCCGGTGCGCCGTCGCGATCATCTTCGGCGACGGATCGAGGCCCGCGACGAAGGCCCCCGGCGCGGACGCCGCGATCGACCTGGTGATGAAGCCGTCACCGCAGCCGGCAACGTCCACTACGACACCGACATCAAGCTCGCTGACCTGCGGCGTTTCTATGACGCGCTGATCTTCTCCACCGGGGCCAGGGCCGATCGCGGACTGAAAGCCAACCAGGCCACCGACGTCCACGTGTTCGCGCGTCGGGGTCCGGCGCAGATCAAGTTCACGCCTGACGCCTGCGCGGAGTTGGGGCGCGTCGACGCTGATCCCGTTTCGGTGGTCTGACCAGCGTCCCGGCCAGCCCGACCCTGCAGGACCCGCTGCCCCAGCGCAGGTGGATCTACGAATACGACTCCGCGGCACACACTCTCGGCTTCTCGGCGCAGGGCAGCGATTTCGAGCTTGCGCTGCCCGCCAACCCGATGCTTGGCACCGTCGGCGTGGCACCAGCCCGGCGCGAAGTGCGCGCCATGAACGTCACCGCGATCGTCGACCTGATCAAAGGTGGCGGGCCTGCGTGGCCGCGGCTCGAGTCCGACACCCACCTGATGTCCATCGGCTCAGGGCGGCCGTTGGAGGAGGCCTGGCGCGCCGGCCAGATCGAGATGATCGGATGGCTCGGCGAGCTGTACGGCCTCGACCGCCTCGACGCCTATCCAGCTGCACACGCAGATCTCCCAAACGCCGATCGCCAACGTCGTCGACGTCAACTACAGCGCCGGACGAAGATCGACAAGCGGCTGCTACCGGTATCGCGCGCCTACGGCGGTATGCACGAGCAGATGCGCAGTGCAGCAGTGACGCTCGGAACCATCTCCTACTAAAGGCAGGACACCACATGGATCTCGGTTTGACGGGCAAGCGATTCCTGGTCACCGGCGGCACCCGCGGCATCGGTCGCGCCGTGGTGGAGGGACTGCTGGCCGTAGGCGCCGCCGTCGCCTACTGAGCCCGCACTGAGGACGCCGATGCGCAGGCCGAGCTGTCGGCGGCCGGGACCGCCCTCGGCGGCATCGACGGCGTCGTCGCCAACGTCAGCGCTAGGCCTGTCCTGGTGCATCCTAGGTCTGCCGGTGTTCCGAGGGACCGCGCTCGCCGGCTCAGCCACCAACGCCGTGTCGCCGCGCCACATTTCGAACACCTGTAGATCGGCCAATCCGCGCGAGGCGGTGCCCGCTGTGGCCGCGCTG
>JBPPMS010000171.1:0-6253 GCA_051306175.1 Mycobacterium sp. | reverse complement strand
GAAGAGGTGCCCGATGTGTGGGGCAACGGCGAGACCAGCACGCTGCGCATGTTCATCGAAGGTGCCCGCGGGAAGACCCTGCGCGAGGCCATCGCCACCGTGGACACCCACGCCGGGCTGGCCTTCGTCGGCTCGCCGGATACCGTCGCGGCGAAGATGGGCGAAGCCATGGAGGAAGTGGGCGGTGACGGGTTCCTACTGTCGCCGATCGTGACACGGCGCAATATCGCCGAAATCGCCGACGGCCTTGCGCCCGCCCTACGCAGGCGCGGGCTGATCCGGGACGGCTACAACCACAGCACGTTCAGGGAAAACCTCCTCGAGTTCTGACCTCGATTGACCCCGGCGTAATACGCGGGGCACTGAGATGAAGCAGCGGTGTCACGGGACGCCGTTTCAATATCGTCAAGCGCGCCAGCGGATGCCGTGCACCAGGTTCATGCAGTCGGACCATCAGGAGGCGTTCATGGTCGATACCCCATCTTTCGCAAACACCCGCACCGAGTGGGATCGGCGCACCTTCCTCAAGGCGAGCGGCCTCACCATCGGCGGTATCAGCCTGGCCTCGCTGATCGCAGCCTGCGGTGCCTCCGGGGGCGGTGGGGCCAGCGGTGGAACGCTCACGTTGAAGCTGCCGTTCCTGGCCGATATGCAGGTGCCCGACCCCGACATCATGTACGAGGGCGAGGGCGCGCAGGTGATGGAGTTCGCCTATGAGGGGCTCGTCCGCTACCGGCCGGGTTCAGCGGACATCATCGGAAACCTGGCGAAGTCATGGACGGTGTCGCCGGATCAGATGACGTACACGTTCACGCTGCAGCCCGACGTGAAGTTCCACGACGGTACGACTGCCGACGCGGCTTCCTGGCAGAAGAGCTTCGCCCGCCGGGCGGAAATCGCCCAGGGGCCCGCATACATGGTCGAGGGTGTGGTGAATACTGAGGCGCCCGATCCGACGACGTTCGTCGTGACCCTGGGTGAACCGAACAACGCCTTCCTGCACTACCTCGCGTGCCCCTGGCAGCCGTTCGCGGTGAGCCCCACCGCCGTGGCCGCCAACACCGTCGGCGACGATCTGGCGCAGGAGTGGTTGAAGACCCACGACGCGGGCAGCGGCCCGTACACGATCTCGGAGTTCGTACCAGGCAGCCACTATTCGTTGACGGCTTTCCCCGACTACTGGGGCGGCAAGCCCGACTTCGACGGCATCCGCATCGACATCACACCCAGCATCGCGACCCAGAAGCTACAGCTGGACTCCGGTGCGCTCGACATGGTGACCAAAGGCTTCCCGGTCCCGGATGTGCTGTCCTACCAGTCGAACCCGCAGTTCTCCGTAACCAACTCCATCGGCGGGGTCGGCGAGGCCGTCTGGCTGAACCCGAACTCCGGTGTGTTCGCCGACATCGAGGTGCGCCGCGCCATCATGACCGCCCTGGACCGCAAGTCCATCGTCGACACTGCGTGGGCTGGGCTGGCGACGGTGCAGGAGTCCATGTGGCCTGAGGCCTCGCTGCCTCCGGCGATGGCGCCGTTCCCGGCGGAGGTCGACACTGCGCCGTTGGCGGCGTTGGCACCGTCGCTGGCCGGCTCGACGATCGACCTGGCCTGGGCGGCCGACGGTGGCGCGCCGCGCCAGCAGATGGCGGAGTTGATCCAGAGTCAGCTTGCCGCACTGGGTCTGGATGTCACGGTGCGTACTCTGCCGGTGGCCGAGATGTTCGACCTGGCCAACCAGCCTTCCGAAAACCGGCCCGACATGATGGTGGCGTTCCTCGGCGGTGACACGCTGCACCTCGACACCACGTTCCGGATCCTTTTGCGGACGGGCGCCAAACCACTGAATTTTTACCAGTATTCGAACCCCGAACTGGACGGGCTGATGGACGAAGCGGTGAAGAAGCCGACGGTGGACGAGATGAACGCCGTCTATGAGCAGTGCAGCAAGGTGGTGATCGACGATGCCGTCTGGATCCCGCTGTGTATGCCGCCCAACTCGATCATCACGCGCAGCAACATCACCGGTATCGAGGCGAACTCGTTCTACCCGCAGATCCTGTGGCCGCCGGCGCTCAAGCGGGCCTGACGACAACAGACGAGGGGTGGGCGCCGGAGCGCCCACCCCTCGTTGTTTCCCGCTCAGCAGGCGGGGGACAACTGGCGGAAGCTGCTGGCGTGGAACACCATCGGCGCCACATCCGGGTACATCGCCAGAGCGAGGATCTGCAGCACCACGATCTCGTGGTCGCCGGCATCGACGCGCTTGAACGGCGCGCATTCCAGCCACAGCGTGGAGCCGTGCACGAAGACCGCGCCGCCGTCGCTGGACTCCCAGTCGACGCCGCTGAACCGGTCGCCGGATTTCGACGACAGCGCCCGGGCGACCGGAGCGTGATCGTCGGCCAGCACCGACAGCCCGAGCCGGTCGAGGGTCGCCAGTTTGGGCCACGTGGTGGAGGTTTTGGCGACGCAGACGGAGACCAGCGGCGGGTCCAGCGACACCGAGGTGAACGAGCTTGCCGCCATGCCCTCCGCCACACCGTCGAGCAGCCCGCAGAAGGCCGTCACTCCGCTCGGAAAACAGCCGAACGCCTGGCGCAGCAAGGCCTGATCGAACTGGTCGTCGACGGCGGTGATCATGACGACACCGCCGGGACGAAGCGGCGCGCGATAGGCAGCCACTTCTCCAGGTCTTCGGACGACTCGTACTCGGAGTCCAACAGGTACAGGCTGGGTGCCGGGCAGCTTGCACCGATTTCGACAAGTACCGGGCGCAAGGTCAATTCAGGAGCCAGCGCATGCATATAGGAACCTCCTAGCATTAAGGGGAAGGTGGTGACCTGGCCCAGCTCTCCTGCGCCGAACTGGTCGAGGAACAGCTTGAGCAGACCGGTATAGGTGGCTTTGAAGGTGGGAGAGGCCACGATCAGCGAATCGGCCGCTTTGACGATCGCTTTGGCCTCGGCCACTTTCGGGTCTCCCCAGCCGAGCAGACCGGCGCCGAGGTCGACGACATCGACGACATGTTCGGGCGGTATGCCGGTCAGCTTCTCGGCGATCAACTCGGCGGCGGCACGGGTCCGCGACATGGGCTTGGGGTTACCTACGACGACGACTGTCACCCCCACAGTCAACGGACGCGACGTTTCGGCTGGCTGGTCGAGGGGGTAAATCCTGGATTGCGCCGAGTCCGGGCACTGTCGACGTCGAGTGGCGCAATCCGTTGGACATAGAGGCGTTGTGATGCCGTCACGCGATGCGGTTTTGCTGTCGCTTAAGTGAATTCTTCGGACGCCTGCCAGCGGCGGCAGCGGTCCTGTGTGTAGCCCACCCGACCGGAACATCCCACCGTATTTCGAGGGCGCCGACCGATGAGCATCTCCACGAACGACACCGACTTCGCCGTGACCGCGGCGGAGACAACACGGCCGCGCGCGCGGGTGCAGGATCTGCACGTCACGTTCCGGCGCCGCGGGGTGCCGCTGAACGCGTTGCGGGGGCTCAGCCTCGAGGTCCAGCCGGGCGAGGTGATGGCTCTGGTAGGGGAGTCGGGGTCGGGCAAGAGTGTGATGGGTCTGGCGCTGCTCGGGCTGTTGGGCGGGGAATCCGCTCCGGTGATCACCGGTACCGCCGAGGTTTGCGGCATCGACATGGTGGCCGCCGATGATGAGGAGCGTCGCCGCGTCCGTAAAGCGCACCTGGGCGCGGTCTTTCAGGATCCGATGACGTCGCTGGACCCGACGATGCGGGTCGGCAGGCAGGTCGCCGAGGCCGCGGGCGACAAGGCCGAGGCGCTGCGGCTGCTCGATCTCGTCGGTGTCCCGGATCCGGCCCGACGGATGAAGGCGTTTCCGCACGAACTGTCCGGCGGTCTCCGGCAACGTGTGATGATCGCGATGGCGGTGGCGGGCGGGCCCCATCTGGTGATCGCCGACGAGCCGACCACCGCGCGCGACGTCACCGTGCAAGCGCAGGTGCTGGGTCTGCTGCGCGACCTGTGCGACGAGCTCGGGACGTCGTTCATCGTCGTCACCCACGACATCGGTGTGGCCTCGCAGATCGCGGACCGGGTAGCGGTTATGTACGGCGGTCGGCTGGCCGAGGTGGGCACCATGGACGATGTCCTGCGGACGCCGTCGCACCCATACACCCTGGGACTGTTGCAGTCTCGGCTGGACCTGACCTTGCCACTGGGCCGTGCGATTCAGACGCTTCCCGGTCAGCCACCCGATCCACGCGCACATCCGAAAGGTTGTGCGTTCACCCCGCGCTGCCCGTCTGCCACCGAGGCGTGTTCGCAGATCGTCCCTGAGCCCACCCCTGCCGCGACGCACCCAGGGATGTCGGCCTGCATCGTCGACGGGGCGACCTCGATCGTGCGGGAGCGTCAGGAGACGGCCGAGTTCCTGGCCATGATCGACGTCGACGAGAATCAGAAGGCGCTGCAGGTCAATGGGATCGACAAACGATTCCCGGTGCGACGCGGCATGTTCAAGCAGGATTCCCTGCACGCGTTGCGCAATGTCATCCTCGACGTCGAGGCGGGGGAGTCCATCGCGGTCGTCGGTGAATCCGGGTCGGGGAAGTCGACATTGCTGCGGGTCATCGCCGGGTTGATGACACCGGAGAGCGGCACCATCGACTACCTGGGCCCGCGGCCGCAGGTGGTGTTCCAGGATGCCGGTGCGTCACTCACTCCATGGATGACGGTCGGCGAGATCGTCGGCGAGCGCCTGCTGAAGACGACCACCCGCGCCGAGCGGCGTGAGCGTGTCGCCCTGACACTGCGTCAGGTCGGGTTGCCCCCGGACGTCGCGGCGGTCAAGGCATCGAGCCTGTCGGGTGGTCAGCGGCAGCGGGTGGCGATGGCCCGCGCCATCATTCGTCCGCCCAGTCTGCTGCTGTGCGACGAGCCCACCTCGGCGCTCGATGCCTCACTGGCCGCGTCGGTGCTGAACTTGTTGCAGACACTCCGCCGGGAACTCGGCATGGCGATGGTGTTCGTCACCCACGACCTGGCGGCGGCCCGGTTCATCTCTGACCGGATCGCGGTCATGTACCTGGGACAGATCGTCGAATTGGCGCCCACCGAAGAGCTGATCGGCGATCCCCAACATCCCTATACCAAGGCGCTTCTGGCGTCGGTACCCCGTCCCGGTGCCCAACCGGTACGGCTGCCCGGCGAGCCGGCCAGCGCCATGGCGATCCCGTCCGGCTGCGCTTTCCACCCGCGGTGTCCCGAACGCGTCGACCGCTGTGACGATGAGGTTCCGAAGCTGATCTCCATCGACGGGACCAGCAGGCACATGGTCTCATGCCTGCTGCGCACCACAGGCGGCGCAATGTCATTGCCACAAAAGTGAATTCAATACTAAACAGTTCGGTGCTCTACTGAGATCGAACACCGTTGCACAGAAGCTGGAGGACGTGATGACGAAGAAGTTCCACCTGGGTTGGTTCATGAACTTCATTCCGCCGGAATGGGATACCTCGCGGGCCTCGCCGGATGTGGCGCAGTGGCCCAACGGACGGTTCTACGTCGACATGGCCAAGAGCATGGAACGCGCGTGCTTCGACTTCATCATGATCGAGGACACGGTGATGGTGGCCGACGCCTATGGACGATCGATGGAAGGCGCGCTGAAGAACTCGGTGTTCGCACCGAAGCACGATCCGGTGCCGCTGGCGGTGACCATCGCCGCGCACACCTCGAAACTGGGTGTGGTGGCCACTATGTCGACGTCGTTCTATCCGCCGTACCTGTTGGCCCGGTTGGCCTCAACGGTGGACTCGTTGTCGGAGGGCCGGTTCGGCTGGAACATCGTGTCCTCGGCCGAGGACCGGGCGGCCCAGAACTTCGGACTCGACGCGTTGCCCGAACACGACGAGCGGTACAGCGTCGCCGACGAGTACTTCGATGTCGTCACCCAACTGTGGGATTCCTGGGACGCCGACGCGGTGGTGATGGACCGCGAGACCCACACCTACGCCGATTTCAAGAAGGTGCGCACAGTCGATTTCGTGGGCAAGTACTTCAAGTCGCGCGGCCCGCTCAACACGGTGCCGTCCCCTCAGCACCGACCGACGATCTTGCAGGCGGGCGCGTCACCGCGGGGCCGGGCGTTCGCTTCGAAGGCCGCCGACGCGATCGTCGCCGTCGGCACCGGTGTGGAAGGAATGCGGGAGTACCGCAACGATATCCGGGCCCGCGCCACGGCGGCGGGCCGTAACCCGGACGACATCAAGCTGATGT
>JBPPMS010000170.1:0-31475 GCA_051306175.1 Mycobacterium sp. | reverse complement strand
GGTCGGTCGACGACATGACCACCCCGGGCTGGAGTGGAGGCAGGCCACCCGTACCCACGGGCGGCACGGGTGGCGGCGGGACCGGGCGCCGCGGCGGCAGCCGCCCCGTGGCACCTGCGCCGCCCGTGGGTACGGGTGGCCTGCCTCCACTCCAGCCCGGGGTGGTCATGTCGTCGACCGACCCGGACGGTCCAGGTCCGCCCGGTCGGGCTGACCCTTGAACCGGTGCCATAACCGTCGTCCCGACAGCGCCACCAGTACGGCGGCCGCGACCATGGTGATGGCGAACAGCACCTTGCCGTAGGCGTTGGAGTGCACCGAGAGACGCACAGGTTCGCCCAGCGGCAGCCCGTCCGGCGTCTGCAGCGTGACGTCCACGGCCACACGTTGGGTGAAATGCACCTCGACAGGCACCCGAAGGGGCAAATAGCCGGGCGGTAGCACCTGCTCGCCGACGTCGGTCACCGTCATCCCCGGTGGTGCCCGCACGGCCAACGTGACACGGATCGGCACCGGTAGGTCGTTGCGTAACGCCAACGGCAGCGGGCTGCGCTCGGTGGCCAACGTGTACGCCCCGCTGGGCCGGACGATCGTCACGGCGTTGAAAAGGTCGCCGATCGTTCGGCCGACCGCCGTCAGTCGCGCTCCGGCGCGCCCGTTGCGGGTGTCCGGCGGCATCGACTGGCTCAGCGCGCGGAGCATGTCTTCGCGCAGCGGTGCCGTGTACTGCTGGCCGGTCAACCCGGTGCGGGGATCGGTCGTCATCGCCGCCGTCAGGCCCCACAATTGGCCGGTGTGGCGGACGATCTCGCCGATGACGGCGTCGTCGAACCGCCCGGCGGAATCTGCGGCCGGCGCATCGAGCGCCACCACCGCCGCAGTGGAGGCGCTTGTCTCGGCGATCACCGCAGGCAGTGACCGCGGTGTGGCGAGGCCTGCGTTGATCGACGTGGCCAGCGTGGTCATGATGGCCTGGGCGTCTTCTGAGGACAGTTCCCACGTCAGCGGTGGCGTCAGGATCTGGGTTCGCTGCTCGGCTTCGGGGTGCAGCGCGCGCCACAGCATCGAGCCAATGGCGTCCTGCCGCCGCGCGATCGGCGAATCGGGCTGGAGCGGTATGGCCAGCGACGGATCCAGGTAGGACGGCGTCCGGGGGTCGTCGCCGACTCCCGCCAGCGCGGCGCCCACGGCGGGGTCGAACGGCGCGGCCACTACCTGGCGAGACACTCGGCGGGCGGCCACGTCAGCCGTCATCGGCAGGCCGGTCTCCGATTGCAGCGCCCAGCTGTTCGCCGCGGTGACCGCCACGGTGCTGCCCTGTTGGCCCAGCAGATCGACGGTGCCCTGCGTCAACCTGCCGTCGCCGAGCAGCGTCGCGCCTCGGACGGAGCGGACACCCAGGATCTGGTCGACGATGTCGCCCGCGCCGTTGGTCGCGATGGCGCTCAGGCCAGGGTCGCCGACCCGCGCCAGCGCGTCGAGGTCGGCTTGAGCGAACGGGGCGGGTGCCACACAGACCCGGGCCGCCAGCTCCCGCAGTCGGGTCAGCCAGTCGGTGGCGGCCAGCTGTCCGACCCCGGGGTGGGTGGCCGAGGAGGGATCGTCGGCGTTGTCGAGCACCACATAACCTGCGGTCATGGCGTTGACGGAGACCAGCAGATCGGGGTCGACGGCCAGGCACAGTGCCGCCGTTACGCTGCGGGCCGGGTCGACAGCGGGGCTGGTCGCGAACTCTGCGGTGGACAGGAGCATGTCGAGCCGGCCGCCGGGGGAGAGTTCGGCAGCCAGGTCGTCGTCTGCCAGCCGGACCGGAGCGGTAGCGCCCGGAACGCCCGGCGCGAGCCGTGGCTGGTCGGCAAGCGGCCACAGCATGGTGGTCGCGACCGGATGTGAGGTGTCCGGCGGGATGACTGTGGTCAGCGTCGACGCGGTCGGGTCGACGTCCGGGTCGGCGGGCACACCGAGCACCGGGAGCAGGAAGCGGGCGTCGTCCAACCGTGCCGGCGCGCCGTAGTCGGGGGTCCCGTTGACGTTGACGAGGACGGGATAGACGCCGGGTGCAGCTATGCCGAAAGCGGGCTCGGTGTCCGACCGGAACGGGTAGGTGAACGTGAACGAAGTGGACTGGCCGCGGTCGAGTTCCGCAGCGAGCGTGACGAATTGGCCGACCGGCTGATACTGGTCGCCTGCGCCGTCGAGATCTGTGCGCAGGCCGGCCGAACTGTCGACAGCCGGAGCGAACTCGAGTCGGGCGTCGACGTCGCGGATCACGCGGTCCCCGACGTTGCTGACCGTGCCGGTGACGGTCAGAAACGCATCACTGGTGGTGGTGACGACGTTGGGGGAGACAGTATCGATGCGGACGGTCAGAAACGGTGTGGTGCCGGGTTCGCCTGCGGCGGCCGGTGGGGTGGCCGACGGCGCGACAAGAACGGACAGGAAGGTAACCGCGGCGAGGATGCGAAAGGCCTGCCCGGCCAGGCGGGCACCCGCTCCTGCGGTCACGGGGCCGGTCCGCTGCCGTTCGTCCGACCTGACGCGGGTTCGTCGGGACGCCGGTTGCGGGTGTGTGAGTGTGTCTGGGCCCGTCGTCGTGGGGTGGACCGCGGGAGCGGTGGAAGGCCGCCGGGACCGTCGGTGTGCAACTTGTCGATCAGCTCGCCCGCCACTTCGGCGAGTCGGCGCTCGTCCGCGTAGGCCAGCCGCGCCGGTAGTTCTCCGAGCGGTACCCACGCGACCTCGGTGACTTCGACGTCCTCATCGGACAACTCGCCGCCGAGGAACCGCATCAGGTAGTGGTGCACCGTCTTGTGCACGCGGCGTCCTTCGGTGACGAACCAGTAGTCGATGCTCCCGAGGGCGGCCAGCACCCCGCCCTGGATGCCGGTCTCCTCGGCGACCTCCCGGATCGCCGTCTGCTCGGCCGTCTCGCCCTGTTCGATGTGCCCCTTCGGCAGCGACCAGAGCAGGCGGCCGCGGCGGTCGACCCGTCCGATCAGCGCGGCGAGCTGAGCTTCTTTGGGGCCGTCGATTCCGTCGATCACCAGGCCGCCGGCAGACGTCTCGTGCACGGTGCGCAGCCGGTCAGAGGTCCGGCGGGAGCGACGCGGCTTGCCCGTGCCGGATTGGTCGGCGGATCGGGACATCTCGGCGGGCGTCGGGGTGCTCGCCTGATTGGCCTTGCCCGCGGGTTCAGCCGGCCCGGCCGCGCGCCGACCACGACGCCGACTGCGGCGTCGTCGTGGTTTGGCCTGCTCGCCGTCCGACACCCAAGCGATAGTAGCTGCCAGCTGCTTTCCCTCATGCCACACTCGCCGGTACCGGCCGAGGCCGACTGACGGCGACTCCGCAATCGCGGCACCCGCCAAACGCATTAGGGTTGTCGAACGTGCCGGATTCCAGCCAACGAAGCGCAGCCGATGTCGAGCTGCTCGCCGCGGCCGCGGTGACGCTCAATCAGCACAGCGAGTTGTTGCGCAGCCTCGGCGCGGCGTTCGCTGACGCAGGCTTCGAGCTGTATTTGGTGGGTGGCAGCGTGCGCGATGCGGTGCTGGGTAGGCGAAGTCCAGACCTGGACTTCGCCACGGATGCCCGCCCGGAACAGCTGAGGCCTCTGCTGCGCGGGTGGGGCGACGCGTTCTGGGACACCGGAATCAGGTTCGGCACGTTGAGCGCTGAGAAGTTCGGCCGTCGCGTCGAGGTCACCACCTATCGGGCCGACACCTACGATCAGGTGTCGCGGAATCCGGACGTCCAGTTCGGGGCGAGCATCGACGAGGATCTGGTGCGTCGCGACTTCACGACCAACGCGATGGCGGTGCGCATCACCGCGGCGGGAGCGGCCGAATTCCATGATCCGCTCGGCGGATTGGCGGCGCTGCGGAAGAAAGTGCTCGATACGCCCGCGGCCCCGGCGGTGTCGTTCGGCGACGATCCATTGCGCATGCTGAGGGCAGCGCGGTTCGTCTCGCAGCTGGGCCTCAGCGTGGCGCCGCGGGTCCGGTCGGCGATCGAGGTGATGGCACCTCAGCTGTCGAGAATCACCGCGGAGCGGGTGGCCGCCGAACTGGACAAGCTGCTGCTCGGCGCGCATCCGGTCGCGGGCATCGAGCTGGTGGTGGAGACCGGGTTGGGTGCGGTGGTGCTGCCGGAAGTGGGCGGCATGAAGATGGCGATCGACGAGCACCACCAGCACAAGGACGTCTACCAGCATTCGCTGACGGTGTTGCGGCAGGCGATCGATCTGGAGGACTCCGGTCCGCAGCACGGTGCTGGCGGGGACCTCGTGTTGCGGTGGGCGGCGCTGCTGCATGACATCGGCAAGCCCGCCACCCGCAAGCACGAGCCCGACGGCGGCGTGAGCTTCCATCATCATGAGGTGGTCGGCGCGAAGATGACCCGGAAGCGGCTCCGCGCGCTGAAATACTCCAACCAGCTCGTCGACGACGTCTCCCAGTTGGTGTACCTGCATCTGCGGTTTCACGGCTACGGCGACGGCAGGTGGACCGATTCGGCGGTCCGGCGCTACGTCACCGATGCGGGTCCGCTGTTGCCGCGTCTGCACAAGCTGGTTCGTGCCGACTGCACGACGCGCAACAAGCGCCGCGCGGCCCGGCTGCAGGCCAGCTATGACGAGCTGGAGGCGCGGATCGGCGAGCTGGCTGCCAAAGAGGATCTCCAGCGGGTGCGGCCCGACCTGGACGGCAACGAGATCATGCAACTGCTGGACATCACCGCCGGCCCGCAGGTGGGGCAGGCGTGGCGCTTCCTCAAGGAGTTGCGGCTCGAGCGCGGCCCGCTGACGCATGACGAGGCGGTCGCCGAGCTGATGGTGTGGTGGCGCGCGCGCGAGAAGTCGTAGGAACCGGCTGCGCGTCGACGGCGTCGGATCTGGTGTGGAGTTCTGCTGGTCGATCGACGGGACCGCCAGTATGTGGCGGGCGGATTTCGACACCGACCTCGACGGCGACGGCATTCTGGATGCGGTGAAAGTGGACCTCGACGCAGACGGTCTGCTCGACGACGCGTTGGCGGATTTCGACTCTGACGGTGTGGCTGATCATGCCGTGCTCGATTTCGCGGCCGCCGACCCAGAGCACTTCGGCGATGACGGCACCGGTACCTGGTCGGTTCCGGTCGACCGAGCAGGTCAGTTGAGGTGGTTCGGCTTGGATGGGGTCGAGCGGCCGCCGGGAGCGCTGGTCGACTTCGATGGTGACGGCGCGGTTGACGACACACTGTTCGACAGCGATGGCGACGGGCTCGCCGACCGGGTGCTCTGTGCTGAGGAGGGCGGTGTCACGGGTTTCGTGGACGTCGACGCCGACGGGCGGTGGGACGTCACGTTGATCGACAGCGACGGTGACGGCGCAGCCGACAGTGCGACGGAACTATAGGAGACACATGCACTGTCCGCCTACCTGCGACAAGTGACTCGTGATGGGTCTGGGTCTGGGTCTGGGTCTGGGTCTGGGTCTGGGGCGCAAGGGGATTATCTCGGCGCGAACCCCGCGAAAGGACACTTTTGTACGCGGCGCGCCGGGGTTTTCTGTACCAATGTGTGCCCTCGTGCAGGTACACGAGCGCGAAGCGCGTCTGCCATGGGGGCACTCTCACTCTAACGATCGGCGGGAAGCTTCCCGCGTCGCACTATCAGGGTGTGGAGACACAGCCCTGCCAGGTAGACGCCGACGCCGGCCAATGCCAGACCCCGCGACATTCCGTTCGGCGGGATCACTGCGGCGGCCATCGTCATCGCGGCGATGAACGCCACCCAGAAGATCGAGTCCTGCACCGTGAATACATGCCCACGCAAGGCGTCGTCGACGTCCAGCTGGATGGCGCTGTCGGCGCAGAGTTTGATCAGCTGCCCCGCCGAACCGAGCAACAACCCACCGACCAGCATCACCGGTACCTGCAGGGTGGTGGCGGCGATCTGTAGAACCGCGGCCGCCAGAAGCGCGCCGTTGACCGTGGCGTAACGGCCCCACTTGCGGATCGCCGCGGGGGTGAACACCGTGGCCACGAACTGGCCGACGCCGGTCGCCGCCACGAACAGGCCGGCTGTGCCGAGACCTGCGACCGAGACGATCTCGGTGTCGTAGTGCCGAACGAGTACTAGAACGAGCAAGGTGTTGATACCCAACGTCATTCGATGCGCGGCCAGACCGACCAACGTCGCCGCGACGGCAGGCCGGTGGTAGATGGTGCGGATGCCGTGCAGCCAGCCGGTGGAGACGGCGTAGGCGACAGAACCGTGGACGGCGCGCACGCTTTCGTCGGGTCCCAGGACGTGCGGTGCGAATCGCCACGACAGCACTAGCGCTACCACAACGGGCACGATGACCACTCCAATCACCGTCGCCGCCCCGGCGTCGCCCTGCCCGACGACCGAGCGCGGCACCAGCATGAGGTTGGCTCCCACGAATGTGGCGGTGGCACCGGTGGCAGTGGCCACCGAGTTCATCGTCACCACGCGGTCCTGCGGGACCACGTCGGGTAGCGCTGCGGACATCCCCGACGCGACGAATCGGGTGAAGGCGTTGACCAGCAGCGCACCGACGAGCACCGGAATATCAGGTGCGCCCCCCGCCAGGAACGCGGCGACCATGACGACGACGGCCAGGCGGCACACGTTGGCCACGACAAGTACCTGGCGTCGGTCCCAGCGGTCCAGCAGTGCACCCGCGAACGGGCCGAGCAGCGAGTACGGCAGATAGAACACGGCGAAAATGCCCGCCACCTCCCACGGACCGGCGGCCCGTTCGGGGTTGAACAGCAGCCCGACGGCCAAGCCCGCGGCAAAAAGCCCGTCGGCGAATTGGCTGGCGATGCGCAGTTCCAGCAGTCGTTGGAACTGCGGGAGGCTGCGCACCTCCCGCCACAGAGCGGTGGACGCGCGAGCGTCGACCACGTGACACTTCCTTCTGGTTGCGGGATGCGCTGCGGGACCGCGGTGGGCTGCCCGGGTTCGCTGCGGTCCGATCCGTATTGACGAACCCGTCCACACTACAAATGTCGCGGCGGAACATGTCTGCTCACCCCGATGACCAGCGACGGATGACATGATGGACACATGGCCCAGCCAGAGGATCCGGAGGATTTCATTGCGCCCGCCGCACACCGGGTGCGGGCCGGGACGTTGCTGCTTGCCAACACCGATCTCCGCGAGCCCACGTTCCGGCGCAGTGTCATCTACGTCGTCGAACACAACGACGGAGGAACCCTCGGAGTGGTGCTGAACCGGCCCAGCGAGACCGCCGTCTACAACGTCTTGCCGCAGTGGGCCAAGTGGGCCACCAAACCGAAGACCATGTTCGTCGGCGGCCCGGTCAAGCGTGATGCGGCGCTGTGCCTGGCGACGCTGCGGGCGGGCGCCGATCCGCACGGCGTACCAGGGCTGCGGCATGTGGCGGGCCGGGTGGTCATGGTGGACCTGGACACCGAACCGGAATCCATCGCACCGTTGGTCGAGGGGGTGCGGGTCTTCGCGGGCTACTCGGGGTGGACCACCGGTCAGCTCGAGGGCGAGATCGAGCGCGACGACTGGATCGTCCTATCGGCGTTGCCGTCGGATGTGTTGGTGGAACAGCGCACCGATCTATGGGCGAAGGTGTTGCGCAGGCAGCCCATGCCGTTGCCGCTGTTGGCGACCCATCCGATCGACATCAGCCGCAACTGACCCGGCTTGCGGCACGCTCAGCGCGAGCACGACAACGTGCACGACGCGCACGCTTGTGCGCACCCGCCCGACTGCGCTTGTGTCTGAGCCTCGACGGCAGCCACGTAGCGGGCGCCCTGCACCGAGCCCGCGGCGATGGTGGCGAACGCGCCGAGTATGCACACGATCAGCACTGGTAGTCCCACGTTGCGGGACGCGGTCAGCGCGACCACGCCACCGGCCACCAGGATGGCGGCGGCAGCCAGCTGCGTGGGAGCCAGCGAGCGCAGCACCTGACGTGATCGGTCGACCGCGGTGTGCGGTCGGGCGAGGGCCGTCACACCGATGGCCGCCGATACCGCGGCAATCACCAGGCAGAGCAGGGCCGCGATCAGCATGCGGTCACGATACGAGACGATGGGGCTGTCACGCCGGACGGGTCAGGCGCTGCTGCCCGGTAGGGCGGCAGCGACGGGGTTGTCGAGTGGGACGGGCGCCACGGGGGTCGACGATTCCGCGACGGTCGCAGGTGCGGGCGGCGCGGCGGGATCGGTGACCTGGAAGCCGTTGAGAATGCCGTCGGTGGCGCCCGCAGCAGCCACCGCCTGGCCGGTCGTGGTGGTGACCGTCAGCGTCAGCAGGTAGCGGTCGGTGCCGCTCTGCGCGATCACGTGCCTACGGGAGGCGTTCAGCGTCACACCGTTGGACCGGTAGGTGCCTTCGATCAACGCGGATGGGAAGCCCCCGAAATCGGCAAGCGAGGCGTCAGTGGATTGCCACGCCTCCTGCAGCTGGCTGTCGATGAAGCCGTGCGTAATGGCCTCATGGCTGTCGAACTCACCGAGCAGCTTGTAGACGACAAGCTGTGCGTTGGCGGTGTACAGATCGCCGCCGCCCTTGTCGGCGAGTACCACGAACGCGTCGGGCACATTGGGATCGGGGACCTGCGCCCACCCCGGAGGCAACGGGACGACGATGTTCAGTGCCGTGAAGCCTTGCGGCACCTGGCTTTCCAGGGTTACGTCGCGCTCGTGGAAGAAGTCCCTGAGCGTGCCCGACGCAGCGGGGGCGAGGACCGGTGCGGTGGCCGCGGCAACCGGCGCGGTCACCGTCGTCGGCGGCACATTGGGTTGCGGAGCCGTCGGGTCGGCCGCCGCGGGGGCGCTGGTCCCTAAGACGCCGACCACGAACAGCAGACTGGCGGCGAAGCTACCGAGGAGCACCCGCCAGTTCCGGGTGTTGTCGCTCATCGAATCGTCCTTCCGAACTGGGCGGTCAGGTACCGCCGGATCGTCAGGCGCCGACTGTATCCATCGGCCGGTGTTCGCCACTAGACCAGTTGGCATGCTCTGACCGGTCTGCAACGCAACCGAGACCGGTCTGTGCCCAGCTCGTGCGCGAAGCGACTCGGAATCGTTGACCTGGCGGGTGTCCTTATACCCTGGTTGGGTGACCACACCATCGACCGCGACGCCCGGGGACGGCGTGGACAATGCAGCGGCGGGGGACAGCTCTGCGGCGCCTCCTCAGCGCTACACCGCGCATCTCGCGGGCGAGATCGAACGCAACTGGCAGGAGAACTGGGCCCGCCGAGGCACCTTCGACGTGCCCAACCCGGTTGGTTCGCTCGCTTCGGCCGATGGTGCGACGGTGCCGGACGACAAGATGTTCGTGCAGGACATGTTCCCGTACCCGTCGGGTGACGGGTTGCACGTGGGCCACCCACTGGGCTACATCGCCACCGACGTCTACGCCAGGTACTTCCGGATGACCGGCCGCAACGTGCTGCACGCATTAGGCTTCGATGCATTCGGGCTGCCTGCCGAGCAGTACGCGGTACAGACGGGCACCCATCCGCGGACCCGCACCGAGGCCAATATCGTCAACTTCCGGCGTCAGCTCGGCAGGCTGGGGCTGGGCCATGACAGCAGGCGCAGCTTCGCCACCACGGACGTCGACTTCTACAAGTGGACGCAGTGGATCTTCCTGCAGATCTACAACGCATGGTTCGACCCGTCGCTGAAGCGGGCCCGGCGGATCGACGAGCTGGTGGCTGAATTCGATTCGGGCGCGCGCATTCTCGACGACGCTCGGGTGTGGTCGGAGTTGAGCGGCGGTGAGCGCGCGGATGTCATCGACGGCTACCGCCTTGTTTACCGCGCGGATTCGATGGTGAACTGGTGTCCCGGACTGGGGACGGTGCTGGCCAACGAGGAGGTCACCTCCGACGGCCGCAGCGACCGAGGCAACTTCCCGGTGTTCCGGAAACGCCTACGCCAGTGGAATATGCGCATCACGGCATACTCCGACCGGTTGCTCGACGACCTCGAAGTGCTGGATTGGCCCGACAAGGTCAAGGCCATGCAGCGCAACTGGATCGGCCGCTCGCTGGGTGCCAGCGTGCTGTTCCGTGCGCCGAATTCGGAGATCGAGGTGTTCACCACGCGGCCGGACACGTTGTTCGGGGCCACCTATGTGGTGTTGGCTCCCGAGCACCCGCTCGTCGACTCGCTGGTGGCGGAGCAGTGGCCAGACGGCGTCGACCCCCGGTGGACGTCTGGCGCCGTCACACCAGGTGCGGCGGTGGCCTCCTACCGGTCGGCGGTGGCAGCGAAGTCCGACTTGGAGCGCCAGGAGAACAAGACCAAGACGGGCGTCTTCACCGGGACGTACGCGACGAATCCGGCGAACCGCGTCGAGGTGCCGATTTTCATTGCCGACTACGTTCTGGTCGGCTACGGCACCGGCGCCATCATGGCCGTGCCGGCCCACGATCAGCGGGACTGGGAGTTCGCCACGGAGTTCGGGCTGCCCATCATCGAGGCCATTGCCGGGGGAGATGTTTCGGAGTCCGCTTACCTCGGCGACGGTGTTCTGGTGAATTCCGGTTACCTCGACGGACTCGACGTCGCCGCAGCCAAGGCCACGGTGATTCACCGCCTCGAGGACGATGGCCTCGGGCTGCCCCGCGTCGAGTACAAGCTGCGCGACTGGCTGTTCGCCAGGCAGCGCTACTGGGGCGAGCCGTTCCCGATCGTGTACGACGCCGACGGTCGAGCACACGCTCTGCCCGAGTCGCTGCTGCCGGTGGAGCTGCCCGATATCCCTGGCTACGCGCCGGTGCAGTTCGATCCCGACGATGCCGACACCGAACCGTCGCCCCCGCTGGCCAAGGCCACCGACTGGGTGAACGTCGAACTCGACCTCGGCGAGGGTCTCCAGCCGTACACCCGCGACACCAACGTCATGCCGCAGTGGGCGGCCAGCTCCTGGTACGAGCTGCGCTACACCGACCCGCTGAACCCGGATGCGTTGTGCGCCAAGGAGAACGAGGCCTATTGGATGGGTCCTCGCCCGGCTGAGCACGGCCAGGACGATCCCGGCGGCGTCGATTTGTACGTCGGCGGCGTCGAGCACGCGGTGCTGCACCTGCTGTACTGCCGGTTCTGGCACAAGGTGCTCTACGACCTGGGGCACGTCAGCTCGCGGGAACCGTACCGGCGGTTGGTTAACCAGGGCTACATCCAGGCATTCGCCTATACGGATTCGCGCGGCAGCTATGTGCAGGCAGTCGACGTCGTCGAGCGGGACGGGAATTTCTACTACCCCGGAGCCGATGGTGAGGTAGAGGTGTTCCAGGAGTTCGGCAAGATCGGCAAGAGCCTGAAGAACTCCGTGTCGCCTGACGAGATCTGCGACAACTACGGCGCCGACACCCTGCGCGTCTACGAGATGTCGATGGGCCCGTTGGAGGCGTCGCGGCCCTGGGCCACCAAGGACGTCGTCGGCGCCTACCGGTTCCTGCAGCGGGTCTGGCGGCTGGTGGTCGACGAGGAGACCGGCGACGTGCACGTCACCGACACCCCGTTGGACGACGCGACGTTGCGGCAGCTGCATCGGACGGTGGCCGGCGTGGCCGACGACTACGCGGCGCTGCGCACCAACACCGCGGCGGCCAAGCTCATCGAGTACACCAACCATCTGACGAAGGACGGTGTCACCGCTCGGGCGGCCGTCGAACCGCTGGTGCTGATGTTGGCGCCGTTGGCTCCGCACGCCGCCGAAGAGCTGTGGTCCCGGCTGGGTCACGAGGACTCGCTGGCGCACGGCCCGTTTCCGGTCGCCGACGAGGCCTATCTCACCGACGCCACTGTCGAGTATCCGGTGCAGGTCAACGGCAAGGTGCGCGGGCGCGTCACCGTCGCGGCCGACGCCGACGCGGCCACCCTGGAGGCCGCGGCGCTGGCCGACGAGAAGGTCGCGGCGTTCCTGGCGGGCAAACCGCCGCGGAAGGTCTTCGTGGTGCCAGGCAAGCTGGTCAACGTCGTCGCCTGACCGCGCCCGTCCCGCTCAGAACCGGGTCATCGTGTAGATCCGCTGGCCGCTCCTGGTGTAGACGGCGGCGCTGACGTCACCGTCGAACTCCACCAGGTAGGCTCCCCGGTTCGGGCCCTGGACGACCACCAGCGGGTAGCGGCCCGTCTGGTCCGGTGTGTTGGACAGCTGGCACGCCATGGGACCGTCGATGTCGAACGGCCTGCCGTTGACGTAGAAGGCTCCCTCGCAGAGTCCGTCGTCGCCGAACGTGATGGTGTTGCCGTCCGAAGTGGTCCAGGTGCCCGCCAGCGTCTGCGGACCCGCGGGAATGCTCAGACTGTTGTAGGACGAGTCGACCGTCGGATCGGGCAATACTGCAACCGACGGGCTCACCACACCGACAGCCGTTGTGCCACAGGACGTCAGCGCCACCCCGGCGGCGGCTGCCGAACCGATCAGTCTGAGTTTCGCCCGTCCCATCACGCAAGCCTCTCCCGGGAAGCCGTTTCTCGCTCACTTCGATGCGCAAAGGTCGGTCCTGCGACGGCCACGCACCATCGTCCCGTCGGGCCGACCGACGCTGCTCAGCGCGGTCGGATGACGACCTCCTGCAGATGCCCGTCGGGCGGCGTCAGGACCGCCTGGGCGATCACCGCGGCGACGGTTTGCGGTTGGAGGAACTGGGCGGGGTCGTAGTCGCGGCCCTCGTAGGCCACCAGATCCTGCTGCATGTCGGTCGCGATGCGACCCGGGTGCACCGAGGTGACGCGCAGGGTGGGTTCGTCGGCGCGCAGGGAATCCGCGAACCCGCGCAGGGCGAATTTGCTGGCCGAGTACGACGCAAGGCCGGGCGAGCTGTGGCGACCCGATCCCGAGTTGACGAAGACGACGTGACCGTCGGCACTGCGCAGCGCGGGCAGCAGCGCCAGCGTCAAAGCCACCGTGCCGATGACGTTGACGTCGAAGGTCTTGCGCCATTCGGCAACCGTGGATTCGGCGACGCGGCCTGGAAATGCGACGCCCGCATTGTGGATCAGCACGTCCAGTGAGGTCAGCACCTCGGTGGTCGCGGCGATGGCGTCGGCGTCGGTGAGGTCGAGTGGCCAGGTGGTGGCCCCCAACCGGGAGGCGACGGCGTCCAGTTGCTCGGACGGTCGGCCCGCCAGCAGCAGCGTGTGAGTGGGCGCCAGCTCGTCGGCGATGGCCTCGCCGAGGCCACGACTCGCGCCGGTGATGAGTGCGGTCGGCATCCCTGCACCCTAGCGTCGTGGGTTGTCAGGGGTTCGACGCGCGAGCACGGCGCCGTAACCGCAGAATGAGAACGTGGCCCCCGACCCCAGCTTCGCTCCGGCGCAACTTGCGGCCCGCGCCGCCTACCTGTTGCGCGGTAACGACCTTGGTGCGATGACGACGGCGGCCCCGCTGCTGTACCCGCACATGTGGAGCTGGGACGCGGCGTTCGTCGCTGTCGGACTGGCGCCGTTGAGCGTCGAACGAGCGGTCGTGGAACTCGACACGTTGCTCTCCGCGCAATGGTCCAACGGGATGATCCCGCACATCGTGTTCGCCAACGGCGTCGATGGCTACTTTCCGGGACCCGCGCGGTGGGCATGTTCGGCGCTGGCGCCGATGGCTCCCCGCTCGCGCCACACCTCCGGGATCACGCAGCCGCCGGTGCACGCGATCGCCGTCCAACGCATACTCGACCACGCCAGGACCCGGGGTCGTTCGACACGCGCTGTCGCCGAAGCCTTCCTGGATCGACGGTGGGACGACCTGGTTCGCTGGCACCGCTGGCTCGCCGAGGCCCGTGATCAGAACGGCGACGGCCGCATCACCGTCTATCACGGGTGGGAGTCCGGCATGGACAACTCGCCGCGATGGGATGTGGCTTATGCCAACGTGATTCCGGGCGACGTGCCCGAGTATCAGCGCGAGGACAACGCCATCGTCACCGACGCGAGCCAACGGCCGTCTGACGTCGAGTACGACCGGTACCTGTGGCTGTTGGAAGAGATGAAGGCGGCCCGCTACGATGACGACCTGCTCGCCAAGACCATGAGTTTCGCGGTGCAGGACGTGTTCGTCTCGGCGATCTTCTCGGTGGCCTGCCAGGTGCTCGCCGAGATCGGCGAAGACCACAAACGTCCCAACTCCGACGTCCGCGACCTCTATTCGTGGGCCGACCGCTTCCGTGCCGGTGTGATTGCAGCCACCGACGAAAGAACCGGAGCGGCACGCGATTTCGACCAGCGTTCGGAGCGGTGGATCGGCACCGAGACAGTGGCCCAGTTCGCGCCGTTACTCTGCGGGGGGCTGTCGCACGACAAGGAACGGGCGCTCCTGCGGTTGCTCGACGGCCCACGGTTCTGTGGGCATCCCGACCTCAAGTATCCGTTGATCCCGTCGACGTCGCCGGTGTCGAGGGACTTCCGATCCCGCGAGTACTGGCGCGGGCCCATCTGGCCGGTTCTGACGTGGCTGTTCTCCTGGGCGTTCGCGCGCCGCGGCTGGGCCCAGCGGTCGCTGACCCTGCGCAAGGAGGGTTTGCGGCAGGCCAGCGACGGCACGTTCGCCGAGTACTACGAGCCGTTCACTGGCGAGCCGCTGGGCAGCATGCAGCAGTCGTGGACCGCGGCCGCGGTCCTGGATTGGCTGGGTTAGCGTTAGCTGGCCGTCTAGTCTGCGGGCTTGTGATCCTTGGCGATCTTCTGAATCTGGTGATCAGCCAAGCGTTCCAACGGCACCAGCGCCGTGGTCAACGTCTCCAGGTCGGTTTCGCTGAGGTCGCTGAGCATGGCCGCCAAGGAGGCGCGTCGGTGGGCTAGCGATTCGCGGTGCACAGCCAGACCGCGCGGGGTGATATCGACGAGGACAGCGCGGAGATCGGATGGGTCGCGCGACCGTTTGACCAACCCGAGCTTCTCTAGGCGTCGGATGGCCACGGTGGTCGTGGGGGTGCGGACGTGCTCCAGTGCCGCCAGCTCGGTCATGCGGATCGGGCCGCGGCCGAGCAGAGTGAGCAGAATCGAGAGTTGAGCTAGGGTCAGGTCCCCGGTCGGAACGCCGCTCGTATCGCCGCGGCGCAGGATCGCGCTGAGCTTCGTCAGTACCCGGTGCAGTCCTTCCGCCAGCTCAGCGACCTGCGGTTCGCTCTCGGCCATAGTTCGCTAGTCTAACCTGTCTGACGCTGTCAGCAGGCGTGACGGACGAGTTTGTTCAGCAAATTTGCGCGGACGTCAAACCTTACGGTGCGGGCGACCGGGGGTGCGCTCTCAGCGCCCGTCACGCCACCTGATGAGTGCTTCCGCGGCTGACAGGTCGTAGTCCGGCCCGTCGGTCCCGACGGTCACGAGGGTGACACCCAGTTGGGCCAGTGCCTCGGCGTTGGTGGCGATGCTCTGCGCGTCGCGGCCCTCGACACCGGAGGAGCGTTCGACTGCATTCGGATCGCGCCCGACGTCCTGGCAGTGCCCGTCAAGCACCTCGGCCTTGCGGGGGTAGGTCTCGGCGGTGGTGAAGCCATGCCAGATGTGGGCGTACTCGGCGACCAGTCGTAGCGTCTTCTTCTCGCCCTGGCCGCCGATGAGGATCGGAATCTCTTTGGTGGGCAGCGGGTTCAGCTTGGCCAGCCTTCCCGTAATGCGTGGCAATGCAGCGGCTAGATCGTTGAGGCGGCTGCCCGCGGTGCCAAACTCGTAGCCGTACTCATCGTAGTCCTTGTCCTTCCACCCTGAACCGATGCCGAGGATCAGTCGGCCGCCCGAGATGTGGTCGACCGTACGCGCCATGTCGGCCAGCAATTCGGGGTTGCGGTAGGAGTTGCACGTCACGAGTGCGCCGATCTGGATTCGCGACGTCTGCTCCGCCCAGGCACCGAGCATGGTCCAACACTCGAAATGAGCCCCCTCGGGATCGCCGTAAAGCGGGAAGAAGTGATCCCAGTTGAATGCCACGTCGACGCCGAGATCCTCGCACCGCCGGACCGCGTCGCGGATCTGCGAGTACTCAGGTGCGTGCTGCGGCTGGAGTTGGACGCCGATGCGGATGGGCAGCTCGGAGGAGGTCATTTCTCCAACCTAGCGCGCCCCCCGGAACGCCCATTCGTACGAACGGGCGGAAAAGCGCGAGTGAAACGCACCCGAGCGTTGGTCTCGGCGCCGGCGAGCAGGAGCCAGACTGGTCGGAGGGTCGGCGGTGCTCAGTGCACCGATTCAGACGCCGATGTTGCCCCCAGGTTTCCACACCGCGACCACCGACGGCCGCGCCGTTCCGTTGTCACCTTCGGGCCAGCGGGACAGCGGAGCGTCGAGCGAGTTCTCGTCACCCTCGCCCGGATGCTGCACGCACACCGTCACGAAGTCGTCGGTCACGACCGGACCGCAGGTCTCGGCGCCGATCGGCACCGTCAGGAACTGTTTGGTCTCACCGCGATTGGCGCCTTCCAGTGCGACCGCGAACAGGCCGTCGTTGGATTCCAGAGCGTTGCCGTCGGTAGAGATCCATAGGTTCCCGTGGCTGTCGAACGCGACGTTGTCCGGGCAGGAGATCGGGCTCACCTTCGTCTTGTCGAAGCCGGCGAAGTAGGTGTCCGCCGCCTCGGGATCGCCGCAGACGAGCAGCAGTTCCCAGGTGAAGTCCGTTCCGGTGTGATTGTCGGTGAGCTCGAGGATCTGGCCGTTCTTGTTGTCGTTGCGTGGATTTGCGGCGTCGGCGGGAGCCTCGCCGGCCACTCCGCGATCGTCGTTGTTGGTGAGCGCGACGTAGATCTTGCCGGTCAGCGGGTTGGGTTCGAAATCCTCAGGTCGGTCCATTTTGGTGGCCCCGGCCTTGTCGGCGGCCATGCGAGTGAACACCGCGACCTCTTGCGCCGTGATGCCGTCGACCATCGATTCGGCCTCGCCGCCCGGACCCGTCTTCAGCAGCGGCAGCCAAGTGCCTGCGCCTTTGAACGAGCCCGCGGTCGGCAGCGTTCCCGAGCCGTCGATCTCGCTGGCGGGGATGTCGCTGCTGAGCTTGGCGACGTACAGGGTGCCCTCGTCGAGGATCGTCATGTTAGCCGCCATCGCGGCTGCTTCGGTGCCGGGCTGCACCTTTTTGGCCGAGACGAATTTGTACATGTAGTCGAACTTCTGGTCGTCGCCGGTGTAGGAGACCACGGAGCCGTCGTCGGTGACGTAGATGGTGGCGCCTTCGTGCTTGAGCCTGCCCATCGCCGTATGCTTCACCGGAGTAGAGGTGGCATCCCACGGGTTGACCTCGACGACGTAGCCGAACCGGTTGATCTCGTTAGGTTCCTTCGCCAGGTCGAAACGGGGATCGAAAGTCTCCCAAAGTAATTCGGACGGCTCGATCGCGATACCGTAACGGTCGTAGCGGTCGGCGTCCACCGGGCTGACCGCAGTACCCTCGGCTGCACCGAAATAGTTGTTGAAGTTCTCCTCACCGGAAAGCACGGTGCCCCATGGGGTTACCCCACCCGCGCAGTTGGCGATGGTGCCCGCGACAGTGCGACCGGTCGGATCGGCTGCGGTCTTCACGAAATCCGTTCCGGCAGCAGGACCTGTCAGCGTGAACGGGGTGTCGCCGGTTATCCGCCGGTTGTAGTCGCCCATCACGGGCTTCAAAGCGCCGTCAGGGGTGCGCTCGACCTCGACGACGCCCATCCCCATTGCCGCGATCTCGATGTCGAACTGCTCCCGGGTCGGCGCCTTGGCGTCGTAGCCGGGGAACATGAACTGCGGTGTCACGTATTCGAAGTTGGTCACCAACAGGAAGCGGCCATCCTGTCCTTCGATGGGGAGGATTCCGGCGAAGTCGTTGTTGAAACCGAACTGCTGGGCCTGCGCCGCGCCGGTCTGCTTGGCGACGTCGAACGCGGGCGCGCCCTCGATCACCGGGTCGCCCCAGCTGATCACGACCGCCTGCTCGTATCCCGCGGGGACGACGACGACGTCATCGCTGTTGGGTGCGACGGGGATGAAGTCCATCCCGGCCGGGGTCTCGGCGGATGCCTGCGCCTGCGACGCCGACGTCTCACCGCTGGGCGCCTCGTCGGTTCCGCACGCGGCCAGCGCCGACCCGGCTCCCACGGCCAACACCGTCACACCGGCGGTATGCAGGGCCCGCCGTCGTGACATCGCTTGGACAATGTCGCCGAAGTATTCGTTGTCACTCTTGTTCGGGACCGGCTTGGAGCAGGCGTCGCCGCACTTGTAGCGGCAGGTGATGTGCTGTCGCTTCGACTTTCCGTTGTGGTTCACGAGCAGGTTTAAGGGCACGAGCGCCATCGCAGAGAGTTCCTTTCGGAGCGAGCGAAGCGACGGTGAAACGCCGCTTACCGGCCGGGGCTGGCGGCCGGGACGTGCCGAAACCTACGGGAGCCAGGGAAGCAATGATTGAGGAACTGGTGAACAGCAGGCAACGCGATGTCAGTCGCCGAGCGCCTCGCGCAAGTGTGGTCGATGCCACAATTCAACCGGAGATGCCCCTGACCCCAGTCAGCCACTCCTCGCAACAAGCCGACAGCGTCGGTAGTCTGTCGCCATGATCACACTCAAGAGAGAAGATGGCGCTGCGGATCTCGCCGGTATCACGAAAATGAGTGTCGGGGTGAGCTGGGATCCGTCGGCCGGAAGCACAGGCGGGGTGCTCGGATTGGCACGCAGGAAGAGGGGTGTCGACCTGGACCTGATCGCCATCCTGATGCAGGGTCCCGAACCAGTGCGCTTTGCCGGCCTGGACTCGCTCGATCCCCTCGGCAACGGATCGGTGTTGCACTCCGGCGATGAGCAGACCGGCGCGGCGGCCGGTGACGACGAGACGGTCACCGTCACCTTCGATCAGGTGCCCGGTGGCATCGACGCGGTCATCTTCGTTGCGGCGGCGTTCAAGAAAGGCACATCTTTCGAGAAGGCCAACAACGTCTCGTTCAAGGTCTATGACTCCACCGGCGGCACCTCTGCGCAGGTTGCTGACATCTGGCCCTCACTGCTCGGCAGCGAGAACGCCAACGCGGTGGCGCGCGCATTCCGCAACGGCAACGCCTGGCAGCTCGAGGTGCTCAACCGCAAGGGCAAGATCAAGCAGGGCGATAAGCAGGCACTGCTGCGGTTCGCGATGGCCTGAGACCGCGCTTCCGCAGGCCGAAATTGGGTCGAGTTCGGGCAGCGATTGTGCGACGGTCGACGGCATGGATCTCGTGATTCGTAGCGCCGAAGATGCGGACTGGCCTGCAATGACCCGACTGGCGGCGCGCACCTACTCAGCGGACCTGACCGCCGTGATCTGCGTCGGGGACCAGGTTCTTGGTGGTGGCGGACGATCCGCACTGGAGATCGCTAATGGTAAGGCGCGCTGCACTCCCACCGACGCCGACGCCGACGCGGACGTCCGTTTGAGCGGCTGCGGTGCGACGACTCCGAGCTGATCAGGCAGCTGGACGCGACATTTGCTTGCGATGTCGAAGCGCACATCGGCTACGGCTTCTAGGAAGACTCCCCAACCCGTAGCCGATTCAGCGTCGGTTCTTTCAGCCCTCGATGAAGGCTTCGAGCTGCGTCCGGGCGATGTCGTCGGCCAGCTGCTTGGGCGGGCTCTTCATCAGGTACGCCGACGCGGCCTCGACGGGTCCACCGATACCGCGGTCTCGGGCGATCTTCGCCGCGCGCACCGCGTCGATGATGACGCCTGCGGAGTTGGGCGAGTCCCAGACCTCGAGCTTGTACTCCAGGTTCAGCGGCACGTCACCGAAGGCGCGACCTTCCAGCCGCACGTAGGCCCACTTACGATCGTCGAGCCAGCCGACGTGATCGGACGGTCCGATGTGGACATCCTTGGTGTTGAACTCGCGCTGCAGGTTGGAGGTGACGGCCTGGGTCTTGGAGATCTTCTTCGACTCCAGGCGCGAGCGCTCCAACATGTTGAGGAAGTCCATGTTGCCGCCGACGTTGAGCTGCATGGTGCGGTCGAGCTGCACGCCGCGGTCTTCGAACAGTTTCGCCATCACGCGGTGGGTGATGGTGGCGCCGACCTGGCTCTTGATGTCGTCGCCGACGATCGGGACACCGGCGGCGCGGAACTTCTCCGCCCAGACGGGGTCGGACGCGATGAACACCGGAAGCGCGTTGACGAAGGCGACGCCCGCGTCGATGGCGCACTGCGCGTAGAACTTGTCGGCTTCTTCGGAGCCCACCGGCAGATAGGACACCATCACGTCGGCCCGGGCGTCTTTGAGCGCCTTGACGACGTCGACGGCCTCGGTGTCGGACACCTCGATGGTTTCGGAGTAGTACTTTCCGATGCCGTCCAGCGTCGGGCCGCGCTGCACCGTCACGTTGGTGGGCGGCACATCGGCGATCTTGATGGTGTTGTTCTCCGAGGCGAAGATGGCCTCGGAGAGGTCGAAGCCGACCTTCTTGGCGTCCACGTCGAACGCGGCGACGAACTTGACATCCCGCACGTGGTACTGGCCCAGCTTGACGTGCATGAGGCCGGGCACCGTCGTGTTCTCGTCGGCGTCCTGGTAGTACTGCACGCCCTGGACCAAAGAGGACGCGCAGTTACCGACGCCGACGATTGCCACACGAATGTCGGCCACCCCGACGTCTCCCGCGTTGGTCTCACTCATTGGTCGTCTCCTTCATTGACTGGTCGTGCTGACTGACAGATGTTTGGGCGGGCTAGCTCTGCTCTGAACGGCCCTGGGCCACCCGTTCGGCGGCGATCAATTCGTTGAGCCATTTGACTTCGCGCTCGCTGGATTCCAAGCCGAGCTGATGCAACTGGCGGGTGTAACGGTCCAAAGAGTTGCTGGCCCGCGCGATGGCGTCACGCAGTCCTTCCCGGCGTTCCTCTACCTGACGTCGGCGACCTTCGAGGATTCGCATTCTCGCCTCGGCCGGAGTCCGATTGAAGAAAGCCAGGTGAACCCCGAAACCGTCGTCGGTGTAGTTCTGTGGACCTGTGTCGGCCACCAACTCGGAGAAACGTTGCTTGCCCGCGTCGGTGAGTTGGTAGACGCGACGTGCGCGCCGGAGTTTGGTGGTGCCCTCCGGGGCGGCGTTCTCGACGATCACCCCATCGATCTGCATCCTGCGCAGCGCTGGGTAGAGCGAACCGTAGGAAAACGCACGGAAAGCGCCGAGTAAACCGGTCAGACGTTTGCGCAGCTCGTAGCCGTGCATCGGTGATTCGAGAAGTAAACCCAGGACAGCGAGCTCCAGCATCGAATCACCTCCTTTGCTCAACCGTTACAGCCGTTCGACACGTCGTTCCACTGTATCGGCTCGATATATTCGACGCCACTTTGGCCCCTCGGCGTGGCATTTGCTGGCTTGCTACTCGGGGAAGGGTGGTGATTCTGCTCGGGTCGATCCGCAGCGTCCTGCCCTCTCCACGTCGGGCCCGCTGGGCTTTCCACAGCGACGGGTCCTTGAGATCGGGCAGCAGACGGGAAAATCGGGTGCGCGACCGACGGTCGACGGACTGCCCAGCCACTACCCGACGTACTCTGGTCTCCGTGCGATTGCAGCGACAGGTGGTGGACTACGCCCTTCGTCGGCGGTCCCTGCTGGCTGAGGTCTACTCGGGGCGCACCGGCGTCTCGGAGGTCTGTGATGCCAACCCGTACCTGCTCCGCGCGGCGAAGTTCCATGGAAAGCCCAGTTCGGTCATGTGCCCGATCTGCCGCAAAGAACCATTGACATTGGTGTCGTGGGTGTTCGGCGATCACTTGGGCGCGGTGTCAGGTTCGGCCAGGACGGCAGAGGAGTTGGTCCTGCTCGCCACCCGATTCGACGAGTTCTCGGTGCACGTGGTGGAGGTATGTCGGACCTGTAGCTGGAATCACCTGGTCAAGTCCTACGTGCTCGGTGCGCCACGCCCGAAGGGTTCACCCCGTGGAACCAGGACGGCGCGGCGGGGCGCGCGTACAGCCAGTGAATAGCGAAGGGCCGGATCCCGACCCATTCGCCACCGACGTGCAACGCGTTGTCGGAGGCGATGACGGCAAGACTGCCGACGCCGCCGAGAATGCGCAGCTAAGGCTGCCCGACCAGCCTGCACCCAGGCATCAGCGTGGGGAAGTCCCCATCCAAGCCCGGCGACGTGACGATCGAGTGCAGGCCGCAGCGGCACTCGACCGGGGCGGCAGGCGGCCGGCGGCGCCGATGCCCCGGTCGCAGGTTCCGGCCGACGACCGTAAGACAACGGTGCTGCCCGTCATCGCCGACGAAAGGGCAGCCGAGATGCGCGATCCCATCGACGTTGTGAAAGCGGCGTTGAACGGGACGCCGCTCCCACCGCCGGGACGCGACCGAAGCCGTCATGGAAAGGGCGACCGGCCACCACGTAAACCGTCGGACGTCCGGGTCAACTGGACGTGGGTGCGGCGCTCGCTGTATGCCGCGGCGGTGGTGCTCATCGTGCTTCCCCTCGTCACCTTCGGCATGGCCTACGTCATCGTCGAGGTGCCCAAGCCCGGAGACATCCGCACCGCCCAGGTGTCGACGATCCTGGCTAGCGACGGTTCCGAGATCGCCAAGATCGTTCCGCCTGAGGGCAACCGCGTCGACGTCACCATCGACCAGATACCGGTGCATCTGCGCGACGCGGTGATGGCCGCCGAGGATCGTGATTTCTACAGCAACCCCGGCTTCTCCTTCTCCGGGTTCGCCCGCGCATTCGTCAACAACATCTTCGGCGACGGCGACACCCAAGGTGGTTCGACCATCACCCAGCAGTACGTGAAGAACGCGCTGGTGGGTTCGGAGCGCAACGGTCTCGGCGGCATCGTCCGCAAGGCCAAGGAACTGGTCATCTCCACCAAGATGTCCAGTGAGTGGTCCAAAGACGAAGTGATGCAGGCGTACCTGAACATCATCTACTTCGGGCGCGGTGCCTACGGCGTCGGCGCTGCCGCGCAGGCGTACTTCGGCAAACCGGTCGAGCAGCTCAACGTCGCAGAGGGCGCGCTCTTGGCGGCGCTCATCCAGCGACCGTCGACGCTCGATCCCGCCGTCGACCCCGAGGGCGCCGCCGAGCGGTGGAACTGGGTGCTGGACGGCATGGTCACCATCGGCGCACTGTCGGAGACCGACCGTGCCGCGCAGGTGTTCCCGCCCACGATTCCCCAGGATGCCGTGCAGGAGCAGACGCAGACCACAGGCGCCAACGGGCTCATCGAACGCCAGGTGATCAAGGAACTGCTCGAGTTGTTCAACATCAGCGAGCAGACGTTGAACACCGAGGGTCTGACGATCACGACGACGATCGACCCGACGGCGCAGCAGGCCGCCGAAGCCGCGGTGGCCGAGTACATGCAGGGGCAGGCCCCTGACATGCGGACGGCGGTGGTGTCGATCGAACCGGGTACGGGCGCCGTGCGCGCCTACTACGGGGGATCCGATGCTACCGGGTACGACTTTGCGCAGGCGGGTCTGCAGACCGGCTCGTCGTTCAAGGTGTTCGCGCTGTTGGCCGCGTTGCGACAGGGCATCGGACTCGGGCATCAGGTGGACAGCTCGCCGGTGGAGATGAACGGCGTCGAGATAAACAACGTCGAAGGCGGCAGCTGCGGGCAGTGCAATATCGCCGAGGCCCTCAAGCGTTCGCTGAACACCAGCTACTACCGGTTGATGCTCGAACTCAACAACGGTCCGGCCGACGTCGCCGAGGCAGCTCACGACGCGGGGGTCGCCGAGAGCTTCCCCGGTGTGCCGCACACCCTGTCCGAGGACGGCGAGGGTGGGCCACCCAATAACGGAATTGTGCTGGGCCAGTACCAGACTCGTGTGCTCGACATGGCCTCGGCCTATGCCACCATCGCCGATTCGGGCACCTACCACGCGCCGCACTTCGTGCAGAAGGTGGTCAACGCCCAGGGCCAGGTGCTCTTCGATGCAGGCGCGCCGGACAACCCGGGGGAGAAACGCTTCGACGATGCTGTCGCCAACAACGTGATCGCGGCGATGCAACCCATTGCGGGCTACTCGAACCACGCTTTGAGCGGGGGCCGTCCGTCGGCGGCCAAGACGGGCACGGTGCAGCTCGGCGACACCGGCGACAACCGCGACGCCTGGATGGTCGGCTTCACCCCGCAGCTCTCGACGGCGGTCTGGGTGGGTACCACCGAAGGCACCCAGCCGTTGGAAGACCAGTGGGGGTCACCGGTTTACGGTTCCGGTCTGCCGGGAGACATCTGGCAGGCGACGATGGACGCCGCGCTGGAGGGGCAGGAGCAAGAGTCGTTCCCGTCCGCCGAGGAGATCGGTGGTTACGCCGGGGTGCCTGCAGCGCCGCCGCCGCCGTCGTCCACGCCGCCGCCGCCGTCGGAGACGGTGATTCAGCCGAGTATCGAAGTGGCGCCGGGCATCACTATCCCGGTGGGCCCGCCGACCACCATTCCCGCCGTGCCCGCTCCCGTCGACCCCGCGACGCCCACAGTCGGTCCGGGAGAGCCGGTGCCACCAGTATCTGAACCGGTACCCGTCCCGCCGTGACCGACCCCAACACGAGCCCCGTGTCGGACACCGACCGCGAGTCGGTGCCACGCACTGTGTCGCCGCAACCGCTGGCTGCGGATCGGCGAAGCGCCGACGATCGTGACTTCCCGAGTCGCACCGACCAGCTCTGTTCAGCGCTCTCCGATGTCGTGGGCGGACCCGTCGGCAGGCATGCGCTGATCGGACGGGCGCGGTTCATGACGCCGCTGCGGGTGATGCTGTTGATCGCGTTGGTGTTCCTGGCGTTGGGATGGTCCACCAAGGCGGCGTGCCTGCAGAGCATCGGTTCCGGGACGGCCGATGAGCGCGTCGCGAACTGGAACGGCCAGCGCGCCTACTATCAGCTCTGCTACTCCGACACGGTGCCGCTCTACGGCGCGGAATTGTTGTCGCAGGGCAAGTTCCCGTACAAGTCCAGCTGGATCGAGACGGACAACAGCGGGGCGCCGCAGGTGCGGTACGACGGCGAACCCGCCATCAGATACATGGAGTATCCGGTGCTCACCGGGCTCTACCAGTACGTGTCGATGGCGCTGGCCAAGACGTACACCGCCATAACGAAATTGATGGCGGTGCCGGTGGTCGCCGAGGTGGTGATGTTCTTCAACATCGCCGCGTTCGGATTGGCGCTCGCGTGGCTGGCGACGGTGTGGGCCACGTCGCAGCTCAGCGGCCGCCGCGTCTGGGATGCCGCGCTGGTGGCGGCGTCGCCGATACTGATCTTCCAGGCGTTCACCAACTTCGACGCGCTGGCAACGGCATTCGCGGCGGGCGGGCTGCTGGCGTGGGCGCGGCGAAAACCCGTGCTGGCCGGGGTGTTGATCGGGTTGGGGGCCGCCGCCAAGCTGTACCCGGCGCTGCTGCTCGGTCCGTTGCTGGTGCTGGCGCTGCGCAGTGGTCGGGTGCGTGAGGTAGCGCAGACGGCGTTGGCCGTGGCGGCAGCCTGGTTGCTGGTCAACCTGCCGATCCTGGTGCTCTTCCCCCGCGGTTGGTCGGAGTTCTTCCGGCTCAACAGCCGTCGCGGCGACGACATGGATTCGTTGTACAACGTGGTGAAGTCGTTCACCGACTGGGGCGGTTTCGACACCGGCCTCGGGTTCTGGGAACCCCCGATGATCCTCAACTCGGTGGTGGCGGTGTCGTTCCTGTTGTGTTGCGCGGCCATCGCGTATATAGGCCTGACTGCACCGCAGCGGCCTCGCCTGGCGGCGCTGGCGTTCCTGGTGGTTGCCGCGTTCCTGTTGACGAACAAGGTGTGGAGCCCCCAGTTCTCGTTATGGTTGGTGCCGTTGGCGGTGCTGGCGCTGCCGCATCGACGAATCCTGTTGGTGTGGATGACGGTTGACGCGCTGGTGTGGGTGCCGCGGATGCTCTACCTGTACGGTAACCCGAACAACGGGGCACCCGAGGAGTGGTTCACTGCAGTCGTGTTGTTACGCGATGTGGCGGTTATAGCGTTGTGCGCGTTGGTTATTCGCCAGATCTACCGGCCAGATCTGGATCTGGTGCGCTGGCACGGCCGGATCGACGACCCGTCTGGCGGGGTGTTCGACCGCGCCGCGGACGCGCCGCCGCCGTGGTTGCCGGGGTGGTTGCGGCCGCGACGTTCGGCGATCGAGCAGGGTGAGCTCGTCGCCGCGGAGCGCTGAGGCTCGCCATTTTCCGCCACCCCGGCACCAAGGCGTAAACCAAGTATTGAACTGCCCGACTCCCTGCGGCAAATGCTGCGATGCTGTTACCGCCTGCGGTGGTGAGACTGTGCAGCGATTTCGCTGGTGAGGCCCTTGTGCGGTAGCCTGGGCCGGTTGCCGACGCAGGTAACCCTCCTGCCACGGAAAAGCCGTGGCCGCACACGACCATAGGAGGTGATGGGTAACTTATGCGTCCATACGAAATCATGGTCATTCTCGACCCCACACTTGACGAGCGCACCGTAGCTCCGTCGCTGGAGACGTTCCTCAACGTCATCCGCAAAGATGGTGGATCCGTCGACAAGGTCGACATCTGGGGCCGTCGCCGGCTCGCCTACGAGATTGCCAAGCATTCCGAAGGCATCTACGCCGTCGTCGACGTCAAGGCTGCTCCTGCCACGGTGTCCGAACTCGACCGTCAGCTCAGCCTGAACGAGTCGGTGCTGCGCACCAAGGTGATGCGGACCGACAAGCACTAGTGGAGAACCGGCGATGTTCGTCGGAGCAAGTCCGTAGGCTCGCCTGCGACTGTTTGACGACTCGTACCTTCACATCCCAGGAGAATCATCGTGGCTGGTGAAACCACCATTACCGTCGTCGGAAACCTGACGGCCGACCCTGAGCTGCGCTTCACCCCATCGGGTGCAGCCGTGGCCAACTTCACCGTGGCGTCCACTCCCCGCATTTTCGATCGCCAGAGCAGCGAGTGGAAAGACGGCGAGGCGCTGTTCCTGCGCTGCAACATCTGGCGCGAGGCCGCCGAGAACGTGGCCGAGAGCCTGACCCGCGGATCGCGCGTCATCGTCACGGGTCGCCTCAAGCAGCGTTCGTTCGAAACCCGCGAGGGTGAAAAGCGCACGGTGTTCGAGGTCGAGGTCGAGGAGATCGGTCCGTCGCTCAAGTACGCCACTGCCAAGGTCAACAAGGCCAGCCGCAGCGGCAATAGTGGCGGCGGCTACGGCGGTGGTGGTGGCGGCAACTCCCGTGCCGCTGCGCCCAGCTCCGCTCCGCCCGCTGAGGACCCGTGGGGCAGTGCCCCGGCGTCGGGTTCGTTCAGCGGCAGCGACGATGAGCCTCCGTTCTGACCTTGATATCCCCGCGGTTTCGTGCCGCCTGCATTATTACGAAAGAGACATAAGCAATGGCGAAGTCATCCACGAAGCGGCGCCCTGCGCCCGAGAAGCCGGTCAAGACCCGCAAGTGCGTTTTCTGCTCCAAGAAGGGTGGGGCGAACATCGATTACAAGGACACCGGCCTGCTCCGTACCTACATCAGCGAGCGCGGCAAGATCCGTGCGCGCCGCGTCACGGGCAATTGCGTCCAGCACCAGCGCGACATCGCGGTGGCCGTCAAGAATGCCCGCGAAGTCGCACTGCTGCCCTTCGGGTCGGCCACCCGGTAGGCCCGGCGAACCAGAACGGAAAGAACGAACATATGAAGCTCATTCTCACCGCCGAGGTCGAACACCTGGGCACTGCTGGCGACGCCGTCGAGGTTAAGGACGGCTACGGGCGCAACTACCTGCTCCCGCGTGGGCTGGCCATCGTCGCCACCCGTGGCGCTCAGCGTCAGGCCGACGACATCCGTCGCGCACGCGAAACCAAAACGGTCCGCGACCTTGATCATGCCAAGGAGATCAAGACCGCGCTCACCGGACTCGGCGAGGTGGCGCTGAGGGTGCGCACTGCGTCCGACTCCGGGAAGCTGTTCGGCTCGGTGTCCACCGCCGACATCGTCAGCGCCATCAAAAAGGCGGGCGGCCCGAACCTGGACAAGCGCGTGGTCCAGCTGCCCAAGGCGCACATCAAGTCCGTCGGCTCGTATCTCGTCGCTGTCCGGCTGCATCCGGACGTGGATGCCACGGTTACGGTCTCGGTAGTCGCCGAATAACCCCCGCACACGTCAATGCCCCGGTGGATGCGCTCAGCGGCAGCCACCGGGGCATTGCTGTTTACGCCTGGCGAACGCTGCTGCCCGGTAGTTGCGCTGGCAACCTAACGCGCTGTTAACCTTCCGATCAATTATCGGCAACACAACACGCCCGACTCCGCAACCGGACACGACACGCCGTGCGACTTCTCATCCACAGGCTCGAAGCGCCCCGACGTGCACTTAGCTGCAGATACGCGGAGCAGACTTGCGAGTACTCACAGGTTTTCCCCAGCGGGCCAACATAAGCACAGTCGGCTGTGCACACACCATGCACAGCTTCATCAACAGGCCCGGTGTCCACTCGCCCCAGCAACGTCTACCGTCTGGTAGTCAACAGGCGCTGACGGAGCCTCTGGCCCCTTGTCGGTGCAACGTCGTACCGTTGGGGACACGTCGAATATACGTTCGAGTCGGTGAGGGGTGGGGATCACGTGGCGGTCGTCGACGATCTTGGACATGCTGGCAGCGCCCCGCCGCCGGACGAGGAGTTCGGCCGCCAGCCCCCGCAGGACATGGCCGCCGAGCAGTCCGTTCTCGGCGGCATGCTGCTCAGCAAGGACGCCATCGCCGACGTGCTGGAGAAGCTTCGACCATCTGATTTCTACCGGCCGGTGCACCAGAACATCTACGACTCGATCCTCGACCTCTACGGACGAGGCGAGCCTGCCGACGCGGTGACGGTGTGCGCGGAGCTGGATCGTCGCGGTCTGCTGCGTCGAGTCGGCGGTGCGCCGTACATGCACACGTTGATCTCCACGGTACCGACGGCGGCCAACGCCGGGTACTACGCCGGAATCGTGGCTGAGAAGGCGCTGCTGCGCCGTCTGGTCGAAGCGGGCACGCGGGTGGTGCAGTACGGCTACGCGGGCGCTGAGGGGGCCGACGTGGCCGAGGTGGTAGACCGCGCCCAGGCCGAGATGTACGAGGTCACCGAGCGCCGCACCACCGAGGACTTCGTCGCGCTCGAAGATCTGCTGCAACCCACGATGGACGAGATCGACGCGATCGCCTCCAACGGCGGTATCGCGCGCGGAGTGCCGACGGGCTTCACCGAACTCGACGAGGTCACCAACGGGCTGCACGCCGGTCAGATGATCATCGTGGCGGCACGCCCGGGCGTCGGCAAGGCATTAGCGTTGGACACGCCGCTGCCCACACCCGACGGCTGGACCACCATGGGTGACGTCGCCGTAGGCGATCTGCTGCTCGACGCCGAGGGTGTGCCGACACAGGTGGTGGCCGCCACCGACGTCATGCTGCGCCGGCCGTGTTATGAGATCGAATTTGCCGACGGCACAACGATCGTCGCCGACGCATTGCACCAGTGGCCCACGCAGTGCGGCATCCGGACGTCGGAGGAGCTGCGGGCCGGTGCTGATCGGATCGCGTTCTGGGCCCCGCGCCGCGGCGGTGGGGGAGTGGCGACGCTGGCGCTACCGCGCACCTCAGTGGGCGTCGACTGGGTGCGACGGGTGGATTCGGTGCCGGTGCGGTGCGTCGAGGTGGACAACCCCGACCACCTGTATCTCGCCGGGCTCAGCATGGTTGCGACGCACAACTCGACGCTCGGCCTGGATTTCCTGCGGTCGTGCTCGATCAAGCACCAGATGTCCAGCGTTATCTTCTCACTGGAGATGAGCAAGTCCGAGATCGTGATGCGGTTGCTGTCGGCCGAGGCGAAGATCAAGCTCGCCGATATGCGCTCGGGCCGCATGAGCGACGACGACTGGACGCGCTTGGCCCGCCGGATGAGCGAGATCAGTGAGGCGCCCCTATACATCGACGATTCGCCCAACCTGACAATGATGGAGATCCGGGCGAAAGCGCGCCGGCTGCATCAGAAAGCTGATCTGCGGCTAATCGTCATCGACTACATGCAGCTGATGACGTCGGGCAAGAAGGCCGAGTCTCGCCAGCAGGAAGTGTCGGAGTTCTCGCGCAACATCAAATTGCTGGCCAAGGAATTGCACGTTCCTGTGGTCGCGATTTCGCAGCTGAACCGTGGGCCGGAACAGCGGACGGATAAGAAGCCGCAAGTCTCTGACCTCCGCGAGTCTGGTTGTCTGACGGCGGCGACGCGAATTTTGCGCGCGGACAACGGCGCCGAAGTGACGTTCGGGGAGCTGATGCAGTCCGGTGAGCGGCCGCTGGTGTGGTCGCTCGACGAGCGCAAACGGATGGTCGCGCGGCCGATGACCAAGGTTTTCTACAGCGGCCACAAAGAAGTCTTCAAGCTGCGCCTCGCCTCCGGCCGCGAGGTCGAGGCGACGGCGAACCACCCGTTCATGACGATCGAGGGTTGGGTTCCGTTGGGTGAGTTAGCCGTTGGTGATCGTCTGGCTGTCCCGCGTCGGGTGCCCGAGCCCGTCAACACCCAGCGGATGCACGAGTCCGAGATTGTCATGCTGGCGAACATGATCGGCGACGGATCGTGTGTGCAGCGTCAACCGATGCGGTACGCCAGTGTGGACGAGGCCAACCGGGGACTGTTCGGGCTGCTCTCGTACGAGAAGTTCGTGCCCGCTGAGGTTTTCGCGCTGCCGAACGATCAGGTGGCGCTGTTCATCCGGCAGCTGTGGGCGACGGACGGTTCGGTTACGTGGAGCCGGTCGACCGATACCGCGCAGATCTACTATGCATCGACAAGCCGGCGCCTGGCCGATGACGTGGTGCAGTTGTTGCTTCGTCTGGGCATTTCCCCACGAATCACGCGGGCGGGGACGAACGGCTATCACGCCTGTTGGTATGTATACATCGGCGGCGGAGAGAATCAGACGCGTTTCCTCAGTCTCGTGGGGGTTCGTGGTGCGCGCGACATCAAAGCTCAGGAAGTGTTGGCGAAGTTGGTGGGTCGTGATCAACCAGGTGGCGCTGATTCCGTACCTCAGGAGGTCTGGACTAGTGGGCGGGCGGCGATGCAGCGTAACGGTATGACGCAACACGCCTCCGGCGAAGCGATGGGATCGAGGTCTTGCGGTTCCACGATGTGGAAGCACGCGCCCAGTCGTTCACGGCTGCAAAAGGTTTCAGCTGTGCTCCGAGATCGCCAGATTCATGATCTGGCGACCGATGACGTGTTCTGGGATAAGGTCGTCGAGATCACCAGCCTCGGTGAGCAGGATGTGTTCGACGGCACTGTTCCCGGCACGAGTAACTTTGTTGTGCAGGGAATTTCAGCGCACAATTCCCTCGAACAAGATGCCGACATGGTCATACTGTTGCATCGGCCGGATGCATTCGAGCGTGACGACCCTCGCGGCGGTGAAGCGGACCTGATTCTTGGCAAGCACCGTAACGGGCCGACGAAGACGATTACCGTTGCGCACCAACTGCATTTGAGTCGGTTTACGAATATGGCGCATTAGCTGTTGT
>JBPPMS010000169.1:0-2792 GCA_051306175.1 Mycobacterium sp. | reverse complement strand
GCTACCGGAGGCTGTCCCGTGAACTGGCGAAAGCGCACCTGGCGGGCGGGGAAAAAGGAAAGCTCCAATACGACTACGACGCGCTCACCGACGCCGCGGGCGGGCACTGGCACATCCTCACCGGCTGCCGCAAAGGCCATGTTCGACAAGCACTTTCAACAGGCGGCCCTGAGGCTGCCGAAAAGGCGCTCCAAGATCTCGTCGACAGATTCGGCAAGAACCGAGTGAGCGTAGAACTCACCCACCACGGCCATCCGCTCGACGACGAACGCAACGCCGTACTGGCCGACCTTGCGCCGCGCTTCGGGCTCACCACGATAGCCACCACGGGAGCCCACTTCGCCGAACCGAAGCGCAGCCGCCTCGCCATGGCCATGGGCGCCGTCAGGGCCCGTCAATCTCTCGACGAAGGAGCGGGATGGCTCGCTCCGCTGGGTGGTTCGCATCTGCGCTCCGGCGACGAGATGGCCCAGCTGTTCGACCAGCACCCCGACGCAGTCCGAAACGCCGCGGCACTCGGCGAGCAGTGCGCCTTCGGTCTTCAACTCATCGCACCGCAGCTCCCGCCGTTCGACGTGCCGCAGGGGCACTCCGAGAATAGTTGGCTACGCGAACTCACGATGCGCGGCGCAGCCAACCGCTATGGGCCACCCAGCAATGCGCCGCGCGCCTATGCCCAGCTCGAGTACGAGCTCAGAATCATCGAACAACTGACTTTTCCCGGTTACTTCCTGGTGGTCTACGACATCACCCGGTTCTGCCGCGAGAACGGGATCCTCTGCCAGGGAAGGGGTTCGGCGGCCAACTCCGCGGTCTGCTACGCACTGGGCGTCACCGCCGTCGACCCCATCGCCAACGAGCTGCTCTTCGAACGCTTCCTCTCACCCGCACGCGACGGTCCACCCGATATCGACATCGACATCGAATCCGACCTGCGCGAGCAGGCCATCCAGTACGTCTACGAAAAGTACGGCCGCGACTACGCCGCGCAAGTCGCCAACGTCATCACCTACCGTGGCAAGAGCTCCGTCCGCGATATGGCTCGCGCCCTTGGCTTTTCGCAAGGTCAGCAGGACGCCTGGAGCAAGCAGATCAGCCGCTGGAACGGCGTCGTCGATTCGCCTGATATCGAGGACATCCCCGCACCCGTCATCGACCTCGCCACCCAGATCTCCAACCTGCCGCGGCATCTCGGCATCCACTCCGGCGGCATGGTGATCTGTGACCGTCCCATCGCTGATGTCTGTCCCGTGGAGTGGGCGCGGATGGAGAACCGCAGCGTGCTGCAGTGGGACAAGGACGACTGCGCGGCAATCGGTTTGGTGAAGTTCGACCTACTCGGGCTTGGCATGCTGTCAGCCCTGCACTACGCCATCGACCTGCTGGCCGAGCACAAGAACATCGAGGTCGACCTCGCCAAGCTCGACCTGTCCGAGAAAGCCGTCTACGACATGCTGCAGAAAGCCGATTCCGTCGGGGTGTTCCAGGTGGAGTCGCGCGCCCAGATGGCCACCCTGCCGCGGCTCAAGCCCCGGATCTTCTACGATCTGGTGGTCGAGGTTGCGCTGATCCGTCCCGGCCCGATCCAGGGCGGCTCGGTGCACCCCTACATCCGACGACGCAACGGCCTCGACCCGGTGACCTACGACCACCCGTCGATGGAACCGGCGTTGCGAAAGACGTTGGGGGTGCCGCTCTTCCAGGAGCAACTCATGCAGCTCGCTGTCGACTGCGCCGGGTTCAGCGGCGCCGAAGCCGACCAGCTCAGGCGCGCTATGGGCTCCAAACGCTCAACGGAGAAGATGCGTCGGCTCAAGACCCGCTTCTACGAAGGAATGCTCGACAAGAACGGCATCACCGGCCCGGTGGCCGACCGGATCTACGAGAAGCTGGAGGCGTTCGCCAATTTCGGCTTCCCGGAAAGCCATTCGCTGAGCTTCGCGTCGCTGGTGTTCTACTCGTCGTGGTTCAAGCTGCACCACCCGGCCGCATTCTGCGCCGCGCTGCTGCGCGCGCAGCCCATGGGGTTCTATTCACCGCAGTCACTGGTCGCCGATGCGCGCCGGCACGGCGTCACCGTGCGCGGACCCGACGCCAACGCCAGCCTCGCGCACGCCACCCTGGAGAACAACGGCCTCGAAGTAAGGCTCGGTCTCGGCGCCGTCCGCCACATCGGCGACGATCTGGCCGAGCGCATGGTCCAGGAACGACAAGCCAACGGCCCGTTCACCACCCTGCTCGACCTGACGGGCCGCACCCAGCTGACCGTGCCGCAGACCGAAGCCCTGGCCACCGCCGGTGCGCTCGGCTGCTTCGGGATCACCCGGCGGGAAGGATTGTGGGCGGCAGGCGCTGCCGCCACCCAGCGTCCCGACCGGTTGCCGGGCGTCGGCTCGTCATCACGCATCCCGGCGCTACCGGGGATGAGCAAGCTGGAGCTCACCGCCGCCGACGTCTGGGCCACCGGCGTATCGCCCGACACTCACCCCGTGCAGTTTCTACGTGAACAACTCGACGACATGGGCGTGGTGCCCGCCAACCAGCTGCTGACCGCAGTCCCCGACGGCACCCGTGTGCTGGTGGCAGGCGCCGTCACGCACCGGCAGCGCCCCGCCACCGCCCAGGGCGTCACGTTCATGAACCTCGAAGACGAGACCGGCATGGTCAACGTGCTGTGCTCGACGGGAGTGTGGGCGCGGCACCGCAAGCTGGCGCAGACAGCGTCGGCGCTGGTGATCCGGGGGATCGTGCAGAACGCCACCGGCGCCGTCACCGTCGTCGCCGACCGCATG
>JBPPMS010000168.1:0-55520 GCA_051306175.1 Mycobacterium sp. | reverse complement strand
GATTGACCAGACAGAGGTCAAGTAGCTTGCGGATTGACCAGACAGAGGTCAAGTAGCTTGCGGATTGACCAGACAGAGGTCAAGTAGCTTGCGGATTGACCAGACAGAGGTCAAGTAGTTTTCGACCGCGCAGTACGTGGGAGAGCTGGCATCGGCTCGCTACCACAACTCCAAAACAAGAACGATTGGAAAATCAATGAGCAAGACGAGCAAGGCATATCGCGAAGCGGCCGAGAAGATCGATCGCGACAATCTGTACACGCCGCTGGAAGCCACGAAGCTGGCCAAGGAGACGTCATCGAAGAATCAGGACGCCACCGTCGAGGTCGCGATCCGCCTCGGTGTCGATCCCCGCAAGGCCGACCAGATGGTGCGTGGCACGGTCAACCTGCCGCACGGCACCGGCAAGACCGCCCGCGTCGCGGTGTTCGCCGTTGGTGAGAAGGCCGAGCAGGCCATCGCCGCGGGCGCCGACGTCGTGGGCAGCGACGACCTGATCGAGAAGATCCAGGGCGGTTTCCTCGATTTCGACGCAGCGATCGCCACCCCGGATCAGATGGACAAGGTCGGCCGTATTGCCCGAGTGCTCGGCCCGCGTGGTCTGATGCCTAACCCCAAGACCGGCACCGTGACCCCGGACGTGACCAAGGCCGTGACCGAGATCAAGGGCGGCAAGATCAACTTCCGCGTCGACAAGCAGTCCAACCTGCACTTCGTCATCGGTAAGGCGTCGTTCGACGACACCAAGCTGGTGGAGAACTACGGCGCGGCCCTCGATGAGATCCTGCGGGCCAAGCCGTCGTCGTCCAAGGGGCGTTACCTCAAGAAGATCACCGTATCGACCACCACGGGCCCGGGTATCCCGGTGGATCCGGCGGTCACCCGTAACTTCGCAGAGGCGTAGGCCCCGCGCGCCTGACCGTGAACCACGTCACCGCCAATGGCGGGGGACGCGGTTCATGCAATTCGTGGTCGGCAGAAGGGCGTGCTGTTGAAGCGGGAGTTCTGACGAAATAGTCAGATCCGGTGCTGGGCGCCTCGAGGGCCCGTTTCTCCGCCACAGACCAGATCTCGGCGACCAGAATCGGATCTCGCGTCCGACGGGTGGTGCCCGACGCGCGTCACTGCTCCACGGATACGACGCGCTCGGGTCGACAGGAATCCGCAGTGGGGGGACACCGTGGTGATCGGAGCCCGCAACCGCCACGGAGCTTGCCGGCGCCGCGCCGCCGGTGCGGATCAGGATGTGGTAGATCGCCATGACGGGCGGAACCCAGCAGATACCGGCTCCGCAGGCCAATTCCCGTCGAGCACGCGTCGAGTTCGACGAGTCCGGCGTCGGGGTGATCGCGGAAGACGCCGCCCACGCTGGACACGTGACCGGTCATACGGGCGTATTCCTGCGCCTTCGGTTCGAGCAGTAGTGCGAACTAGTCGCTGCCCACCGACTGTCCGCCGGGGCTCCAGGGCCCACCATCGGCCAGCTTTTAGCGGCTCCGTAGTGGGCCGACCACGATGGCCCGGCCTGCGGTGTGTGGAATTTCTGGTCGGCGGCCATCTCGGCTGCCGTCGCTTCCGAGGCGGGCGCCTCAGTGAGCTCTGGGCTCAGCAGCAAAGCGCAAGAGGGCATCTGGTCTGCCTTTCGTCCAACGAGTGACACCCGGTTGTCTCACTCTCCATTCATCCGACGAACGGGGCACCACGAATCCGACAACCTCCGATCCACGAGAATCGGAGGCTATGTGCACGGGTCGAAGTCGGAGACGAGCAGAGCAGTCTCTTAGACTGCGCTGCTATGAGTAACGGTTCCGTCCAAGGCGGGGCTGGGCGTGGGGGCCGCCCCACGACAGCCGAGTATGTCGACGCACACGGTCAGATCGTTCTGCCCGACGGAATCACGCTCTCCTCACTGCTGAACCGCAACATCGCCGAATTCGGCGAAGTCCTGGCATACCGCTACGTGGACTACAACCATGACCCTGACGGAGGGTCGTCGGAGCTGACATGGAACCAGGTGGGCATCCGGTCCCAGGCGATCGGTGCCCGGCTGCAGCAGGTGACGTCGCTGGAGGACCGGGTCGCGATCCTCGCGCCGCAAGGCCTGGAGTACGTCACCTGTTTCTTCGCGGCGATCCGGGCCGGAAACATCGCCGTTCCGCTCTTCGCGCCCGAGCTACCGGGACACGCTGAACGGCTAGAAGCCGTCCTCGCCGACGCCCAGCCCGCGGTGGTCCTGACCACCGCGGCCTCCAGTGAGGCCGTCGTAAAGTTCGTCCGGCAGATGCCGCGCGAGAGAAGACCGCGCATCATCGCCGTCGACGAGATCCCCGATTCGGTGGGCGCCACGTTCCGGCCCGTCGACCTCCACACCGACTCCATCGCGTACCTGCAGTACACCTCGGGTTCGACGCGCATCCCGACCGGGGTGGAGATCAGCCACCGCGCCGCGGGTACCAACCTTCTGCAGATGGTGTTCGCCCTCGATCTGGAGGGCGACTTCGAGGTCCACGGTGTGAGCTGGTTGCCGCTGTATCACGACATGGGCCTGATGATGATCGCCTTTCCCGCCCTCTACGGCGGCCGTGTGGCGCTGATGTCGCCGATGGCCTTCGTACGGCGCCCGCAGCGTTGGATTCGGTTGCTGGCCAACGAATCCGAGCACAGTGTGATCGTGTCACCGGCCCCCAATTTCGCGTTCGACCTGGTCGCTCAGCGCGGGCTGCCCGGCAGCGATCAGACCGACCTGAGCAACGTCATCCTGATCAATGGGTCCGAACCGGTGAACCTGGACTCCATCACGACCTTCGTCGACGCTTTCCTGCCCTACGGGTTGTCCAAGACAGCCGTCAGGCCGTCATACGGGATGGCGGAGGCGACCCTGTTCGTGTCCTCCATCCCGCCGCACACCGAACCGACGGCCGTTTACCTGGACCGAGCCGAACTGGGTGTGGGACGTGCCGTGCGCGTCGAGCCCGACGCGCCCAACGCGGTCGCCCAGGTGTCCTGTGGACGTGTCTCCGTGAGCCAGTGGGCGGCCATCGTCGACCCGGAGACCACGCAGGAGGTGCCCGAAGCGCAGGTCGGGGAGATCTGGTTGCACGGCGAGAACATCGGCCGCGGCTATTGGGGCCGGCCGGAGGAGACCAAACACACCTTCGGCAACCTGCTGACGTCCCGGCTGGCGACCGGCAGCCACGCTGACGGTACGGCTGCGGACGCAAAGTGGATGCGCACCGGCGATCTCGGCGTCTTTCTCGACGGTGAGCTCTACATCACCGGACGCATCAAAGACATGATCATCCTCGACGGACGCAACCACTACCCCCAGGACATCGAGTGGAGTGTCGCAGCGGCTTCCCCGGCGGTGCGCTCGGGCTATGTGGCGGCGTTCTCCGTCCCGGCCAACGAAATGCCGGACGCCGAGACCTCCGACACCACAGAGCGATTGGTCGTGGTGGCTGAGCGGGCGGCGCGGGCGGGGCGGCTGGCCGCCGAGCCGATCGCGGTGGCGATCCGGGCAGCGGTGTCACGTACCCACGGATTGCACGTGGCCGATCTCCGGTTGGTGGCCGCAGGCGCGATTCCGCGGACCACCAGCGGCAAGCTGGCGCGGCGGGCGTGCAGGGCGGAGTACCTCGACGGCACCCTCGCGCGCGCCGAGCTCGCCCGGGCGCGGTCCTCTACTTAGTGAGAGTGAACTGGCAGACGTCGGTCTGGCGCCGCCGGAACAGCTTCGCGCAGCCTGTGAGGTACTTCATATAGCGGTCGTAGACCTCTTCGGACTGGATCGCGATGGCCTCGTCCCTTCGGCCTTCCAGCGTCTCGGCCCAGATATCGAGAGTCTTGGCGTAGTGCAGCTGCAGGTGCTGCACACGGGCGACCGTGAAACCGCCCTCTTCTGCACGCTCGTTGACTATCGGGACTGACGGCAGCCGACCACCCGGAAAGATCTCGGTGAGGATGAATTTGACGAACCGGGCCAGCTCGAAGCTGATCGGGACACCGAGTTCCTTGGCTTCGGCCGGGTTGATCGCTGTGATGGTGTGCAACAACATGACGCCGTCGTCGGGCAGCGCGTTGTAGGCCATCGTGAAGAAGTCTTCGTAACGGTCATGGCCGAAGTGCTCGAAGGCGCCGATCGACACGATGCGGTCGACCTGTCCGTCGAACTGCTCCCATCCCTGCAGCAGCACGCGCCGCGACCGTGTGCTGTCGATGCCGTCGAGCACCTGCTGCACGCGGGCGGCCTGGTTCTTGCTCAAGGTGAGCCCGATGACGTTGACGTCGTAGCGCTCGACCGCTCGCTTGATGGTGGCGCCCCAGCCACAACCCACATCGAGCAGGGTCATACCCGGCTGCAGGCCCAGCTTGCCCAACGCCAGGTCGATCTTGGCGATCTGCGCTTCTTCGAGTGTCATGTCGTCACGCTCGAAGTACGCGCAGCTGTACGTGCGGGTGGGGTCCAGGAATAGCTCGAAGAACTCGTCGGAGAGGTCGTAGTGCGCCTGGACGTCTTCGAAATGCGGCTTCAGCTGGTTGGACATCGTTGGAAAGCCTTTCGTGCGGTGGAGGCGGCGAACAGCCAACTCCCACAAGGCGCATCCCCCGATTGCGCACCCCATTGGATGAGCGGATGATACCCGATCTGGGGTCACACTCCGAATCGGTGCGGCCGGTAACGCTCCCGAATGCAGCCCTGGACCAGGTCTCCGACGCCAGCTGCCTGTCGACCGGCCCGCGCTTTACCAACCTTCGTCGAAAGTGATCTTCATCTCACAGATCACTTGATCCCACAGCAACTTGGGCAATTCGTGGCCCATGCCGTCGAACAACACCAGGCGTGCGTTTGGGATCGTCGCGGCTATCGCGCGACCACCTGAAACGCGCATCAGCCGATCGGCGCGCCCGTGGATGACCACGGTGGGTGCCGCAATGCGCCTGTCGTAGTCGACGAGGCTGCCCGAGGCGAGGATGGCGTCGAATTGGCGCGCAATCCCTTCGGGGTAGTAGCAGCGGTCGTAGGCCTCGGCTGCGTCGGCGCGCAGTAGTGCCGCGGTGGTCGGAAATCCGGGACTGCCGATGATGCGGCGGGCCCTCACGGCCTCGTCGATGATCAGCTCGCGGTCGGCGCCTGCCGGCGGGCTCTTCGTGACGGCCAACAGGGCGCGCGGCGCGGGCGGCGGCAGCAGCGGCTTGTTGTTGGACGAGAAGAGGATCGTCAGCCCCGCGGTCTGTGCCGGATGACGCACGGCGAAGACCTGGGCGATCATGCCACCCATCGAGGCACCGACGATGTGTGCGCGCGGCAGTTCCAAATGCTCGAGAACCGCCGCGGCGTCGTCGGCCATGTCCTCCAGGCTGTACACCGCGGCGCTGCGCTTCCCGAGGAACGAGCGGGCCAACTTGGGCAGTACCGCGCCGCCGCTGCGCAGGCCGTCGAGCTTGCCGGACATCCCCGAGTCGCGGTTGTCGTAGCGGATGACCCGGTAGCCCTGATCGACGAGCTTCTTGCAGAATCCCAGCCGCCACAGCGTCAACTGTGCCCCGAGTCCCATGATCAACAGGACGGGCTGGCCGTCGACGGGCCCAAGGTCCTCGTAGTAGAGGTCAAGGCCCGCCGATGGGGCTGTGCCCGTGCGCAGGTCGGACGAGCTCTCTGCGGCGTCCATCAGACCTCCACGTCGGTCTGATGTTCTCGACTCACCTCGACCATGAAATTGGCGAAGTAGCCGGAGAACTGCGGGTCGCTCATCATCTGCCACTTCGGGGCCAGGAGCTTCATATATCGCTCGACATACAGGAACTGTTTGCCGATCAGCACCAGCTCACGGGGCAACTTGACATCGTAGGCCTCGGCGAGCTTCGACAGCTGCTTGCCGATATCGGCGTAGGACATGTCGCCGAGCGTCTTCACGGTGAGTGGCCGAGCGAACGCTTCGAGGTCCTTGGCAGCCTGTGCTTCCGGCTTGATGTTGCCGACGGCGCCGAGCAGCACGACCATCTTGCCCGCCGCGGCGTGGTCTTTCTTGACCAGCAGCGAATAGATGAGCTCGCGCAGCAACCATCGGGTGCGGGGATCGATGCGACCCATGATCCCGAAGTCGAGGAAGACCACCCGCCCGTCGTCGTCCACCAGGAGATTGCCCGCGTGCAGGTCGCCGTGGAACAGGCCGTGACGCAGGCCACCTTCGAAAGTGGAGAACAGCAGGGCTTTGACCAGATCCGTCCCGTCGAAGCCACGCGCGCGGATGGCCGCCGCGTCGTCGATACGCACACCGTGCACGCGCTCCATGGTCAATACGCGCTCGCTGGTGAGTTCCCAGTGCACGTCGGGCACCTTGATGTTGCGGCCCAGCGGTGAGGCGTGCAGGTGCGAGACCCACGCCTCCATCGACTGTGCCTCAAGGCGGAAGTCCAGCTCCTCGGCGAGGTTGTCGGAGAAGTCGGCGACCACGTCCTGGGCGGACAGGCGGCGGCCCAGCGTGGCGACCTCGACTATCTGAGCGAACCGCTTGAGGATCTGCAGGTCAGCAGCTACGCGTCGACGGATGCCGGGCCGCTGGATCTTGACCACGACCTCTTCACCGCTGTGCAGCGTGGCGAAGTGCACCTGGGCGATCGAGGCCGAGGCGAAGGGCTGTTCCTCGAAGTGTTGGAAGAGTGTCGCGGGATCGTCGCCGAGTTCTTCGGCGAACAGCTTGTGCACCTCGCCGGTGTCGGCAGGCGGAACGCTATCGAGCAAGCAGCGGAATTCGCACGACAACGACTCGCCGAACGCGCCAGGGCTCGACGCGATGATCTGGCCGAACTTGACGTAAGTGGGCCCCAGGTCTGCGAATGTCTGCGGCAACTGCCGCAGGACTTTCTGCTGCAACGATCCACGGCCCCTGAGGGTGCTGACGACGCGCGCGGTGGTGCACGTGAGCTGCCATCCTGTCATGCCGATGCGAGCGGCCTCGACCGGCAATGGCACCCGATCCAGCTTTGCTACCTCTCGGGGTTTGGTGGAACTCATTCCAGCAGTGTGCCTGAATATGCGGTTTCCCGAAAATTTGGCGATAGATGTCAGCTCCTGATGTCAGCTCCTATTGTGGCGACAATTGCTCAGCGTCCCCGCTTCTGTCAGCTTTCACCGGGCGTTTTCGTCCACGGTGTCAGCCACGGCGTCGCCGCCCAGTCCTCTACTCCCGCAACCAGCTCGTAAAGCGTTGCACCGTCGATGCTTTCGCGGATGATGTCGGCTTGGCCTGCGTGGCGGGCCAGTTCTTCGATCATGTGGAACAGCACCCAGCGCACCGACCAGGCCGGGAAGTCCTTCGGGAACCAGGGCACGTCCTGGGGGATCGGGACGGCCTCGCCGAGGTCGACGGTCTCGATCAGTCGGAGCGCCTCGGCGTTGCCTGCGTCGAAGCGTTTGAGGATGTTGGCCAGCGTCTCGTCCTCGCCCATCAGGAATTCGTCCTGGTAGTCGGCGGCTTGCTGTTCCATCGGCCGCTGATCTCTCTCGGTCAGTTCCGGGGCCGCTGCGACGCGTTCCAGCCAGCCACGCTGGCAAGCCGTCACGTGCTTGATGATCGCGCCGATCGACAGGGCGCTCGCCGTCGGTGTCGCGCGGGCCTGTTCGTCGGTGAGCCCGAACGCTATCGCGTGATAGGCGCAGTGCTGCGCCGCGATGTACTCGCGCAGCCCGGTGCGCTCATCGGCGATGGGTGGGGGCATGGCCGGCATGTCAGTTCTCCTCGCGTCGGACGTCGGTATGGACATACAGATCGCGGAGCAGAGCGTGCGAGTGAACGCGCATGGCCAGCACCCCGACGATGATGTGCGCCAGCCGCCAGGCGATCGTGGTGACCGGGGCGGGCTCGGGCGGGGGATACGCGAAATCGATGTCTCCGTTGCGGTGCAGCGTCCAGCAGTCGGCGACGGGTGCCCAGAAGTACTCGTCATCGGCGAGCCCCTCCAGGCGCGGCCGCAGAAGTTGGATCCAATGCCAGTCGAGCTGGTCCACCAGCTGTTGGGTGACGTTGTGTGCTGTCATGTCTTTTACCCTGGCAGCCAAATAGGATCGTTTCAGTCCTGAGAATGGGAAATACTCGGTGCATGTCTGAAACGACGGGCAGGGTGCTGCAGCTGCTGGGCCTGCTGCAGTCGCGACGGGTGTGGACGGGTGAGGAACTGGCGCAGCGCCTCGGCGTCACCGACCGCTGCGTGCGACGTGATGTCGACCGACTACGCGCACTCGGATACCCGGTTCAGTCGAGCAAGGGCCACGGAGGCGGCTACCAACTAGGTTCTGGAGCGGCCATCCCGCCCCCGGCCTCGTCGGGGTCGAGCAGCAGGCGTCGAACCGGCGGCTCTGGTGACGCTGGCGAGGGCCTGCCGAGACCACGAACACGTCGACGTCGGCTATACGGACCGGGCAGGCACTGTGACGTCTCGCCGCTGCGAGCCCTATCGACTGGTGACGACGGGTCGGCGCTGGTATCTACTCGCATTCGACCGCGATCGCCAGGACTGGCGGAGCCTGCGGCTGGACCGGATGTCGGATGTGACGGCACGCGGCAGCACGTTCGTTCCGAGGGACGCCCCCGATGCGGCAACCTACGTCCAGGAGTCGATCAGCACCAATCCGTATCCGTACGTGGCCCGGGTGCGATATTTCGCCCCGCAGGACGTGGTGGCGCAGTACTTCTCACCGACATCGGTAAGCATCGAGCCGGACGGGCCCGACGCCTGCATTCTCACGGCGGGAGCCGACGATCCGGACCGGATGCTCTACTGGCTGATGTTGCCGGACTGTGAGTTCGAGATAATAGGACCCGATGAGGTGATATCGGCGGCCCGCGCGCTGCGGCGGCGCCTCGCCGCAGCGATCGACAGCACGCGAACCGACTGACGGGTCGGGTCGCTCTTGCGCCGATCCGCCGACGCGTGCAGGCGTAGCTTCAACAGCAGCAATCCGCGGTGTGCTTCGAATCCGAGCGCCAGTGGATCCCGCCAGCCGCCAGCAGCTGGCGCGTTCGGCGTCTCAGCCGACTGTTCGTGGGTGTCCATACTGATTCCACTGTGGCATATCGAGACGGGCGTGGCATCCGGTGCGCGCGGACATTCTGCTGTCCGGACGGTGAACTTCTCACCTAGTTGGTGTCGGCGCAGGAGCGCTGCTCTGACTGCGCCGAAACGCGCATTAGGGCGGGAAAGATCGAGAAGAACGCAACATTTCGTCGGTCTCGGCGCGGCGGCGGCACGGGCGTTTTGGCTGTTCGACGTGTAAGAGGCTATCCTTGCTGGCGATCCACCGAAGACCGTCGGTCACCGAGCAATCGGTTGAAGGTCCAGGTTATGCCTGGCGGCCTGCGCAGGAGGACGAGGCATCTCATTTCTGTGCGCCCCGGACCTGTCTGCGTCGGGGCGTTCGTCATTTCCTGGTCCACCACGGCCGCAGGTCTTCGTCGGATAACCCATACCGACCATAAGGAGACATGCATGGCCAAAGCTAACAAGGCCACCGCCGTCGCCGACATCACCGAGCAGTTCAAGGAGGCGACGGCCGCTGTCGTCACCGAATACCGTGGACTGACCGTCGCCAACCTGGCAGCGCTTCGTCGCTCGCTAGGAGCCGACACCACCTACTCGGTCGCCAAGAACACTCTGGTCAAGCGCGCCGCATCTGATGCCGGTGTGGTCGGCCTCGACGAGCTGTTCGCAGGCCCGACGGCCATCGCCTTCATCAAGGGTGAGCCGGTCGATGCCGCCAAGGCGATCAAGACTTTCGCCAAGGAGCACAAGGCGCTCGTCATCAAGGGTGGCTTCATGGACGGCCGTGCGCTGTCCGTGGACGAGGTCAACCGCATAGCGGACCTCGAGTCGCGCGAGGTGCTGCTGGCCAAGATGGCCGGCGCGATGAAGGCCAAGACCAGCCAGGCCGCGGCTCTGTTCGCCGCGCCTGCCAGCCAGCTCGCCCGCCTGGTGTTCGCGCTGCAGGAAAAGCGCGCTGCCGAGGCTCTCGCCGATGCGCCTGCTGACGATGTCGCCGACGCGCCTGCTGACGATGTCGCCGACGCGCCGGCCGACGCCGAATAACCACCCACCCAACACTCAACGTATTCACAAACTAGGAAGGACCACACTCATGGCAAAGCTCTCCACCGAGGAACTGCTGGACGCGTTCAAGGAACTGACGCTGCTGGAGCTCTCAGAGTTCGTCAAGGCGTTCGAAGAGACCTTCGACGTCACCGCCGCCGCACCGGTCGCCGTTGCGGGCCCCGCCGCCGCTGCCGCGCCTGCCGAAGCCGCTGAGGAGCAGTCGGAGTTCGACGTCATCCTCGAAGGTGCCGGCGAGAAGAAGATCGGCGTCATCAAGGTTGTCCGTGAGATCGTCTCCGGCCTGGGCCTCAAGGAAGCCAAGGATCTAGTCGACAGCGCCCCCAAGGCACTGCTGGAGAAGGTCACCAAGGAAGCCGCAGATGAGGCCAAGGGCAAGCTCGAGGCCGCTGGCGCCAAAGTCACCGTCAAGTAGTTCGCGCTTCACTGAATCCCCCGCTTCACCGAATCCCCCGGGTCACCGCGACCTGGGGGATTTCGCTATCTCAGGATCCGGCGACGCGGGCTGACTAGCTCGGCAAACTTGTGATCGTCGCGGGTGTCAATTTCAGGGCAGCAGTATGAAGGTGGCACAACGGCGTCCAGGTCAGGCGTCGTAGGCTACAGTGACTCAAGCCACAGGCCAGGGGGCGTGCGGCTGCGCCGTGGAGTTGTGGGCGATCGGTATTCGGCGGAAGGACCTTGCGAGTGGGCATCGGTATCCAGGTTGAAGGACTCACCAAATCCTTCGGTTCTCAGCGAATCTGGGAAGACGTCACTTTCGATGTTCCCGAGGGTGAGGTCAGCGTGCTGCTGGGCCCCTCCGGCACCGGAAAGTCGGTGTTCCTCAAATCCCTGATCGGGCTGCTGCGCCCGGAGCGTGGGTCGATCATCGTCGACGGCACCAACATCATCGAGTGCTCGGCCAAGGAGCTCTACGAAATCCGCACCCTGTTCGGCGTGATGTTTCAGGACGGCGCGCTGTTCGGGTCGATGAACCTGTTCGACAACACCGCGTTCCCGCTGCGTGAGCATACCAAGAAGAAAGAGCACGAGATCCGTGACATCGTCATGGAGAAGCTCAACCTGGTGGGCCTGGGCGGAGACGAGACGAAGTTCCCCGGCGAGATCTCCGGCGGTATGCGCAAGCGCGCAGGCCTGGCCCGCTCGTTGGTGCTCGATCCCAAGATCATCCTGTGCGACGAGCCCGACTCGGGTCTTGACCCGGTCCGCACGGCGTATCTGTCGCAGTTGCTGATCGATATCAACGCCCAGATCGACTGCACCATTCTGATCGTGACCCACAACATCAACATCGCCCGGACGGTGCCCGACAACATCGGCATGCTGTTCCGTAAGCACCTGGTCATGTTCGGTCCGCGCGAGGTGCTGCTGACCAGCGACGAGCCCGTCGTTCGGCAGTTCCTCAACGGTCGCCGGATCGGCCCCATCGGCATGTCCGAGGAGAAGGACGAGTCGACGATGGCCGAGGAGCAGGCCATGGTCGACGCCGGTCACCACGACGGTGGCGTCGAGGAGATCGAGGGTGTGCCGCCGCAGATCATCGCCACCCCCGGTATGCCGGAGCGCAAGGCAGTCGAGCGCCGTCGGGCGCGGGTGCGGGCGATGATGCATGAGTTGCCGCCGCAGGCGCAGGCCGCTATCCGCGACGACCTCGAAGGCACCCACAACTTCTCGACCCACAGCTTCGGTGGCGAAACGCAGGCCGCGCGTCACCGCAACGCCGACGACGTACCCACCGAGTCGATCCCACTCGCCAAGGAACGCTGACTCCGAACGCATAAAGGGTGCGCGATGGCCGAGAAGACAGCGGGCAAGGCAGCGCCTGATCAGAAGATCACGTTCTGCCGGATCTGCGAACCGCTGTGCGGCATGGTCGCCAGTGTGCAGGACGGCCGCCTGGTGGCGCTGCGCCCGGACCGCGAGCATCCGCTGTCGGCGGGCTTCGCCTGCCAGAAGGGCATCGCGTTCGCCGACGTTTCCCGTCGCCTTCCAAACGCTGCAGCCCACGCCGTTCCGGCAAGCCACCGAGGCCGTCGTTGCGCCAGCCGGCGAGGCGCGTTCGGAGTGGGAGATCATCGACGACCTGGCCCAGCGGCTGTGGCGGCGTACGCCGCAGCTGGCGGCCATGGCGGCGACCAGGAAGTCCTTGGCGACGGTCGGCCGCAGGCTCACGCCGCGTACGTTGATCGACGTCGTCATCCGAGCTTCCGCGGGCGGCGACCTGTTCGGTCTGCGGTGGGGTGGACTGAGCTTCGCGCGGCTCACCGCTGACCACCCTCATGGCACGGTGCTGACGTCGAATCTGAACGCCGGTGTGCTGCGTGACGTCGTGGTCTACCGCGGCCGCCGAATGAGGTTGAAACACCGCGGGATCGGTGACGAAGTCGCGGGCCTCGCCCGGCGGAGCGCCCCGCCCGCCTATCCGCTGCGGATGATCGGGATGCGTGAGCTCCGGTCGGAGAACTCCTGGATGCACAACGTGCCGATGCTGATGCGCGGCCAGCGCGTCCAGACCGCGCTGATGCACATCGACGACGCCGCCGACCTGGCGATCGGCGACGGCGATCTGGTGCGGGTGCGCTCACCTCACGGCGAGATCGAGGTGCCGGTGACGCCCACCAAAGACATCGTCGCTGGCGTCATCGCGATCCCACACGGCTGGGGACACAGCGGCACCGGCGGGTGGCGGGTGGCCAACGGGGCGGGCGGCGTCAACGTCAACAAGCTGATGTCCAGCGCACCCGAGGATCTGGAAGCGCTCGCCGGGATGGCTCGCCTCAATGGGGTCCCCGTGGCCGTCACTCGCGCCTGACGCCGCGCCGTGTAACTCTCCCGGGTCGCTCCGCTCCTGCCCGCCGTGTGATTTTCCCGGGTCGCTTCGCTCCTGCCCGCCGTGTGATTTTCCCGGGTCGCTCCGCTCCTGCCCGCCGTGCGCGGGGACGCATCCCTCTGCAGTTGTTAGTCTCGATGTGAACTTTTCCGCACAATCGAGGAGCAGCATGGGAGAGCGGGTGCTCACCGAACATGCCGCGCCGGAGCGTTTGGTGGTGGCCCGCGGCCTGTTCGCAGGACCGAGTGCGCGGGTGTCCGACGATCTGTATGCGCGGGTGGTGCGGGGTAAAGCCCGCCGCGAGCGCGACTCGCTGAACCTCGAAAAGGGCTCGACCGTCGACACCAACACCTACTTCGGACGCCTGCCTGCCAGCTATTTCCAACGCTGGACCACCGTCACCAACGTACAACTCAAACTCGTCTTCGAGACGTCGCATCGGGCCCGGCTGGTGTTGCGCGGGTCCGATGCGCGCGGCAACTCGCGGCTGATCGCCACCACTGACGTCGACGGCACCGGTACCGTGGTGTTGGAAGCCGGGCTGAACGAGTACGTCGACGGCGGCGCGCTGTGGATGGAAGCCACTGCCCTGGACGGCCCGCTGCGGATCACCGACCTCGCCTGGACGGTGTGCGCCCCGGACACCATCCGGCCCGCCGCCATCGTCATCTGTACGTTCAACCGCGCCGACGAGTGCGCCAACACCCTGGCCGCGATCGCGGGCGACAAGACGCTCCTCGCGGGCATCGACGCGGTGTACGTCACCGATCAGGGCACCGACGCCGTATCGACGCGCCCGCTGTTCAGCGATATCGCCGCCCAGCTGGGCGACAAGTTGGTGTACCTGCGGCAAGCGAATCTCGGTGGGGCAGGCGGCTTTTCGCGGGGCATGTATGAGGTGTCCAGCATCGCCGAGCAGGCGAACGTGATCCTGATGGATGACGACATCATGTGCGAGCCGGAGACCGTGCTGCGCCTCAACGCGTTCGCCAACCTGACGCCGACGCCCACCTGTATCGGCGCGCAGATGCTGCTGTTGAAGAACTCGCGCAGTCTGCTCACCAGTGCCGAGGAGACCGATCTGCGTAAGCTGCGCGCCGGGCGCTGGGTGGCCAACGGGTTGCACGATTCGGACATGGTCAAACACCGCCAGAACAAGCGGTTCGACGCCGAGTACAACGCCTGGTGGTCCTGCCTGATCCCGTCTGAGGTGATCAAGGCGGTCGGGCTGCCCCTGCCGCTGTTCTTCCAGTGGGACGACATCGAGTACGGACTGCGGGCGCTGCAGGCCGGCTTCCCCACCGTCACCCTGCCCAACGCAGGCGTCTGGCACGCCGACTTCTCGTGGAAGGACCGCGACGAGTTCATGCGGTACTTCAGCGTCCGCAATGCGCTCATCACCTATTCACTGCGTCGCGACATCGACCCGGCCTGGACCGCCCGCTGGTTGGCGCGCGAGATCGTCGAAGACCTGGTGTCGATGCAGTACGGGCTGGCCGAGACCGTCCTGCGCGGTGTCGAGGACTTCCTGGCAGGACCAGCGGTGTTGCACGACGGCGGCCAGCAGGCGCTGGCAGGCATCCGCAAGGAGCGCAGCGCCTTCTCCGAGACCAAGGTGCACCGGGCAGTCGAGATCGGCGAACTCACCGACTCCGTGCCGCGGTTCAAGCCCAAGGGCCATCTGCCGAAGAAGAAGCGGTTCAATCTGGTTCTGGCCAAGCGGGCGGTGTACCAGTACCTCGGCCGCACCATTGCCGGACCGGTCGCGATCGCGTCCGAAGACAACATCTGGTGGCACGTCTCGTTGTTCGACCAGGCTGTGGTGACGGACGCCTCGCAGAACGGGGTGCGGATCCGACGCCGCGACAAGAAGACGCTGACGCGGCTCGCGCTGCGGACGCTCAAGGTCCTGCGCAGGTTCCGCTCTGAGGCGCCGAAGGCGCAGGAAAGCTGGCGTGCGGCCGCGCCGGAACTCACCAGCCGGGAGAACTGGGCGCGTCTTTTCAAGAGCTGAGCTCTCCGGTCACCTGAGGCCGGATCGCCACGAGAATGCTGGGCTCACTGGCCCAGGTCGGCCTCTCGCAGGTAGCAATCGCTACGAGCCGAGACGACGATGCGTCCCCCGGTGACCAGCCGGACGACATTTCCGTTCCCGGAGATTGCGATCGAATGACGACCCGGTTCGTCGGCATAGCTCACGAGCTCGGTGGCCCCGAGCTCGCCTGCCCGGGCTTGGACCAGTGTGAGTGCCCGCGGCCAAACCGACTCCGGGATCGGCGCGCTGGCGACTAGCTGACCGGTCCACACGCTCGCCCCGCGGGTGTTCTGATACTCACCCGCGCACATGTGGAACTCGGCCTCGCCGTCCCATTCCCACGTCAGCCCAGGTATTAGGGTCGACAGGTCATCGGCGATGGCCGACACCAGCTCGTTGTAGCGGATGGTGGCTGCTTCCGCCGAGCCCTTGGAAGCCAGCTCGGCTTCGAGTTCAGCTTTGCGTTCGGAGGTGATCATCGTGTCCTCGTTGTTGGGGGACAGGGACTCCGAGAGGTAGATGTAGAGACCGACGATCGCCGCAGCCATCAGGGCCGTGGTGATGCCGAGGATCCGCACGGTGATTCGCCACCATTTCTGCTCCCGGAATGTCATCGGGGCACCGCATTCTCCGGCAGACCTGCCACGACGACGGCTACGTTGTACCCGGTGGTGCGCAGAATGTCGACGCCGTCGCGGGAGAACGGGCGCGGGTAGTCCGCATGCTCGGCGGCGCCGTCGCGCGGGACGCCGTCAGGTGTAGTGGTCGCCTCGCTCGACAGCTGCACGAACGAGCCGTCAACAGGGTCGCTGCCGTACCAGCCGTCGACCAGGTCCAGATGCCGGATGAGGTCATCGTCGGCCCGCATCACGTAGACGTGACCCTGCTGCATGCCGAGATCGGACTCGTCCGCGGCGTAGAAGCCGGGTGAGCCGTACGCGACGTAGTCGTCGACGACGGCGTTCGCGCCTTCGGTGAGCGCGAGCCCGGAGACCAGCGAACCGTACGAGTGACCGACTAGCGTCAGGTGCGGATCGTCGCTGCCAGTCGAGGTCACGTCGATCGATTCTAGGTAGTTCGACAGCACCGGCGCTCCGGCCTCCGCGTGCGCGTCGGATGCCGCATAAAAGATGTCCGGTGGCGTGTTGTAGTTCATCCAGGACACAATCGCCACCGATTCGCCCCCACGCTCCGCATCCAGCAGTTCCGACATCGCTTCCGTGCGGACGAGTGAACTCTCCGAGAGCATGCCCCGCATGGTCTGACCGGCTGTCTCTTGTGAGCCCATGCCGGGAATGGTTACCGCTATGTGGTCGGTCTTATCCGGATTGCCGACCGAGGTGATGGCCCTGATCAGGCCGCCCTCGGTATCGAGGCCGATCAGGAAGGAGTCGGGTGTGTCGCGCAGCGCCTGTCGCAGCGTAGTGAGTTCGCGCCACCTCAACCACATGTAGTACACCGGGGAGCGGTTGGACAGTTCTTGGTCGCCGGGAGCGAAGCCGATCTCGCGTTCCAACTGTGCGATCTCAGAATCCAGGAACGCGCGGTTCGTCGGGTCGCGCACCACGACCGGAATACCGTCCAGATTGCGCACCCAGTCGGGGTGACTCTGCAGGACCCACTGCTGCTGGTCGGTGCCCAGCCCGTTCCACCAGTCCTCGATCTGCTGCGGGGGAGGCATGTCGCCCATGGCGAAGAACGAGCCCACTGTGGTGGCTTCGGCTGCGGTGTCGGCCCCGTCGGTGGGAACTTCGCCCTGGCTGGCGGCCCACAGCACCCGAGACGCTTCGGTTTCGATCTCGTTGCCGCGCTCGCGGACCGCCGTCACCTTCCTGGACAGCTCCTCCTCGACCGCGTCGTGCTGGTCCCACTCGGCCGCCGTCTTGGTGACCCCCCCGATCTGCCAGAGATCGGCGATCGCGCCGTTGTCTTGAATGGAGAAGCCGTTGGCGCGGGCGTAGTTCTCCGCGTCGGAGACCATCGTGGCGAGTTCGCTCAGCGCTGCGCTGGTCTGGGCCACCTCGGCACGCACGGCGCCGACGGCGGCGGCAGCGGAGACGATATCGTCGTCCACCTCGTCGAATGTGGCCTGCGCCGCGTGTTCCGCCTGGCCCTCCCAGGCGTCGTCGTTCCTGATCAACTCGAGGTGACCCTGCAGATCCGACAGCGACGTCGCGCGGGCGGAGAGGTCCTCGTACAGCTGGTCCAGCTCGGATCTGGTGCGGCACCATTCCTTGACCTGGCCCCAGTCCAGCGACATTGAGCTCCCTTGATTCCACGTCCCGCTGCCAATTACCGATCGTAGGGCCGGCTTGGTGTCGCTAGATTCAGTGATATGGCGGCGACGGGAGCATCGGCTTCTCCACAGTCCGGCGCAGGCAACAGATTCTCGGTTGACACCGTCCTGCTGCGGGAGCGCAGTATTGCCGTCGATGCCGCCAACGACACGTCGGGTGCTGCCCTTCGCGTCAATGTGATTCGGATCGCCGATGCGCGGGTGGCGTGGGCAGGCACCACGCAGGCCGCGTTCGACAGCGTGTCTGATCGCTTCGAGCGGGCGGATGCGGCGCTGAGCGCCAAGCTGACCGGCCTGGCCACCAACCTGCTGACGGCGGCTCGCAGTTACGAGCAGCAGGACGACTGTGCGTCCGACGCCCTGACGAGGTGAATGGAAGTTTGTCAACAGGTTTGTCAACAGGTTTGTCAACAGCTTCGTGCGTCACCTCTTGACGGAAAGCCCGAGAAGGGCCAGGCTGTTTCCCAGCATGTGTGTACGCCTGAAGCAGGACGCCAGCCAGCGCCTTTGCCGTAATGCGCACGGCAGTTGAGGAATAAGCCGTCCTGCGGTATCGTTGGACGTTGCGCTGGCTGCCTCCTGCCCACCTTTCAACCGCACCTGACATTGGTTCGCTCCTGAGCTCTGCTCAGTGAACTGGTTGTGTGCGTCTGGTGACAGGCTCAAGGACTTCCATCTGGAAGTTCAGGGAGCCAGCCTGAACCGACGCAGGTATTGCGACAGCAGGCTCCGGGCACCGGCACACCCTGAGGTCGCGTGAGGTGCTGGAAGGATGCATCTTGGCAGTCTCTAGCCAGACTAAGACAAATTCCACTTCTAACTCCGTCCCCGGAGCACCAAACCGAGTCTCGTTCGCCAAGCTCCGTGAACCGCTCGAGGTTCCGGGGCTTCTCGACGTGCAGACCGACTCGTTCGAGTGGTTGATCGGATCGCCGCGCTGGCGTGAGGTGGCCACCGCGCGCGGCGATATCGCCGCCAAGGGTGGCCTCGAGGAGGTTCTCGACGAGCTCTCGCCGATCGAGGATTTCTCGGGCTCGATGTCGCTGTCGTTCACCGATCCTCGCTTCGACGAAGTGAAGGCTCCGGTCGACGAGTGCAAAGACAAGGACATGACGTACGCGGCTCCGCTGTTCGTCACGGCCGAGTTCATCAACAACAATACCGGCGAGATCAAAAGCCAGACGGTGTTCATGGGTGACTTCCCGATGATGACCGAGAAGGGCACCTTCATCATCAACGGCACCGAGCGTGTCGTGGTGTCCCAGCTGGTGCGTTCGCCGGGGGTCTACTTCGACGAGTCCATCGACAAGTCCACCGAGAAGACGCTGCACAGCGTCAAGGTGATCCCCGGCCGCGGCGCGTGGCTGGAATTCGACGTCGACAAGCGTGACACCGTCGGCGTGCGCATCGACCGCAAGCGCCGCCAGCCCGTCACGGTGTTGCTCAAGGCGCTGGGCTGGACGTCCGAGCAGATCGTCGAGCGCTTCGGCTTCAGCGAGATCATGATGTCGACGCTGGAGAAGGACAACACCGCAGGCACCGACGAGGCCCTGCTGGACATCTACCGCAAGCTGCGACCGGGCGAGCCTCCCACCAAGGAGTCGGCGCAGACCCTGCTGGAGAACCTCTTCTTCAAGGACAAGCGCTATGACCTCGCTCGCGTGGGCCGCTACAAGGTCAACAAGAAGCTGGGCCTCAACGTCGGTCAACCGATCACCAGCTCTACGCTGACCGAAGAGGACATCGTCGCGACGATCGAGTACCTGGTGCGCCTGCACGAGGGCCAGACCACGATGACCGCCCCCGGCGGCGCCGAGGTCCCGGTCGAGGTGGACGACATCGACCACTTCGGTAACCGTCGTCTGCGTACCGTCGGCGAGCTGATCCAGAATCAGATCCGCGTCGGGCTGTCCCGTATGGAGCGTGTCGTCCGCGAACGGATGACCACGCAGGACGTCGAGGCCATCACGCCGCAGACCCTGATCAACATCCGACCCGTCGTGGCGGCGATCAAGGAATTCTTCGGCACCAGCCAGCTGTCGCAGTTCATGGACCAGAACAACCCGTTGTCGGGTCTGACCCATAAGCGTCGCCTTTCGGCGCTGGGCCCCGGCGGTCTGTCCCGTGAGCGTGCCGGCCTCGAGGTCCGCGACGTGCACTCCAGCCACTACGGCCGGATGTGTCCGATCGAGACCCCTGAGGGTCCCAACATCGGGCTCATCGGTTCGCTGTCGGTGTACGCGCGGGTCAACCCGTTCGGTTTCATCGAGACGCCGTACCGCAAGGTCGTCAACGGTGTGGTCACCGACCAGATCGACTACCTCACCGCCGACGAGGAGGACCGCCACGTCGTGGCTCAGGCAAATTCGCCGATCGCCGACGACGGCAGCTTCACCGAGCCGCGCGTGCTGGTCCGACGTAAAGGTGGCGAGGTCGAGAACGTCCCGTCGTCCGAGGTGGACTACATGGACGTCTCGCCGCGCCAGATGGTTTCGGTCGCGACCGCGATGATCCCGTTCCTTGAGCACGACGACGCCAACCGTGCCTTGATGGGCGCCAACATGCAGCGCCAGGCGGTTCCGCTGGTCCGCAGCGAGGCACCACTGGTGGGCACCGGCATGGAGCTGCGCGCCGCGATCGACGCAGGCGACGTGGTCGTCGCCGACAAGACCGGCGTCATCGAGGAGGTGTCGGCCGACTACATCACGGTGATGGCCGACGACGGCTCGCGCCAGTCTTACCGGCTGCGCAAGTTCGCCCGCTCCAACCACGGCACCTGCGCCAACCAGCGTCCGATCGTGGACTCCGGGCAGCGTGTCGAGGCCGGACAGGTGATCGCCGACGGCCCCTGCACCGAAAACGGTGAGATGGCACTCGGCAAGAACCTGCTCGTGGCGATCATGCCGTGGGAGGGACACAACTACGAGGACGCGATCATCCTCTCGCAGCGCCTGGTGGAGGAGGACGTCCTGACGTCCATCCACATCGAGGAGCATGAGATCGACGCGCGCGACACCAAGCTGGGTGCCGAGGAGATCACGCGGGACATCCCGAACGTCTCCGACGAGGTGCTGGCTGATCTCGACGAGCGCGGCATCGTCCGCATCGGCGCCGAGGTCCGCGACGGCGACATCCTGGTCGGCAAGGTCACACCCAAGGGCGAGACGGAGCTGACCCCGGAGGAGCGCCTGCTGCGCGCCATCTTCGGTGAGAAGGCCCGCGAGGTTCGCGACACCTCTCTCAAGGTCCCGCACGGTGAGTCCGGCAAGGTCATCGGCATCCGCGTGTTCTCGCGCGAGGACGACGACGAGCTGCCCGCCGGTGTCAACGAGCTGGTCCGCGTGTACGTGGCTCAGAAGCGCAAGATCTCCGACGGCGACAAGCTCGCCGGACGCCACGGCAACAAGGGCGTCATCGGCAAGATCCTGCCCGTCGAGGACATGCCGTTCCTTGAGGATGGCACCCCCGTGGACATCATCCTGAACACGCACGGTGTGCCGCGACGGATGAACATCGGCCAGATCCTGGAGACCCACCTCGGGTGGATCGCCAAGACCGGATGGAACATCGACGTGGCGGCAGGCGTGCCCGAGTGGGCAAGCAAGTTGCCCGAGGAGCTCCTCAGCGCTCCGTCGGACAGCCGTACCGCCACCCCGGTCTTCGACGGTGCCCGCGAAGAGGAGCTGACCGGCCTGCTGGGCTCGACGCTCCCGAACCGCGACGGCGACGTGCTGGTCAACAGCGACGGCAAGGCCAGGTTGTTAGACGGCCGCAGTGGCGAACCGTTCCCGTACCCGGTGACGGTCGGCTACATGTACATCCTCAAGCTGCACCACCTGGTGGACGACAAGATCCACGCCCGCTCCACGGGTCCGTACTCGATGATCACCCAGCAGCCGCTGGGCGGTAAGGCGCAGTTCGGCGGTCAGCGGTTCGGCGAGATGGAGTGCTGGGCCATGCAGGCTTACGGTGCGGCGTACACGCTGCAGGAGCTCTTGACGATTAAGTCCGACGACACCGTCGGTCGCGTCAAGGTCTACGAGGCGATCGTCAAGGGCGAGAACATCCCCGAGCCCGGGATTCCCGAATCGTTCAAGGTGCTGCTCAAAGAGCTGCAGTCGCTGTGCTTGAACGTCGAGGTGCTGAGCAGCGACGGTGCTGCCATCGAGATGCGTGACGGTGACGACGAGGACCTGGAACGCGCTGCCGCGAATCTGGGAATCAACTTGTCCCGCAACGAATCTGCTTCTGTCGAGGATCTCGCCTGATCGGCTGTCTAGTTATTTGGTTTTGGTTTTCTAATCCCGAAAGGGGAAAGGGAGTTACGTGTTAGACGTCAACTTCTTCGATGAACTCCGCATCGGTCTTGCCACCGCGGACGACATCCGCAACTGGTCCTACGGCGAGGTCAAGAAGCCGGAGACCATCAACTACCGCACCTTGAAGCCCGAGAAGGACGGCCTGTTCTGTGAGAAGATCTTCGGACCGACTCGCGACTGGGAGTGCTACTGCGGCAAGTACAAGCGGGTCCGCTTCAAGGGCATCATCTGCGAGCGCTGCGGCGTCGAGGTCACTCGCGCCAAGGTGCGTCGCGAGCGGATGGGCCACATCGAGCTGGCCGCTCCCGTCACGCACATCTGGTACTTCAAGGGCGTCCCGTCCCGCTTGGGCTACCTGCTGGACCTGGCGCCGAAGGATCTCGAGAAGATCATCTACTTCGCCGCCTACGTGATCACCAGCGTCGACACCGAGATGCGGCACAACGAGCTGTCGACGCTCGAGGCCGAGATGCAGGTCGAGAAGAAGTCGGTCGCCGATCAGCGCGATACCGACCTGGAGGCCCGGGCGCAGAAGCTCGAGGCTGATCTGGCCGAGCTCGAAGCCGAGGGCGCCAAGTCTGACGTTCGTCGGAAGGTGCGTGACGGCGGCGAGCGCGAAATGCGTCAGCTGCGTGACCGGTCCCAGCGTGAGCTGGACCGGCTCGACGAAATCTGGACGACATTCACCAAGCTGGCTCCCAAGCAGCTGATTGTCGACGAGAACTTGTACCGCGAAATCGTCGACCGTTACGGCGAGTACTTCACCGGCGCCATGGGTGCGGAGTCGATCAAGAAGCTGATCGAGAACTTCGACATCGACGCCGAGGCCGAGTCGCTGCGCGACACCATCAAGAACGGCAAGGGCCAGAAGAAGCTGCGCGCACTCAAGCGGCTGAAGGTGGTGGCGGCCTTCCAGATGAACCGGAACTCCCCGCTGGGCATGGTGCTCGACGCGGTGCCGGTGATTCCGCCGGAGCTTCGTCCGATGGTTCAGCTCGACGGTGGGCGGTTCGCGACGTCCGACCTCAACGATCTCTACCGACGCGTCATCAACCGCAACAACCGGCTCAAGCGTCTGATCGACCTCGGTGCACCCGAGATCATCGTCAACAACGAGAAGCGCATGCTGCAGGAATCGGTGGACGCGCTGTTCGACAATGGACGGCGCGGCAGACCTGTTACGGGACCCGGCAACCGTCCGCTCAAGTCGCTTTCTGATCTGCTTAAGGGCAAACAGGGTCGGTTTCGCCAGAACCTGCTCGGCAAGCGAGTCGACTACTCGGGCCGTTCGGTCATCGTGGTGGGCCCGCAGCTCAAGCTGCATCAGTGCGGTCTGCCGAAGCTGATGGCACTCGAGCTGTTCAAGCCGTTCGTGATGAAGCGTCTTGTCGACCTGAATCATGCGCAGAACATCAAGAGCGCCAAGCGCATGGTCGAGCGTCAGCGTCCGCAGGTGTGGGACGTGCTCGAAGAGGTCATCGGCGAGCACCCGGTGCTGCTGAACCGTGCGCCGACGCTGCACCGCCTCGGTATCCAGGCTTTCGAGCCACAGCTGGTGGAGGGTAAGGCCATCCAGCTGCACCCGCTGGTCTGCGAGGCTTTCAACGCCGACTTCGACGGTGACCAGATGGCAGTCCACCTGCCGCTGAGCGCCGAGGCGCAGGCCGAGGCCCGCATTCTGATGCTGTCGTCGAACAACATCCTGTCGCCGGCGTCAGGCCGCCCGCTGGCGATGCCCCGGCTGGACATGGTGACTGGGCTCTACTTCCTGACGACGTTGATCCCTGACGACATCGGTGAGTACCGGCCCGCCACCGCGGACTCCCCGGAGACAGGCGTGTACAGCTCGCCCGCTGAGGCCATCATGGCCGTCGACCGCGGTGTGCTGAGTGTGCGGACCAAGATCAAGGTCCGGCTCACGCAGCTGCGTCCGCCGGCCGACGTCGAGGCCGAACTGTTTCCGGACGGGTGGCAGCCAGGCCAGGCGTGGACCGTCGTGACCACCCTGGGTCGCGTGTTGTTCAACGAACTGCTGCCGCTGGCGTACGCGTTCGTCGACCAGCAGATGCACAAGAAGGTGCAGGCCGCGATCATTAACGATCTAGCCGAGCGCTACCCGATGATCGTCGTCGCGCAGACCGTCGACAAGCTTAAGGACGCCGGCTTCTACTGGGCCACGCGTTCCGGCGTCACGGTCTCGATGGCCGACGTGCTGGTTCCGCCACAGAAGAAGGAGATCCTCGACAGCTACGAGGACAAGGCCGAGCGGATCGAGAAGCAGTACCAGCGTGGTGCGCTCAACCGTGACGAGCGCAACGAGGCTCTGGTCGAGATCTGGAAGGAAGCCACCGAAGAGGTCGGTAAGGCTTTGCGCGAGTACTACCCGAAGGACAACCCGATCATCACGATCGTGGAGTCCGGCGCCACGGGTAACTTCACGCAGACCCGAACCCTGGCGGGCATGAAGGGTCTGGTGACGAACCCGAAGGGTGAGTTCATCCCGCGGCCCATCAAGTCGTCCTTCCGTGAGGGCCTGACCGTGCTGGAGTACTTCATCAACACCCACGGCGCCCGCAAGGGTCTGGCCGACACCGCCCTGCGTACCGCCGACTCGGGTTACCTGACCCGTCGCCTGGTGGACGTTTCGCAGGACGTCATCGTCCGCGAGCACGACTGCGGTACCGAGCGTGGTATCACCGTGACGATCGCGGCGAAGGTGGCCGATGGCTCGCTGATCCGCGACGCGCACGTGGAGACCAGCGCGTACGCACGGACGCTTGCGGCCGACGCGGTCGACGAGGGCGGCAACGTCATCGTCGAGCGTGGTCACGACCTGGGCGACCCCGCCATCGACGCGCTGCTCGCAGCGGGTGTCACCTCGGTGAAGGTGCGGTCGGTCCTGACCTGCGGCACCGGCACCGGTGTGTGCGCCACCTGCTACGGCCGTTCGATGGCCACCGGCAAGCTGGTCGACATCGGTGAGGCCGTCGGCATCGTTGCCGCGCAGTCCATCGGTGAGCCCGGCACGCAGCTGACCATGCGTACCTTCCACCAGGGCGGCGTCGGTGAGGACATCACCGGCGGTCTGCCGCGTGTGCAGGAGCTGTTCGAGGCCCGCGTTCCTCGTGGCAAGGCGCCCATCGCCGACGTCACCGGACGCGTGCGGATGGAGGACGGCGAGCGCTTCTACAAGATCACCATCGTCCCCGACGATGGCGGCGAGGAAGTCGTCTACGACAAGCTCTCCAAGCGCCAGCGGCTGCGCGTGTTCAAGCACGACGACGGCACCGAGCGTCTGCTGGCCGACGGCGACCACGTCGAGGTCGGACAGCAGCTCATGGAAGGTGCCGCCGACCCGCACGAAGTACTGCGCGTCATGGGGCCCCGTCAGGTGCAGGTGCACCTGGTCAACGAGGTCCAGGAGGTGTACCGCTCACAGGGTGTGTCGATCCACGACAAGCACATCGAGGTCATCGTGCGGCAGATGCTGCGGCGGGTCACGATCATCGATTCGGGCTCGACGGAGTTCCTGCCCGGCTCGCTCACCGAGCGTGCCGAGTTCGAGTCCGCGAACCGTCGTGTGGTGGCCGAGGGTGGCGAGCCCGCCGCTGGCCGCCCGGTGCTGATGGGTATCACGAAGGCATCGCTGGCCACGGACTCGTGGCTGTCGGCGGCGTCGTTCCAGGAGACCACTCGTGTGCTCACCGATGCGGCGATCAACTGCCGCAGCGACAAGCTGCAGGGTCTGAAGGAGAACGTGATCATCGGCAAGCTGATCCCGGCCGGTACCGGCATCAACCGGTACCGCAACATCCAGGTTCAGCCCACCGAGGAAGCCCGCGCCGCGGCTTACACGATCCCGTCCTACGAGGATCAGTACTACAGCCCGGACTTCGGCCAGGCGACCGGCGCTGCCGTGCCGCTCGACGATTACGGATACTCGGACTACCGCTAGTCAGCACGAAGAAGCCCCCGCGTCCGCGCGGGGGCTTCCTCATGTGCAGGCGCTCCCGCCTGCGCCCAAACGCAAGCTTCGGCGTATTTGCGCGAGGCGAGCTGCAGACCATTTCGTCGATTTCGGCGCGGTCCGCTTGCCGCAACTAGCGTGGTGAGCATGCGCATCGTGTTCGCGGCCCTGTGGGTGTTGCTGCTCATGGTGCCCGGCTGCGCCCGGGTGGGTGCGACACCCGGGTTCGCGACCGGCACCACCGTGCACACCTTGTCGTTCGGCGGCGTGGATCGAAGCTTCCGCGTGTACGTCCCCGCCGAGCTAGACGCTTCAGCGCCGTTGGTCGTCGTGCTCCATGGCGGCTTCGGCAGTGCGCAGCAGGCCCAAAGAGCTTATGGCTGGGACCAATTGGCGGACTCGGCGAAACTCGTGGTCGCCTACCCGGACGGGTTGAACCGGGCGTGGAACAGCGGTGGAGGCTGCTGCGGACGGTCAGCGCGAGACGGTGTCGACGACGTCGGGTTCATCTCTGCGGTGATCGACGCGATCGGTGCCGGAATCGGCGTGGACCAAGAACGCGTCTACGCCACTGGAATCAGCAACGGCGGGATGATGTCCTACGCATTGGCATGCAACACCGACAGGTTCGCGGCGATCGGGCCAGATTCGGCCACCCAGCTCGCCACATGCGAAACACCAAGCCCGACTTCGGTTCTCCACATCCACGGCACCGCGGACGAGCTGATCCGCTACGACGGCGAACCGGGCACCGGCGTGGCGCGGATCGACGGCCCGCCGATACCCGAGGTGAACTCGTTCTGGCGCACCGTTGACCGGTGCAGCGAGCCGGTGACGACCGCCGACGGGGCGGTCAGTACGTCCAACGCCGCCTGTGCCGACGGGCGTGAGGTGGTGCTGATGACCGTCGATGGCGGAGGCCATGAATGGCCGTCGTTTGCCACCGGCGCGATCTGGGATTTCTTTGCGGCACATTAGGTCCCGTCCGAGGCCTGCTGCGCAAGAATGCGCCTTTCCGTTTGCGCCGACGACGACATCAATCTCGCGAACAACTCGGGCGACAATGGCGCCCAGTCTGGGAAAGCCGGAATCGGCACAGGAAACCCTACACGATGTCGGGGGAACCACAACAGCTGGTATCCGGCGATCGAGGAGGCCGATGACGGCCTGCGCGAGGGCGCCTGGGTCGCTGAGGCCACCTCGCTGGTCGATATGAGCAGCTGGCCGGTCGGGACCCGGCTGATCCTGCGCTAGGAACGGCCTCATCCCGGCGCGCAACTGAAAAATCGAGGCCTGGTACGCGCTAGGCGAGATCGCGAAAGGTGAGCTGGCCAAGCGATTCGATCGACTGTTCTGGCTTCTCGATTATCGCTACGCTGTCGGCGAATCCGATTGCCAGGCGCTCCAGAAAGTGCACAACAGTCAGTGAGACGTGCATGAAGTCACCTCCACGTCATTCGCTACGTGCACATCTCATGGCCACGCAGATAATATCGATGAGAGATCATGCTAACTTCCGTAGTTTTCCCCGATGTTTAGATGCCGCCCACATCGTTTAATATTTATGTCCAATCACCGAAGCACTGGTAAACTTCACACTCAGTGACGGCGTACAGCGGTCGATGAATCCGCCTATCCACGAATTGTGAAATCCAGCAGGCTTGACTCGAGGCCTGGAAGGCTGCCGTGCGAGCCCTCGCTTCAAAGGAAGGCACCACAAATGATTGTCTCTGCGCTGGAGAGTTCTGGAGAAACAATTGATGTCGACGACATCGCGACGCACTATCATGAGGCCGGGTCCGGCGAGTCTGTGTTGCTGCTGCATGGATCTGGGCCTGGCGTCTCAGCCTGGGCGAACTGGCAACACACAATGGCGCCCCTTGCCGAGAACCACCACGTTCTCGCACCTGACATTGTCGGATTCGGTTCCAGTTCCCGCCCTGATGGCATCACATACTCACTCCAAACGTGGATGGATCACGTCTGGGGATTTCTCGACGCAAAGGGAATCGAACGCACTTCGATAGTAGGCAATTCGCTGGGAGGGCGTATTGCGCTGGGCATGGCAGCGTCGCACCCAGAACGGCTGAACCGAATGGTGCTCATGGGCTCCCCGGGGCTGGGGATGGTACCCACCGAAGGTTTAAGAGCGCTCCGCGCGTATGAGCCGTCCTATGGGGCGATGCATGACCTGCTCACCAAATTTTTCGCCTTCGACTCCACTATCGTCACCCCGGAGCTCGTGCAGATCCGTTACGAGGCCAGTATTGCACCGGGAGCCTACGAGGCTTATCGCGCAATGTTCGTCGACCCTAAACGCGCAGGGATTGAACTCGGAATCGATGCCGAAGAGGTGGGCAGTATCACTACGCCCACCCTAATCGTCCACGGACGCGAAGACCGAGTGATTCCGCTCGAGGTTGGGGTCAACATGCTGAAGGCTCTCCCGAACGCCGATCTTCACATTTTCAGCCGCTGTGGCCACTGGACCCAGATCGAGCGCGCTGCAGAGTTCACCGGGATGGTAAAAGAATTTCTGTGAACATTGCAGGAGCAACGCAAGTGACGATACCAACGCCCGCATCTGGTCGTTGAGGATGCTGCAATGCCGTTGCCGCAGAACAATAATGGGAACTTGGGCGGCGCGCCGGGCGGGCCGCAACGAGGTGGTCGCCTCTGGGCCCGGCGTTGCTGTGCTCGCGGCGCCTTTAGTGTGGATGCCCGAAACGCTCGGCGTGCGAGGGGTCGCGTTCAAGGGTGGCAGTGTGGCACTGCCGGGGTCGGCCACCGCAGCGGTGCCGATGCCTGCGGACGAGGTGGTGATGGCCCGGTCCGGTGGCGTGCGTACGGTCGCGCCGCGATTCTTGATCGGCGGTGGAGCACCATCATGACAAGTCCTCTGTGGAACGTCGACCGGGCCGCGACTGTGCTTGCCGCGGCAGAGGAGGACCGCCTCGACCGGGGTCCGATCAGCGAGGAATGGCCCGAGCTCGATTTGGACACCGCTTACCAGGTACAAGACGAGATCCTTTGTCGGAGAGTGGAATCCGGCCAGTCTGTCGTGGGAATCAAGCTTGGCCTGACGTCGCGCGCGAAGCAACAGCGGATGGGCGTCCATTCGCCGTCGACGGCATGGCTCACCGACAGGATGATTCTCCCATCGGGTGCTCCTCTGATTGTCGGTGATTTGATTCACCCCCGAGTGGAGCCAGAGATCGTATTTGTGATGGGCTCACAGCTCACCGGCCCGGGGGTTACCGCTGCCCGCGCGATGGAGGCTGTGTCGCACGTCTACTGCGGGCTGGAGATCATCGACAGCCGCTACACCGATTTCAAATTCACGCTCCCCGATGTCGTAGCTGACAACGCATCCTCAGCCCTTTTCGTTGTCGGTAGCCGCGCGCGCAGACCCGACGAACTCGATCTCGCGCTCGAAGGTTGCTTGCTTGAAATAGACGGCGCGGTAGTCGATTCCGCGGCTGGTGCGGCAGTCCAGGGCCATCCCGCTGAGGCCCTCGCTTTGGCGGCGAACGCGTTGGCCACACGTCAGGTGTCGATCGATCCCGGGTGGATCGTCCTGACGGGTGGAATGACCGACGCAGTGTTCGCTCACCCAGGCAGCCAGATAGCGGCACACTTCACGAATCTGGGAAGCGTGATTTTGCAGTGCCAGTGAAGGACTCGCCCACCTCGTTCCTCCATCCGGCCTGCTGAGCGACCACCCGACGACGTCTCCCCCTCGGCGTCATCTCATAGCCTGAGCCCCCAAGCACGACCGCGGCGATTACCAGTCCAGGAGCCAAAATCCATGGTGGATCGCCATGGATCCGCGGCGCCTGGACCATCCTGGATTCGCAGACGTGCGGTCTTCCTCTGTCCGGTGGAACCTGTGATCAAGATCTCCTTGTGAGCTTCTCTCCTGTGCAGCTCAAGTTCGGCATAGATCAAACCGATTGTGCGGCACCCGGAATACGGGTAACAAAACGGTCCGCGTAAAAGTATTTGGATCCCGTCCGTATTTCCCCCAACGCAGTTTCTAGCGCGTCGACCATCGCCGGTGGGCCGCACGCGTAAACGTCGCATGAATGGAGGAATCCGGTTGATAGCCCGGAAAGAGCGGACGTAATCAGACCTCGAGCACCTTTCCAGTTAGAATCCGACGGTTCCTCTGAAAGCACCGGAAGGTAGGTGAAAGGACCCGACCATGCGTTGCTGATCTTCTCTGCCTCTGGGAGGCAATAAAGATCACGCTGCGCTCGAGCGCCGAACAGCAGCACTGTCTCTCGCTGACAGTCGTCTCGATTCGCCTCTTCGAGCAATGCCTTGACCGGCGCCAGTCCGCTGCCGCCGGCGACGCACAGGATGGGTGATTCCGATGGCCGGAGCCACAGGTCGCCAAACGGCCCCGCCACGCTTAGTTCAGCTCCCGCCCTGTCGGCGGAAAACAGCCAATCGGTGAACTCCCCGCCCGGAACGTGACGCACGTAGAAGGTCGCCTGACGCCGATCGATAGCTGACGGTGCATCGGCGAACGAGTACGACCGCGGACCGGTCACGCCGGGCAGTCGAAGCTCCGCGTACTGTCCCGCCGAATACTCGAGCTCAGCGTCGAGATTTACGACGAGCTCTATGATGTCGTGCGTCAGTAAGCGCTGCTCGGTCACAACCCCGCGTGCATCCACCAATGGATGGTCTGGCATGTCGATGAGACCGGCGACCTCTATCTCGAGCGACGTGCGCGCGATACTTTGGCAGCACAGTATGTAACCATCGCGGAGTTCCTCGGCGCTCAAAGCGATAGCGGAGTCCACGATCTCCCTGACGCGCCCGTGTAGGAGCTTGGACTTGCAAGTTCCACAAGTTCCGACAGTACAACTGTGTGGGAAGGGAATACCTGCAGCCAGTGCCTCATTCAGGATCGAATCCTTACCGGGTGCGTCGAAGACTTTGCCCGTTGGCGAGATGGTTACGGTGCGGGGTTCTGTGGGGCCGCGATTGCGACCGAAAAAGCGAGCCATCGTGCTGCCTCCATTGATGCGGTATGCCCATGTGGACTGCGGGGGAATCGGCTGTTCGTCAGCGGCCCCCGGCGGCCAGGAACGACACCACGAGTGCGTTGAACTCGGCTGCATGTTCGATCTGGGTCCAGTGCCCGCACCGTCCGAATATGTGTAAGCGCGCATCGGGAATCAGTTCGACCAGACGCGTCGACGTCGACTGCGGGATGACTTGATCCTCACGTCCGTGGACGATCAGGGTCGGGCACGTGATGGCGCGGATCGCTTCGTCGTCGGTCACCATCGCGTCGATCCACCGCTGGCGGGGCGGGGGGAACATGGCTGCGTAGGATTCGTGGAAACCGGGTTGCATGCTGGCTTGGTAGCGCGCGGCAGCAAGGTCGTCGTTGATCAGCGCACGGTCGTAGGCGAAGTAGTCCAGTACGCGTCGCATCGCAGCTACCGACGGTTCATAGCCCCACACCTCGTCGAGCCCTTCGGTGATATCGAATGGCACACCGACGCTACCCATCAAGACCAGGCGTTCGATGCGATCGTGGTGCTCGGTGGCCATCCGCAATGCCAGGGCGCCGCCGAAGCTGTTACCCACCAGTGAGTACCGATGGAGACCCAAGGTATCGACGAACTCCTTGATCTGAGCGATCCAGGTGTCCATAACGTACTGGTGTCCGGTCGGCCGCTCGGTGTAGCCGAATCCGACGAGATCAGGAGCCAAGACTCGGCGTTCTTCGGCGAGCGCCGGTATGGTCAGATTCCAGTTCGCGTAGCCAGATACACCGGGTCCGGATCCGTGTAGCAGGACGACGGGCGTGCCGCCGCCCCCGTCACCAGCATCCAGGTAGTTGGTGCCGATTCCGCCGGCGATCACACTTCGCCCAATCGCCGGATTTGTCTGTTCGAGATCGGTGGCTGTCATCTCAGTGTGCCCCTGTGTTCGTGTTGGCGAGATCGAGTGCGACGTCGACGATCATGTCTTCCTGACCGCCGACGAGACCGCGGCGCCCCACCTCGATAAGGATGTCGCGTGTGTCGAGGTGGTAGGTCACCGCGGCGCGCTCGGCGTGGCGCAGAAAACTCGAGTAGACGCCCGCGTAGCCGAGGGTCAGTGTTTCCCTGTCGACCTGCACGGGGCGATCCTGCAGGGGGCGGACTAGGTCATCGGCGGCGTCTTGAAGTGCAAAGAGATCACAATGGTGTAGCCAGCCGGAGATATTGGCGACGGCTATCAACGGCTCGATCGGACAGTTCCCTGCCCCGGCACCCATACCGGCGAGGGAGGCATCAACGCGCGTAACGCCATTCTCCACGGCTACCACTGAATTGGCGACGGCGAGCGAGAGATTCTGATGTGCGTGAATGCCGAGTTGTGTGGATGGCTGGAGGATGTCGCGGTAGGCCCGCACCCGGTCACGGACGCCGTCCATGGTGAGTCGGCCGCCGGAGTCGGTCACGTAGACGCAGTGGGCGCCGTACGATTCCATGAGGCGAGCCTGTTGGGCGAGTTCGTTCGGCGGCGCCATATGGCTCATCATCAGAAATCCTGAGACATCCATGCCGAGTTCGCGTGCTTTGGCGATGTGTTGGGCGGCGATGTCTCCCTCCGTCGAGTGGGTCGCCACTCGCACGGAGCTGATTCCGAGATCGTGGGCACGTTCGAGGCTGTCGATCGTGCCGATGCCCGGGACGAGCAACGTGGTCAAGCGCGCCCTCTTGACGACCTTGCTCACCGCACCGATCCATTCGGCGTCGGTGTGCGCACCTGGCCCGTATGTCAGGCTTCCGCCCGAAAGGCCGTCACCGTGCGCGATCTCGATGGCATCGACCCCCGCAGCGTCGAGTGCGGCGGCGATGGCACTGACCTGTTCGAGGGTGTATCGGTGTCGAATCGCATGCATCCCGTCACGCAGTGTGACGTCCTGAATATAAACCTCGGGCCCGCGGACCTCGTCGGATGCAGTCATCGGGCCGTCTGCACTTTCTGGGTCGCTGAGTGATTGGCGTTGGCGGCCAACCGTTCTGCGACGCCACGCGCTGCAGAGGTCATGATGTCGAGATTGCCTGCGTAGGCGGGTAGGTAATGCGCGGCACCTTCCACCTCGAGGAAGACACTGACCTGCGTACGGTCACCCGGTTCCAGGCCGGCGCCCAGCGTATGCGTGTTGTCTGACGCCGACAGATCGGCGAACTGCACCTCTTGCTTTAGTCGGTAACCGGGGACGTAGCCGGCGACGTCGGCGACCATGTCGGAGATCGACGTGCAGATTTTGTCTCGCATACCCTGATCGAGGCGGTCCGTCAGACAGAGGACCGTATCCCGCATCATCGGTGGCGGCTCCGCCGGGTTGAGAATGATGATTGCCTTGCCGTGCTGGGCGCCGCCGACCTGTTCGATTGCTGCGGCGGTGGTCTCCGTGAACTCGTCGATGTTGGCGCGTGTCCCTGGACCTGCCGACTTCGACGCTATAGATGCCACGATCTCCCCGTAGTACACGGTGGTCACTCGTGACACGGCCGCCACGATGGGAATCGTCGCTTGGCCGCCGCAGGTGACCATGTTGACATTCGGCGCGTCGAGATGCTGATCGAGGTTGACGGCGGGAACCGTGTACGGGCCGATGGCGGCAGGCGTGAGGTCGATGAGGTGCTTGTCGTAGGGAGCCAGCGCGTCGGCGTTGACGAGATGTGCCTTCGCCGAGGTCGCATCGAAAACGATTCGGATCTCGTCGAATTCGGGCATGGCGATCAGTCCGGCAACTCCGTCCGCAGTGGTCGGCACGCCGATCCGGCGGGCCCGCGCCAGCCCGTCGGACTCCGGATCAACCCCAACCATGGCCGCGACCTCGAGTAGCGAGGATAGCCGCTTGATTTTGAACATCAGGTCGGTCCCGATGTTGCCGGATCCGATGATCGCAACTTTCGTCGTCACGGCTGCTCCTTTGTAGCTGGGTCAATGTGGCAGGAAATTCGGCGGGCGTTCGTCAACTCGGCGTGGAAGTCGCCCGGCGCCACGGCGTGTGGCGCGGCAGCGATGTTGTCTACGGCGGTCAACTCATACTGCTCCCACCGTTGACGCTGAGGATCTGACCGGTGATGAATCGTGAGTCCTCTCGCGCGAGAAAGGCCACCGCGGCAGCGATTTCGTCCACTTCGGCACCCCGTCCCATCGGGATCAAGCCGACGGCATCGTCAAGCACCTTGCGAAACCTAGGCCCGATCATGCCGTCGGCCAGCGCCGCGTCGAGTTCCTCGGTCCTCGTGTAGGAAGGTGCGACCACATTGACCGTGATGTTGTAATCGGCGAACTCGCGCGCCAACCCAGTCGCCATGGCGTGGACGCCGCCCTTGGCTGCGTTGTAGACGGCGTGGTCGGTGAGTCCGTTTCGGACGGATTCGGCACCGATGCTGACGATGCGGCCGTAGCGCTGTTCCACCATCGACGGGAGCACCGCCAGTGTCGTGCGCAGCGTAGTCCACAGGTTGCGGTCGATGGTGGCCTGCAGCGTTTCCTCAGTGTGTTCCAGCGTGGGTGTGATGACCCCGCCGCCAGCGTTGTTCACCAGGACGTCGACCCGACCGAACCGGCTGGCCACCGTTTCTAGCAGGGTCTCGGACACGCCGACGGATGACAGATCGCCGGCGAAGGTGTCCGTGCGATCAAGAGCGCACAACCGCGCACGCGCCTTTTCCAGCGGCTCGTCCTCGAGCCCTGCCATGACGACAGTCATGCCGTCGTCGAGCAACCGTTGCGTGATTCCGAAGCCAATGCCGGTTGCGGCTCCGGTGACCACGGCGATCGGCCCCTGCTCGATGCTCGGCATCATAGAATCACAGCGACGTCGCCGGCAGAACGCAGGCTGGTCATGTCCAGTTCGACCCGCTTGGAGCGGATGAGGAGTTGGTCATCGACCAACACCAAGCGGTAGCGGTAGCAGCCGACATAGACAGTTTCGCGTCCGGCCCGGTAACGCCAGACAGCGAACGATGCTCTCACCGGCAACTCGTCGCGCTCTACTGCCTCGAGCCGAACGTTGCTGACGAAATGCCGCAAATTCGAGTGCGGATATTCGCGATGCGCCTTGCGACTGTTGAGTCGGTCCACCCGCGCCCGCATGCGCATCCGATTGTCGTCGATCAGGACCAGCGCCGACGATGGATCTGCGTCTCGGTCGTCGGTGGGCGGTACCACGTAGCGGGCGTCCTCCGTATACAGCGTCAACCAGGTGTCCAACTGCCAGTCGTCCAAAAGCTCTGCCTCCTGATACAGCAACTCTTCGACGTCGTAGCGGGTGAGCCGGGCCAGCGCCGAGGACAGCGAGGCGCTCATCGCTGGCCATCCATCTGGTCGCGCCAACGTCTCCAGAACGCCCGCATCTGTTCTTCGTCCGTTGCTTTTGGATCCCGGCCCATTCCGCGCGAGATGTCATTCCACTCGACGCCTCTACTGGCAAAGCCTTGCTGGCAAGATTCCAGCGCCTCCACGTCGTCTGGAGTCGCGAATCCACCTGGGCCCAGGAACGTCAGAAAGCTGTCCAATCGACGTTGCCGTACCTCGGGGAGCTCGTCCTCTGGCGCGACCTGCCATGCGGTGATTGCGACGCTGGTCGGCGAGGTCGGCATGAACGTCCGCACAGTGACTGCCATGATGTCGTTGATGATCAGATTGGGGTAGATCAACAAGTTCCGATTGTGGTCGCACATCAGCGTCGCGCGGTCTTCGCCGAACTTCTCGGTCAGGTTGGCACGCACCATGTCCAATTCCGACTTCGCGTCCTCCCCGAAGATGGACTCCCACTTGGCGATCGGACGACCCCACGGGGCGACATACTCCATGACCGCATGCCCATTGCCGAGATTGCGGCCCACCCCACTCATACCTCCGGATATGTCGGTGCCGAGGTCGACCAGGTACTTGAAGTAGGTGTCGTGGGTGGGTGCGGCGTGGTACCCATCGATGCTGTTCTCTACCAGTAGTTTCCAGTTGGCGTTCATGCCGTACTCATGAGTTCCGTGGAGTACTTGGGCCTGACCCTGGGCGTCGATGATGTTGTCGAGATACTCACGAGCTCGTCCCAGATAGGTTGTCAGGTCGACGATCTCGGGATCGAAGCTGGCGAAAACGAAGCCGCGATAGCTCTCCGACCGGGCTGGACGGGCGAGGCCGAGTTGCGCGAAGTCGAGGTCAACGGGGTAGCCGTCGCGGTCCGGTACGCCGACGAGCCCACCTTCGCTGTTGAAGGTCCAGGCATGGTAAAAGCACTGGAAAACTTTGCTGTTGCCGCTGTCCCGTCGACAGACAACCGCACCCCGGTGAGTGCACGTATTGTGAAATACGTTGACTTGTCCCGTTTTTACGCCGCGCACCATGAATAGTGGCCGTCCGCCCACGGGGCGACGGATGTAGTCACCGCGGTTGGGGATCTCCGACTCGTGTCCGACATACAGCCAGCAGTGGTCGAACACCTTCTTGAGCTCTTCGTCGAAGATCGCGGGGGAGGTCATTGCCTCGCGGTTGACCTGGAATCGCTGCTGGGCCGAATCCTCCCGTACGAGTTTGGATCCGGTGAGTAGGGCGGCACTTGTCGGGCTGTCGATCGTTGTCATTGCTGCTCCTCGTAGACGACGAAACACTTGTTGGAGTTGAAGACGTCGGAGGTGACCAAAGTGGACCAGGTCAACTTCAATCCCAGTTCGGCAACGGCACCAAGTAAGCAGAACCAGTTCAGCATCTCGTGCTGCCCGGCGTCGATGATTTCTCGGCTAGTTACCGATTGCCAGGCCTGGAAGTCGCCGGCAACCAACGCGTCGTACAACTTCTGGTCGGCGGCTGTGTCGGGCCGGATGTGCCAACCCTTGTCGTGCAAGAACGCGTGCGACCAACTCGAGGACGCCACCATCGCGATCCGCTTATCAGTGTCACGGTAGGCGCGGGCGATGGCGCGGCCCAGGTCGAAGCAGCGTTTGGGCGAAGGACCGGCGGGATCGAGTTGTTCCACGGCGATGTCTGCGAATCTAGCGAACCCGCCGCGCCGCGCGATCGCATGCTCCCCATAGCAATTCACGGTGATGGGGACCACTGGGTAGGGAAATTCCTTGCCGACGTGGTCATAGTCGAGAAAGAGTTGGGTGTTCATGATGGCGTGTGGAAAGTGCGCGCCTTCGCGTTTGCGATAGGAATACGCCATGTCGAAACCGTCGGTGATCAACGCGTCGACCAGTGCGCGCGAGGACTCTGGGTCTCCATGGAGGACGAAGCTCGTGTCCGGCGGCAGCCCCCAGTAGTTCGGGTTGCCGCGTTCGTTCACCATCCCAAATGGATGAACGGCGAGGTCGTCATAAGCCAGCACACAGAACGGCGGCACGACCTCCTCGCGGAAATTTTCGTATTGGTCGTCCCCCCACACCACCACCAGATCGGGTTCGAATTCATCCAAGGCGTCGCGGCACGTTGCGAGGTTTTCCCGCAGTACCTTTCGATGTTGGGCGGCTGCGGCGCTCCCGTCATCGTCGGACCACTCGGCAACCATCGACGCCGGCCAGTTCGCGGTGTCCTTCGCTTCTTCTGGGATATCGGGGTCCTGCAGTGTCCAACGCAGCAATCCCGCCATGTGCTCGTCAGTGCCGATGATCATGGGGTAGTGGGTCATCCCAAGGCCGAGGAATGCGCTCATACGGGGAACCTTTCTCGTGGTGCTTTCGAAATACTTCGCTCGGCGCACAGCGCCATCACGTTCCCGGATTCGAGCTGGCTTCGAAGTCGGGCCTGAAAGGCGGCGAAGACCGCACCGGCAGGCTCTTCGCGCGCAGCGAAGGGGTAATCCGTGCCCAAGACGACGTGCCCCTCACCGAACCGACTCAGCACCAGTTCGAGGCTCGCGATGTCGTACGTCAACGAGTCACACCACAGTCGGCGTGCCAGAACACTGAACAGGCGCTCGGGATCGATATCCGGGTCGACGAGGCGTTGACCTCGGTCCAATCGGGGAAGCAGCGCGGGCAGGGAACCACCGGCGTGGGCCAGCACGAAGCGCACCTCCGGCGCTTGGTCCAGCGTCCCCGCCGACAGTAGCGCGGCCGCCGCGATCGCGGTCTCGGTTGGCATACCCAAACCGAAGCCAAATCCCAAGGCGCCCAGTCGGGGATCCAACGTGCGGTCAACGGGGTGCACCAGCACAATCGCTGACAGCGCCGATGCCGCCTCGAAGAAGGGTTCGAATAGCGGGTCCGTCAGCTCCAAATCGCCGACTCGGGTACCGATCTCGATCCCGAGGAACCCCAGTTCGACGACGCATCGGCGCATCTCCGCGATGGCCCGCGCCGGATCCTGCAATGGCACCGCACCCAGGGCCAGGAACCGATGGGGTGCCTCGGCGACCATCTCGGCAAGGAAGTCGTTCTGGAGTCTTGCCAGCGCTGCCGCACCGTCGGCGGGTTGTTCATGACACATCGTCACGGGAATGGGGGAAAGGACCTGCACCGCGACGCCTTCGGCGTCCATGTCGCGCAGGCGAGCCGACGTCGACCAGCACCGGTCGTCGATCTTTCGATACGGCCGTCCGTCGATGAGCATCTGCGCGGTCCTGGCGCCGGCACGTTCGACGGTCGGATAAGAGCCTGAGTACTCGACGGACATGTCGGGCAGGTCGGGGTCGATGGCGTGGGTGTGGACGTCGAACTGGCCGTGCGCGAGGTTGGCCATGCGCTCGGGCCAAGCCAACCCCGACATCACACCACTCCTCAACTTGTGGGATGCGCCACGTTGAATCAACAAAGTGGCTGCAATCACTAACTTCGGCTAGAGTATCCATTGTGCATAGACAATGCAAGGGTGCCCAGTGAGTGCGGCGTCAAGGCCTCGCCGTTCGCGTGCGGAGGTTGTGGCAGCCCAGGTCGAAGATGAACTACTGCGGGCCCAGCTCCCGGTGGGAACACATCTGGGTCGGCGCGCCGAGTTCATCCAGCGGTTCGCCCTAAGTCCGACCGTTGCCAATGAAGCACTACGGATCTTGCGGAACTCCGGCCTCGTGAGCGTCCGTCCCGGCAACCGCGGTGGCCTTTTCGTGGCCAGCCAGCGACCTCATCTCAGGCTCGGTGCAACGGACTTTTGGTTCACCGAAAGCGACCCTCCTGCCGTCGAATTGTTCGAAGCGCGGGTGCATTTGGAGAACACGCTGACTCCAATTGCCTTCGGTCGGGCGACCGAACAGGACGTGACCTGGATGCGCGAAGCTCTGGATCAGATGGAAAGTGCTCGGGATCCAGTACATTTCTTCGTTGCTGTCATGCAAGTGCACCGCACGCTGGTGGCCGCCGCGCGGATTCGGGTCCTCGACGGCATGCATCAGGCCATCGTGGCATCGCTGAGCTCGCGGCTGACCCGCGCTGATTTTGTTCCCGGTTATGAAGACGTCCTGCAACACAGCTTGTGGGTGCACGTCGCGATGGTCGATGCGATTGAGAGACGGGACCAAGAAGCATTCGACAAGCTGAGCGTTCTACACAGCAAAGATCTCGAACGAGGCAGCTGCCCTAGCTTTTAGTCAATCACTATGCAGCACAACAGCTGTCCCTTTGGCAGCATGAAGAACAGGATGGGATTGCAATGTTTGCACTCCGTTACTACATAACCACGGCAACGGTGTTGGCCGCGGTCGCCGGGTTGGCTTTTGGCGGGTGGTGGGTCTGGTTGGGTTTGGGGACCTTCCCGGTGTTGATGGCGCTGGATGTGTTGCTTCCCGACGACCACAAGCCACGTCGGGTCACCGCGCCGGTGCTCGCCGAGATTCCGTTGTATCTGCATTTGCCGCTGATGGTCGCGCTGTGGGCGGTGTTCATTGCGCGGCTGGGGGAGTGGAGCGGTGGGGCGACCGACGCGGTCAACGGGTGGCAGGTGTTGGGAATGGTGTTGTCTGTCGGCTGGGTCGGCGCGGTGCCCAACCTTCCCATCGCCCATGAACTGATGCACCGGAGGCATTGGTTTCCGGTGGCGGTGTCCAAGGTGTATGGGACGGTGTATCTCGATCCGAATCGCGACATCGGGCACCGGCTCACCCACCATCTTGATCTGTGCACTGCTGCCGACAGCGACACACCGCGGCGGGGACAGTCGATCTACCCGTTCCTGTGGCAGGCGTCCTATGGTGCATGGAGGGACGGTGTCGTGACCACCGCTACCGCGCTGCGTAAGCGGGACATGTCGGTCTTCCACCCGCGCAACGCCGTTTACGTAGAACTCGGCTTGCTCAGTGCGTTGTGTACCACCGTGGTCGTGTTCGCCGGTTGGGTCGGGCTCGTTGTGGCGGTGGCGGCGATGGTGTTCTCCAAACTGTTGGCCGAGGGGTTCAACTTTCTGCAGCATTACGGCATGGTTCGGGTGCCCGGGACGCCGGTTCGGCTGCACCACGCCTGGAACCATCTCGGTGCGGTGATCCGGCCTCTGGGCGTGGAGATCACCAACCACATCGATCACCACTTCGACAGCAAGCATCGTTTCTATGAACTGGCGCCGCGCACAGACGGTGCACAGATGCCCAGCGCGTTCGTGTGCTTCGTGTGCGCCCTGGTGCCGCCGGTGTGGTTCGCCGCCATCGCCAAGCCGCGACTGCGGCACTGGGACCAGAACTTCGCGTCGCCGGCTGAACGGGAGTTGGCGATGGCAGCCAATCGCCAGGCCGGCTGGCCGGAATGGGTCACCATCGCCTCAACGGGCAGCTCGGTGCGCGAGACAGCCCGATGACACGGGGTCGTGGTGACCGCGGCGTTCCCGGTCACCAAGACTCTCGACTGCAGTGCGGGCAGGCTGGTCGGCACTGCGTAGTCGACGGGCAACGGCGCGCGCATCGGGCGTCGTGGTCACCCTCGACCCCGTTGCGGGGCGCGATGACAGCATCACCATTGTGGCCACAGTGGGATCAGGCGAACCGGTGGTCCAGGTGAAGATGATCTGTGAACGTGTGCGGGTTGTGGCGCAGGTTGCCGGTGGCCCCGTCGACTGCGAATGGGTGCTCAATCCCCAAGGGAACGGATCTCACGGCTGCCCACCTGCACCGTGCTACGGTCCGGCCATGGGGACGGGCTCGACGTGATTGCACCATCCGACGAGGCGGTCCAGACTGCCGCACAGGCGCTGCTGGGAGCCTATGAAAGCGGTGTCCCCGTAGAGCCGCTGAACGACGACGGCGCCGCGCTCACGATTGACGACGCATACGCGATTCAGCTCGTGCAGGTACGACATTGGACCGCGGCCGGTCGGCGTGTTCTGGGCCGCAAGGTCGGGCTGACCAGTGCTGCCATGCAGCGCCAGATGAACGTCACCCAGCCGGACTTCGGCCACTTGATGGACGACATGTTCTTCGCGGAGAACATCTCGATTCCAGCCGATCGCTTTCTGCAGCCGCGGGCCGAACCGGAGGTGGCCTTCATGCTGCGGCGCGACCTGTGCGGTCCAGGAGTGACAGTCGCGGCTGCGATCTCGGCGGTCGACTTCGTCCTGCCAGCGCTGGAGATCATCGACTCCCGGATCGTCGACTGGCGCATCGGCATAGTCGACACCATCGCCGACAACGCCTCCAGCGGCGGCATCGTGCTCGGCAGTGATGCTCGACCCCTGGCTGAACTGGACCTGCGGCTGGGCGGCTGCCTGCTGCACCGCAACGGAGAGCTGGCCGGGACCGGCGCTGGCGGCGCTGTCTTGGGGTCTCCGCTGAACTCGTTGGTCTGGCTCGCCAACGTCCTCGGTGCACGCGGGGAAGGGCTGCTCGCGGGCCAGGTCATACTCCCCGGCTCGATCACCGCATCGATTCCCTTCAACCCAGGCGACGTCATCACCACCACCGTGGCCGGACTGGGCTCGGTCACTGCATCCATCGCGGCACGATCGGATCATTCATGACAGCTAACGCGATCGACGGCACGTTGACACTGCTGGAGGAACGCAAGAACAAGCGGATGAGACCGGTGTCGACGTGAGCGCTTGGACGATCGACCGGGCTGCTACCGAGCTGCTGACCGCCGAGGACACTCAAACTGACCGTCACCCGATCACCGACGATTGGCCTGAGCTGGACATCGACACCGCCTACCACATTCAGGATGAGACGCTCCACCGGCGGCTGGCGCGGCGCGAGCGGCTGGTAGGCGTCAAGCTGGGTCTGACCAGCCGCGCGAAGCAGCGGCGGATGAACATCTCCTCACCATTGGTCGCCTGGCTGACCGATGCCATGGTCCTGCCCGCAGGTGAACCGATCCCGCAGCAGGCACTGATCCATCCGCGGGTCGAGCCCGAGATCGTGTTCGTGATGAAGCGCCGCCTGGCGGGTCCGGGCGTGACCGCTGCCCAGGCACTTGCCGCGGTCGAGACGGTGCACGCCGGCGCGGAGGTCATCGATTCTCGTTATCGCGACTTCCGGTTCACGCTGCCCGACGTCATCGCCGACAATGCGTCGTCGGGTGCGTTCGTGCTGGGGCCGATCGCACGTCGCCCTGACGACATCGACCTGGCGCTGGAGGCGGTGCTCGTCGAAGTTGACGGTGTTGTCGCTGATTCCGCGACGGGTGCCGCGGTGCAGAACCACCCAGCCGAGGCGTTGGCACTGGCGGCCAACGATCTAGGCAGACGTGGCCTGGCGATCGAGGCGGGTCAGTTGGTCTTGACAGGAGGCATGACCGATGCGGTCGCCGCAGGCCCCGCCGCTCGGATCGCCTTCCACTTCACGACGCTGGGATCCATCTTCGTGTCGGGCGGCCAGTAGTGCCGCTGATTCAAGTGACACTCGCCCAGGGTCGCAGCCCCGAGCAACTCCGTACGCTCATCGCCAAAGTGACCGAGGCGGTAGTCGAGGCGATCGATGCGCCCAAGCAGAACGTCCGGGTTGTCCTCTATGAGGTTCCCCGAACACATTGGGCTGCAGGCGATGTGACATTACAGGAGCGGACAGGGGAGAAAACGTCATGACGGCGCTACCATTCTTCGGTCATGTGATCGACGGCGTCGAATCGAGCCGAGAAAACGGCAAACGATTCGACTCGATCGATCCGTGGACCCAAGGTTCATGGGCCGAGATTGCTCTAGGCGGCGCGGGTGAAGCTGCCGCAGCGGTAGCCGCCGCACGCCGTGCCTTCGACGAAGGCCCGTGGCCACGGTTAGGTTTCATCGAACGAGGCAGAATACTGCATCGCTTCGCCGACCTGCTGGAAAGCCACACCGAGCAACTCGCAGACGCGGATTCCCACGATATGGGCAAGCCAGTGGCACAGGCCCGCCACGACGTGGCACGGTCGGCGACTAACATTCGGTTCTTCGCCGACCACGCTCGGCTGGCAACCGCCGAGGCGCTGCCGATGGACTCCGGGCACCACAGCTACACCCGCTACGAGCCAGCCGGGGTGGTCGCAGCGATCGCGCCATGGAATTTCCCGCTCATGCTGGAAACCTGGAAGATCGCGCCCGCACTCGCATGGGGCAATACGGTGGTGCTGAAACCTGCCGAGGACACCCCAGCGTCGGCGACGATCATGGCGCGGCTTGCGATCGAGGCTGGCATGCCCAATGGTGTGCTCAACGTCGTGCATGGATACGGCCCGGACTCGGCAGGACAGGCGCTGACCGAGAACCCTCACGTCGATCGGATCACGTTCACCGGCGAATCGGGTACCGGCCGCATCATCGGGGCGGCCGCCGCGGCCAACCTGACTCCGATCAGCCTTGAGCTGGGCGGCAAGGGCGCCAACATCGTGTTCGATGACGCAGACCTAGACAATGCCGTCGATTGGTCGATACAGGCGATCTTCCGCAACGCGGGGCAGGTCTGTTTGGCGGGCAGCCGACTGTTCGTCCAACGCGGCATCTATGACGAGTTCGTCGCGCGCTTCGTCGACGCAGCCGAAGCGCTGAAAGTCGGTGATCCACGCGATGACTCAACAGAATTCGGCCCGCTCGCGTCAGAATCTCACTACACGAAGGTGTGCGGTTACCTGGATCTCGTCGACGCCGAAGGGGGCAAGATCAGGACGGGTGGCGTTGGGGATGGCTGGGTGGTGGCGCCTACAGTAGTGACCGACTTGAGCGACCAGTCGCGACTAGTGCGGGAGGAGATCTTCGGACCAGTGGTCGCGGTGTTGCCGTTCGATGCCGAAGACGAAGCGGTTCGTCGAGCCAACGCCACTCCGTACGGGTTGAACGCGATGATCTTCACCGACAACCTGCATCGCGCCCACCGGGTGGCGGCGCAGTTGACCGCGGGGACCGTGTGGGTAAATTGCTTCTTCATCCGTGACCTGCGTGCACCCTTCGGCGGCGTTGGAGACTCGGGTATCGGGCGCGAGGGAGGCAACTTCAGCCGCGAGTTCTTCTCCGAGCCAAAAGCGGTAGTTATGCAGATTGCACAGCACCCCAACTAGCCTCAGCCGAAGCGGTCGTAGTGGATGCGGTCGATGGCGACCCCGCGGTCGCCGAGCAGCGACACCATGTTGCGATACTGCAGGTGCGGCGGTAAACAGCAGCTGCGCGCGGGCGCCAAGCGTTCCGCAACGAGGAACGCAGGCGTGTCGATGCCCAGTCTTGGCTGCGTCGGGTTGACCACGTTGCCCGGTTGGCGGGCACTGTCACACCCGGGTCCTAGACTGGCCATCGTGCTTATTGGTTCGCATGTCCACGGTGACGACCCCCTAGCCGACGCGCAGGCCGACGGCGCTGACGTAGTACAGTTCTTCCTCGGCGACCCGCAAAGCTGGAAGAAGCCCAAACCGCGCGAGGACGCCCAAGCGCTCAAAGTCGCCAGTATTCCGCTCTACGTCCACGCCCCGTACCTCATCAACGTGGCGTCAGCCAACAACCGGGTACGCATCCCGTCGCGCAAGATCCTGCAAGACACCTGCGATGCGGCGGCCGAGATCAACGCCACCGCGGTGATAGTGCACGGCGGCCACGCCGACGACAAAGACTTCGACGCCGGTTTCGAACGTTGGGTCAAGGCGCTCGATTATCTGAGTGCCGATGTGCCGGTGTACTTGGAGAACACCGCTGGCGGTGATCACGCCATGGCCCGGCATTTCGACACCATCGCCAAGCTGTGGGATCACATCGGCGACAAGGGAATTGGTTTCTGCCTGGACACCTGCCACGCGTGGGCGGCGGGCGAAGCGCTGATCGATGCCGTCGAGCGCATCAAGGCCATCACCGGGCGCATCGATCTGGTGCACTGCAACGACTCCCGCGACGCGGCGGGTTCCGGCGCCGACCGGCACGCCAACTTCGGTACCGGTCAAATCGATCCGCAGCTGCTGGCAGCCGTCGTCCAGGCTGCCGGCGCGCCGGTGATCTGCGAGACCGCCAACGAAGGCCGCAAGGACGATATTGCCTTCCTGCGCGAGCACGTCGGTGCGTAACGGACGGGTTCGCGGTCGAGGTCGGTCGACGCAGCGTGAGCGACGGATTTGGGAGTCAGAACGACACGTACGGGTACCGAACAGAGCTGTTACGTATCTTGTGCAGCTGTCGGTGACTATGTAACACTGCCGAGATGCCGGACACGCACGTCGTCACCAACCAGGTCCCCGCGCTGGAGCACCACAACCCCGCCACGTCGCCGGTGTTGGTCGAGGCTCTGATCCGGGAGGGCGGTCAATGGGGCCTCGATGAGATCACCGAACTGGGCGCCCTCACCGGTACCCGGCAGGCGCAGCGCTGGGGCGAGTTAGCCGACCGCAATGTGCCCGTGCTGCACACACACGATCGCTACGGCCACCGCGTCGACGAGGTCGAATACGACCCGGCCTATCACGAGCTGATGCGCACCGCTATCGGCCACGGTCTGCACGCCGCACCATGGGCCGATGACCGACCCGGGGCGCACGTCGTCCGCGCGGTGAAGAACTCCGTGTGGACCGTCGAGCCCGGGCACTTGTGCCCGATCTCGATGACGTACGCGGTAATCCCGGCGCTGCGGTGCAATCGCGAGCTCGCAGCACTGTACGAACCCCTGCTCACCAGCCGTGTCTACGATCCCGACCTCGCTGTGCCCGCCACCAAAGCGGGACTCACCGCAGGCATGTCGATGACCGAGAAGCAGGGCGGCTCCGACGTCCGGGTTGGCACCACCCAGGCGACGCCGAACGCCGACGGCACCTACTCGCTCACCGGGCACAAGTGGTTCACTTCGGCGCCCATGTCCGACCTGTTCCTGGTGCTCGCCCAGGCTCCGGGCGGGCTCAGCTGCTTCTTGGTCCCGAGAGTGCTGCCCGACGGCACTCGCAACCGAATGTTGTTGCAGCGCCTCAAAAACAAGCTCGGCAACCACGCCAATGCCTCCAGTGAAGTCGAGTACGACGGCGCGCTCTCCTGGTTAGTGGGCCAGGAGGGCCGCGGCGTTCCGACCATCATCGAGATGGTCAACCTCACCCGGCTCGACTGCACGTTGGGCAGCGCCACCAGCATGCGTTCCGGCCTGATCCGGGCCATCCACCACGCGCAACACCGAAAAGCATTCGGCGCGTACCTGATCGACCAGCCAGCCATGCGCAATGTGCTGGCCGACCTCGCCGTGGAGGCCGAGGCCGCCACGATGGTGGCACTGCGCATGGCGGGTGCCACCGACAGCGCCGTCCGCGGCGACGAGCGCGAGACTCTGCTGCGCCGGATCGGACTGGCCGCCAGCAAGTACTGGGTATGCAAGCGCGCCACCCCGCATGCGGCTGAGGCCATGGAATGCCTCGGCGGCAACGGGTACGCCGAGGAGTCGGGCATGCCGCGGCTCTACCGCGAGGCGCCCCTGATGGGCATCTGGGAGGGCTCGGGCAACGTGAGCGCGTTGGACACTTTGCGCGCCATCGTCACTCGTCCCGAGTGCATCGAGGTGCTGTTCGATGAGCTGGCCAAGACCGCAGGCCACGACGCCCGCCTCGACGCCCACGTGGCCCAACTGCGTTCCGTCCTCGGCGATTTCACCGACCTGGAAGCCATCCAGTACCGGGCCCGTAAGATCGCCGAGGACATCTGCCTGGCGCTGCAGGGTTCGCTGCTGGTGCGGTACGGGCATCCGGGGGTCGCCGAGGCGTTCCTGACGTCGCGGCTGGGCGGTCAGTGGGGTGGGGCGTTCGGGACGCTGCCCGCCGGGCTGGATCTGGCGCCGATCCTCGAGCGGGCGATGGTCAAGGGATGAGCAGCACCGGCTCCTCGGTTGACTTCGACCACCTCACGACGATGACCTACGAGGTCACCGACCGGGTAGCGCGAATCACGTTCAACCGCCCTGAAAAAGGCAACGCGATCGTCGCGGCCACCCCGCTGGAGTTGGCCGCGTCGGTCGAGCGCGCCGACCTCGACCCCGAGGTGCACGTCATCCTCGTCTCGGGGCGTGGCGAAGGGTTCTGCGCGGGATTCGACCTGTCGGCGTACGCCGACCGCACCGGAAGCGCGGGCGGCGGCGGCAGATACGCGGGAACCGTCCTCGACGGCAAGATTCAGGCGAAAAACCATCTGCCCGATCAGCCCTGGGACCCCATGGTCGACTACCAGATGATGAGCCGGTTTGTCCGAGGGTTCGCCAGCTTGATGCATGCCGACAAGCCCACGGTGGTGAAGATCCACGGCTACTGCGTGGCGGGCGGAACCGATATCGCGCTACACGCCGACCAGGTGATCGCCGCCGCCGACGCCAAGATCGGCTATCCGCCGATGCGGGTGTGGGGGGTGCCCGCGGCGGGCCTGTGGGCCCACCGGCTGGGTGATCAACGCGCCAAACGTCTTCTTTTCACTGGTGATTGCCTCACCGGCGCGCAAGCCGCCGAATGGGGGCTGGCGATTGAGGCGCCTCAGCCGGAGGATCTCGACGAGCGCACCGAGCGACTGGTCGAGCGCATCGCGGCGATGCCGGTGAACCAGCTGATCATGGCCAAGCTGGCCCTTAACACTGCGCTATACAACCAGGGCGTGGTGACCAGCCGGATGGTCAGCACCGTGTTCGACGGCGTCGCGAGGCACACGCCGGAAGGCCACGCGTTCGTCGCCGACGCCGTGGCGCATGGGTTCCGGGAAGCGGTGCGCCACCGCGACGAACCGTTCGGCGATCATGGCCGCCGGACCTCGCAGGTCTAGTGATGCCGAGTCCGTCGCTGCACCGGATGACGGCGCGATCGGTGGTGTTGTCGGTGTTGCTCGGCGCCCACCCGGCATGGGCGTCGGCTCGCGAATTGATCCAACTGACAGCAGATTTCGGAATCAAAGAGACCGCACTGCGCGTTGCGGTGACGCGGTTGGTCAGCGCGGGGGATCTGATTCGCTCCGCGGACGGCTACCGGCTGTCAGACCGCCTGCTGGCGCGGCAACGCCGTCAGGACGACGCCCTCGCGCCGCGCGTGCGCGACTGGGACGGCACCTGGTCGACGGTAATCGTCACCAGCGTGGGCGTCGACGCACGCACCAGGGCTTTGCTGCGAAAGTCCTTGCAAGAGTATCGGTTCGGCGAACTTCGCGAGGGTGTGTGGCTGCGGCCGGACAACATCGTCAGCGAGGTGGACACCGACGCGCTGGCCCATGCGCGGGTACTGAACTGCCGCGACGACCATCCCACCGAACTGGCGCACCAATTGTGGGATCTGAGCACCTGGTCCGATACCGGGAACCGGCTGCTACACGAGATGGCGGGTGCGGCCGACGTGCCGGGGCGTTTCGTCGCCGCCGCGGCTACCGTGCGACACGTGCTGACCGACCCGGTACTACCGGAGGAGTTGCTGCCAACCGGCTGGCCCGGTGCGGCACTGCGTCGGTCCTATGCGACATTCGCCGCCGAGTTGGCGGCACTCCGCGACACCGACCAAGTCACGCATACCAACCAACTGACGGAGGCCACATGACCGGTTCAGCACAGGCACCCGTCCGGGTCGAGCGCAACGGTCGGGTGACAACCGTGATCATCAACAGGCCGCACGCCCGCAACGCCGTCAACGGGCCCACCGCGATGGCGTTGTTCAACGCGTTCGCGGAGTTCGATGCCGACGAGTCGGCGTCGGTCGCGGTGCTCTGGGGGGACAACGGAACCTTCTGTGCGGGAGCCGATTTGAAGGCATTCGGCACCGAGGACGCCAATCCGGTGCACCGCACCGGGCCCGGCCCGATGGGACCGACCCGGATGGAGTTGAGTAAACCGGTGATCGCCGCGGTCAGCGGCCACGCTGTCGCGGGCGGGTTGGAACTGGCCCTGTGGTGCGATCTACGGGTGGCCGAGGAGGACGCGGTCTTCGGCGTGTTCTGCCGACGCTGGGGTGTCCCGCTAATCGACGGCGGCACCGTGCGGTTGCCCCGATTGATCGGCCACAGCCGAGCCATGGACCTGATCCTCACCGGCCGCCCCGTCGACGCCGCAGAAGCGTTCGCGATCGGACTGGCCAACCGGGTGGTGGCTACCGGCCAAGCGCGGCAGCGCGCTGAACAACTAGCGGCCGAACTGGCCACGCTGCCGCAGGGCTGCTTGCGCGCCGACCGCATGTCCGCCCTGAATCAATGGGGGATGAGCGAAGTAGACGCGATGGGAAAAGAGTTCGGCAGCCTGTCGCGGGTCGCGGCCGAAGCTCGTGCCGGCGCAGAGCGATTCACCAAAGGTGCGGGCCGTCACGGGGCGTCAGCCTGAGACGAGCCACAGGATTTGTGAAACCCGGTGACGATCAGTTCGCGGCCAATCGGCTCCACCGTGATTCTGTTGTCCTGCACGCCTCACCCCCGTTCGTCGTGGACAGAACACTACGTGGTGTACGCCCGGTCGTGGTCACAGTTGGCCGGACGGGTGCGCACTTCGGTCGCAGTGGCCATCCTCGCTCGGTACCGTATGAACGGTGACGCGGCCGGAGGTGAGGCGTGACGCCACCCGGAAACGTGCGCGTGGTGCCGCCTACGCCTGCAGCGCTGTATCGGCGGCGCTGATACTCGCCGGGTGTTCTCACACCGTCGACGGCTCGGCCGTACTCGGATCTGTGCAGCGGCCGCCCGATGGTTACGCCTACGCCGACAACCGGTGCGGTCTGTTGGAGGACGCCACAGTCCAGGACGTGCTGGGTGCGCAGCGGGTGATGCGCGCCTACAGCGGCGCCGTCTGCCAATACATCCTGGCCCGCGACTCGTCGATGCTCGACGTCACGTTCTCCTGGTTCGAGACGGGCACGTTGGAACGCGAGCGGGCGTTGGCCGAGGAGCGCGGCGCACAGGTGACGGTCACCGTCGTCGATCGCCGTGACGCATTCCTGGCCCGCCGCGACACCACCGGCGCAGGCTGCGCGGCAACGGCCGCGGCCAATCCGGGGGTGCTGAGTTGGTGGGTGCAGGTTCGCGACGAACAAGGCGCAGATCCCTGCAGGGACGCCGAGACACTGCTGGCCCGCAGTCTGTCGTCGGATATGTGATGCCGACCGTCACCGTTCGCGTCTGTCTCGTCGTCGCCGCGTGCGCAGCGCTGGCTGTCGGTTGCGGCGGCCGAGCCGAACCGTCGACGGAGACCGCGGACGCGGCGGCCAGCCCGGCGGACGCCTTCCATGGCGAGGCCTGTAACGGCGTCACCGACGCCGAGATCAGCAGCATCGCAGGCACGGGCATGTTCACCAAGGTCGTCGACGGCGACGTCGGCTGCTTCTGGCAGGAGAACACCCTGATTGGATCGGTCGGCGAGGGGATGGGTATCTCGACGTGGTGGTATCGGGGCAGCGATCTGGACACCGAACGGATGCTGGAGCAGGAGGCGGGCCGCGAGCTGACGGAGTTGTCGGTGGGTGGCAACAAGGGTTTCGAAGCATCCGACGACAACGCGTGCAGTGTCTACGTATCCAAGGGCGGCGACGTCATCACCTGGTCGATTCAGACGCTGAACCCGGCGTCGTTCTCCGATCTCTGTGAGATCACCGAACAGCTGGCGCAGTTGAGCCAGGACCGGGTCAACTAGCGTGCTGTTGTCCTACGGTCTGGTCGGTGATGCGGCGTTCTCCGCAGCGCTGGAGTCTTGGTCGGCCAGGCACGGTTCGTCATGCTCGAGATGACCGGCGTGACGGACGACGTCGCACCGACGCGGTGTTCGCCGACATGGTGTTGCGGCGCTGCGCGTGAATGGACCGCCGCTGACCTGCGACGAAGCGTCCTGCGAGCAGGTTTTGTCGGCGTGGGAGACCCTGGTATTGTGGTAGCTCGTGCCTGGCTGGAACTGGGCGCACGCGGCCTTCACCAGGCCAGGTGCGCGCGGGCCGGGCCAATTCGCATGCCGTCTAGCATCGGAAATGTACCGGATTTCCCCGGTGCGGGCGCGTGCGACACACCCGGCCGCGGGGTGCGCTAGCGAGCGAAAACCGCAGTTGACAGACCTGAAGAACCGCCGAAGTACGAAGTAGAAACACAGGAAGTTGTAGATGCCAACCATCAACCAGCTGGTCCGTAAGGGTCGCCGGGACAAGATCGCCAAGGTCAAGACCGCAGCCCTCAAGGGCAGCCCGCAGCGCCGTGGCGTGTGCACCCGCGTGTACACCACCACTCCCAAGAAGCCGAACTCGGCGCTTCGGAAGGTGGCACGCGTGAAGCTGACCAGCCAGGTCGAGGTCACCGCCTACATCCCGGGTGAGGGTCACAACCTGCAGGAACACTCGATGGTGCTCGTGCGTGGCGGTCGTGTGAAGGACCTCCCCGGTGTGCGCTACAAGATCATCCGTGGCTCGCTGGACACCCAGGGGGTCAAGAGCCGCAAGCAAGCCCGCAGCCGTTATGGCGCCAAGAAGGAGAAGAGCTAATGCCGCGCAAGGGGCCCGCACCCAAGCGGCCGTTGGTCAACGACCCGGTTTATGGTTCGCTGCTGGTCACCCAGCTGGTGAACAAAGTCCTGCTCGACGGGAAGAAGTCACTGGCCGAACGCATTGTTTATGGTGCGCTTGAACAGGCCCGCGACAAGACCGGCACCGATCCGGTGATCACGCTCAAGCGGGCTCTGGACAACGTCAAGCCAGCCCTCGAGGTGCGTAGCCGCCGCGTCGGTGGTGCCACCTACCAGGTGCCCGTCGAGGTTCGCCCGGAGCGGTCCACCACGCTGGCACTGCGCTGGTTGGTCAACTTCTCCAAGGCGCGTCGTGAGAAGACCATGGTCGAACGGCTCGCCAACGAGATCCTCGACGCCAGCAATGGCCTGGGTGCCGCCGTCAAGCGACGCGAGGACACCCACAAGATGGCCGAGGCTAACCGGGCGTTCGCGCACTACCGCTGGTGATCTGTCGCCGGCGGTCGCATAGGCGGGGTCGCCGGGCGTAATGAACACACCTATCTAGCAAGCGAAAGAGTGGGAAGACTGTCGTGGCACAGGACGTGCTGACCGACCTGAACAAGGTCCGCAACATCGGCATCATGGCGCACATCGATGCTGGCAAGACGACGACGACCGAGCGCATCCTCTACTACACCGGTATCAGCTACAAGATCGGTGAGGTGCACGACGGCGCCGCCACTATGGACTGGATGGAGCAGGAGCAGGAACGGGGCATCACCATCACCTCGGCTGCCACCACCTGCTTCTGGAACGGCAACCAGATCAACATCATCGACACCCCCGGGCACGTCGACTTCACCGTCGAGGTGGAGCGTTCGCTGCGCGTCCTCGACGGTGCTGTTGCCGTGTTCGACGGCAAAGAGGGTGTCGAGCCGCAGTCCGAGCAGGTCTGGCGCCAGGCCGACAAGTACGACGTCCCCCGCATCTGCTTCGTCAACAAGATGGACAAGATCGGCGCGGACTTCTACTTCACCGTGCGCACCATCGAGGAGCGCCTCGGCGCCAACGCGCTGCCCATCCAGCTGCCGATCGGTTCCGAGGGCGGCTTCGAAGGCGTCGTCGACCTGGTCGAGATGAAGGCCAAGGTCTGGCGCGGCGAGACCAAGCTCGGCGAGACCTACGAGACCATCGACATCCCCGAAGATCTGCAGGAGAAGGCGGACGAGTACCGCACCAAGCTCCTCGAAGCGGTCGCCGAGACCGATGAGGCACTGCTGGAGAAGTACTTCGGAGGCGAAGAGCTCACGGTCGACGAGATCAAGGGCGCCATCCGCAAGTTGACGGTGAACTCCGAGGCGTACCCGATCCTGTGTGGCAGCGCGTTCAAGAACAAGGGCGTGCAGCCCATGCTCGACGCCGTCATCGACTACCTCCCGTCGCCGCTGGACGTGGAGTCGGTCAGCGGGCACGCACCGAACAAAGAGGACGAGATCCTGGTCCGCAAGCCGTCGGTCGACGAGCCGTTCTCGGCACTGGCCTTCAAGGTCGCAACGCACCCGTTCTTCGGCAAGCTGACCTACGTGCGCGTGTACTCGGGCACCGTGGAATCCGGCAGCCAGGTCATCAACGCGACCAAGGGCAAGAAGGAGCGTCTGGGCAAGCTGTTCCAGATGCACTCCAACAAGGAGAACCCGGTCGAACGCGCGTCGGCAGGCCACATCTACGCGGTGATCGGCCTCAAGGACACCACCACCGGCGACACCTTGAGCGATCCGAACCAGCAGGTGGTGCTCGAGTCGATGACCTTCCCCGATCCGGTGATCGAGGTGGCCATCGAGCCGAAGACCAAGAGCGACCAGGAGAAGCTGTCGATCTCCATCCAGAAGCTCGCTGAGGAGGATCCGACGTTCAAGGTCCACCAGGACGTCGAGACCGGCCAGACCGTCATCGGCGGCATGGGCGAGTTGCACCTGGACATCCTCGTCGACCGCATGCGTCGCGAATTCAAGGTCGAGGCCAACGTCGGCAAGCCGCAGGTCGCCTACAAGGAGACCATCAAGCGCGCGGTCGACAAGGTCGAGTTCACCCACAAGAAGCAGACGGGTGGCTCGGGTCAGTTCGCGAAGGTGCTCGTCAGCATCGAGCCGTTCATCGGCGAGGACGGCGCCACCTACGAGTTCGAAAACAAAGTGACCGGTGGCCGTATCCCGCGCGAATACATCCCATCGGTGGATGCCGGTGCGCAGGACGCCATGCAGTACGGCGTGCTGGCCGGGTATCCGCTGGTGAACTTGAAGCTGATCCTGCTCGACGGCGCCTACCACGACGTCGACTCGTCGGAGATGGCGTTCAAGATCGCCGGTTCGCAGGTGCTGAAAAAGGCTGCCGCGCAAGCGCAGCCGGTGATCCTGGAACCAGTGATGGCCGTAGAGGTCACCACGCCCGAGGACTACATGGGCGACGTGATCGGCGACCTGAACTCCCGACGTGGTCAGATTCAGGCCATGGAAGAGCGCAGCGGTGCGCGCGTCGTGAAGGCGCAGGTGCCGCTGTCGGAGATGTTCGGCTACGTCGGTGATCTTCGGTCGAAGACCCAGGGCCGGGCTAACTACTCCATGGTGTTTGACTCGTATGCCGAAGTCCCGGCTAACGTGTCGAAGGAGATCATCGCGAAGGCGACGGGCGAGTAATCTCCCGTCGGTCTTCGGACCACATAACTGAAAATCAACACTGCTTTAGCAAGCACCAACAAGTCCAGGAGGACACAGAAGTGGCGAAGGCGAAGTTCGAGCGGACGAAGCCGCACGTCAACATCGGGACCATCGGTCACGTTGACCACGGCAAGACCACGCTGACAGCAGCAATCACCAAGGTTCTGCACGATAAGTACCCGACGTTGAACGAGTCGCGCGCATTCGACCAGATCGACAATGCGCCCGAGGAGCGGCAGCGTGGCATCACCATCAACATCAGCCATGTTGAGTACCAGACCGAGAAGCGTCACTACGCGCACGTCGACGCCCCCGGCCACGCCGACTACATCAAGAACATGATCACCGGTGCCGCCCAGATGGACGGCGCAATCCTCGTGGTCGCCGCCACCGACGGCCCGATGCCCCAGACCCGCGAGCATGTGCTGCTGGCCCGTCAGGTCGGCGTGCCCTACATCCTGGTTGCGCTGAACAAGGCCGACATGGTCGACGACGAAGAGCTCATCGAGCTCGTCGAGCTGGAGGTCCGCGAACTGCTGGCTGCCCAGGAATTCGACGAGGACGCCCCAGTCATCAAGGTCTCGGCGCTCAAGGCTCTCGAAGGCGACCCGGAGTGGGTCAAGTCCGTCGAGGATCTGATGGACGCTGTCGACGAGTCGATCCCGGATCCGGTCCGCGAGACCGAGAAGCCGTTCCTGATGCCCGTTGAGGACGTCTTCACGATCACCGGCCGTGGCACCGTCGTCACCGGTCGCGTCGAGCGTGGCGTGGTCAACGTGAACGAGGAAGTCGAGATCGTCGGCATCAAGCCGACCGTCACCAAGACCACCGTCACCGGTGTCGAAATGTTCCGCAAGCTGCTCGATCAGGGGCAGGCGGGCGACAACGTCGGCCTGCTGGTCCGTGGCGTCAAGCGGGAGGATGTCGAGCGTGGCCAGGTTGTGGTCAAGCCCGGCACCACCACGCCGCACACCGAGTTCGACGGCAGCGTGTACCTCTTGAGCAAGGACGAAGGCGGCCGTCACACGCCGTTCTTCAACAACTACCGTCCCCAGTTCTACTTCCGCACCACCGACGTGACGGGCGTTGTGACCCTGCCCGAGGGCACCGAGATGGTGATGCCCGGTGACAACACCGACATCTCCGTCAAGCTGATCCAGCCTGTCGCCATGGACGAGGGTCTGCGCTTCGCGATCCGCGAAGGTGGACGTACCGTCGGCGCCGGCCGGGTCACCAAGATCATCAAGTGATCTGAGTTTGCCCCAAGAGAGCGGCGCTCACCCGAGAGGGTGGGCGCCGCTGTCGTGTGTCCGGCTGGCGTACCAGCTGCTCGGTTCGTCTTCTATGCCTGTGGCGCAGCTGCGCAGACAGCCCGACATCGTCGGTGCGTAGCTGCAAGAATGCGGTGCAGCAGTGTGTGCGGGCCGTGGGAGGGAAACGCGATGGCAACCGGTAACAGCGGAAACTTAGGACCGTTCGGTCAGGGGGGCCCGCCCCAATCCATCTGGTCTCCGTCCGCT
>JBPPMS010000167.1:0-6459 GCA_051306175.1 Mycobacterium sp. | reverse complement strand
CGGCGCGATTCGGGTTGTCCGGGCGGTGGCAGACATGCAGGTGCGGGGTGCGGCACTGCCCGCAATTCGCGTCGTCGCGTAGGTGCAGGTCGACCAGGTGCAGCCCGCACAATTCGCCGATCCGCAGGCCTGCGTCACTCAGCCAGGTCACGGCGAGGCGATCCCGCGCTGACGTCACCGCGGTGAGCAGCGTGTCACGCGCGCCGTCGGGCAGCATCTTCGGATGCCGCCGCCGTGGGCCGTGCGGCGCCAGCGGGTTCGCCCCCAGCGTCGTCGTGGTGTGGCCGAGGAACCGGCGGCGACGGTCGGCCCGCGACGGTAACCGGGCGCCATCAAGCGCCTTGCCGAGCTCCGCGTTCACACCCAGGGCCGCTTGGTGCAGGTAGAAGCCCTTCAAGCAGGAGGCCGTAATAGACAGTGCCGCAGGCCCGTACGCGCGTTTCCCTTCCCGCCACGGCGCACCGAGCGGCATCCGCACCTCGGCGCCCAGCAGACCCATGTAGCGCTGCAGATCCCGCAGCCCGACCCGGTCGAGCGCGAGGCACTCGCGGTCCAGCCAGCGCAGGTGATCCACCAGCAGATAGGCGTAGGTGCGTTGGGTGCCCGACCCGTCGTGCTCGCGCAGGAACCGGTCGGCATCGGAATGCTCGCGGCCCTCCGGCCACACGATCGTCCACGACCGCCGCCCACTGTCGCGGTCGATCCGCTGCACTCGCAGCTCGCCGATCACCACTCGCCGCGCCATACGCTGCCTCCCGATCCGGACGTGACCGACATTGCGAATCCGGTTGGTAAACAATCACGCGACGAGGCCAAAGTCACGTAAGACGAACGGCGTGTACAGGTTTAATCGCGGTCGGTAATGTCGATGACCACCACGGGGGTGCGGCCGCGTTCAGCATGCTCGGCGGCTAGGGCATCGGCGGCTTGCGGCGCCAACGTCGCGGTGTAGAAGCTCGGCACCTGGCCCAACGCGCCCACGATGTGATGCAACATTCCTCGGACCCCCACCGAGGGGTTGGGCAGGTAGATGATGACGTGGCGGGCGGGATCCAGGGCCGCGGTCGCCGCGCGGATCGCGACGGTCTTGCCGGCGCCGACCTCCCCGGTGATGACCCCGATGGCGTGTTGGTCCACGCACCAGGTGATCCGGGCGACCGCTTCGGCGTGGGTGGGGTGGCGGTGCAGCATCGCCGGGGCCAGTGAGCGCCCGAAAGGCATTCGGGTGAAACCGTATTCTCTGAACTTGACCGAGGTCTTTCGTCGATGCTGGGTTGCTGGTCAGAAAGTCCTTGCGGGGGCGGGCATTCCGATCTCGACGGTTGTGGTGCGGCGGGAGCGTCGGTCGAGTTGGGCGAGTTTGTCCTCAGCGCCGGCGAGACTGACCTGAAGGCCTTCGATTTCGCCGAGCCAGCCCTCTCGTTCGGCCTCGGTAATGCGGGCGGTGAGGTTGTCGCGGATCTCGATCAGCCGGTGCCATTGGCCGGGATCGGGCCACAGGAGTGCGCATCGGACACAAGCATGTTCATGAATGCAGGTGGATCCAAACGCTCGGCCGCAGGTCCCGATGGAGACCTTGCGCCGTTCGAAATGGCCGAGGAACTCCTGCCATTCGCCGTCGGTCGGGACGCGGTATTCCTCGCTGGGCCGTAGCTTGCGGCGGCGGGCGAGGAACGCCAGGTGGGCCTGGATGGCCTCTTCGGGATAGACAGCCTTGTAACCCATGGTGACACCGATGTCGCGATGTCCGGCGATGACCTGGGCGATGTGTGGTGGCAGCCCGTTGAGAACGGCGTCGGTGATGAAGATCCGCCGAAAGTCGTGCGGAGTGAACCGGATCGGCGTGTCGGCCGGGTCTGTCAGACCGGTGTGTCCTAGCGCTTTGGTCAGCGTTCGACGGACGTAATCTGGTGTGATGGCGCGGGTTTCGCCGTTGACGCTGCGCTGGAACAGCAACGGCGCGGGTGGCGACCACGTGCATTCGTGGATGTCGTAGCCACGGACGAGCGGGACGGTTCCCGAGTGATCACGGATGCGGCGGATGATCGTGGAAAGCACGTCGGCGAGTTCCGGGTCGACCAGCAGCATCCGCTCTGCGTCTGTCTTGGACGGCGCGATCTGCAGGAGCGGTAGGAGTTCACCGGTCGTCGGTAGCCGGTATTGCACCAGGCTGTGGTGGGAAAGTTCCAGGAGCTCCTCGATGCGGATGCCGGTCGCGCGCAGGACCTCGACGATGGCGAAGGCCCAGAAGGCGTGGTCTTCGGCGAGGGTGAGGTCGTGTCGTTTGTCGTCGGCGGGGTCGTTGGCCCAGACCTTGTCGGTGCGGGTGTGCGGGGTGACTGCTCGAATCAGGGTTCGGTCGGCGGCGGTGAAGGTTTCGCCGGGCAGGGCGTGCCGGGCGGCCTCGAGCAGGGCACGGCTGTTCATGCGTCGCAGGCGCACGCTGTCGACTAGGACAGGCAGGATGGGCAGCCGTTCCCGGGTCCGGGCATCCATACGGGATTTGCGGTGGCGCTTATCTTTTCGCCGGTCTATCTCCTCGCTGCCGACCGGAGACGGGGCGACCCAATGCCCCCACCGGGCGGGGTCTTCGACCGCCCAGTGAGCCAGGTCCAGGTAGAAGGCACGCACCGGGGTAAGGCATTCGCGGTAGTTGATCCGGTCGACCGTGGTCGACACCTGCTCGCCGGCGGGTGTGCGGGTCGTCTTGGTGACCGTGCGCAGCCGCCGCTTCCAACCGTCGGCGAACTCCTTGGTCAGGTGCAGGCTGTCGATGCCCGGGTGGTGGCGCTCCAGGTCGGCCCAGAACCGGCCGCCGAGGTAACCGGCGAGCGATTCGAGGCTTGTGTAATCCAGGGCGGGTTGGCGTTCGGTCAGGTAATCGACCAGCAGGTCCCGGATCGGGCGGCAGGCGATCCGGTGGCGGTCGATCATCTCCTCTGGCGTGCGCTGGCCGGTGGTGCGCAGCTCTCGCAGTGTCGCTGGCGCGGTGTCGCCGAAAACCCCCAAAGTGCGCAGCATCCGGTAGAACACCGCGCGGCCGCTGGCGGGCTTGGTGTGGACGGCGCGTTCGGCGGCGAGAAGTTCGAGGACGTCTCCGACGGTGACATCGGCCAGCGTGCCACCCTTGGCGGCGAGGATCTCGGCACTTCGGTGCAGCGTCAGCGTCACCATTGTGGAACTGACGTCGGGATCGGCGTGGCAGAGCGCGCGTAACCGCGCGAACCCGTCGGTATCGCGGCCCTGGGCCATCGTGCGGACCAATGCGCCTCTGCCGGTTGCCCCGCTGGCCAGCCACGGCAGCGAGGGCCGGATCAGATCGGCGCCGATCGCCACGATCACCGCACCGGACAGGGCCGACTGCCGCCACTCGGCGGCCGAGCCGTGATCGCGAAGCCACCTCGCGGGCACCTGGCGCCAGTCCGCGCCGGCGTGCTCGGCTCCGGTGGCGTGCCATCGTTGCTGCCAGCTAGCCCCTGCGTGGTCGTGGAGCCAGTCCAGTAGCAGCGCACACCCGCTGGCGCGGATCTGCTGGCTGTTGGCCTTGTCCAGCACGAACGGCGCCGAGGTCAGCCGTGCCAGCACCGCTTCCCGCGGTTGCTCGGAGGCCGGCCAGGTCGCGGGGATCGGTCGAGCGGGAAACCGGGTCCGTGCCGGTTGTCGTCCACTCGGTTTCGTCGGCAGCGGCGTGGCTGCTTCCAGGGCGGTCGTTGTCACGAGATTCCCTTTCCGAAAAGGACATTCAGCGTTTCTGGCCGATAGCCCGGCGCCGGTGCCGGTTTGACTCGCTGCGCCGCCTTCCGGGTCTGCTCGGCATGATGGGCCAGCACTCGCCGGATCACTTCCTCCTTGCGGGGCGTCAAGTAGATCTGAGTCGTGGTCAGCAGGGCATGACCGAGGACGAACTGGACATCGGTGAGCGGCAACGCCGGGTCCTCAGCCATCCGGTAAGCCGCGGTATGGCGAAGCGCGTGCAGGGTCGCCGCGCTACCTACCCGCTCGGTGGTGCGCTCGAACATCCGATGCACCGCGTGATAGGTCAACGGCCGCAGCGGTGTTCGCAGCGTCCACCACAACGGCTCCCGTTGCCCCTTGGGGATCAGGCCGTCCATCTCGACCTGATAGAGCCGCAACCAGACGAACGCGTCGGTCGAGGCAGGAAGCTCCTGTGTTTCCCGGGTTCCCTTGCGCACCACCGCGATCACCTGCCGCCCCGGATCCACACCGTTCCGCGTGGCGGACAGCAGCTCCGACGCCCGGGCGCCGGTGGAGACGTAGAACGCCACCAAGGCCCGATCCCTGTTCGAGGGCAGCCGGGCGAAGATCTCGTTGAACTCCTCATCCGGGACGCTGCGCGGAATCCGGGACGGCACCCTCGGCCGATATAACCCGGTCCGCTCGTTGCGGTGCGGCTCCATCGGATTGTGGTGCGCGTGCGCCCGCCGGCCCCGCCGCGAGCGGTCCAGCGGGAACGGGTTGACGATCGGCCCGCTGCCTGCGTCCAGGTGATAGCCGTAGAACCCGCGCAGCACCGTCTCCGCGTGCGCCCGCACCGACGGCGCATACGCCACCAATGTCGACGGCCGGTCGGGCACCTCGTTCGGCCGGCGCCAGTGCGGGCGAGGCGGCTTGCCCGACACCATCATCCAGCGGCAGAAATCGCGGGCTTCGACCCGTGTGGCCCGCTGCCACGGGATCTCGATCGCCCACACGAACCGGAACCACCGCAGCAGATCCATCCCGTAGGAGCGCATCGTCGCTGCCGACCGGCCGACCGCCTGCAGGTCACGAAAGTAGGCCGACACCGCCTCCACCGGCTCGCCGCTCGGGTCGAGCAGCCGGAACGGCAACCATCGATCACCCGTCTCCTGCAACGAGCCTGCCAGCGGCACGATCAACCTCGCGAGATCCCGGGACTCGTCGTCTTCGATCACAAGCCAGACGCTACCGACCGATCCCGATTCAGCCCGTCAACCAGGGAAAACGCGTGTCGTAGTTCAGTCAACAGGCAATACTGTTGCAGGCGTTCGATACTCATGCTGATGTTCCGTTCCGGTCGATCAGGTCGGCGACGCCGTCGATACTGAGCTGACCAGGAACCTGGCCCTGGTCGCCATCGCCAGCAGTGTCGCCGAACAGGGCGTCGTACCCGATCCGCCGGTCGGCGCGGACCTGCTCGTGATGGGTCCGTGCGGTCAACGTCAAGTAATCGATCCCCGTCGCCGCAGGCGTGGGTGACTCGGGGGTCTCGGCTCTGGCCTTCGGGTGAACGTGGCGGGTGATGTTGTGCGGCAATGCTTTCCCGTAGCCCTTGCCATGGCACCGGACCTCGACGGTTTCGATGTCGAATGGCGAGAACACCAACTCCACCTTCCGCCCGACCAACCCGGCATCAACCTCGAAGGTGTTGCCGTGCAACGACACCGTCGCAGTCTTGGTGACCGTGCGAAACTCTGACCACAGGAATGCCTCGGTCAGATCGGGTGCTGTCGGCATCGCCGGTGCCCGCCCCAACCGCTGCCAGCCTGCCTCCCACCGATCCAACGGTGTTTGTCCGGTCTCTGAATGGGTGCGGCGGTGGTATTCGGTTTCGATCCACCCGGTCAGCAGCCGGTTGAGTTCCAGCAGGGCGCTGCGGTGATCGGTGCCGGCGGCGGCCAGCTCTTCGGCGGTGGTGTCGGTGATTTCGACGAGGAACTGTTCGCGCACCGTGCGGAAGAACCGTTCGATCTTGCCGCGTCCCTGCGGCCGGTGCGGGGTGGAATGCACCAGTCGGATCCCCAGTTTCGCGCACGCCCGCAACAACCACGCATCCACGAACGCCGACCCGTTGTCGACATAGACGCTGGCCGGGATCCCGCGGGAGGCCAACGCCGGTTCCAGCGCCGCACCCAGGCGGACGGTGTCCTCGCTAAACCCGAACCGGTAGCCGGTGACCACACGGGAATGATCGTCGAGGAACGCGAAAAGATACGTTTTGCGACCGCCAATCCTATTGCCGTGCAGCGCATCCCCGGTCCAGCGGTCATTGGGGTTCTCCGCTTCGAACCGCCCGAACACCGCCGGGGTGTCTCCGGCGGCCGGGCCGATCAGCTCGAGGCGGTGAAAGTGGCGCAGCAGCGTCGATTCCGAGGGTGACCAGCCAGCCGAGGCCCGCAGGATCCGTTGCACTTGGGCGGCGGTGCGGGCCGGGTTCTCGCGCTTGAGGGCGGCCGCCATGTCCAGCGTGGCGCCATCGGTGCGCGGAGTCGATGCCCGCGACGAGGGAATCAGCTCGACGAAGCCGCCGGCGCGGTAGCGGCGGATCCAGCGGTCCAGGGTGTCGCGGGAATAGCGCACCCGGGCCCCGAACGGATCGACGTGCTCACGAGCGGCGATCTCGCGGACCAGCCGGCCACGCGCCTTGGTCGAGAGCCCATTGTCCAGTGCCGGGCAGATCAACTGATACCGGAACAACCC
>JBPPMS010000166.1:0-63058 GCA_051306175.1 Mycobacterium sp. | reverse complement strand
GATCCGTCGTAATCCTCCACGGTCACTAGGTGATAGTCGTCAGATGACCGGCATTCGACGCCGCTCGGAATAGGTTCACACGAATTAGGATCAACCATGTCCTGAGGAATCGCGTCGATGTACTCTTCCTGCTGCGGTCGCGCCTCTTCCTCCGACGGCCGGGGCTCGTTCTCATTCGACGGCGTAGGAGTGGACTGGGTCGTGGGCTCCTCGCTCGCAGAGGTTTCCGTGCTTTCGGTAGCCGGGGATTCTTCACTCGTGTTGGCGGGTTCTGCGGTGCGTTCGGAGTTCGACACCTCTTCGGACGCAAACGGTTCCACGATCAACGTCACTGCCGCCAACAAGGCGATGACGCCGGAGACTATCGCCACCACCAGGTAGCTACGCGAGGCGATCACTTGGGATTCCCGTTCCCGTCGGCATCTGAGCGCTGCTCTGCAACCCACACCGCCACCTGCGCCGAGCGCAGCATGCCGGTGGGACCTTTCCACCCGGGACGGATGGTTTCCGCTACGCGCTTGGCCTTCGAGCGATCCGAGGTGATCACCGTCGAAACCGCCTCGTACGAGGCCGGATCGAACAGCACCCCGGAGGGCACGACGACCTTCTCAATTCCGCTGCGCTGCAACACCTGCGCGACGTGCGCCTGCACGGCCTGGTCCTGACTGACGTCGAACGCACCAATCAACCCCTGCACTAACATGTCCTCGTTCACCGAGGCTGCAGGGGGCAGGGGTCGTTCCGCGGGAGCGGCTCGGCGCGGTCTTGGCGGTGGTCTCTGTGGCGGTGGCGCCGGCGCCGCGCCCATCGGCGCGGTAGGCGCCATCGGAAGGGGTGGGGCGACCATCGGTGCGGCGGGCATCGCTGACGTCACCGGCGCGGACGGCCTCGACCGGGCCAGGCTGAACCCGCATATGAGTGCGGTAACCAACAACAGCAGAACCACAGCCAACCGCGCCGCATCCACGCCGAACTCCGTCCCGTACGTCTCTAGAACCGCTAGCTACAGTTCCACGAACCCGTCGTCTCCGCCGTCAAATCCATCCGAGTCGGCATGAGCGAGAGTATCGCCGTGAAAGGCGCCCATCGCATCGTCACCGGCTAGGTCGTCACCGGCGAAATCGTCACCGGCTAGGTCGCCGCCGGGGAGGTCGCCGCCGGCGAAGGCCACGTCGACGAGATCCTCGGAGAGGTCGTCGACGGGAATCAGATCCTCGGAGACAAGAGCGGTGGTCGGATCCAGCGCCGTCTCCAGCGCAGAGTCCCATACTGCGTCGGCCACCCCGGTCATATCCGTCAAGTCAGCACCACTGATGGTCGTCCACCATGTGTAGTCGTCCACTGCTGTCACCACCATTCACCCCAAGTCGTTTTGTTCAGACACAGGTCAGATCCGATCTCGGGGTGTTTTGTTCCCATGCTCTGCGCACTGTCCTGAACCTTGCGCTACGGCCTCTCTCAAGGCAACCCTTACCACGAGGTGTGATCACACCGGGTTACTGTATGCGCTGGTCGGTCGCGAATCGCAGAGCCGGAGGGGAAACGGATGAATCCAGTGCCGAATCCAGGCCTCCTGACCGCCCGCGTGGCCGCCACCATCGACGACGTCGCGCGCTTCGTGCCCGATGCGACGCGGCTTCGTGCCCTGCACGCCCACCTCGTCAGCCCCGTCCGGGTTGCGCTCGTGGGGCGCGTCAACGCAGGGAAGTCGACGCTACTCAACGCCCTTGTCGGCCTCCGCGTTGCCCCCACCAACGAGGTGGAATGCACGCGGGTGGCCACCTGGTACCGGTTCGGCGCGCCAGCCCGCATCGACGTCGTCGGCTTAGACAAATGCTTCACCACCATCCCGCTGGTCAACCGGCTCCCTGACGAGCTGGACCGCCCCCTGGCCGAGGTCGATTTCATCGCCGCGTATGTGCCGTCCGCGGTTTTGCGCACATACGAACTGATCGACACGCCCGGTCTGGCAGCGATGACGTCCACCACCGCGGCCACCCGGCGCGCCGTCGTGAACACCACGGCAGGTGTCGGCATCCCCCGGCCGGACGTGACGCTGTTCCTCTCCGACGGTTCTCCCAAGGCCGACGAGATCGAGTTCCTCCGCGACATGGGCGCCACCCGGATCGACACCCTGGCCCTGCTATCGCACGCCGACAAGTTTGGCGACGGCGCCTTCGCCGACGACGACCCCATCGAAGCAGCAGCCCGCCACGCCGCCACGCTGCGGAGCACTCTGGTGAAGGTGGCGGGCAACGTCATTCCGGTGTCAGGCCTGCTGGCTCAAACCGCGTTCACCGGCCATCTCCAAGAGTCCGACGCCCGCGCCATGCGCGACCTCGCCGACGACGATCCCGATTACCTCGAGTCGGTTCTGGCGGGCGAGGAGACCCACCCCAAGGTCAGCGCCGACCACATCGAACGACTCCTGCGCCTCGTTGACGCCTACGGCGTCGTCAACGGTCGCCAGCACGCCAGCGGCGCCACCGAACTGGGCCAATGGCTCGGTGAGGCATCGGGTCTGACGGCCGTGCGCGACGAGATCACCAATCGCTACCTGCCTCGTAGCGAGGTGATCAAAGCCCGCCACGTGTTCGCGGAGCTGCAGTCGATCGCGAGCACGTCGCCGCAGCGCGCCGCCATTCTGTCGATTCTGGAAAGCGCTCAGATGGATCCGGCTCTGCACCGGCTTCGTGAGGCGAACGCCTTGGAGCTGATCATCAAATGGGATGCTAATCACCCCCTGGTCAAGCGCCTCGACGACCTGACAGCAGCCACCTCGATCAGCCAGCGGCTCGGGCTCCCAAAGGAAACCGACCCCGCGACGTTGCAAGAGGTCGCCCAACGCGAGTGCGAGAACTGCCACCGCGAACGCGTCGCGGCGCTCTCGGCAGCCGAACGGGAAGCGTGGACGGTGCTGGAACGCAGCTACCAGCTGATCTACCGCCCGCCGCCACCTCCCCGGCCTCGGTCGACCCGTCCGAACCGCTGACTACTTCGCTGCGGCCGATGCAGGCGCAGAGCGCTGCATCGGCACCGCCGCCTGCCCTTTACCAGGAGCGAACCGCGCCAGCTGCGTGTCGATCGCCGCGGTGGCGGCCTTGACGTCCTTGACCCTGCTGACCAGCACACGCCGTTCGTCGTCCTGCTCGGCCTGACTGGCCTTCGCGAGATTGTCGGCCTTGGTGATGACCTTCTTCAGCTCCGCAATCGACTCGGTGAGGTAGCGCCGGTACTCCAGGACGATCTCCGGCTTGACGGCGTTGGTGCGGTCGTTGATCTCCCGCGCGACGTCCTTGTTGACGGCGACGATCGTGCGATCCAGCCACTGCTGCAGGTTCGCGCGACCCTGCTTCACTGCGCGGAAACCGAAGTTCACCGCAACCCACGCTGCACCGATCGCCGCCACGGCGGGCCAGAACAGCATGCCACCGGCCAGGCCGACCGCCGCCATCAGGTTGCCGCCGATCATCGAACCGCCGATGACACCCATCTGGAGCATCATCGGGTCGCCGACGCCCTCGCCACGGCCTCTCGGCGTCTCGGCGCGCTGTCGGAGCCCACTGAGGCCGTCGATCGGGATCTGGACGTCGGCGGCGAGGTTGGCCAGCAATTGGTTGATCGACGTCACGTAGAACTCAGAAATCGCCTTGACCAGTACTTCGAGGTCGGCCGTCATCTCCGCGACGAACAGTTGTGGCGCTTTGCGCAGCACATCGAACTTCGCCTCGTCGATCTTACGGCGCCAGCGGGAGCGCAACTCGTCGAGCCGGTGGTCCAGGAATCGGGTTGTGTCGCTCTGGATCTTGGCGATGTCGCGCATCAGGAAGTCCCGCCAGCCGCCGCGTTCCTCTTCCATCAGAGCTTTCAGCCGCTCGCGTTCGGCGTTCAGCTCTGTGAGGACGACGTTGCGGGTGCTGGAGTTGAAGGTCGCCTCTTCCAGATCCAACTGGCCAGACACCCGCTCCAAGCCGTTGCGCAGCATGCGCAGGCAGTTCAGCGTCAGCAGGGTGTCCGCGGACCGGGACACCCTGGCCAGTTCCTCGGCCAGCTCGGTGAGACCCGAGCGCGCCAACCTGGTGTCACGCTCCGCGCCAGGCGGCAGCCGCAAGGCGGCCAGTGCCCGACGGTTGGACACGCCGATGATGGGAATCTCGCCGAATCGGGGTGCGTACTGCCGCAGCAGCCGGCGGTTCTCGTCGGCGATCGTGCGCCAGTGCTGCAGGTTTTTATCGGTCTTGGTGACCACTATGATCACCGATTCGATATCGGTCCCCACCGATTGCAGGAACGTGAGCTCGTGAGACGTGATGGGCGCCGCGGAATCGCATGTCATCACCAGCACGCTGGCTTGCGTGGCGATATCGGTCGCCAGTTGCAGGTGATGAGGATTGAGACCGCCCACGCCGGGTGTGTCCACGATGACGACGTTCGGCACGAAGGGGCTGCCCAATGCCACGTCGGCCCCGATCGGTAGTTCTTCGACGGACGCGTCGACGACATGCCGTCCGCTGACGGTCACCCAGTCAGGCAGGTCGGCGAAGTCGATTCTACGGGTGCGTCCTCCGGCGTACATCAGCGTCGTGGTGCCTTCCGGCACGCCGTCGGCAGGTCGGCGAAACCGCAGGAAGGCGGAGGTGGCGATCTCGACATCCACCTGGCTGGCGTTGCGGCCCCCGAGCAGCGAGTTCACCAGGGAGCTCTTGCCGCGCTTGACTTCTCCGATGATCACCACCGAGGTCGGCGAGGGGGGCGCGGTCATCTGCGACCAGGCACGCTCGGCGATCTCGGCTGCGCCTTCTCGCTTGAGGATTCGGCAGGTCTCGTCCCATGCCTTCTTGACCTGGGCGTCGACCTTGATACCGGATCCGCTGGCGGCGGTGGACGATTCGGCCATTCCTCATTCTCCTCGGCGGCTACGCAGCCAATGTGGTTGGCGGATAACGTTTTCCGTCATCGCTGCGCCGATTCGTCCGCTAAGCCGTGTCCGTGGCGGCAGACAGCAGGTCTTCCATCATCGAGCGTGCTCTTGAGATCCGGCTTTTCACAGTCTGCACCGGGATGCCCTGGTGAACCGCGATGTCCTCGTAGGTGAAGTCGCCGTACACGCGCAGCACCAACGCCACCCTGAACACCTCGGGAATCTTGGCCAGCGCTGCCTGGACACGCTCGGTGTCAGCCAACCGGTCACCGAGATCGCGCTGCCCAGAGGGAATGTCGTACTCGCTGTCGCTCACCTCAGGTCGGCGTCGTACCACGGCCAGCGCAGCGTTGGAGGCGATGCGGTACAGCCACGTCGAGAATCGGGCATCACCGCGGAACCTTGCGATGTTCTGCCAAGCCGCTGTCAGCGCCTCCTGCAACGCATCTTCGGCGTCGTGCTGGTTGCCGGTGATCCGCAGACACACTGCCCAGACCGGCCCTCGGTGACGACCGACGAGTTCGACGAATGCGCGTTCGTCGCCTTCACGAACGCGCTGCAGAAGCGTGGCTTCGTCGTCTGCCACCACTGCCACCCCTCGAAAACGCACCGCGCAGGGCGCCCCTCACGCCGCGAACCTCATGACCACCGCACTATAGGTCACGGGCAAATCCGGTGCATATGTATCCCCGTTCTGGAGCCGGGGTGCCGGCGCCGGTTCGCGCCCGATGGCGTCACCGCAGCGTCACCATCCCCGCAGCGCTGCCGAAACAGCTGGTCAGGCCCATGCCTGCGGGAACGGCAGGCGAGCCACCGGACATCGTAGATTCGATGCGGCCACTCCGTCCCGCGCAAGGGTAAATTCAACGTACCGGGAACCCTTTCGACCGATCCGATGAACTAAGTTGGCAGCAATACGGTCGAGGTGTCGTAGCGCCCACCGGACCTCGGCGTTGTCGATGAGTTCGCAGACCAGGGTAACGGCGCACCAAGGGACGAGGAGGTGCCACCCGATGCTCGGGGTCGATTTCGGATCGTCGAACACCGCTGCGGCCTTTCGTGATTCCCGGGGAGGTGTCCACCAGATCTCGTTGTCGCACAATGGCTGGCTGATGCCGTCGGCGGTGCTGTACACGCCGAACCGGACACTCGTCGGACGGACCGCCGTGCAGGCTGCCCTCACCGACCCCGAGGCATTCGAGCCGTCACCCAAGCGGCGACTGGCCGAGCCGGAGATTCACCTCGGCCACAGCATCGTCTCCGTCACCGACCTGATCGCCGCGGTCCTGCGCGAAGTGGTCATCAAAGCGCAACGCGAGATGGGCAACAAACCCGATCGGGTGGTCCTCACGCACCCGGACAAATGGGCCGCTCCCATGCAGGAACGCCTGCGCGAAGCCGCGGTCAAGGCCGGGATCGACTCCGCGCACATCCGGCTCATCAGCGAGGCTTCCGCCGCGGCGTGGTTCTACACCGTCACCGAACGGGCGCTGCCGGTCGGCGCTCGCCTGGCGGTCTTCGACTTCGGTGCAGGCACCTGTGACGTCGCGGTGCTGGACAAGCAGCCCGACCAGACGTTCAGCGTGGTCGCCTCGGACGGGGTCGACGGCCTCGGTGGCCACGACCTGGACGCGCGGATCAACGCCTGGGTGCGCCGCCAACTCGCCGACAGCAATCCGGAGTTAGCCGACGAACTGTCGCAGCCAGGAGCAATCGGCGCCCGGCTCACCTTGAACGACAGAATCCGTGAAGCCAAGGAGGCGTTGTCGGAGGCGTCGCAGGCCACCATCGCGGTGGCCAACGGCAGCCGAACTCAGCTGTTGACGCTCACGCGTGACGAGTTCGACAACCTGATCAGCAGCGACCTCGACCGAGCCGTCGAGCTGACCAAGGACGTGCTGGCAGCTGCGCAACGCATCAAGCCCGTCGAGCGACCACCGACGATCTACCTCACCGGCGGCTCGTCAGCCATCCCTGTCGTACACACCCGGCTCGGGGCTCTGGGCCCACTCGGCATTCTCGGCGACCCCAAAACCGTTGTCTCCCAAGGTTCACTGCATGCCATGGTGAGCAACTGGGATGTCGACGAGGAGACCCTTCACTTCGCCAAGCCCAAGGAGCTCGTCAAGAACCATCCGTCCGTGCCGCCGAGGCCGAATCCACCACAGGCTGCACCCGCACCGCCGACGGATTCGCCAACCGAACCTGCGATCAACCCCGAGATCCCCTGGTACATGCAGAAGCCGGATCGCCCATCGCAGGCACCGCCTGCCAGGCAGTCCGCCCCGCTAGGCAGGGCTACTCCTCCGCCGCAGCAACTGCCGCGGCAGAACTCCTCGCCGCAAGTGCCCGCCAAGCCGCTGTCGACGCCGCAGATACCGACCCAGCAGGCGGCGTCGGCACCGCAGGTGCCCGCGCAGCAGGCGGCGTCCCGGGCGGTGCCCGCCCATAGCCAGCCCAGGTCGTCGCATCCCACGGTGCGGCAGTACCCGAACTCACCGAGCCAACCAGGGGGCTTCGCCAGCCCTGCCGGCCGACCGCCCAGCGGGCCGAATCCGCTACCGCAGAGGCCCGTTGCGCATCCGTCGGCTCATCCCGACCGGAGTCCGTGGATCATCGCCGCAGCCATCATCGGGATCGCGGTGGTGGTAGCCCTCGTCGCGATTCTTATCGCCGTCGGCTGACGCGGCTGACGACCGAGGGACCGCTCGCGCCCGGCTGAATTCGGCTATCGCCGCACGGTGATGTTTGGATGTCGGGGTGACCAGCGCCCCTGACCCGCCGGATCGGTCGACCGGCGCAGCCGGATATGCGCGGACGGGTTCGGCGTACTACCCGACACTGGTCGCGGTGTTCACCGGGCTGGTGATCATCTCGAACATCACGGCCACCAAAGGCGTGGCCTTCGGGCCGATCGTGACCGATGGCGGATTCCTGGTGTTCCCGCTCACCTACGTCATCGGCGACGTGCTCAGTGAGGTGTACGGCTTCCACGCCGCGCGCCGCGCCATATTCATCGCGTTCGTGATGGAAGCCATTGCCGCACTGGCATTCTGGATCACCATCTACCTTCCTGCCGCCGATTTCTACCCCAATCAGGAGGCCTTCGAAACGGTCGTCGGGGCGTTCACGCAACTGGTGATCGCCGGACTGGCGGGATTCATCGTCGGCCAGACCGTCAATGCCTGGGCGGTGGTGCGAATCAAGCAGCGCACGAAGGAGAAACACCTGTGGGCGCGCCTGGTCGGCTCCACGGTGGTGGGGCAGTTGGCCGACACCGTGGTGTTCTGCAGCATCGCCGCGGGAGCCATCGGCATCGACTCCTTCGGCACGTTCCTGCTCTACGTGGGCCAGGGCTGGTTGTACAAGACCGCCGTCGAGGTCGTGTTGCTTCCGGTCACCTACCGGGTAATCGCATCGGTGAAACGGCATGAGCCGAGCTACCAGCCGATGGAGTGAGTGTGGCAACGGACATGAGAGTGCTCGACTACGGCGATCAGGCCTTGCTGCTCGAGGTCGAGGGCACCGACCAGGTGCTGGCCTGGAGCGGGCACCTGCGCGATGCCGACCTTCCCGGTGTGCTCGACATCGTGCCTGCGTCGCGCACGGTGCTGGTGACGCTGTCCGATCCCTCGCAGCAAGCCGGTACCCGGCAGCGGATCGAACGCCTCACCACCGCCAGCGGCCCCGACGCAGGCACCGAGCCGCCTGAGCAGGCGGATGTCACCATCGACGTCGTCTACGACGGCGAGGACCTCGCTGAGGTGGCCCGCCTCGCCGACCTGGACGAAGACGGCGTCGTCGCCGCGCACACCGGGACCTCGTACCGCGTGGGTTTCGGAGGTTTCGCGCCCGGTTTCGCCTACCTGATCGGCGGCGACGCCCGCCTGCACGTGCCGAGGCGGGCCGAGCCGCGCGCCAGTGTGCCTGCCGGATCGGTAGGACTGGCGGGTGAGTTCAGCGGCGTCTACCCGCGGAAATCGCCCGGCGGCTGGCAGCTGATCGGCCGCACCGACGCGGCCCTCTGGGATATCGACCGCTCACCGCCAGCCCTGCTGACCCCCGGGCAGTGGGTGCGGTTCCGAGCCTTGGCTTGACGTCGACAGGAGTTGCGATGACCACTCTGGAGATCCTGCGCACCGGACCGCTGGCGCTCGTCGAGGATCTCGGCCGCACGGGTCTGGCACAGCTCGGCGTCACTCGTTCCGGCGCAGCCGACCGGCGATCGCACGCGCTGGCTAATCGGCTGGTGGCCAACCCCAGTGACCGCGCCACCGTCGAGGTGATGTTGGGCGGATTCTCGGCCCGGGTACGCGGCGGTGACGTGGCGATCGCCGTGACAGGCGCGGACACCGACGCGGCAGTCAGCGGAATCCCATTCGGCGCGAATAGTATTCACCATGTTCACGACGGCGAGGTGATCTCGCTCAGTGCCCCGCACACCGGCCTGCGCACCTACCTGGCGGTGCGGGGCGGGATCCACGTCGCACCGGTCCTGGGTTCGCGCAGCTACGACGTCCTGTCGGCGATCGGACCCCGACCGCTGCAGGCAGGCGACGTCCTGCCGATCGGCGAGCACGCCGAGGACTTCCCCGAGCTTGATCAAGCGCCTGTCGCCGCCATCTCGTCGAACACGATGGAACTGCGGGTGGTTCCGGGTCCACGCGACCGGTGGCTGGCCGACCCGGACGCGCTGGTGCACACCGAGTGGGTGGTGTCCGACCGCAGCGACCGGGTGGGTGTGCGGTTGTCAGGCAGCCCACTCGAGCACCGTGAGCAGGGGCAACAACTGCCGAGCGAGGGCACCACTCGCGGCGCAATCCAGGTGCCGCCCAACGGTTTACCGGTGATTCTCGGGCCGGATCATCCCGTCACCGGCGGCTACCCCGTGGCCGGAGTGGTGGTTGATGCCGATATCGACAAGGTCGCGCAGATCCGACCCGGTCAGGCCGTACGGCTCCATTGGTCACGCCCGCGCCGCTAGATCTGGTGGACCACCGGAGTACCTGGTAAACCAGGACCGTGGACACGTCCCCGTCGCTTCGGTCTCCGAGGCCGGATTCCGCCACCTTTCGCTCGCCCAGGACGGTGCACACTGCACGCCTGGTACACACCGCCGATCTCGATCATGTGACGCGCGAGAGTGCGCGGCACATGGTGCTCGACGCATTCGCGGGCGAGTTCACCGAAGCTGACTGGGACCATGCCCTCGGCGGCATGCACGCGATCGTCTGCCATCACGGCATGCTGCTCGGCCACGGGGCGGTGGTGCAGCGCACGGTGCTGTACGCAGGCACGGCCGTGCGCTGCGCCTACATCGAAGCGGTCGCCGTACGCGAGGACCAGCGTGGTCAGGGCTTGGCGGGTGCCGTGATGGATGCGCTGGAGCAGGTGGTGCGTGGCGCGTACCCGCTGGGCGCGCTGTGCTCGACGGACCTGGGACGCCCGCTGTATGAGTCCCGCGGCTGGCTTCCGTGGCAAGGCGTCACGTCGGTGCTGGCGCCGACCGGCATGCAGCCCACCCCCGACCACGACGGATCGGTGTTCGTGCTTCCCGCCGGAATGACGATCGACACCACCGCGGAGCTGACGTGCGACTGGCGCGAGGGCGACGTGTGGTGACCGGGCCCGAGCCGAGTCGGTAGGAGTGCCCGCTGAGGTTCTCGCGCTGCTCCCCGCTGGACGTCTCACCAGCGGTGCAGCTCAAGCAACTGCACCGCTCGCTGTGTCAGATCTGCTGTCATGTGAAGCTCCTTGTTCGTGCCCACCCGTGCGCTGGTACCCAATCCGCGGCAGACCTCTAAGCATTCCCAACGTGACCCGCATCACGTCAAGATCATGATTTAGCTAGCATCAATTGTCGTAATGTGATCCGAGCCACCTTCAGCCCCAGGAGGTCCGTTGTCCACCACTACAGAACTCGCCGAACTGCATCACCTCATCGGCGGATTGCAGCGTTGCGTCTCGTCGCTGAAAACGAAATATGGCAACACGCCCGAGATGCGACGCGTCGTCAACGATGCAGAACGCATCCTCAACGATGTCGAACGTCTCAACATCGACGCGAGCGAGCTCGATCAGTCGTGGACCGCGAGCCACAGCAATCAACACGTGGACAAGATCGCGGTACCGGACACCCAGTACGACAACGACTTCTGGCGGGACGTCGACGACGAAGGCCTAGGCGGCACCCGTTAGCCGACACATGAATTCGCGATAACGGGGTATAGGTGAGGGTCGAAGGAACTCTGAGACCGTCGTCGGCCCGCCCATCCATGTCGCCCTGTCAACCAGCCCACACGTAAGGGACACGATTGCCGTGAGTGCACCGACCGCAAACCGACGGACGGGCGTCTTCTCGCCGACGCGGGCGCAGATCTCCCAACGCACCCTGCGCACTGACAACTGGCTGAGGTCGCCGATCGTCACCGACCTCGGCTTCGCCGCGTTCATCATCTACGCCACGGTGCGCGCGTTCATGCAGGACTACTACTACGTTCCGCAGTACAACTATCTGACGCCGTTCTACTCGCCCTGCGTCAGTGTCGGCTGTACACCCGAGGCCAGCCACTTCGGGCAGTTCCTACCCGACTGGCCGATCCTGCCGTACGCAGCGCTGTCACTGCCCTTCCTGCTGCTGTTCCGCCTCACCTGCTACTACTACCGCGGCGCGTACTACCGGACGGTGTGGCAGTCTCCCACCGCGTGCGCCGTGGCCGAGCCGCACATGAAATACACTGGTGAGACGCAACTTCCGCTGATCATCCAGAACACGCACCGCTATTTCTTCTACATTGCGGGCATCATCTCGGTGATCAACACCTACGACGCCGTGATGGCCATGTGGAACCCTGACGGCTTCCGGTTCGGCGTCGGCAACCTAATCCTCTGGGTCAACGTGATTCTGCTCTGGACGTACACGATCTCGTGCCACTCCTGCAGGCACATCGCGGGCGGTCGTCTTAAGCACTTCTCGAAACATCCTGTGCGGTACTGGATGTGGACGCAGGTCAGCAAGCTCAACACCCGGCACAAGCTGTACGCGTGGATCACGCTTGGCACGCTGATGCTGACCGACTTCTACATCATGCTGGTGGCGACGAACACCATCCCCGACCTGCCTATCATTCCCGGATAGACCATCAGGTGCACAGCCCGAAAGACGAAGTGAGAGTTGATGACTGAACTGGAACGGCACGAGTACGACGTTGTCGTGGTCGGAGCCGGCGGGGCAGGACTACGTGCGGTAATCGAGGCCCGCGAGCGCGGCCTACGCGTCGCGGTGGTGACGAAGTCGCTGTTCGGCAAGGCGCACACGGTGATGGCCGAGGGCGGTTGCGCCGCGGCGATGCGCAATGTCAACACCAAGGACTCGTGGCAGGTGCACTTCGGTGACACGATGCGCGGCGGCAAGTTCCTCAACAACTGGCGGATGGCCGAACTGCACGCGCAGGAGGCACCCGACCGGGTGTGGGAGCTGGAGACCTACGGCGCGCTGTTCGACCGCACCAAGGACGGCAAGATCAGCCAGCGCAACTTCGGCGGTCACACCTACCCACGACTGGCTCACGTCGGCGACCGCACCGGCCTGGAGATCATCCGCACCCTGCAGCAGAAGATCGTCTCGCTGCAGCAGGAGGACTTCAAGGAGCTCGGCGACTACGACGCCCGGGTCCGGGTCTTCCACGAGTGCTCGATCACCGACCTGATCAAGGATGGCGACCGGATCGCGGGAGCCTTCGGCTACTACCGCGAGACCGGCAATTTCGTTCTGTTCGAAGCACCCGCGATCGTGCTGGCCACCGGTGGTATCGGCAAGTCGTTCAAAGTGTCGTCCAACTCGTGGGAGTACACCGGCGACGGGCACGCACTGGCGCTGCGCGCCGGTTCCGGTCTGATCAACATGGAGTTCATCCAGTTCCACCCGACGGGCATGGTCTGGCCGTTGTCCGTCAAGGGCATCCTCGTCACCGAGGGCGTCCGCGGCGACGGTGGCGTGTTGAAGAACTCCGAAGGCAAGCGTTTCATGTTCGACTACATCCCCGACGTGTTCAAGGGGCAGTACGCCGAGTCCGAGGAAGAGGCCGATCAGTGGCTCAAGGACAACGACTCCGCGCGACGCACCCCTGACCTGCTCCCCCGCGACGAGGTCGCCCGCGCGATCAACGAAGAGGTGAAGGCGGGCCGCGGCACTGCGCATGGCGGTGTGTATCTCGACATCGCCTCACGCATGCCCGCTGAGGAGATCAAGCGCCGCCTCCCGTCGATGTATCACCAGTTCATCGAACTGGCCGAGGTGGACATCACCAAGGACGAGATGGAGGTCGGTCCGACCTGCCACTACGTCATGGGCGGAATCGAGGTCGACCCGGACAGCGCTGAGGCGGCCACCCCCGGCCTGTTCGCTGCGGGCGAGTGTTCGGGCGGCATGCACGGTTCGAACCGCCTGGGCGGCAACTCGCTGTCCGACCTGCTGGTGTTTGGCCGTCGGGCGGGTCTGGGAGCCTCCGATTACGTGCGGGCGCTGGCCGACCGGCCCAAGGTCTCCGACGAATCGATTATGGCGGCCACCACGCTGGCGCTGTCGCCGTTCGAGCCGAAGGAGAACCCGGAGAATCCGTACACGCTGCATGCCGAGCTGCAGCAGTCGATGAACGACCTGGCAGGCATCATCCGTAAAGAGGGTGAACTCCAGGAGGTCCTCGCCAAGATCGACGAGCTCAAGACGCGCTACGCCAGTGTGACGGTCGAAGGCGCGAAGGTGTTCAACCCCGGTTGGCACCTCGCGATCGACATGCGGAACATGCTGCTGGTCAGCGAATGCGTCGCCAAGGCCGCGCTGCAGCGCACCGAGAGCCGCGGCGGCCACACTCGCGACGACTTCCCCAAGATGGACGCCGGCTGGCGGAACACGCTGCTGGTGTGCCGGACCGTCGCCGACGGCGAAGGTTCCGAGGCGATCGTTCCGGAAGTGACCGTGGAACGCGAGCAGCAGCCGACGATGCGGGCCGATCTGCTGGCCACGTTCGAATTGTCCGAGCTCGAGAAGTACTACACCGAAGATCACATAGCCGAGCACCCTGACCGGAAGGGCTGAAGATGGCTGCCTACGACGCGAAACTACGGGTATGGCGCGGCGACCCTGACGGCGGCGATCTGCAGGACTACACCGTCGAAGTCAACGACGGCGAGGTGGTGCTCGACATCATCCACCGGTTGCAGGCCACCCAGGCAGGTGATCTCGCCGTGCGCTGGAACTGCAAGGCGGGCAAGTGCGGATCCTGCTCAGCTGAGATCAATGGCCGGCCACGGTTGCTGTGCATGACCCGCATGTCCACCTTCGGCGAGGACGAGGTCGTCACCGTGACACCGTTGCGCGCTTTCCCGGTGCTGCGCGACCTGGTGACCGACGTGTCGTTCAACTACGAGAAGGCCAGGCAGATCCCGTCGTTCACGCCGCCGAAGGACCTGCAGCCGGGCGATTTCCGCATGCAGCAGGAGGACGTCAACCGGTCGCAAGAGTTCCGCAAATGCATCGAATGCTTCCTGTGCCAGAACACCTGCCACGTGGTGCGCGACCACGAGGAGAACAAAAAGGCCTTCGCCGGTCCGCGGTACCTCATGCGTCAGGCCGAGCTGGACATGCACCCGTTGGACACCCTGGATCGTCGCGCCGAGGAAGCGCAGGAAGACAACGGTCTCGGCTTCTGCAACATCACCAAGTGCTGCACCGAAGTGTGCCCCGAGCACATCAAGATCACCGACAACGCGCTGATCCCGATGAAAGAGCGGGTAGCCGACAAGAAGTACGACCCGATCGTCTGGCTCGGCAATAAGCTTTTCCGGCGGTAGCCGGAAGAACGGCAGGGCGGCGGTAGCCGGAAGAACGGCAGGGCCGGGCGGTAGGGGCGTACTGTCGCCCACAGCAGCCAGTCACCGTCGAAAGGCATACACCATGCGAGAAACCGCCAGCGTCAACGAGATTCGCACAGCCATCCGTGAACTGACCGTGCGTGTCGAGCTGGCCAAGAAAGAGGACAGGCCCGACGACGCGGCCGAGATCGAGCAGCGAATTCAGGGGTATCGCGAGCAGCTCGCCGGGCGGCCGTAGCAGTTCCTCGGTCAGGCGCCGAGGCGTTTGAACGCGCTGCGGTGAAAGACGATCGGCGCCACGTCGTCGTGCACGGTGATGTCGTGCACCCGTAGCACCACGATCGTGTGATCGCCGGCAATAACCTGCTGCTCGATCGCGCTTTCCAGCCAGACGCTGGTGCCGTGGACGAAGACGGCGCCCCGGTCGCTGGAATGTGTCTCCAGGCCCGCGAAACGGTCGCCGGTCTTGGCGGCCAGCGTGGCAGCGGCTGTGTCGTGCGCTTCACCGAGCACGCTGATGCCCAGGTACGGCAGATCCTTGAGCTTGGGCCACGTGGTGGACGAGTTCTGCACGCAGAACGACACCAGCGGCGGTTCCAACGAGACCGGCACGAACGTGCTTGCGGCCAGTCCGATCAGGGTGCCGTCGACTTCGGCCGCGATGGCGATGACGCCGGTAGGAAAGTGGCCGAACGCTTCGCGCAACGACGTCGGCCGAAGTTTGTCGGTGCTCATCTCTTCCATCTTCACACGTTCTGTGACGCTGCCGACTGCCGGCATCTCATGTCAGAGCGCCCAGCGTGACGCCTGATGCTCGACGGGAGGTGGCATGGGGACATCCACCCCGTCGTGGACACCCGGCTTCTGCTCTGCGCAGCCAGCGCAGCGCTCCCTGCAGGCGGTTCACCGCGGTGCTGTTGGCGCGCCCGACTATTGTCGCGATGGACGGCAGCATCAGAGCGTCCCGTCTTGGGCCGGCCGAAGCCGCACCGCAACGTCCCGGAGTGCGGACACGATCCCATGTTCCCCTTGCCCAGACCGCTACGCGCAGCTTCATAAGTCCCAACCTCGCCGCTGCGCGGCACCCGTTCAGGCGAATTAGGATCGCACGAAAATCCGTTGAAACCACCGGTGGGTTGATTAGACGGCAGAACTTGCTCACACCAACTTGCTTTTGGGTTACTGCTCGGTATTATTACAAGGGTTACTGGTGGGTAACTTAACCGAAGTACCCAACCACAGGTGGCAGTCTCATCGAGGAGGACATTTCGTGAGCCACTACAAAAGCAACGTCCGTGACCAGGAATTTAACCTGTTCGAGGTATTCCACCTGGAGAGCGCGTTCGGCGAAGGCGCCTACGCCGATCTCGACGTGGACACCGCGCGCGAAATGCTGAGCGAAATGGCCCGGCTGGCCGAGGGACCGATCGCCGCATCGTTCGCCGACGCCGATCGCAATCCCCCCGTTTTCGACCCCAAGACCCACTCGGTGGCATTGCCCGAGTCGTTCAAGAAATCGATGCGCGCCCTCTACGACGGCGGTTGGGACAAGGTCGGTATCTCCGAGGAACTCGGCGGCATGCCGATGCCCAAGGCGTTGCAATGGGCGCTCGTCGAGCATGTGCTCGGCGCCAACCCGGCGGTATACATGTACGCGATGGGCGCAGGCATGGCCCAGATTCTGTTCAACCTGGGCACCGAGGAGCAAAAGAAGTGGGCAGTGCTCGCTTCCGAGCGCGGCTGGACGGCCACGATGGTGCTCACCGAACCCGACGCAGGTTCCGACGTCGGCGCAGGGCGCACCAAGGCCGTCAAGCAGGAGGACGGCTCCTGGCATATCGACGGCGTGAAGCGCTTCATCACCTCCGGCGACGCCGACGACGTGGGCGAGAACATCTGCCACCTCGTCCTGGCCCGTCCCGAGGGCGCAGGGCCCGGCACCAAGGGTCTCTCGCTGTTCTTCGTGCCCAAGTTCCACTTCGACCCCGAGACCGGCGAGATCGGCGAGCGCAACGGCGCCTTCGTCACCAATGTCGAGCACAAGATGGGCCTCAAGGTCTCCGCGACCTGCGAGCTCACCTTCGGTCAGCACGGCGTGCCCGCGCAGGGCTGGCTGGTCGGCGAGGTGCACGACGGCATCGCGCAGATGTTCGACGTCATCGAGCAGGCCCGCATGATGGTGGGCACCAAGGCTATCGCGACGTTGTCAACCGGCTACCTGAACGCGTTGGAGTACGCCAAGACCCGCATACAGGGCGCTGACATGACGCAGATGACCGATAAGACCGCCCCGCGCGTCGCGATCACCCACCACCCCGACGTCCGGCGGTCGCTGATGACGCAGAAGGCGTACGCCGAGGGTCTGCGCGCGCTGTATCTCTACACCGCGACATACCAGAACCATGCGGTGGCCAAGGCGGTGCAGGGTGTAGAGCCGGACCTGGCCGCTCGGGTCAACGACCTGTTGCTGCCGATTGTCAAGGGTGTCGGTTCTGAGCAGGCGTACGCCAAGCTCACCGAGAGCCTGCAGACCTTCGGTGGGTCCGGCTTCCTGCAGGACTACCCCATCGAGCAGTACATCCGCGACGCCAAGATCGACTCGCTCTACGAAGGCACCACCGCCATCCAGGCGCAGGACTTCTTCTTCCGCAAGATCGTCCGCGACAAGGGCGTGGCGCTGGCGCACGTCGCCAGCCAGATCGAGGAGTTCATCAAGAACGACACGGGCAACGGGCGCCTCAAGACCGAGCGTGAGCTGCTGGCCAATGCGCTCACTGACGTGCAGGGTATGGCAGCCTCGCTGACCGGTTATCTCATGGCGGCACAAGAGGATCAGGCCAACCTGTACAAGGTCGGCCTCGGTTCGGTGCGGTTCCTGCTGTCAGTCGGCGACTTGGTGATCGGGTGGCTGCTCGCACGTCAGGGCGCAGTCGCGATCGAGAAGCTGGACGACGGCGCAACCGGCGCGGACAAGTCCTACTACGAGGGCAAGGTCGCGGTGGCGTCCTTCTTCGCGAAGAATTTCCTGCCTTTGCTGGCCAGCACCCGCCTGGTGATCGAGAAGCTCGACAACGACGTGATGGAGCTGGACGAGGCTGCGTTCTAGCTAGCTCGACGAGGGAAGTCGCGGAATGTGTGGGACTCGGGATGGACAGAAACCCCCGGCTCCCCTCTGGCCGGGGGGTCCTGAGACCTGTGCCGTGGCGGGCAGCCCGGCCGGCGAGCCCCAAAAAATTTGAGGTGCTCCGTGTTGCCGTCGGGTCGGGGGGTCAGACGGCAACACGGAGCTATCCGGTACATCGGTTACCCCGGAAGGGACGTTACAAGCTTTTCGGAACTTTTTCGGCACATTTTTTGGGGCTGTTGGGGCGCGGCCGCGTCGTGCCGGAGGAGTGGCCGAACCCCGATCCTCGGCGCTGCCGAGACCAACGCAATGGCCACGCCGCCAGGCACTTCTCCACCCGTTCGTGAGTCTCGGCGTGGTGGGTCAGGCTTCGAGGATGGCGGCGACACCCTGGCCACCCGCGGCGCAGATGGAGATGAGACCGCGCGCGGGCTGGCCCGTCTCGGCCTTGCGCTCCGCGAGCTGTTTGGCCAGCTGGGCGACGATGCGGCCGCCGGTGGCGGCAAACGGATGCCCGGCGGCCAGCGAGGAACCGTTGACGTTGAGCTTGGACCGGTCGATCGGGCCGAGTGCGGCGTCGAGCCCGAGACGCTCTTTGCAGTACTCCTCGGACTCCCAGGCCTGCAGATGCGCCAGCACCACCGACGCAAACGCCTCGTGGATCTCGTAGAAGTCGAAATCCTGCAACGTCAGCCCGTGGCGGGCCAGCAGGCGCGGCACGGCGTAGGTGGGCGCCATCAACAGGCCGTCCAGACCGTTGACGTAGTCCACCGCGGCCGTCTCCGCGTCGACGAAGTAGGCCAGTACCGGCAACGACCGCTTCTGGGCCCACTCCTCACTGGCCAGCAGCGCCACCGAGGCGCCGTCGGTCAGGGGCGTCGAGTTACCTGCTGTCATGGTGGCGTCGCCAGCTTTCACCCCGAAGACCGGACGCAGCGTGGCGAGCTTCTCCACCGACGAGTCGGCCCGCAGGTTGTTGTCGCGGTACACGCCGAGGAAGCCGGTGATGAGATCGTCGAAGAAGCCGCGGTCGTAGGCGGCGGCCATGTTCTGGTGGCTGGCCGCCGCCAGCGCGTCCTGGTCGGTCCGCTTGATGCCCATCGCTTTGGCGGTGACGGCCGCGTGGTCACCCATCGACATGCCCGTGCGCGGTTCGCCGTTGGTGGGGATCTCCAGGCCGACCGTGGCGGGGAGCTTGCCGACCAGCTTCACACGCTCGACGTTCGACGTGGACCTGCGCAGCGCCATCAGCGTGCGGCGCAGGTTGTCACCGATCGCGATCGGTGCGTCCGAGGTGGTGTCGACGCCACCGGCGGCGCCCGACTCGTACTGGCCGAGGGCGATGCCGCTGGCGACCACGACGGCCGCCTGCAGGCCAGTGCCACACGCCTGCTGCAGGTCGATGGCCGGTGTATAGGGTGAAAGCCGGCTGCCCAGAACGCATTCGCGCATCAGATTGAAGTCGCGGCCGTGTTTGAGTACCGCACCACCGACCACTGCACCCAGCTGTTCACCGGCCAGATCGAAGCGGTCCACCAGCCCGCCGAGGGTGGCGGTGAACATGTCCTCGTTCGAGGCGCTGGCGTAGGCGCCGTCGGAACGGGCGAACGGGATACGGTTGCCGCCGAGCACAGCCACCCGGCGCCGCGTCGCGCTGCTGCCGGCGACCGCGTCTGCGCCGTCCTCGATGGGTGTTGACACATCTACCTCCGGATTGGATCGGGGTTACAAGGGGCATACTACCCACCGATATTACTCTGGAGTAAGTTCGACTCTGACCCGAAAGCTCGAGGACTACGAGAGGCAGCACGATGGCGTCCGATCTGTACTCGCAGGTGCTTGGCTCCGGCCCCGGGGGATTCCTGGCCAAGCAACTCGGCATCCCGCAGCCCGAAGACCTGCGCCGCTACCGCAAGGGCCAGCCCGCACTCGCAGGCTCGGTGATCATCGGCGGCGACGGTCGGATTGCCGAGCCGATGCGCACCGCGCTGGCCGACGACTACGACCTGGTGTCAAACAACCTCGGCGGACGGTGGGCCGATACCTTCGGCGGTCTCGTGTACGACGCCACCGGCGTAACCACCCCCGCCGGCCTGCGAGGACTCTACGAGTTCTGCACTCCCCTGCTACGCAACCTCGGCCATTCGGGTCGGGTGGTCGTGATCGGAACGACTCCTGATGTGACGTCGAGCATCGACGAACGCATCGCCCAGCGCGCGCTCGAAGGTTTCACCCGGTCGTTGGGCAAGGAACTGCGCAATGGGGCGACAGTCGCGCTGGTCTATGTGTCACCCGAGGCGAAACCAGCAACAACCGGTTTGGAGTCCACGATGCGGTTCCTGCTGTCAGCCAAGTCGGCCTACGTCGACGGTCAGGTGTTCTACGTCGGAGCCGACGACTCCGCTCCTCCGGCCGACTGGGACAAGCCACTGGACGGCAAGGTAGCGATCGTCACGGGCGCTGCCCGGGGTATCGGGGCCGTCATCGCCGATGTCTTCGCCAGGGACGGCGCCAAAGTGGTGGCCGTCGATGTCGAGTCCGCTGCCGACGCGCTATCCAAAACGGCCGCCCGGGTGGGCGGCACCGCGCTGACACTGGACGTCACCGCCGACGACGCGGTCGACCGTCTCACCGAACACCTGCGCCAACACCATGCAGGCAAAGCCGACATCCTGGTCAACAACGCCGGTATCACCCGCGACAAGCTCCTGGCCAACATGGACGACGCTCGGTGGGACTCGGTGGTGGCCGTCAACCTCCTTGCTCCACAACGCCTTGCGCAGGGCCTGGTGGATAGTGGCACGATCGACTCCGGTGGCCGGATCATCGGCCTTTCGTCGATGGCAGGCATCGCGGGCAACCGCGGGCAGACCAATTACGCCGCAACCAAGGCGGGCATGATCGGGCTCACCCAGGCGCTGGCCGAGGCGTACGCCGACAAGCAGATCACCGTCAACGCCGTCGCTCCCGGGTTCATCGAGACGAAGATGACCGAGGCCATCCCGTTGGCCACCCGCGAAGTGGGCCGCCGACTGAACTCGCTGTTCCAAGGCGGCCAGCCCGTCGACGTGGCCGAGGCGATCGCCTACTTCGCCAGCCCCGCGTCGAACGCCGTGACGGGCAACACGATCCGGGTCTGCGGTCAGGCCATCCTCGGGGCCTAGGCCCGCGGACCGGAGCGAACCGCCACAGGGCGAGGGAACTACCCCGGCGGGCACTAGCACTAGCGAAGCGACAAGGGAACTACCATCTACCACATGGCAACCGAGACCATCGATCCACCCAGCGGGGTGCGCAATGTCCTGCGCGCGGCGGTCGGAGCGCTGCCGTTCGTCAAGCGCCCCGACCGGCTGCCCGACCGCACGCTGGCGGTCGACGACCTGAAGATCGACCCAGCGCACGTCGCCGAGTACGCGTCGGTGACCGGGCTGCGCTTCGGGGACTCGGTACCGCTGACTTATCCGTTCGCGCTCACCTTTCCCATCGTGATGTCATTGGTTACGGGCTTCGACTTCCCTTTCGCAGCAATGGGTTCGGTGCACACCGAGAATCACATCACCCAGTACCGCCCGATCGCCGTCACCGACACCGTGGACGTGAAAGTACACGCCGAGAACCTGCGCGAACACCGTAAGGGCCTGTTGGTGGACGTGGTCACCGACGTCAACGTCGGCAGCGACACCGCATGGCATCAGGTGACGGCGTTCCTGCACCAGCAGCGCACCAGCCTGTCCGACGAATCCAAGCCCGAACCGATCAAGCAGCCGAAACTACGGCCGCCTAACGCAGTACTGCGCATTAGTCCGGGCCAGATCCGCCGCTACGCTTCGGCCAGCGGTGACCATAACCCGATCCACACCAACCCGATCGGCGCCAAGCTGTTCGGCTTCCCCACGGTGATTGCACACGGAATGTTCAGTGCCGCAGCAGTTTTAGCGAACATCGAAGGGCAGCTGCCACATGCCGTGCGGTACTCGGTCCGATTCGGCAAGCCGGTGGTGCTGCCAGCGAGCGCCGGGCTGTTCGTCGAACGATTTCCCGGCGGTTGGGAATTGGCGCTGCGGAATCTAGCCAAGGGCTACCCGCACCTGACGGGCACCCTCACCGCGCTGTAGTCAGCCGGTCCCGTCCGTGGAGTCCGGCAGCAACACATGCGGCTTGCCCTTGAGGCCGCGCCAGAACAGGTTGATCAACAGGCCCGCTGCCTCGTCGACGTCCACGTCGCCGGTACTCACCCGCGTCGCCACCGCCTCACCCGCACCCACGAGCGCCACCGCCATCATCTGAAAGTCGGTGTCCGGCTCCGGGTTCCGGGTGCCCGCGCTGAGCAGTCTGCCCACCAGATCCACGATCCGCTCACGTCCCTCGCGCACCGTATGGGCGAACGCCTGCGAGCTGGTGGCCTGGGAGTACAGCACCATCCACGAGGCGCGGTTGGTGTCGATGTAGGTCAGAAAAGACAGAATCGTGTTGCGCAGCATGTCTTTCGGCGGCAGCTTGAAGTCGATGTCGGCGCGGATGGCCTCGATGAACCGGCCGAGCTCACGGTCCAGGCAGGCGCCGAACAGTTCCTCTTTCGAGCCGTAGTACAGATAGAGCATCGGCTTGGATATCTCAGCCGCGGCGGCGATGGCGTCCATCGACGTCTCGTGGTAGCCATTGACGGAGAACACCTGCACCGCCGCGTCGAGCATCTGCTGCTCGCGGACTGCGCGGGGTAACCGCTTGGTGCCACCAGCCATACAATGCCGTCCCTTAACGCCCGAGGTTTTGTCGATCAGCCGCCGCACCGCCGGTGCGGCCCTTTTTCCACGGCCCAGCGCGACAATTTGGCGGTGACGTCCTCGAGCGAGAGCTCGCCGCTGTTGACGGCCGCCTCGAGACGATCCAACACCGTGGGCACCTGGGAGGTGCTGACAAACAGCCCAACGTCGGCGCCGGCTTGCAGCGCCATCAGCACCGCCTGCTCCACCGTGTAATCGTTGCTGATGGCGAGCATGCTGGACAGGTCGTCGGTGAAGACGACGCCGCCGAACGGCGGACCGCCGTAACCGACTCCAGAACGCAGCAGGTCATAGGCGGGCCCACTCAGGCTCGCCTGCTGCTCGCCGGTGAGTTCAGGGACCACCATGTGGCCCACCATCACCGCCGTCCGCCCCTGCGGGATGAGGGCGGCGTACGGCACCAGGTCGTTGCTCACCAGGTCCGGCAGCGGCGGTGTCTGCACACCACCGGCGTGCGAATCACCGGAGGCGCTGCCGTGGCCGGGGAAGTGCTTGAGCACGGGTAGCAGCCCAGCATCCCGCAGCCCGCGGGCATAGGCGCCAGCGTAGTCGATGACGGTTTGCGGGTCGGCGCCGAAGGACCGGTCGCCGATGACAGTGTCGTCAGGGGCGTCGGTCACGTCGACGACGGGTGCGAAATCGACTGTGAAACCCAGTTTCCCCATCTCGCGGCCGCGTTCCAGAGCCATCAGATAGACGTCGTCCACGGACATCCCGCTCGCCGCAAGTTCGCGCGGCGACAGCTGATCGCCAATCCGCTCCGCGAGCCGGGAGACCCGGCCGCCCTCCTCGTCGACGCTGACCGACAGTGCCAGTGGGCCGGGAGACTCGTCAGCGATCTGCCTCAGCGGCTCGCCGAGCAGCGACGGGTCGGTCCAACTTGCGTAGAAGATGCCGCCGACGTGCTGGTCGGTGACCACCGCCCTGGCGTCCTCAATGCTGTCGACGCCAACCACCAAAAGCTGCGCCAGTTTGTCGCGGGTGGACAGCGCGTTCACGTCGCAGCCCGCCGCCTCGGGCGCGGCAGGCAGTGCAGTGTCCAGCGGCGTGGCCGGCGTGCTCGCGTCCTGCGCCGACGGCGAGTCGACGGGCGCCGAAGGCGGCGTCGAGCACGCCAGCAGCAGAGCGAACAGTGCGACCACTACGGGCAGCGAGCGCGGGAATCGCATGGCCCCATGCTGTCATGGCCAGCTGGAGATGTCGGGATGTACCGGCCGACTATCATCGGGGACTACCGCGCGTCATCCGTCGACGGTGCCCGTGCTAGTTTTGCACACGATTCTGCGGCGCTGAACAGAACGCACACGAGGGAGGCCGGGCGTGGAACGGTTCGTGGTACCCGCGGCGGCGAGCATTGTGGTCGGCATCCTGCTCGGCATGGCAGCCGTGTTCGGCGGAACGCTGATGGTCCAGCAGGACACGATGCCGTTGGTTCCCGCCGCCGACTCGGGCACGGCGCTGCTGAACCGGGTCGAATACGGCCAGCGCACTTAATCTGAGCGCCGACGCCCCGCTCGCTCCGTCCCCGCTGTCGCGGCGCTGGTTGCCCGTCGCCAGTGTGCTGGCGCTGCTGCTGACGCTCCTGCAGTCACCTGGCCGTGTGGCGCCGGATACGAAACTTGATCTCACCGCCAACCCCCTGCAGTTCCTGGGGCGCGCGGCCAATCTGTGGAACAGCGACCTACCGTTCGGTCAGGCGCAGAACCAGTCCTATGGCTACCTGTTCCCGCACGGCGCGTTTTTTCTGCTCGGCGATTTCCTCGGACTGCCCGCCTGGGTGGTCCAGCGCTTGTGGTGGGCGCTGCTGCTCACCGTGGGATTCTGGGGTCTGCTGCGGGTGGCCGAGGCGCTGGGCATCGGGAGCACCAGTTCCCGGGTGATCGCGGGCGTCATGTTCGCGCTGTCGCCCAGGGTGCTGACGACGCTGGGCTCGATCTCGTCGGAGACGCTGCCGATGATGCTGGCGCCGTGGGTACTGCTGCCGGTGATCATCGCCTTGGGCGGCAACGGCAATGTCCGCATGCTGGCCGCCCGCTCGGCGGGCGCGATCGCCCTGATGGGCGCCGTCAACGCGGCGGCGACGCTGCTGGGTTGCGCTGCCGCGGCGATCTGGTGGTTGTGTCACCGCCCCAACCGGCTGTGGTGGCGGTTCACCGCATGGTGGTTACCGTGCACCCTGCTCGCCGTCACGTGGTGGGTGATCCCGCTGCTACTCCTGGGCCGCATCAGTCCACCGTTTCTCGACTTCATCGAATCCTCGGGTGTCACCACGCGGTGGACCTCACTCACCGAAGTGCTGCGGGGCACCGACAGCTGGACGCCGTTTGTCGCTCCGAATGCGACGGCGGGATCTCCGCTGGTCACCCAGTCGGTGGCGGTGCTGGCCACGACGCTGGTGGCAGCCGCGGGACTCGCAGGCCTTGCCATGCGAACCATGCCCGCGCGCGGGTGGTTGGTGACGATGTTGCTGATCGGCATCACGCTGCTGGCGGTCGGCTACGCTGGCGGCCTCGGGTCTCCGCTCGCCGCGCAGGTACAGGGTTTCCTCGACACCACCGGGGCACCCCTGCGCAACGTGCACAAGCTCGAACCGCTGGTCCGGTTGCCCTTGGCGCTGGGCCTTGCCCACCTGCTGGGCAGGATCCCGCTACCGGGCAGCGTGCCGCGACCGCAGCTGCTGGAGGCCGTCGCGCATCTAGAGCGGGACAAGCGCGTCGCGGTGGGGGTCGTCATTCTGGCGGCCGCGATCGCGGCCACGTCGCTGGCCTGGACGGGCAGGATCGCCCCACCCGGGACGTACGTGGCCATTCCACAGCACTGGCGCGACGCCGCCACGTGGCTCGACGCGCACAACACCGGTGACCCCGCAGGACGGGTGCTGGTGGTACCCGGTGCCCCGTTCGCCAATCAGACCTGGGGCAACACCCACGATGAGCCGTTGCAGGTGCTTGGACGAAGCCCTTGGGGGGTGCGGGATTCCATTCCACTGACACCCTCGGAGACGATCCGTGCGCTCGACTCGGTGCAACGGTTGCTCGCTGCGGGGCGACCCTCGACGGGCCTGGCGCTCACCTTGGCCCGGCAGGGCATCTCCTATGTCGTGGTGCGCAACGATCTGGATCCCGAGACGTCGCGCTCGGCCCGCCCGCTGCTGGTGCACCGCGCCATCGACGGCTCGCCCGGCCTGCGCAAGGTCGCGGAGTTCGGCGCCCCGGTGACGCCGGGCGAGCTGGAGGGTTTCGTCATCGACAGCGACCTGCGCGCACCCTATCGCGCGGTGGAGATCTACCGGGTCGAAAGTGGCTCGCCCCAGGTGATTTCCGGTGCACCCTACGTCGCCGACTCCGACGCCATGTGGCGAGTCGGCGGCGGCGCGGAGGCGCTGCTCCGGCTGGACGAGCGGCGCGCACTGCGCGGCCTAGCTCCGGCCGGGCCGGTGCTGCTCACCTCTGACGCCCGCCAGGCAGGCCTGCCGGTGGACCTGGTCACAGTCACCGACACCCCGTTAGCCCGCGAAACCGATTACGGTCGCGTCGACCATCATTCGTCGGCGATCCGCGCCGACGGCGACGCTCGGATGACGAACAACCGGCTGCCCGACTACCCCAGCGAAGCCGACCTGGTGTTCGGTGCGTGGAGTGGTGGGCGGGTGACGGTGTCGAGTTCGGCTGCCGATTCGACCGCGCTGCCCGACGTGCTCCCGGCCGCGGGCGCGGCGGCGGCGATCGACTCTGACCCCGCCACCAGCTGGGTGTCCAACTCGCTGCAGTCGGCGGTGGGCCAGTGGCTGCAGATCGATTTCGACCGACCGGTGACCAACGCGATCGTCACCGTCACGCCCAGCGCGACGGCCGTCGGAGCACAAGTGCGCACCATGCGGATCTCCACCCCCCAAGGCACGGTGACGTTGCCCGTCGACAAGCCCGGCGAGCCGGTGTCGGCGCCGTTGCCGATGGGTGAGGCGCCGTGGGTGCGCATCACGGCGATCGGCACCGACGACGCCTCCGCGGGAGTCCAGTTCGGGATTACCGATGTGGCGGTCACCCAGTTCGACGTCAGCGGCTTCGCGCTACCCTTGCCGCTGCGACACACCGTGGAAGTGCCGGGACCACCCGCAGGTGCCGCAATTGCGGCCTGGGATCTGGGCGGCGAGCTGCTGGGTAGGCCCGGCTGCGCCAACACTCCCGATCGGGTGCGGTGCGCCGCGACGATGGCGATGGACCCCGAGGAGGGGGTGACCCTGAGTCGCACGCTCACCGTCCCCGACGAGGTCACCGTGACTCCGACGATCTGGGTCAGGCCACGCCAGGGCCCGGCACTTGCCGAATTGGTCCGGCAACCCGCAACCGCCGTGGCCACCGGCGACGCCGATCTCATCGACATCCAGGGTTCGGCATGGGCCGCCACCGACGGTGACCCGCGCACCGCGTGGACCGCCCCGCAGCGCGTGACGCAGAACCGGTCGCCCGCGACTCTGATCATCACGCTGCCCCGATCTACCGAAGTCACCGGTCTGCAACTGATTCCGAGCCTGGGCACGCTGCCCGCGCGCCCGACACTGGTGGCCGTCGACCTGGGCGATGGTCCGCAGGTGCGCAGTATCGACGAGGACGGCAATGGGCCGCAGACGCTCGCACTGCATCCCACGGTCACCGACACGATCACCGTGAGCGTGCTGGACTGGACGGACGTGATCGACCGCACCGCACTGGGGTTCGACCAACTCAAACCGCCCGGCATCGCCGAGCTCACCGTGCTCGGTGCGGCAGGCAGACCGATCGCCCCCGCCGACGCGGCACGAAACCGTGACCGCGACGTCCAACTCGACTGTGGCGCAGGGCCGGTGCTCGCGGTCGCCGGACGCTTCGTGCAGACGTCGGTGGACTCCACCGTGGACGCGTTGCTCGACGGCGATCCCATCCCGGCCCGCCCCTGCGACACCGCGGCCATCGCATTGCCCGCGGGCCAGCAGGAACTCCTGCTCAGCCCCGGACCGGCCTTTGTCGCCGACGGCGTCTACCTGAGCACCGCCCTGGCCGCCGAATTGACTCCGGCGGCAAGCACATCCGTCACCACCACGAATTGGGAACCAGCGCTGCGTGAAGTGCTGCTGCCCGAGTCCGCTCAGCAGCGGGTGCTGGTGGTGCCCGAGAGCGTCAACCGAGGCTGGGTGGCGCGCGGTGCCGACGGAGCACAGCTGACTCCGGTGACGGTCAACGGATGGCAGCAGGGCTGGGTGGTCCCGGCTGGGGTGGCGGGCGCCGTCACGCTCGCGTTCGAGTCCAACACCCTGTACCGCGCCGGGCTCGCCAGCGGATTGTTACTACTGCCTTTGCTGGCACTGCTCGCGTTCTGGCCGGCGCGCCGCCCGCCCTCCGCTGAGCCTGCCGTCCCGCCCTGGCAGCCCGGGCCTCGTGCCGCGATCGCGGCGCTGGCGGCGGGGTGGATGATCTCCGGTCTCGTCGGCGTCGTGATGTTCGTGGTCGTGCTCGGGGTCGGGCACCTGCTGCGTTCGCGGGAGGCACTTCGGGACCGGATCCTGGTGGCCGCGGCGGCGGGCGGTCTGATCACCGCAGGGGCTGTCCTGGCGCGCAACCCGTGGCGGTCGGTGGACGGCTATGTCGGGCACTTCGCCGTCGTTCAGTTCTTTGCGCTCGTTTCGTTGGCGGCGGTCGGCGTGTCCGCCATGTCGCGGCCGGCAGGCGGCTCCGGGGCGGCGTCCACCGAGCTGTCCAGGGGCGGCACCTGATCCACTTCCCGGGTCGCTCCGCTCCTGCCCGCCGGACCGTTCGCGCGGTACTCCCAGCGCCGCAATGCTTCTCGACAGGGCGATTCCACCAGCGCGTAGCTCACCGCGGCGAGAGCGAACCCGAACACCAACGTCAACGCCAGCACCGTGGGCATCGCGCCGCTGAACGGGAACTCGCCGATCATCGGGAACACCATGGCCAGCGCCGCCAGATGCCAGACGAACAGCCCGTAGGACCACCGTCCCAGCGTCACCATCAGCGCACTGCCGAGCAGTCGGTGCGGAGTGTCCGGCCGATCGAGCACCAGCGGCGCCACCAGGGCGGCCGCCACCACCGATCCCATCGCCACCTTGAGTGCGAACTGGCCCGCAGTGCCTGGCGTCAACCCCTCGGGACCTGCCAGCGGCGATGCGGCGACAGCGAAGGCACCCGCCGCGACCATCGCCATCAGCGCACGCCGCCGCGCCAACCGATGCGCCACAGACAGTGGGCTGACCGTCAGCTCAGCCAGCAGCATTCCGGCGGCGAACCACGAGAAGACGGCAGGAGGCCAGTTCAGTGGGTTCACGCCCACCGGGGCGTCGAGCGCGAGCAGCGCCCAACCCCAGCTCAGCACCGCTACCGCCGAGATCACCGGCACTCTCGCCCGGACCGGCATCCACCGCACCGCCAGCGCCAACAGCGGGAGCGCAAGATAAAAGCTCACCTCGACCGACAGGCTCCACATCTGCGTCAGCCCCGCCGTCAACGTCAGAGGAACGTAGATCTGCGTCAGGGACAGATTCGCCAGCCACACCGTGGAACTGGCGCCGACGGCATCAGGCAGTAGCAGAAGGATCACCACCACCGCGACGAGGTAACCGGGCATGATGCGCACGAGCCGTGAGCGCAGGTAGTGCCCGGTGGGCGGTGACCGGCGCAAACCCCGGGCCGCCGCTGCGTGACCTCGCCACAACAAGAACCCCGACAACGCGAAGAACACCGCGACAGCAAGGTCGAACCTGCCGAAGAACCGCCCGTCGAAACCCGTCGAATGGCCCGTCTGGAACGCGACGTGGGTGATCACCACGCCGATCGCCGCGCACGCACGCATGCCTTCGACGGCGGGCAGGAAACTGCGGCCCCCGCCGACCTGGGCGGCCAAGGCCGCAGGTGAGGTGGCCACGGCAACGCGGGCCGGTTCCCCGTCAGGGTGCGCTTCGGTCACGTCGACCAGTGTGCAACCTCGCAGGGCGCAGGGGTAAACGCGGCCTTAGACACTGCTGTTAGGGTCGAACAAGTTTGCCTCCCGCCAGGTGCAGTACACCGCGGCGGCCGAGGTCGGGTTGTAGACAACGGATCCGGGGTCATGCGACCGGATCGAAGGGAGGCAGGACGATTTGAACCGTGCAGTCATGTTGCGGATCGCCGCCTGCGGCATCTTGGGGCTCGGATCCGCCCTGTTGATCGCTGCGCTGCTGCTGTCGACCTACACCGGCCCCCGGATCTCCAAGATTCCGCTGGACATCAATGCCGAACTCATCAGCACCCGCAGTGCCGACGACCCGCCCGCCACCGCACTGGACCCGGCGTCGATGGAACCGGCCCTGGCGCCGCAAGCTCCGCAGGTCGAGGGCGACGACGCGCCACGGCCGCTGAGCTTCGTGATCGACGACGACGTCGACGTCGTGATGCAGCAGCAGATGTCCACCGAACTGCCTGCCAACGCGGACTATGTGACGCAGCAAGTGGGCACCACGGTTCGCCGCGTCGGCGACCAGCAGGACGACGGCAACTCGCTGCTGTTGGCCATGGTCGATCGCTTCACGCTGGACCGCTCCACCGCGCTGCCCGTGCAGGTGGCCGACGACCGCGTGGGCCTGGAGGTTCCGCAGGTCCCGCCGGCTGAGGATCCGGACAACCCCACGCCGCCGACCCAGACCGACGGCACGGTGCCGACGTTCCACGGACTCGACCGCACCGGCCTGAACTACCGTTTCCCGTTCGACGTGGAGAAGAAGACCTACCCGTACTTCGACCCGGTGGCGCAGCAGGCCTTCGGCGCCAACTACGAAGGCGAAGAGGATGTCAACGGGCTGACCGCTTACCGCTTCACCCAGAACATCGGCTACGACGCCGCGGGCAACCTGACGCCGGTCTACGACGACGAGCGGCAACTGCTCGAGCCGGTTCGTTACGAATCGCTCTACGACGAAAAGATTGAAGAGGAGTTCACCGCCACCAACCGGCAGTGGGGTCTGCAGGGCGAACCCGACGAGCAGTTGACGCTCACCCGCTACTACGCGGCGCAGCGGACGTTCTGGGTCGATCCGGTGAGCGGCACGATCGTCAAGCAGCGCGAACACGCGTTCCACTACTACGCCAGCGACCCGCTCGAACCGCTGCGGACCGTCGTCGACTACACCGTCACCTACGACGAGCAGACCGTCGAGCAGCAGGTCGCGAGCGCCAGCGACCAACGCGACCGCATATCGCTCTACAGCAGGATCCTGCCGATTACGTTCATCGCTGCCGGGCTGATCGCGCTCGTCGGTGGAGCGTTGCTGGGTGCGTTCGGGTTGCGCGCCGAGTCCGCGCTGATCGACCCGGGCCTCGACAGCGCCGAGCATGGTTTCTTCGGCTCCCGTGGAGGAGCTCCGCCCGACCGGGTGCCAGGAGCCGAGGCGGAGACCGAAAAAATACCCGCGCAACGCCCGGCCGACCTCCCGCCGCCGGGCAACTACAGCGAGCCTGAGGACAAACCCTGGCCGTAGCAGCCGGGCCTGCCGAGCTACCAGGCCTGCGGCGCTTTGCGGCGCCTGCGTACGCACTGCTGTTGTCGGCGTTGATCACCGCGCCCCTGCTCGGTCCGGGGTATCTCCTGCTGCGCGACGCGGTGTCCACGCCACGGTCGTACCTGTCCGACGCCGCGATCGGATTGTCCGAGGCGGCCCCGCGCGCTTTGCCGCAGGATTTCGCGATGGCTCTGGTCAGCTCCGTCGTCGACGGCGGCGTGGTGGTGAAAGTTCTGCTGGTGGGCGGCCTGTGGCTGGCCGGCTGGGGCGCGGCACGATTGGCCGCCCAGGTGGTGCCTGCGGCCGGACTGCCGGGGCAGTTCGTCGCCGCGACGCTGGCAGTGTGGAATCCTTATGTGGCCGAACGGCTTCTGCAAGGCCACTGGAGTCTGTTGGTCGGGTACGGGTGCCTGCCGTGGGTGGCGACGGCGATGCTGCGGCTGCGCGAGGGCGGGCTCTCGTCGGCCGTCGGGCTGCTGCACCTGGCGGGGTGGATCGCCCTGGCGGGACTGACGCCAACGGGATTGTTGTTGGCGGCGATCGTCGCCTTGGTTCTCGGGGCGGTACCGGGCGACGGGCTGGCGCGGTGGGCGAGTTTTGTTGCAGCGACGGTGCTCTCTATCGCAGCTGCGCTGCCGTGGTTGGTCGCAGCTGCCGTGGGCGGACCGATGGGAACCGATCCCGGCGCGGGGATCACCGCCTTCGCTGCGCGCGCCGAACCCGGCCTCGGGACCCTCGGCAGCCTGGCCGGACTCGGCGGCATCTGGAATTCCGACTCCGTACCCTATTCCCGCACGACGCTTTTTGCGGTCGTAGGCACCGTCGTTCTATTACTCCTGGTCGCCGCGGGTGCCTGGACGCAACGGCGGGTACCTGCCGCGCGGGTATTGCTGATGCTGGCGGTGGTGGCGGTCGTGCTGCCCATGGCGATGGCGACCGGCCCGGGCAGGGCGGTGCTGACTGCGGTGGTCGAAGGGGTCCCGGGCCTGGGAGTCCTGCGGGACGGGCACAAATGGGTGGCGTTGGCCGTGCCGGGTTTCGCTGTGGCCGCCGCTGCCGCGACGGTGCCGTTGCGGCGCTGGCTGCCCGCCGGTGTCGCCGCCGCGATGTGCTGCGTTGCGTTGATCGCGACGCTGCCCGATCTGACCTGGGGCGTTGGCGGAAAGGTCGCCGCGGTGCGGTATCCGGTCGGCTGGTCGGCTGTGGCCGCCGCCATCAACGCCGAACCGCGACCGGTGGCGGTCCTGCCCGCCGACAGCATGCGGATCTTTGCGTGGTCGGGCACCGCGCCGGTGCTCGACCCCCTGCCGCGCTGGGTGCGCGCCGACGTCCTCACCACCGGCGACCTGTCGGTGGGCGAGCAGGAGGTGGCGGGCGAAGGCATCACCGCCCGCTCCGCCCAGCGCGTGCTGCTCGACGGCGCCGACCATGCCGCGCTGGCCGGACTAGGTGTCGGCTGGGTGGTGGTGGAGAACGGCATCGCGGGCGAGATGGGCAGCGCCGAAACGACTTTGGCGCGGCTGTCGGTCGAGTACAAGGACCGGGACATCACGCTGTACCGCGTCGACGGTGCTGTCGCTGCACCCGGCGCGCCCGACGATCTGCGGGAGCTGCTCATCGGTGCACATCTGGTGTGGCTGGCTCTGTTGGTGGCAGGCGCGGTGGGACTGGTGGTCAGACCTAGACGACGCCGGAAACCCGGCGGCCTGCACGCATCGCTTCCAGGACGGTGCGCATGGCGTCCGCGCTCTGCTTCCACGACAGTTCGGCGCTGCGCGATTGGGCCTTAGTGCCCAACTGATCCCGCAGTACCGGGTCGGCAAGCAGGCTACGGAGCCCGTCGACCAGGCCTGCATGGTCGTCGACCAGCAACCCCGTGACGCCGTCGACGATCGAGTCGTTGAGTCCGCCGGAGGATCGATAGCCGATGGTCGGGACGCCGTGCTGGCCCGCCTCGGTGACCGCGAGCCCCCAACCCTCCTTGCGCGACGGCAACACATGGACCCAGGCTCGTTGCACCACTTGATGTTTCGTAATGTCATCGACGTGGCCGTGGAAGGTGACAGCGTCGGCGATGCGCAACCGATCGGCGTGCTCGACGAGGCGGCGCCGCCACCAGCCGTCGCCGACGATGTCGAGGTGCAGGCCCGGGAACTCGCGGCGCAGCATCGCGACGGCGTCAAGCGCGTCCTCGATCTCTTTGTGTGGTACCAACCTCGACAGCACCGTCAACCGCGGTGCCCCCGCGCGCGGACCCGTCAGAGTCTGCTCGGGTGCGGCGTCGAGTCCGTTGCGAACCACCGCGATTCGATCGTCGGATACGCCGAGGTCGGTCAGATCGCGCGCCGACGGGAGCGACACCGTGACGTACTGGTCGCGTCGGTGCACTCGCGGGGAAAGCACCGATTCGACGTACCAGCCCAACCGCGCGAGCCATCGTCCGGCCACTGGCCACTGTTCGCGGTGGCAGTGGTGTACCAGCACCGCGACGGGAGCACCCGCCACGAGGCGGGCGAAGAACGGCACACCGTTCTGGGTGTCGATGACGACGTCCGGTCGAGCGTGCCGCAGCGGTCCGACACCGATTCGAGCAGCCGCGATCGCGGCCAGCGCGCGTGGATAGACCGACAACCTGCCGCCACCCCTGCTGATCCGGACGCCGTCGATCATCCCGCGGCGTGCAGCGCCCGGGTAGCGGGCGGTGCGTAGCGTCACGTTCGCACCGGCTTGCGCCAGCTGGGAGCCGATGCGTTGCAGATAGGTCTCGCTGCCGCCGCCCTGCGGGTGACCGGTGTCGCGCCAGCACAGCAGCAACACCGAGCCGACAGTCCCATTGGGGGTGCGCGGGGTGACGGACATCCGACCCAGACTAGCTGTTCTCGTAGGGTGGCCCGGTGGGCCCAACCCAGCTGCTGGCCCGCCGGGCGACGCTGTCACGGTCGGTGCGTCTGCTCAGCGAGTTTCGCTTCGAGCAGTCCGATCCGGCGCGTTTCTACGGCGCGCTCGCCGACGACACGGCGGCGATGGTCGACGACCTGTGGCGGGGCGGGCACGACAACTCGCCGCAGGGACGAACGGTGCTCGACGTCGGCGGCGGTCCCGGCTACTTCGCCGAGGCGTTCGCTGCGCGCGGCATGCACTACATCGGCGTGGAACCCGATCCGCGGGAGATGCACGCGGCGCCCACTTCGAACCGTGGCGGCGCTGGCGGGCAGGAGCGAAGCGACCCGGGAAAGCTGCGCCGCTTTGTCCGCGCGTCGGGCACGGCGCTGCCGTTCGCCGACGCCAGCGTCGACATCTGCCTGTCGTCCAATGTCGCCGAACACGTCGCGCACCCGTGGCGACTGGGCAACGAGATGCTGCGGGTGACGAAGCCGGGAGGGCTGGCGGTCCTGTCCTACACCGTGTGGCTCGGGCCGTTCGGGGGCCACGAAATGGGGCTGACGCACTATTTGGGCGGCGCCCGCGCAGCGGCGCGCTACACGCGAAAACACGGTCATCCACCGAAGAACAACTACGGCTCGTCGTTGTTCGCGGTGTCAGCCGCCGAGGGTCTGCAGTGGGCGTGTTCGACGGGCGCGCTGGTCGCCGCTTTCCCTCGCTACCACCCGCGTTGGGCCTGGAGACTGACGCGGGTGCCGGTGCTGCGCGAGTTCCTCGTGAGCAATCTGGTACTGGTCCTGGCACCGTGAAGTGGACAGAAACTGTAACCTGTTCTGGTTTGAGCGCTGCCGCCGAGACGCCACTGCGCGGTGTACGCCACTGCGCGCTCGCGACACTTGCTTGCCGCTGCCAGAGACTGCTGGGGCGCAAGTGTAGTGACGATATCTTCAGGTTGACGTCCTAGACCGAGGCCTAGAAGATCACCCGGACGATCATCTCGGCAACGGCGGCGGGCTTGGGCGCGCCGTCGATGTCGATGGTGTGCTCGACCGTGAGGTTGACGGTGCTCTCGTCGACCTTCTTGGCGTCGACGAGCTTCGACCGCACCCGCACACTGCTGTCGACGGCCACCGGCGTCACAAACCGCACCTTGTTCAGCCCGTAGTTGATCGCCATCTTCGCGTTGTCGACGCGGAAGTTGTCCTTGCTCAACGCCGGGATCAGCGACAGCGACAGGAACCCGTGGGCGATGGTGCCGCCGAACGGTCCCGCCTTGGCCTTGTCGAGGTCGACGTGGATCCACTGGTGATCACCGGTGGCGTCGGCGAACAGATTGATGCGGTCCTGGTCGATCTTGAGCCACTCGCTGGTGCCGAGTTCGGAGCCGACTAGCTCGACGGCGTTGTCGATAGACGAGATCAGTTGCATGCGCGTAACCATACTTTTCGGCGCGCTGTCCGCTGTATTCGGCGACCAGTTCGCGCCGCAAGATCGTGCCGGTGGTGGTGGGTAGCTCGTCGCGGGAGACGGCGCGGTCGAGAGTTCGGGCGGACGGTTTATCCACAGACAGTTTATCCACAAGAGAGAACGTTATCCACAAGAGAGAATGGCGTTGCCACCCAGAGGTTCACGTTGCGCGGGTCCACCGTGCGTACACGAATTCACCGTTGACGCCCGAATCAGCGAGCACCCATTCCGAGCGCGTCGGCAGCAGTCGGGCGCCGGACCCGAGGCTGCACGGAGCGTAGGTGACGATCATGTCGTCGACCAGGCCGGCGTCGACGAACTGCGCCGCGGTCGCCCCGCCGCCGACCAGCCAGATATCTTTGTGACCCGCCGCCTCGACCAACTGCGGGTGCAACAGCGTCACATCGCCGGTGAACGTGCGCACCGGATGACCGTCCACGACGATCCCGGGACGGCTGGTGACCACCCACGACGGCCGCGACCGCGGCGACCCCTTCGCCGCCGTGGAGTCGCCACGCGGCCCGCTCCAGCATGATCCTACGTCGCAGGCGTCCTCGGCCCGCGTTCTCGCTCGGGACGCTGTGGCATGGCGGCGGCGAACACCGAAGTGCTAGCTGGGCGACAGGCGGTCACTGCCCACAACTGCGAGCCGTAGTTGCGCCCCCAGGAGTCGTTCATCGCTCGACCGACCGCGGTACCGTCGGCATAGAGTCCGGGGACATCCGCAGGATGCTCGGCTACCGCATCCGTCCACCGTTCGTCGGCGTGGTGGACGGCATGCATCCGACACGGCTTCTTGACACCACGTCACCGCCGGTACTGTCTACGACGATGACTGAATCGTTCGCCGCGCTGTGCGCCGCAGAACCGGAACTGTCGGCGCTGCGCGCTTCCTTGCGTGACTTCCTCGCCGCCGACCGTGCCGAGTTCGGCTGGGAGCCGGCCGTCGACGCCTGGCTCTCGCAGTGGGACGAGCAGTTCAGCACAAGACTCGGCGCCGCGGGCTTCCTGGGGTTGACGATTCCGCAGCGGTACGGCGGGCGGGGTCTTGGGCATCTGCACCGGTACGTGGTGACCGAGGAACTGCTGCTGCATGGCGCTCCCGTTGCCGCTCACTGGTTCGCCGACCGGCAGGTGGCGCCGTCCCTGCTCACCTATGGGAGCGACGAGCAGCGCGACGAGATGCTGCCGCGCATCGCGGCGGGGACGTTCTACACCGCGATCGGAATGAGCGAGCCCGGCGCCGGATCCGATCTGGCCGGGGCGCAGACGAAGGCGGTGCGACGAGACCGCGGGTGGACGGTGACGGGCCGCAAGGTGTGGTCCAGCGGCGCACATCTGGCGCAGCGGATGATCGTGCTCGCCCGCACCAGCCCACTGGACACCCAGCATCGCCACGCGGGGTTCAGCCAGTTCATCGTCCCGTTGGACGCGGACGGGCTGTCGATCAGTCCAATCGTCACGATGTCGGGAGAGCACCATTTCAACGAAGTGACGTTCGACGACGTTTTCGTTCCGGACTCCGATGTGCTGGGGCAGATCGGCGACGGCTGGCATCAGGTCACCTCAGAGCTGGCGTTCGAGCGCAGCGGACCCGAGCGCATCCTGTCTACCGCCCCGCTGCTGCTGGCCGCGCTGCGGCTGCTCGCCGACGACGAGCCTGACGATCGCACCGCCGCCGACGTCGGTTACCTTGTCGCACGGCTGGTCTCGTTGCGGGCACTCTCGATTTCGGTGGCCCGCGCACTCGCCGACGGTAGAGCGGCAGGCAACGAAGCGGCGCTGGTGAAGGACCTCGGCACCGTCTTCGAGCAAGATTCGGTCCAGTTGGTGGCCGATCTGCTGGAGCACGCAGATCGGTCCGCTGATCCGCGGTTGCGGGTTCTATTGGACACCGCCCGATCCCACGCGCCGGTGTTCACGCTGCGCGGCGGCACCAATGAGGTGCTGCGGGGCGTAGTAGCGCGCGGAATGGGGTTGCGATGAGCGCTCGTGCGAAGAGCCGAGGTTGGCGATGACGAGTCCGCTGGCAGGTGGCGTGTTCGGGGCGGGCGCCGACGACGACTACTCCGAACTGCGCCAGCTGGTCGACGAGTTGGGCGGCAAGGCATTCAACGCGCGATTGGGCGATCAACGGCTGCCGCAGGTGTTCGACATCGCGCTGTGGTCCGATCTGGAATCCACCGGGTTGACGCGGCTGACCACCACACCCGATCTGGAAGCCGGACCGGTGGAATCGGCAATTCTGTTGCGGGGCTTGGCCCGTCACGCGGCAGCGGTGCCGATTGCCGAGACTGACCTGTTGGCGGCGGGGCTCGCCGAGCGTGCAGGCGTCATGGTTCCCGAGACGGGGCCTCTGACGGTGGCGACCGCCGAGGTCGATGTCAGCGACGGACGGCTGCGCGGCACGGCGCACCGGGTGCCATGGGCCGGCGATTCCGTCGCTGTGGTGCTGGCAGCCAACGCCGGCAACACATTCTACGTCGCGGTGCTCACCGATCCTACGATCACCGTAGACTTCAATCTCGCAGGCGAACCTCGCGATTCGATCGACGTCGACCTGCCCGTCGATCAGTTCGTGGCGGTCGACCAGGCCGTCCTTGCCGAGTTGACGATCCGCGGTGCGTGGGCGCGTTGCGTCCAGATCATCGGGGTGCTGGATGCCGCCGCGGAGATGACCGTCGCGCACACCCGCGAGCGCGAGCAGTTCGGCCGGTCGTTGAGCAAGTTCCAGGCGGTACAGCATTCGCTGGCCGCCATGGCCGGCGAGATCGAACGCGCCAGAGCCATCGTCACATTGGCGGTTTTCGCCGCCAATGAGCATGGCTTCGACCATCCCGCAACGGATTACGCGGTCTCGGTCAGCAAGGCTGCCCTCGGCGACATCGTCAGCCGGGTCGTGGGCATCGCGCACCAGTTGCACGGCGCCATCGGTGTGACGATCGAGCATCCACTCTGGCTGGCCACCATGCGGGCCAGAAGCTGGGTCGACGATTTCGGGACGCCGACCCACTACGCCCGCAAAGTGGGCCGCAACGCGCTGGGCGCGGCACTTGACGCCGACGCCTGGGCTACGATAACCGGCGCCCGCTTTGTGGGTTAGGTTAGGTGGGATTAGTTAACTGTCCAGCACCTCGGTGAGGCGCGCGTGCACGTCGCCCTCCCGTGCAGTTCAGGTCACGTGATCACTGCGCCGAGATCAACGAAATGGTGGATTCCCCTCGCACTTTCGCACCCATATGTTCGGTTAGGCGTGAGAGCGCGAGTTACGTGCCGGTCCAGTTCGGTGCGCGCTTCTCCGCGAAGGCGATGGCGCCCTCTCGCGCGTCCTTGGACATGAAGACCGGAGCCAGGATCTTGACCTGCTCGGCCCACTGCGACTCCGGCGACCACCCACGCGATTCCACGATGATCTTCTTGGTGGCGGCCACCGCCAGGGGGCCGTTGGCCGTGATCTTCTGCGCCAACTCGATCGCCGTGTCCAACGCCTTGCCCGGCTCGGCCAACACGTTGACCAGGCCCAGTTCCTTGGCGCGTTCGGCAGGCAGGTTCTCGCCGGTGAGCGCCAGCTCCATCGCGACGGCGTAGGGGATACGTTGCGGCAGCCGCAGCAGTCCGCCGCCGCCGGCGACCAGTCCGCGCTTCACCTCGGGGATGCCGAAGGCCGACTCCCGGGACGCGACGATCAGATCGGTGGCCAGCGCCAGCTCAGTTCCACCCGCGAGCGCAAAACCTTCGACAGCGGCGATCAGCGGCTTGGCGGGCGGACGTGTGGTGAAGCCGAGCCCTCGGCCGTCGGCGTCGACGTTCTCACCGCGAGCGAACGCCTTGAGGTCCATGCCAGCGCAGAACGTTCCGCCCGCACCGGTGAGGATGCCCACCGAGAGGTCATTATCGTCATCGAGACGGTCCATGGCGGCGGCCAGCGCGTGGCTCGTTTCCCTGTCGATGGAGTTCTTGACCCGTGGCCTGTTGATCGTGATGACCAGAATTCGGTCGCGTTGTTCGACGAGGACCTTTGCTTCGGCAGTTTCTTCGCTCACGGGCGTGATGGTATAGCGCCCGGTGCGCACGCGAACAAAGCCTCCGCCACCCGGTGGGTGCCACGCCACGTCGAGGATCGCGCCGCCACTTCCCGCGCCGCCGTCACTACAGTGACCTGTGTGAAATCCGTGAATGAAGTGACCGCGGCCAAGTTGCGCGGTGGCTTCTATTCACCATCGCCCCTCGTGCAGATCTGTCTCGACCGGGCCGCGGCGCTACTCGAGGGCGACGGACCGCTGCGAGTATTGGAGCCCACCGCGGGCGACGGCGCATTCCTCAGTGGCCTGGCGTGTCACCAGCTTGCGCAGCGCATCGGATGGGTGACGGGGGTCGAGATCGTCGCCTCAGAGGCGGCGCTGGCTCGAAACCAGTTGGAAGCGGCCTGCTTCGACGGCGAAGTGGTTCGCGGCAGTTTCCTGCGATGGGCTGCCGAGTCCGACGTCACCTACGACCTGGCCGTCGGGAACCCGCCGTTCGTCCGGTTCCAGTTCGTCGACCCGTCACTGCGCGCGGAGGCCGAATCGCTCGCCGCCCACCTCGGAATCACCTTCCGCGGTGTGTCCAACCTCTGGCAACCTGTCCTGCTGGGCGCGTTGGGGACGCTGCGATCTGCAGGGGTGTTCGCGTTCATCGTTCCCGCCGAGATCTTCACCGGGATCTCCGGCCACGACGTCCGAGAGTGGTTGCTGGACAATGTCGTCGACCTTCACGTCGATGTGTTCGACTCGGGGTCCTTCCCACAAGTCCTGCAGGAAGTCGTCGTGCTCAGCGGCATTCGACGCCACACCGACCAATCAGTCTGTCGCACCATCGACTTCACCGAGCACGGGACCGGAACTACCAGAAAGTGGCAGCACAGTGCGTCGGTGTCTCGGCGCACTTGGACGCGCTACCTGCTCACTCCCACCCAACTCGGGCACCTCGACGAGGTCCTCGCGCTGCCATCGGTGACCGAGGTGGGTGCGCTGGCTCGATTCGAAGTGGCCACGGTAACCGGCGCCAACGCCTATTTCTGTGTGGACGATTCCCGGGTAGACGAGTTCGGACTCGCCCCCTGGGCGCGTCCGCTCCTCCCACGCACGCGCCACGCACCAGGCCTGATCTTCACCGAGGCCGATCATCAAGCGTTGGCCTCAGCCGGGCTTCCTGCGCACCTGCTCGACTTCTGCGCCGCGCGCCGCGATCCCGTCGCGCACCCCGAAGCGCGCCGCTACCTCGGCACCGGCGAAAGCTCCGGCCTGCCAAGGCGCTACAAATGCAGCATCCGCGATCCGTGGTACCGGGTGCCGGTGACGCCCCCCGGAGAGTTACTGCTGGCCAAGCGTTCTCATCACTATCCGCGAGTAATCGTGAACGATGCAGGTGTGGTGACCACCGACACCATCTACCGAGGCAGCATGCTGGACGGCGCGCCAATCGACGCCGAGGCGCTGGCGGCGTCATTCCATAACTCGCTCACGCAGCTGACCGCGGAGATCGAAGGACGCAGCTTCGGTGGAGGAGTTCTGGAGCTGGTTCCCTCCGAGATCTCCAGGCTGAGTATTCCTGTGGCACCTACGATGTCGAGTCGTCTGGCATCGCTCGACGAGCTCTGCCGCCGGACCGGCGGAGATAGCGAGGCGATGGTCGACGCGACCGACGACGCGTTGAGCATCACCACCGCCGGCCTGTCCCGCCAGGTGATGGACGAACTGCGCCGCGCCACCGATACGCTCAAAGCGCTGCGCCTGGCCCGCAACTACTCCACCACCACTGTCGCCCACAGCGAGAAATCGAGGCAGTAGCTGAGCTCCCACCGTTCATCGCTGCTGCCCTGCGGTGCGTCGACGTCCTGGTCTACGGATTCTTTCGCGTCAGAACTGCAGCGCAGTGTATCTCCAGTCGAGGACCTGCCGATCACCCCGGTCGTCCTCGGAGACCGCGAACACCACCGACCGCAGTTTCAGCACGCCTCCACCGCCGCCGGGACGAGGGATCGCAGCCTCGACGTGCAACTCGCTGTACAACGTGTCGCCTTCGTGGACGGGGCCGGTGTGATCGCAGGACTGCCACCCCAACACGGTGACGAGATTCGGCAGCAGCCGGGTGGCCTGCGCCAGCGCCAGCCCGATGGTGTGACCACCATACACCAACCGCTGACCGGCTACCCGCGAATCATGATGCGTTGCAGCGATATTAAGCGAGAGGCGGGCGAGCTCTGGCGCGCTACTGACCACGTCGCCGGAGCTGCGCAGCACCGCGCCTGCCAGCGCAGGGTCGAAATGCCGACCTGCCACCCTGGAGCGGAAAGCGTGTCCGTCCCATTCCGACGTCGGGTCGGGCGCCGACGCATCACCCTGGCCGATGGCCGACAGGTCGTCGGCGGGCAGCGCGTCCCCTGGCGGCTCCCCGGACAACGGCAGCATGGCACACCGGAAGAAGTCGAGGACCAGTCGCCCCACCTGATCGACCGTCGTCATCCGCAGGGCGGCCAGGCCGGTTGGAGCTCGGCCGGGCTTGGTGGAATTCTGGCGCAGGCCAACGACTTCGGTGCGCGTGAACACGGTGTCGCCGAGTACCGGAAACCGGTGGAACTGCAGCCCACGGTAGAACAGATTGGCCTTCACCCGCTGGGTCACCAGAGTCGACTGACCGATCGCCACGTCACAGACGAACCCGGGGTGGGCCACCGCGTCCGACGCGCCAGTCACCGCGCGGGACAGTTCGACGTCCAACGGAAGCCGAAGCCGATCGCCGAGGATGGACCCATGCACCGCGGCGGCACCGGAGGAGAGCGTCATCGACGGAGCGGAGTCGAAGACCTGCCCTACCGCGAGATCGTCGAAGAACGGTCCACCGCCGCGTTCGGATAAATGGCCGGACAAAGTCACAGCTCAGCATGCTGGCAGTTTGACGAGCGACGTGTCAATATGGCCGTACATTTCGACCTTGGAAGGGCTGGCTGTGACGCACGATCTGAGTGAGGAGGAAGCAGAGCTGGTCCGCACGGTACGCGCCTTCGTCGACCGGGATGTGAAACCCACGGTGCGCGACGTGGAGCACGCGAATACCTATCCAGAAGCGTGGATCGAGCAGATGAAGCGCATCGGAATCTACGGCCTGGCGATACCGGAGGAGTACGCTGGCGCACCGGTGTCTACGCCGTGTTATGTGCATGTCACCGAAGAGCTGGCACGAGGCTGGATGAGCCTGGCCGGCGCGATGGGCGGGCACACCGTCGTGGCGAAATTGCTCACACTGTTCGGCACCGAAGACCAGAAGCGTCGCTATCTGCCCGCGATGGCCAGCGGCGAGGTCCGCGCGACGATGGCACTCACCGAACCCAGTGGCGGATCGGATCTGCAGAGCATGACGACCACCGCGTTCGCCGACGGCGACGAGCTCGTCGTCAACGGTGCCAAGACATGGATCAGCAACGCACGCCGTTCCGGCGTGATCGCGCTGCTGTGCAAGACCGACCCCACCGCGACACCGCGGCACCGTGGCATCTCGGTGGTGCTCGCCGAACACGGCGAGGGACTCACGGTGTCACCCGATCTCCCCAAGCTTGGCTACAAAGGCGTCGAATCCTGCGAACTCACCTTCGCCGACTACCGGGTACCTGCGTCGGCGGTGCTGGGCGGGGTGCCGGGTCGCGGCTTCGCGCAGATGATGAAAGGTCTTGAGACAGGCCGAATCCAGGTCGCCTCGCGGGCATTGGGCGTGGCGGCTGCCGCCCTAGAGGATGCGCTGCGTTACGCCCAGGACCGCGAGACGTTCGGCAAGCCGATCTGGCAGCATCAGTCCGTAGGCAACTACCTGGCCGATATGGCCACGAAACTTACTGCGGCACGCCAACTAACGCTGTATGCCGCGCGCCGCTACGACGCGGGTGAGCGGGCCGACATGGAGGCGGGCATGGCAAAACTCTTCGCATCCGAGACCGCCATGGAAGTGGCCTTGAACGCGGTGCGCATCCACGGCGGCTACGGCTACTCCACCGAGTTCGACGTCGAACGGTACTTCCGCGACGCGCCGCTGATGATTGTCGGCGAAGGCACCAACGAGATTCAGCGCAACGTCATCGCAAGTCAATTGGTGACGCGAGGCGGGATCTAGGCCGGGCGAGCGACGCAACGGGACGAGGATGAGAACGGCACCCGCGTATCAGGCTCTGTACCAGCGTCTTCGCGACGAGATCGCCGGCGGGCGCTACAGCGACGGCACCCGCCTGCCCACGGAGTCGGAGTTGGTCGCGCGCTTCGGCTTGTCCCGGCAGACAGTGCGACGGGCCTTCCAGGATCTCGTGGCGGAGGGTGCGGTGTACCGCGTCCCCGGCCGGGGCACGTATGCACGCGAGGCCCCGCAGCGCTACCTGCGCCAGCTCGGCTCCATCGACGACCTGATGAGTCTGTCCGACGACACCACGATGGACGTCCTGAGCGGACTGCGCCGACGCGTCGACGTCGATGCGGCTAGCAGATTGGGCCTCGACGACGACGTCGTGTACACCGTGGTGTTTCGGCGTTCACACGAGAACGTCCGATTCGTCGTGACGACCGTGCATCTACCGGAGCCCGTGGCCCGCTCACTGCTCGACTCACCCGAGTTGCAGACGGGTGCCGCCAGTACCCATACCGTCATCGGGCTGCTCGAGCCAACCCTGCCGCACTCGATTGACGAAGCGGCGCAGTCGATCACCGTGGCCGCCGCTGACGATACGGTGGCGGCAGCGGTCGGCAGTCCCACCGGGCATCCGATGCTTCGGGTCGACCGGCTCTACCGCGACGCCACCAGCGCTGCCGTCGAGTTGGCGGTCAGTTATTTCCTGCCCGAGCAATACACCTACCGCGTGACGTTGAGGCGATCCGGGTGACCGGAGAACGAATCGGGATGCCGAACGTGACGAAGGGCTAGAAGCGCGAAAACAGATCTCGCCGCGGGTTACACCGTGACGGTGCTCGGGCCAGACGCCGCGGCCGTGTGATCAGCGGCGAGGAGTGACACCGAGGCTAGTTGAGAGTACTTCGCCACCAAACTCTGCTTGTAGAGCTTGCCGGTGTCGGTGCGGGGCAGCTGCGGCTCGAACGAGATGGAGCGTGGACACTTGTAGTGCGACAAGCGTTCTCGCAGCCAGGTCAGGAGCTCCCCGGCGAACTCCTCGGTGGCATCGGCGGGATTCACTGTCTGTACCACGCCCTTGACGCTCTGGCCCATCTCGTCGTCGGGTACCCCGAACACCGCCGCGTCCATCACCTTCGGGTGGACCACCAGCATGTTCTCCGCTTCCTGCGGGTAGATGTTCACGCCGCCCGAGATGATCATGTGGTGGCGGCGATCGGTCAGGTAGAGATAGCCGTCCTCGTCCAGATAACCGATGTCGCCCACAGTTTTCCAATTGTGCTTGTCGCGTGCTTTGGCCGTCTTGTCCGGGTCGTTGAGATACTCGAAGTCGAGGCCGCCCTCGAAGAAGATCTCTCCCGCCTCCCCAGGCGGCACCTCGTTGCCGTCGTCGTCGAGGATGTGCACCACGGCTGTCATGGCCTTGCCGACCGAGCCCGGATGCGTGAGCCAGTCTTCGGCGGTGATCAGCGTTGCGCCAATGGCTTCCGACGAAGCATAATACTCATCGACGATCGGGCCCCACCAGTCGATCATCTGCTTCTTGATCTCGACGGGACATGGCGCCGCAGCGTGCATCACGCGGCGCAGGCTCGACAGGTCGTAGGAAGTGCGCACTCCCTCAGGCAATTTCAGCATCCGGGTGAACATCACCGGGACGAACTGGCCGTGGGTGACCCGATGGCGCTGGATTGCGTCGAGCGTTTCCTCGGGGTCGAACTTCTCCAGCACGACGGTTGTTATCCCCGCGGCCTGAATCTGCATCGACCACACCGAGGGTGCCGTATGGTAAAGCGGTGCGGGACTGAGGTATACGGCGTCGGGCGTCATCCAGAATCCGATGAGCGCCGACATCATGCCCGGCGCCTCCGACGGCGGTACGTGCGGCAGGTCGCGCTTGATGCCCTTCGGCCTGCCGGTGGTGCCCGAGGAGTACTGCAGCAGGTCGCCTTCGATCTCGTCGTCGATCGGCGTGTCGGGTTGTTCGGCAACGTATTCGGGATAGCGCTGCCAACCGTCCAACTCGCCATCGGCGATCAGGAGCAGGCCGGGCAGTCCGCCGGGAAGGTGTTGGCCGAGATCTTCGAGCGTCTTGCGTAGTGCCACGGATCCCACTATCGCTTTGGCGCTGCTGTTGTCCACGATGTAGGCCGCTTCAGCTGCCGTGAGGTGGGTGCTGATAGGTACGTAGTACAGACCCGCGCGGCGGGCCGCCCACATCACCGCGTGGATGTGTTCGTTGTTCTCCATGAGGATCGCGACGGCATCGCCCTCGACGAGGCCTGCGGCGCGGAAGCAGTGCGCCAGCCGATTGGCTCGTGACTCCAGTTCGTCGAACGTGACCACGGTTCCGGACGGATGAAGGACGATGGCGGGTTTGTCGGCTCCGACATGCTCGCGGATTTGCATAGGATGACTCTACGACGCCACTGTTTGACGGGTGTCAACTACCCGACATTCCTGGCGGTGCGCAACGAGGGTTGGTCACGCTGGATCTGCTGGACGCGCTAGCGCTAGCTAGCGCCAAGGACGAAAGATCCCGGTGATTCCGTTTGCGCCAGGTCGATTGTTGTGTGACATGGGTCAACAATGGTCGGGGCCGCGTGGGCAAACCGCTAAGCCGAAAGCTATTCGGCTTCGGCCAAGCGGGTCTTGAGCGCGTCGAACTCGTCCTTGATGCCGGTGGGCAGTTTCTCGCCGACGAACTCGAACCACTCCTCGATCAGAGGCAGTTCCTTGCGCCATTCCTCGGCGTTGACGGCCAGCGCCTCGTCGACGTCGGCGGCATCCACGTCCAAGCCGTCGAGGTCCATGTCGGCGGCCGTCGGCACGATGCCGATCGGGGTGCTCTTGCCTTCGGCCTTGTGCTCGATCCGCTCGATGGCCCACTTGAGCACCCGGCTGTTCTCGCCGAAGCCCGGCCACAGGAAGCGGCCGTTGTCACCGCGACGGAACCAATTGACGAAGAACACGGCCGGCATCTTGGACTCGTCGGCGTTCTTGCCGATGTCGATCCAGTGCTGGAAGTAGTCGCCGACGTTGTAGCCGAGGAACGGCAGCATGGCCATCGGGTCCCGACGCACGGTGCCGACCTTGCCCTCGGCGGCAGCGGTCTGCTCGGAGCCCAGCGTGGCGCCGATGAAGACGCCGTGCTGCCAGTCGCGGGCCTGGGTGATGAGCGGAACAGTGGTCTTGCGGCGACCGCCGAAAAGGATGGCCGAAATTGGCACACCCTGCGGGTCGTCCCACTCCGGGGCCAGCGTGGGGCACTGGGAGATCGGAGTGCAGTAGCGCGAATTCGGATGCGCTGCTTTGGTTTCCGTCTCGCGCAGAACCCAGTCGTTGCCCTTCCAGTCGATCAGGTGGTCGGGTTCACCCTCGAGGCCCTCCCACCACACGTCGCCGTCATCGGTCTTGGCGACATTGGTGAAGACGGTGTTGCCTGCCGCGATGGTCTTCATGGCGTTTGGGTTGGAGTCCCAGTTGGTGCCTGGGGCGACGCCGAAGAAACCGAACTCGGGGTTGACGGCATAGAGCCGGCCGTCCTTCCCGAACCGCATCCAGGCGATGTCGTCTCCGACCGTCTCGGCGCGCCAGCCAGGGATCGTGGGCTGCAGCATCGCGAGGTTAGTCTTGCCGCACGCCGACGGGAACGCCGCGGCGATGAAGTAGGCCTTGTCCTGCGGCGAGATGAGCTTGAGGATCAGCATGTGCTCGGCCAGCCAGCCCTCGTCGTGAGCCATGGCCGAGGCGATGCGCAGCGAGTAGCACTTCTTACCCAGCAGCGCGTTGCCGCCGTAGCCGGAGCCAAAGCTCCAGATCTCGCGGGTGTCCGGGAAGTGGGTGATGTACTTGGTCTCGTTGCACGGCCACGGCACGTCGGCCTGGCCGTCCTCCAGCGGCGCGCCGATCGAGTGCAGCGCCTTGACGAAGAAGCCGTCGTCGCCGATCTTGTCCAGTGCCGCCGTCCCCATCCGGGTCATGGTTCGCATGGAGACCACGACGTACTCCGAATCAGTGAGTTCGACACCGAGCTTGGGATCTTCGGCGTCCAGCGGCCCCATGCAGAACGGAACCACCCACAGGGTGCGTCCACGCATCGATCCCCGGTAGAGGTCGGACATGATGGTCCGCATCTCGGCGGGGTCCATCCAGTTGTTGGTGGGGCCTGCGTCGATCTCCCGCTCCGAACAGATGTAGGTGCGCGATTCGACCCGCGCCACGTCAGAGGGATCCGAGAGCGCGAGATAGGAGTTGGGCTGCTTCTTCTGATTGAGCTTCTGGAACGTGCCCACCGCGACCAGCTGCTCAGCGAGGCGTTCGTACTCCTGTTCGGAACCGTCGGCGAAGGCAACCCGGTCAGGTTGCGTCAGCTCGGCGACCTCCTGGACCCAGGCGAGAAGGCCCTGGTGTTTGGTCGGTGCGTTGTCCAGACCTGGAATGGTCGCTGAGGTCATCGATTTCTCCCGCGTAGATTTGGCGCCAGGCTTGTATCCCTAAGTCGCCCTGGCGGGGCGCCATGGGTAGTTCCTGTGGAATAGGTTAACGCGGGTGACATAGGCGCCGAAATTCGGACGGATGTCCGTTCACTCACAAGAACGATTCAGAAAGTTCTTGACCGATACAGATCGTCACTTTTCGGCCGCGTAGAGGCTTTCCCGACGCCGAGGAGCGCTGGTCGCACTCGATTTCCCGGCGTCGTCAGTGATCGCGGTCGGCGCGTCCGAGCCCATGTCCGGCTCACCCCACGCGATCCGCCTCCTCACCGTCGGACACCGGCACCTGCTCGGCTCCGACGGGCACCGACACCTCGTCGTCCGCCGCGACGTCACCGTCGGCCTCCTGCCGGGAAGAATCCACCGCAGCGAGTTCGGCGTGCACAGCATCCAGAGCGCGCTGCAGCGTCGCGGCGCGACGGTCACGCCTCGCCGCGGCCCTGGCCACCGTGACGGAATGTTCGCGTAGTTCGGCGTCGATCTCGGCGATCCGGCGCTCCACCTGTTCGTTGTCGGTCTCATCGTGGGCCGCGCGCTGCGCCGTCAGCGCCGATTCGGCGGCCAGGACCCGGGTGGCCGCCAACTCCTCGACCGTGGCGCGCAGGTTCGAGGTGATCTCGGTGATCCAGCGGTCCAGCACCGCGCGATCGTGCAGCAGCCCGCGCACGCCGACGATCCACACCGTCACCGCAAGTCCGGTGATGCCACCGGCCAGGGTGCCCGCGATCGTATACGCCGGCGCCAGGTCGGCGAACAGCCGGCTCAGCGTCAACGCGATCCCGAGACCGAAACCTGCTCCAAGCAGCATCATCAGCCGCGTCTCCAGCCGCCGCGACGTCAACGGGGGCGCAGCGACGTCGAGGCGAGGCCGTGGTTGGCTCGAGGGCGGCGGCGGAAGGGCCAGCTCGTGTGCAACATCTGACAGGTGCGCGGTGATACCGTCCTCCACCTCGCCCACCACCTCGTCGAGCCGCCGGTGCGCGTAGTCGGCGAATGCCGGCAGCCTGCTCCGGGTCATCGCCGCGGCGTCCTCCTGCAGTTCGGAACGCACCGACGCGCACCGGTTGCGGGCGAAATAGGCCAGCTGCACCCGCGCCTGCTGGATCTGGCTGCGCATGGCGATCGTGCGCTCGGACCTGCTGAGGCGACCATGCCGAATCGCCTCGGAGCGCTGCTTGCGCAATGTCGCCACCCGTGCCTGCCGATCGACACCCTCGGCTTCACGATCAAGCCGGGTGGCCACCCCTTGAAGCCGGAACTCCCACGCGCGCAGACGGTTCCGCCGAGCCAGGTCGGGCGCGGCGAGGGTATCGGCGAGCAGGTTGAGAAGTGCGTCGACGTCGGAGTCCCCGATCTCGGGCGCCGCAGCCACACCCACCCACTCGACATCGGCGAACTGCGGCGAGCACCTGGCCAGCAGACTCCGATTGGCATCGACCACCTCACGCCACTTGCGGTGCACGTCGATCTTGGTCACGACTCCGATCACCGGGTCGGTGTTGGCCGCCGCGCTGTCCAGCAGCGCGCAATCCGATGCGGTCAGGGGGGCCACCGCGGACGTCACGAAAACCACCGCGCTCGGAGCCTCCCGGATCCCGATCTCCTCAGACTCGACGAACGACACCTCGGGCAGTCGGGTACGCAGCGCACCGACCAGGCTCGAAGTTCCCGCCAGCCACGGTCCCGTGACGAGAACAACTTCCTTGATCTCGACCGCGGGCGGACCGATACCCGGTTCCACGGCCGCCACCAGCGCGTCGACCGCGGCGATGGCGGCGGCGGTACTGCTGCCCACCCAGCTCCGCCCGCCTCCGTCGTCGTGCTCCTCGCACTGGGTCACCAACCGGAACCCCCTTTCGCCGTCCGCGCCAGCAACCGCAGCGAACCACGGGAGATGTCCACACCGCACGAGCGATGAACCGACGTCACAGGGCCGCAACTGTAGTTGCGCCAGCGCACCGCGCGGCTCAGGTGGGCGTGCGCGTCGTCGCCGGTGTCGACGGTCAGCCCGACTCCCTCCACCACGTCGACCGCTGCTTGCATCCGCGCCAGGACGACGCCGTCGCCGCGGCAGAACGCGGCCACCTGCTGATCGCCGACGGCCAACCTCTCCAACTCTCCCATCGCGTCGCCCACCCGCCGGTAGACGGCTTCGGCACCCACCGCACCAATGTGCGCGGCCACCGCGTCGGTTCGGCTGAGACGGCGCAGGACGGCGGCCAGATCCGTTGCGCGTCGGCCCTGCGGACCGATCGCCGCGGCGCCGGAGGTGCGGATTGCCAGCACTGCGTGCGCGATCCCGAACACGTCGAGCGTGGCGAGCAGACGCTGCCGAGCGGCGCGAGGCACCCGGTGTTCGCACTCCACGAATCTGTCCACTGAGCTCAAGTCGGCCGGTTCAGCGGCCAGAATATCTAGTGCCGCAACCAGTTCGGCGTCAACGTCGGCGACAGCCAGCTGCGCGACCATCGGCACGGTGGGGAGCCCTGTGAGCCTCCGGTAGTGCTCCGCACGAGCTTCGGCGGCGGCGATGGGTCCACCTCTGGTGAAGCCGCACAGGTCGGCCTTGTTCAACACCACAACTGCAGGTCGGCGCGTCGCGGCGACGGCGGCGCGGTCTTCGGGCTTGAGCACTTCGGCGATGACGAACACGTCGACATCCACCTCGACGTCGCTGGCGGACTCGGAGGCACACACCGACACCCGGGCCGCGGACAGCGCGGCGGCTACCGTGGAACGGCCGACGCCCGCTCTGCCGTGGACCGCCACCGTGACGGGTGCGGCGACCCGCCGGGCCAGGGCCGCGATCCGTCGATCGCCGGATTCGGCGGCGAACCGTGTCAGCTCGTCAGCGAAAATGTTCGGGCCCCTGTCGAGTGTTATCCAGTCTTGGCGCTCCCGCGCGCCGGGGAACGCGTCGCGCGTTGTTCGAAAATGGTGGCACTCATCGGAGACCGGCGCGAACTCACTCCCCAGGCGGCACCGGGAAGGCAACTGTTGGGTATCAATCTGCCCCACGATGTGGGTGCCACCGGATTCATCAGCCACCATGGACAAATGCATGCTCAGCGCGGGGGGCCCGTCGGTGCCTCCACGGATCCCGCCGCGCACCCGCCCTCTCCGTATCCGCGCGTGACGAGCTTTCGGTCACGGCGCTCCGCGCTGTCCGACGGACAACATCGGCTATGGGAACGGCGCTGGTCCGAGATCGGCATCGAGGCCAGGCGGGAAGGCGCCTCAGGTGAGCTCACGGGCCACCTCGACGCCGCGAGCTGGTTCGGCCGATCGGCCCCTCTGGTGCTGGAGATCGGCTGCGGGACCGGAACGTCGACCCTGGCGATGGCCAAGACCGAACCTCATCTCGACGTGCTGGCAGTCGAGGTCTACAAACGCGGCCTCGCCCAGTTGCTGTCCGCACTGGACCGCGACGGGGTGACCAACGTGCGGCTCATCCGCGGCGACGCCGTTGACGTCCTGGCGCATCTGATCGGTCCGGGATCTCTGACGGCGGTGCGGGTGTTCTTCCCCGACCCGTGGCCCAAGGCACGCCACCACAAGCGACGGTTCCTGCAGCCCAGCATCGTCGAGCTGATCGCCGACCGGCTGATTCCCGGCGGCGTGCTGCACGCCGCCACCGACGACGCCAACTACGCCGAGCAGATCGCGCAGTGCGGCGACGGTGAACCGTCGTTGCGCAGGTCCGGGCCGGCTGAGACGCTTCCGGTGTCGGTGGCCAGGCCCCCCACCAAGTACGAGAACAAGGCTGGCGACGCGGGCCGCCCGGTGACCGAACTCATCTGGACCCGCAGGTGAGCGTCAGCGGCGACGTCGCCGCGTCCCCCTTCGCCGACGGCGCCGGTGAGACGGCCCTGGGTAGCGACACCCATACGGTGACCGCCGCACCCGCCCGGGTGCTGCTGGTGTGGGACGCCCCCAACCTCGACATGGGGCTTGGTTCGATCCTCGGCGGCAGGCCGACTGCCGCGCACCGGCCCCGGTTCGACGCTCTGGGACGGTGGCTGCTGTCACGAACTGCCGATCTGTCGGCCTCGCTCGGCGAGGCACTGCAACCCGAGGCGACCGTGTTCACCAACATCGCGCCAGGTAGCGCCGATGTCGTACGGCCGTGGGTCGAGGCGTTGCGCAACGTCGGCTTCGCGGTCTTCGCTAAACCCAAGGTCGACGACGATAGCGACGTCGACAGCGACATGCTCGATCACATCGCGCTGCGGCGCGACGAAGGCCTGGCCGCGGTGTTGGTGGCGTCGGCGGACGGTCAGGCGTTCCGCCTACCGCTGGAGGACATCGCCAGGACGGGCACCCCCGTTCACGTGCTCGGATTTCGCGAACATGCGAACTGGGCGCTAGCGTCAGATACCTTGGAGTTCGTCGACCTGGAGGACATCCCCGGGGTCTTCAGGGAATCGCTCCCGCGAATCGGCCTCGATTCGCTGCCCGAGCAGGGTGCGTGGCTGCAGCCATTCCGGCCGCTGTCGTCGCTACTGAACTCGCGTGTGTGACAACTGAAATGACGCGCGAGTAGTAAGAGTTTAGTAAGGAGCTTACGTGTTCGCCTGGTGGGGTCGAAACGTATACCACTACCGATACATCGTTATCGGAGTGATGGTTGCGCTGTGCCTGGGCGGTGGCGTCTACGGAATCTCCCTGGGCAACCACGTCACCCAGAGTGGCTTCTACGACGAAGGCAGCCAGTCGGTGCATGCATCGCTGGTCGCCGACGCAGCGTACGGTCGTGACACCTCCGGCCACATCATCGCCATCTACACCGCCCCCGAGGGCAAGACCGTCGACGATCCGGCGTTCACCAACACGATTCTGGACAACCTGGCCCAGCTCCAGGAGGATCACCCCGACGAGATTCTGCAGTCCATCGGCTACTTCAAGAGTCCCGATCTCCTGAAAAACATGGCCGACGCCGACAGGCAGCACGCGTTCATGTCGATCCAGCTCAAGGGCGATAACGACGACGTCATCCTGAACAACTACAAGCTGGTCAAGGACAGCCTCGCCATCGACGGTATCGACGTGCAGCTGGCAGGCCTACAGCCGCTGGCGGCCGAACTGACCGGCACCATCGGCGAGGACCAGAAGCGCGCCGAGATCGCCGCGATCCCGCTGGTGGCCGTCGTGCTGTTCTTCGTCTTCGGCGGCGTCATCGCGGCCGCGCTGCCCGCGATCATCGGTGGCCTCTCGATCGCGGGTGCGCTGGGGATCATGCGCCTCATCGCCGAATTCGCACCGGTGCACTTCTTCGCCCAACCTGTCGTGACTTTGATCGGCCTGGGTATCGCCATCGACTACGGACTCTTCATCGTGAGCCGATTCCGAGAAGAGATAGCCGAGGGCTACGACACCGAGACGGCCGTCCGGCGCACGATGATGACCTCCGGCCGCACGGTGGCCTTCTCCGCGGTGATCATCGTCGCCTCCTCGGTGCCACTGCTGCTCTTCCCGCAGGGATTCCTCAAGTCGATCACCTACGCGATCATCGCGTCGGTGATGCTGGCGGCCATCCTGTCGATCACCGTGCTGGCCGCCGCGCTGGCCATCCTCGGGCCGAACGTCGACGCCCTCGGCGTGCGCACCCTGCTGCGAGTGCCCTTCCTGAGGAACTGGAAGCCGACGAACAGGTGGATCAACTGGGTCGCCGATCGGTTGCAGAAGACGAAGACCCGCGAAGAGGTCGAGCAGGGTTTCTGGGGCAAGCTGGTCAACCGGGTGATGAAGCGACCGGGCGCGTTCGCGATACCGATCGTCATCGTGATGATCCTGCTGATCGTGCCGCTCGGCCAGCTGGCCTTGGGTGGCATAAGTGAGAAGTACCTGCCCCCGGACAACCCGGTGCGTCAGGCGCAGGAGCAGTTCGACTCGACCTTCCAGGGTTTCCGCACCGAACCCCTGACGCTGGTGCTCCAGTCCGACGACGGCGAACCTGTCACCGAGCAGCAGATCTCCGAAGTGCGCAACAAGGCGCAGACGATCGCCGGGTTCACCGGCCCGAATGACGACCCGTCGCCGATGTGGCAGGAACGTTCGTATCTGGCGGGAGCGTCACAGGACCCCTCGGTGCGCGTGATCCAGAACGGCCTGCTCAACCGCAACGACGCCGAGCAGAAGATCGACGAGCTTCGAGCGATCCAGCCGCCGCCGGGGATAACCCTGTCCGTGGGTGGCACCCCAGCCCTCGAGCAGGACAGCATCCACTCGCTCTACAACAAGCTGCCTCTGATGGTCGTGGTCCTGATCATCACCACGACGATTCTGATGTTCCTGGCATTCGGATCGGTGGTGCTGCCGATCAAGGCCGCGTTGATGAGCGCCCTGACCCTCGGCTCTACATTGGGCATCCTCACGTGGATGTTCGTCGAAGGCCACGGCTCCGAGGTGTTGAACTACACACCGCAGCCGCTGATGGCGCCGATGATCGGTCTGATCATCGCGGTGATCTGGGGTCTGTCGACCGACTATGAAGTGTTCCTGGTCTCCCGCATGGTCGAAGCCCGGGAACGCGGAATGTCCACGCAGGAAGCTATCCGCATCGGCACCGCGACAACCGGTCGACTCATCACCGGTGCGGCGTTGGTCCTCGCCGTGGTCGCGGGAGCGTTCGTCTTCTCTGACCTGGTGATGATGAAGTACCTCGCGTTCGGCCTCCTGATCGCTCTGCTGCTGGACGCCACCATCATTCGGATGTTCCTCGTCCCGGCCATCATGAAGATGCTCGGGGACGACTGCTGGTGGGCGCCGCGCTGGATGAAGCGCCTGCAGACTCGCCTGGGACTCGGCGAGATCCATCTGCCCGACGAGCGCAAACGCCCCGTCGTCCATGAACAGGAGGACGTGCTGGTCGGTGCGGGCGTTGGCGGGCCCGGTCGGAAGCCGCCGCCGCACGATCCCAGCCATCCCAGTCCCGAGGGCCCGACGCGGGGGCGCGCCCCGGTCCGCGCCATCGCGCCGGCCCGTCCGGCGGAAAGCCCGTCCGCCGCGGGCACCGCAAAGCTCCCGAACGCGGCCCGCCCAGCGGAGTTGCCCACCGGACAACGCCCGAAGGAGCCTGCCAAGGCCGCCCGCGGCGCCGAGCCTCCGACCACGAGGTTCTCAGCCCAGGAACACAGCGGGCCGCGGCCGGGCGCCAGCCCAGCGGCGCCGGGACCCGAACGCGTCGGGCCCACCGGCAGCCATCCGCGCCGGCCGCGGCCCATCACGCCGTCGCCTGCGGCTGCAGTTCCTGCGCCGCCACAGGCCCGCGAGGAACGCGAGATCGAGTCGTGGCTCGGAGAGTTGCGTGGCGGGCAGCCCGCGGCCGGCGCGGCCACGACCGCCATCCCCGTGCAGCGCCCACCGGCCAACGGCGGCGCACACGAGCGTCCCAGCAACGGTGGACGGGCACCGCGTGGCGGCGGCGCGGCAGCCGACCCCACCAACAGCATGCCGGTCCGGCAGGCGCCCTCGGCCGGTGACACCGAGGCGACGGAGAAGCTCCCCGCTCAGGAACCCGAGGCCGCAGAGCAAGAGCCACAGCAGCAGCTGCAGCGGCGCCGCGGCGGGGGCGTCACCGCCGCCGAGTTACTGCGACGCGAGGGACGGCCCTAACACTCGTCGGGTGTGGCGGCGATGACGGCGTCGTCACCTGAACCCTCGGCCAACTGCTCCTCCTCGGCCGCGGGATCTGGCGCCAGCAGCACCCGCACGGCGCTGTTGAGGAACGCGACCAAGGGGACCGCCAGCAGCGCACCGACGATGCCCCACAGCACGCCGCCGGTGGCGATCGCCAGAACCACCGCCAATGGGTGGATCGACACCGCGCGTCCCATCACCAGCGGCTGCAGGACATGCGCTTCCAGCTGCTGCACCCCGATGATCAGGCCGAGGGTGATCAGGGCGTAGATGGGCCCCTGGGTGAGGAGCGCGACAATCACGGCGAGGAAACCCGTGATGATCGCACCCACCAGCGGAATGAATGCACCCATGAAGACGAGCGACGCCAGCGGTAGCGCCAGCGGGATGCCCATGATGGCAAGGCCGGTGCCGATACCCACGGCGTCGACGAGCGCCACGAGGAAGGTGGCGCGGACGTATCCGATCAGCGACCCGAAGCCCGCGTTTCCCGATTCGCGCACCCTGTCCTGCACCGACGACGGGAAGGCACGGGTGACGAAATGCCAGATGTTGCGACCCCCGTAGAGCAGGAAGGTCAACGTGAAGAACGTCAGAAAGGCACCGGTGACGATTTCGGTGATCGTTGCGGCGGTGGACAGCGCACCGCTGGTGAGCCTCTCCTGATTGCGCTGGATGGTCTCGATCGCCACCTGCCCGGCTCGGTCGATCGTGCCCGGCGCGATGCCGAGCGGACCGTCGGTGAGCCAGTCCGAGGTCGAGCCGATGCTCTTGGTGACCTGTTCGGCAAGGCCCGGCATGCCCTCGACGAACTGGCTGACCACGAAGCTAAGCAGGCCACCCACCACGGCGAAGCCGGTGAGCAACACCAGCGCCACGGCTCCACCCCTCGGTGCGCCGCGGCGGTCCAGCCAGTCGACGGCGGGGACCAGCAACGCCGCGATCATCAGCGAAATGGCCACCGGGACGACGATCACCTCGAGGTGGTTGGTGACGGTGATCAGCCCGTACACCAGCGCCCCGATGACCAGCAGCCGCCAGGACCAGGCCGCCGCCTTCCGTACCAGTGGGGATACCGCGTCACTGTCCACCTGTGCGCTGGCCGCCATAGGCTCAGCCTAGCTGCGAGCACCGGCCTTACCGGCGCATCGCCAGCGGCATCCCGCACCCGTCGCCGAACTGGCGAACCGTTCGCACGACTGCCGCCGCTACCCTGTAACCCGTGTCCCACGACGCGGCCGCCGACGACGCACCCACTAGGGAGGGGTCTGCGCGCAGCAAGTACTGGTGGCTGCGGTGGGCGATCTTCGCAGTGCTGGTGGTGGTACTGACGGTCGAGGCCTACCTGGTGTGGGACCAGCTGGCCACGGCGTGGCGCAGCCTGCTCAGCGCAAACTGGTGGTGGGTGCTCGCCGCCGTTGTCGCGGCCGCCGCGTCGATGCACAGCTTCGCCCAGATCCAACGCACACTTCTGCGGTCAGCGGGCGTCGAGGTCAAACAGTTGCGCTCCGAGGGCGCCTTCTACGCGAGCAACGCGCTGAGCACCACACTGCCGGGCGGGCCCGTGCTTTCGGCCACCTTCATGTACCGGCAGCAACGCCTGTGGGGCGCTTCCCCCGTGGTGGCGTCGTGGCAGTTGGTGATGTCGGGCGCGCTGCAGGCCGTCGGCCTCGCGCTGCTCGGCCTGGGCGGTGCATTCCTGCTCGGCGCCACGAAGAACCCGTTCTCGCTGGTGTTCTCGCTCGGGTTGTTCGTCGCGCTGATGTTGTTGGCGCAGGCGGTGGCCTCACGACCCGACCTGCTCGACGGCATCGGCGTCAGGGTGCTGTCATGGGTGAACTCGCTGCGCGGCAAGCCCCTCGGCACCGGGTTGGAGAAGTGGCGCGAGACGCTGCGGCAGCTGGAGTCCGTCAGCATGAGTAGGCGCACCCTCGGCCTTGCGTTCAGCTGGTCGATGTTCAACTGGATCGCAGACGTGGCCTGCCTGGCGTTCGCTGCGTATGCCGCCGGTGGACACCCGTCGCTGGCAGGCATCACCGTCGCGTACGCAGCAGCTCGCGCTGTCGGATCCATCCCGCTGACCCCGGGCGGTCTGCTGGTGGTCGAAGCCGTCCTGGTGCCCGGCCTGGTGTCCAGCGGGATGACACTGCCCAACGCGATCTCGGCGATGCTGATCTACCGGTTGATCAGCTGGTTATTCATCGCCGCGATCGGTTGGGTGGTGTTCTTCCTCGTCTTCCGGACCGAGTCGACCGTCGACCCGGACGCATCCACCGCGGACCACACCGACTCCGAGACCGGGTCCGACTCCGAGACCGGGTCCGAGACCGGGTCCGAAGGCGAGGAGCCTGCTGCCGACGCACGCCCCGCCGACCCGCACGGCGGCGCCCTTCAGGGTCCGTTGCCGCCGCCCAAATCTGACGGATTCGACGACGAGCCGGGCTGACCAACGCCTCTGTGACAGGATCGGCCACATGCAGCTCCCCAACCACGTGGCCGCCATATTTGTAGGGGCTGCTGGCCTACTGGTGGCCTCCTGCACACCGTCGACCGAGCAGGCCTCAGACCAGAAATCCAGCTCGACACCGGCTCCCTCGTCGTCGAGTTCAGTTGTAGCGCCACAAGATTCACCACCTCCCCGCGCCGAAGGACCGTCGGTGCTCACCCCGGTCACAGGTTCGGTGGTCGCCGCGCCCATTCCGGTTCCCGGCACAGACGGCAGGATCCATCTGGCGTACGAGGTCGACCTGGTCAACAGGATGCCCGACGAGGTGACGATCACCTCCCTCGCCGTCTTGGCCGGAGACACCGCGCTGCTGTCACTGTCCGGTGACCAACTGTCGAGTTGGATGCGTGTCGCGGGCAACCCGACCAACAAGCTCGGCCCGGGGCAGGCAGGCATCGTCTGGCTTGACGTTGCTGTCGACCGTCCGGCCGACGGCCCGGAACCCGCCATCCCCGCCAACCTCATCCATGCCGTCGGCATCGAGGCGGCCAAGCCGAACCCGCCACTCGTCCCGGCGACCATGACCGAGACCATCGCCCCCACCGAGGTGTCCACAGGCGAACCCGTTGTCATCTCAGCGCCGCTGCGCGGGCCCAACTGGCTCAACGGCGACGGCTGCTGCGGCCTGTCCGCACACCGCGGGGCGCTCAACCCGATCAACGGGCAGCTTTGGGCCGCAGAGCGATTCGCGATCGACTACGTCCAACTCAACGAGCAGGACCAGGTGCTCGTCGGCGCGCAGGACCAACTGCAGAGCTACGCCTACTTCGGCTCCGATATCCATGCGGTGGGCGCAGGACCGGTGGTCGCTGTCGTCGACAACCTGCCCGAACAGGTACCTGGCGCGAGTCCGACGGGCCTCACCCTCGACCAGTACGGCGGCAACCACATCGTCCAGGACCTCGGCAACGGCAACTACGCGTTCTACGCGCATCTGCAGCCCGGTAGCGTGAAGGTGAAGGTGGGCGATCAGCTGGGCACCGGGCAGGTCATCGCGTCTCTGGGCAACAGCGGCAACACCGACGCCCCGCATCTGCACTTCCACCTGATGAGCACACCGGACCCGTTGCGCTCCAACGGGTTACCGTTTGTCATCAACTCTTTCGAGCTGACCGGACGGTTGGCGTCTGAGGCCGCGCTCAACCAACTCCTCGGCGGCACCCCCGCTGAGCTGGCTCCGGGCTTCACCGCTCAGACGCAGACGAACGTCAGCCCACTGGACCTCGACATCATGAGGTATTCGTGACCAGCCGCCCAACCGTCGGTAGCCTCGCGGCTGCGCTGGCGGGCCCTACGCCGACGATTCCGCGTCGATGTTCGGTGCGGTACGCACCGTCAGCGTTGCGCGCAACCCCCCGAGCGGTCCGTCGGCCAGTTGGAAGTCGCCACCGTGCAGACTGGCCTGCTGCGCCACCAGCGCCAGCCCGAGCCCGGAGCCGCTCGGCGCCGCGTTGCTACCACGGACGAAGCGACCCAAGACCTTTCGATGCTCTTCGACGGGAAGGCCTTTGCCGTTGTCATCGACGGTGAGCACCACCAGGTCCGCTTCGCGGTCGGCGGTGAGCACGATGCGGCTTGCCCCGCCGTGCGTAACCGCGTTGCGTACCAGGTTGTCGACCGCCAACCGCAAGCCGCCCGGCCAGCCCAAGATGGTGCCGGAATCGTCGGCCTCGACCTCGATGCGCACGTCGCCCCCCGGGCGCATGTTCTCGCGAGCCACGCGGTCAAGCATGTCCATAACGTCGATGATCTCGACGTCCTCGGCTTGGGCCAGCTGACCCGACGCAAGCTGGCCCAGGGCCGTGATGATGGCCTCGACGCGCCGTTGCGCGCGCGCCAGGTCGCCGACCACCTCGTCGCGTTCGTCTTCGGGCAGGTTGTGAATACGCAGCGTGTCCAGGTCGGCGCGCATCGCGGTCAGTGGCGTGCGCAGTTCGTGGGCGGCGTTGGCCGCGAAATCCTGCGCCGCCTGCAGGGAATTGGTGGTCGCCCGCTGCGCTGCCGCCAGCCTGCGCAGCATCCCGGCCATCGCGTCGGAAAGCTCCTCGGCCTCGCGGATGCCGTGCACCGGGGGCATCTCGTCGGTGCCCTGTTTGAGCTTCATCGTCTGTTCGGTGAGGGTGCGCAGCGGCCGGACGGCCCGTCCCGCCAGCAGCCAGCCCAGGCCGAGTGCGAGCAATACGGTGATGGCGCCGATTCCGACATACAGCGGAATCCTGGCGCGGCTCAGCAGAATGCTGTCCTCGCGGATTCCGATCGACATCAGCACGCCACCCTCGTCGACCAGGGGGACAGTGCGTACCCGGTAGTCGACGCCGTTGACCTCGACCGTCTCCGTGCCCTCCGGTAGCGAGGGCAGCTGGAATCCGCGCTGGAACACGATCTCGCCGGTCGTCCTTGACCGCCCCGTGGTCAGGACGCCCCGGATCGGGTCGTCGGGATAAAGGCTGGCGTCGACGATCGAGTCCAGGCGCCGATCCAACTGTGCGGCATCGTTATTGGCCAGGGCGAACGACGTCACCAACGCGAAAACCCCGACGACCAGCGCGCTCGCGATGGCAGCTGCCAGCGCCACCCGGGTGCGCAGCGAAGTCGAATACCGACGCCACCGCCGCGGCGACTTATCGGTGGCGGCCGGATCCCCGTCGGTCACTGCTCGGCTCTGAGCACATACCCGATCCCACGAACTGTATGGATGACGCGTGGCACCCCTTCACGTTCGAGTTTGCGTCTCAGGTAGCTGATGAAGACGTCGGCGACATTGGTATCGACGTCGAAGTCGTAGCCCCACACAAGTTCCAGCAGCCGCTGCCTACTCAGTACCACTCCTGCGTTCTCGGCCAGCACCGCAAGCAGGTCGAATTCACGCTTGGTCAGCTCGACGCGCTCGCCGCCGGCGAACACCAACCTGCGGGCGGTGTCGATGGTCAGCGGTCCGACGATCATCGCGTCGGACCGGTCGTCGGAATGATTCGCGCGGCGCAGCAGGGCATGCAGGCGCGCCACCAGCTCACCGAGATCGAACGGCTTGGTGAGGTAGTCGTCGGCCCCAGCTTCCAGGCCTGCGATGCGGTCGTTGACAGTGTCGCGCGCCGACAGCACGCAGATCGGAATGTCGTTACCCAGGGCGCGCAGCGCAGTCACGACGGCGACGCCGTCCAGTTCGGGCATCTGCACGTCGAGTACCAGCGCATCGTGCATCTCGTTCGAGAGGAGCCGCAACGCTTCTTTGCCCGTGGCGGCCACCCTGACATCGAACCCCGAGTGTCTCAGCCCACGAGCCACCGACGTCCTGACATCAGGGTCGTCGTCAACCATGAGGACCGTGCGGCCCCCGCCTTCGATGGAGGTCAGTTCGTGACCATCCCGTGCCGCTGATCAGTAGTCCGCAAGGCCATCACCGTCCAGATCGCCACACCGGTTCCTCAGGTCCACCAATGGTTGTCTGATGCCGCCGAGTTCGCCTGCGATTACAGGATTGGCTTGCATGTACTCCTCGATCTGCGCGCGAGCCGTCTCGCGTTCCAAGCCCTCGAGGCCAGTGAAGAACGCGTTCACCTCGGGATGGGTGAAAAGGTAGACGGACGTGCCTGCCGACACCCCTGCCGCCACCTGAGCGTAGTCGCCCGCGGTGCAGTTGGGTGGGGTCGCCTGCGCCGCCGGCCCGGGGAAGGCCAAAGCGCCGGTGATGGCCGCCGACCCGACCGCAGCGGCCACGACGCGGCGCGAAGCACGGGGTGAGAGCAACATGAGCGGGCTCCTTCGTTGAGTCGAGATGCCGTACTCACGAGAGGTGCTCCGCCCGTGGGCAGGAGCGATCGACCCGTGAGATGACAACAGAAAGCTAAGCAGAATCGAGCCCTAGATTCCCGTCCAGCCATTAGGCAATCGTGAGAAATCGCCCAACCCCAGGTCAGGTGGGTCGGCAGCGAGCGGTGCCACAGGTGCCGGACATGTTCACCGCGACGGCGGCGGCCGGACCGGTGCCCGTGGGCACTGCCGCGAGCGCCGGCATGCCTGGACAGCGCGGCGGGCGAGCGCCCTGGGGGTATCAGTCGTGGTCGTCTTCATCGAACTACTCCTTACAGTGTGCGGACATCTGACGCCTCGCAAACAGCTGCGGTGGGCGGCTCACGGCTCCCCGATGCGATTACAGCCGAAGTCATGGTGCCGTTCGCGCACGTCGCATCGCCAATCAGAAACGCTAGGCCGCCGGTCGCACCGCGAGGACGAACGGTATTTCGCCAGCTCCGCAACCAGCGGTCACTCGCACAGACGACAGCAATCACGCCGAACGACAGTGGCCGGTTGCACAATTTCCTGCGGTAGGCTCACCAGCACGCTAACGCCGGGAATGTGGCGGGGAGGTCGTTATCCAGCAGTTCATGGTCCGGTTGAGCAGCTACCTGCGTAGATATCGGTGGGCCGTCTTCGCGGCTTGGCTGCTGCTGCTCGCACCCTCCATTTACCTGAGCGTCACCCAGTCCGGGCACCTCACGGGCGGTGGTTTCGAGGTCAAGGACTCCCAGTCCTATCACGTGCAGCTGCGGCTCGAAGAGCATTTCCCCGACGAGGGCGCGTCGCCGCTGGCGCTGGTCGCCGCGCCGCGTGCCGACGCGACCTACGACGATATGAACGAGGCGGTCGCGTTCCTCGAGGGCAAGGCAAGTGAGGTGGCCGATGTCACAATCACGCCC